>NZ_JBFBOC010000002.1:0-718377 GCF_040685975.1 Kitasatospora sp. NPDC086791 | reverse complement strand
AAGGAACGGACGCTTCCTTCGGACCGCCTTCCAGCGGACCCTCCGGGCTTCGTTCTTTCGTGTTTCCAGCTTATCAGACGTTTTCCGCTCCGTTTTCCGGAGTTTCATTCATCGGATTCGCTTTCCGCTTTGTCAGCCCGGTCTCCCGCGGCGACTCCGGAACTGTACGGGGACGGACCCGCCACATGCAAATCGCCCCCGCCCGGGCTCCCGGGCAGGGGCGATTCGTCGTTCGAGCACCGTCAGGCGCGGCCCATCTCCTCGGCGATGGCCGCCGCGAAGGCGTCGATGTCAGCCTCCGTCGTGTCGAAGGAACACATCCAGCGCACCTCGCCGGTGTGCTCGTTCCAGAAGTAGAAGCGGTAGCGCTTCTGCAGCCGCTCGCTCACCTCGCGCGGGAGGATCGCGAAGACCGCGTTCGCCTGGACCGGGCGGACGATCTCGACGCCGTCGATGTCGCGGACCGCGGCCTCCAGGCGGCTGGCCATCGCGTTGGCGTGGCCGGCGTTGCGCAGGTAGAGGTCGCCCGAGAGCAGGGCCTCGAACTGGACCGACACGAAGCGCATCTTCGAGGCCAGCTGCATCGAGGTCTTGCGCAGGTACTTGATGTTGCGGACCCGCTCGGGGTTGAGCACCACCACGACCTCGCCGAACAGCAGGCCGTTCTTCGTCCCGCCGAAGGACAGCACGTCGACGCCCACGTCGGTGGTGAAGGCGCGCAGCGGCTGGCCGAGCGAGGCGGCCGCGTTGGCCAGGCGGGAGCCGTCGACGTGGACGAGCATGCCCAGCTCGTGGGCGTGCTCGGTGATCGCGCGGATCTCGTCGGCGGTGTAGAGGGTGCCGAGCTCGGTGCTCTGGGTGATGGAGACCGCGAGCGGCTGCGCGCGGTGCTCGTCGCCGTAGCCCCAGGCCTGCTGGTCGAGCAGTTCGGGGGTGAGCTTGCCGTCCGGGGTGGGGACGGTGAGCAGCTTGATGCCGCCCATCTTCTCCGGGGCGCCGCCCTCGTCCACGTGGATGTGGGCGGACTCGGCGCAGACCACGGCGCCCCAGCGCGGGAGCAGCGCCTGGAGGGCGACCACGTTGGCGCCGGTGCCGTTGAAGACCGGGTAGGCCTCGGCCTGGTCGCCGAAGTGGCGGCGGAAGACGTCCTGGAGGTGGGCCGTGTAGTCGTCCTCGCCGTAGGCGACCTGGTGGCCGCCGTTGGCGAGGGCGATCGCGGCGAGTACCTCCGGGTGCACGCCGGCGTAGTTGTCGCTGGCGAAGCCGCGGACGGCGGGGTCGTGCCGCCGTACCGCGTCCGTACGGGAGAGGTCGGTCATCGGGCTGTCAGCCACAGGTGCTGTCCGTTCAGTTCTGCTGCGGGGCGGTCCCAGAGGCCCGCCAGGTGGTCGGCGAGGTCGGCGGTGTCGGTGAAGCCGGCGAACTTCGCCTCCGGCTTCTCGGCCCGCATCTCGGGACTGACCAGCGCCTTGATCACCAGGATCGCAGCCGCCGCGGTGGGCTCGCCGTCCGGGTCGGTGGTCTCCTTCTTGAAGGAGTCGGCCATGGCGAGGGTCCACGCCTCGGTGGCGGCCTTGGCGGCCGCGTAGGCGGCGCCGCCGGCGGTGGGCTTGTGCGCGGCCGCGGCGGAGATCATCGCGTAGCGGCCGGCGGGGCTTCGGACCAGCGCGGGCTGGAAGGCCAGCGAGGTGTGCTGGAGGGTCCGCACGACGGTGTCGTGCAGGAAGTCCCAGTCGTCCAGCCGGGAGTCGAAGAAGGTCTTGCTGCCGCGCCAGCCGCCGACCAGGTGGATCAGGCCGTCGACGTGGCCGTGCTCGGACTCCAGGTGGTCGGCCCAGTCGTGGACCTCCTGCGGGTCGAGCAGGTCGATGACCTGGCCGCTGACCTTGGCTCCGCGCACGGCCACCCGGGTGGCGTCCAGGGCCGACTCAAGGCGCTGGGCGTCGATGTCGGCGCCGATCACGGTGGCGCCGTCGGCGGTGAGGCGGCGCAGCACCGCGCGGCCGGCCGGGCCGCTGGCTCCGGCGACGGCGATGACCTTGCCGGACAGCGGGGCGTTGGTGGACGTGGTCACGCGGCGACTCCCTGGATGCCGTTACCGGTGATGCCGGTGGTGGAGGCGATGACGCCGCTCAGCTTCTTGTTGAGGGCCTCGTAGAACATGCTCAGCGGGAACTCGTCCGGGAGCACGGCGTCGCACAGGGCCTTGTTCAGGGCCTTGCCGTCGGTGATGTCGAGCGGAAGGGCCTCGGCGCCCTTCGCCCAGGTGGAGGCCGGGTGCGGGGTGAGGTAGCGGGAGACCAGCTCGTAGGCGGCGATCCAGTGGGCCGGCTTGGGCCGGTCGATGCCGTCGCGGTAGAGCTTCTCGATCTCGGCGCAGAGGTCGTTGGTGACCTTCGGGGCGCGCTCCCAGTCGATGCTGAGGCGGTTGTCGCGCCAGCGCAGCGCGTCGTGCTTGTGCAGGTACGCGAAGAGCAGCTGGCCGCCGAGGCCGTCGTAGTTGCGGACGCGGTCGCCGCTGACCGGGAAGCGGAACATGCGGTCGAAGAGGATCGCGTACTGGACGTCGCGGGCGTGCCGGTTGCCCTCGGCCTCCAGCTGCACCGCCTCCTTGAAGGTGGTGAGGTCGCAGCGGAGCTCCTCCAGGCCGTACATCCAGAACGGGCTGCGCTGCTTGATCATGAAGGGGTCGAACGGCAGGTCGCCGTGGCTGTGGGTGCGGTCGTGGACGAGGTCCCACAGCACGAAGGTCTCCTGCGCGCGCTCCTGGTCCTGGAGCAGGCCCTCGGCGTCGGCCGGGATCTCCAGGCCGAGCTGCTGGACGGCGCTGGTGGAGACGGCGCGGAAGCGGGCGGCCTCGCGGTCGCAGAAGATGCCACCCCAGGTGAAACGTTCCGGCGCCTTGCGCACGGAGACGGTCTCGGGGAAGAGCACGGCGGAGTTGGTGTCGTAGCCGGCCGTGAAGTCCGTGAAGGTGATCGGCACGAACATCGGGTTGTCGAAGCGGGTGCGCTCCAGCTCTGCCAGCCAGTCGGGCCACACGACGCGCAGCAGGACGGCTTCCAGGTTGCGGTTCGGGTTGCCGTTCTGGGTGTACATCGGGAAGACGACCAGGTGCTCCAGGCCGTCCTCCCGCTGGTCGGCGGGCTGGAAGGCGAGCAGCGAGTCCAGGAAGTCGGGCTCGCGGTAGCCGGTCTCCCCCCACTTGGCGAGGTCCGCGTCGACGGCGGTGAGGTACGCGGCGTCGTGCGGGAAGTGCGGGGCGAGCTCCTCGACGGCGGCGCGGACGGTGGCGACCAGCGGGTCGACGGTGTGGCGCTGGACGGCGGCCAGGTCGATCGAGCCGTCTTTGGACTGCAGCGGCCGCAGGGTCTCGACGGCCTCCTTCAGGCGCAGCCAGGCCGGGTGGCCGGCGAGGGTCGAGACGGGGGCGTCGGCCGCCGCAGCGAGCCTTGGCGAAAGATTCTGCATCGTGGACTCACTTCGACAGGAGTTATTTCAACGGAGACACCATAAGTACGAAAGGTTCTCTCGTTCAAGGGGGTCCGGACCGGCAAAGCTGCGGCGCGGTGGCGCCTCGGCCCGAAAACCTGCGCCGGGAGGCCTGCCGTCCGGCATGTGGACACTGATGTGGATGTTCTGGACAGATGCGCCGCTCTGATGCGAACCTCCCGGCATGTTCCCGACGGTGATCACGGTGGCCGTACGCCACGACAGCCCGTTCCGGCTGCCCTCCCGTCGGCACGCCGGCTCCTGCTGTCGTTGTCACGCGCGCGGCCCCCGCTGCCGCTGTCGCCGCTGCTGTTGATCCGGCCACCAGCGGCTGCCGGGCCGCCGTCGACCCGGCCGGCGCCGATCCGGCTCGAGGGCGCCGCGCACGCCGGCCCGTACGCCGACCATGCCGCGTGCGTTCCGGCGCCGCCACCGGGGGGAGGTCACCCGCCGGGACCGGGCCCGTCCCGCCCCGCGCTTCCGCCCCACCCGAGCTGCCACGCCCGATCCGCCCGACCTGCCCCGTCACGCCCGACCCGTCACGCCCGGTCCTTCCTCTGGAGCCCCGCCATGACCCTCCGCAAGCCGTCCGCCGTACTGTCCCTCGCCGCACTGGTCGCCGCCGCGGCCACGCTGAGCGCGTGCGCGCCGCAGGACCCGAAGTCCGACACCGCCGCCGGCGCCCAGGGCTCGACCGGCACGGCGGCGGGCTGCGCGCCGGGGGCGCTGGCGACGCGGACGGCCGGGACGCTGACCGTCGGCACCGACAAGCCCGCGTACGACCCCTGGTTCGCCGAGGACAAGCCGGAGAACGGCAAGGGCTTCGAGTCCGCCGTGGCCTACGCCGTGGCGGAGAAGCTGGGCTACCCGAAGGACAAGGTCAGCTGGGTGGTCGCGCCGTTCGGGAAGGCCACCGCGCCGGGCGCCAAGGACTTCGACTTCGACGTCAACCAGGTGTCCATCAGCGACGAGCGCAAGCAGGCGGTGGACTTCTCCTCCGGCTACTACGACGTGCGCCAGGCCGTCATCGCGCTGAAGAACTCCAAGGCGGCGGGCGCGAAGAGCATCGCCGACCTCAGGGGCGCCAAGCTCGGCGCGCAGGTCGGCACCACCAGCCTGGACACCATCACCAACGTCATCAAGCCGAGCGGGCAGCCGGCCGTCTTCGACTCCAACGACCTGGCCAAGGCCGCGCTGAAGAACGGCCAGATCGAGGCCCTGGTGGTGGACTTGCCGACCGCCTTCTACATCACCGGCGCCGAGGTGCCCGAGGCCCAGGTGGTGGGTCAGTTCGAGGCGGCCCCGAAGGGCGAGCAGTTCGGCCTGGTGCTGGACAAGGGCTCCAAGCTGACCGGTTGCGTGTCGCAGGCGGTGGACGCGCTGCGCTCGGACGGCACGCTGGCGAAGCTGGAGAAGCAGTGGCTCTCCGACGCCGTCTCGGCACCGGTGCTGAAGTGAGCGCTGGCATGAGCCCGGGGGTGAGCGGGGACGCGGCGGCCGCCGGAGCCGATGGGCCCGCACGGACGGCGGGGAAGGCGGGGAAGGCGGAGGGCACGGAAAAGGCGGAGCGGACGGGGAGGACAGAGGCGGAGGCGAGGACAGGCGGGGGCGACGGCTACCGCCCGTCCGAGCGGCGCCTCGCGCACGAGGCGTACCGGCGTGCCCGGGCCCGCCGCTCGGCGCTGATCGCCGCCGCGTCGACCCTGGCGACGGCCGTCGCGCTCTACCTGCTGATCGTCAACTCCCCCGGCTGGGACGTGACTCGGCGGACCTTCTTCAACCTCGACTACGCCCGTCAGGCGCTGCCCGAGGTGTTGAAGGGGCTCCGGGTGAACCTGGAGCTGATGCTCGGCTGCGGGGTGCTGATCCTGGTGTTCGGCCTGCTGCTCGCGGTGCTGCGGACGCTGCGCGGGCCGGTGTTCCTGCCGGTGCGGCTGCTGGCCACGGCGTACGTGGACTTCTTCCTCGGGCTGCCGATGATCATCTGCCTACTGGTGATGATCACCGGGGTGCCGGCGCTGCGGCTGACCGGGGTGACCACCGATCCGCTGCTGCTGGGCGGGGCGGCGCTGGTGCTGACGTACTCGGCCTACGTGTCGGAGGTGTTCCGCTCCGGCATCGAGTCGGTGCACCCGAGCCAGCGGGCCGCGGCGCGGTCGCTGGGGCTGACCAACGCCCAGGCGATGCGGTACGTGGTGCTGCCACAGGCCGTCCGGCGAGTCGTGCCGCCGCTGCTCAACAACCTGGTGAGCCTGCAGAAGGACACCGGACTGGTGTCGATCGGCGGTGCGATCGACGCGGTGTACGCGGCGAAGATCATCGCGTCCCGGTCCTTCAACTTCACGCCGTACCTGCTCGCGGGGCTGGTGTTCATCGTGCTGACCATTCCGCTGACCCGGTTCGCCGACTGGCTGACCGCGCGGATGAACCGTCGGCAGTTCCAGGGAGGTGCGGTGTGACGGCGGAGGTTCTCCGGCTGGAGTCGGTGCGCAAGACCTTCGGCAGCCAGGTGGTGCTGCGGGACGTGGACCTCGCCGTGCCCGAGCACTCGGTCACGGCGCTGATCGGGGCCTCCGGCTCCGGGAAGTCCACGCTGATGCGGTGCGTCAACCTGTTGGAGGGCATCGACGACGGCGCGGTCTTCCTCGACGGCGAGGAGATCACCGATCCGCGCGCGGACCAGGACGCCGTACGGCGCCGGATCGGGGTGGTGTTCCAGTCGTACAACCTGTTCCCGCACCTGACCGTGCTGCAGAACATCACGCTCGCACCGCGCCGGGTGCACGGGGTCGCGCGAGCCGAGGCGGAGGCGCGGGCGCTGGAGCTCCTGGACCGGCTCGGGTTGACGGCCAAGGCCTCCGAGTATCCGGACCGGCTCTCCGGCGGGCAGCAGCAGCGCGTCGCCATCGTGCGGGCGCTGGCCACCGGGCCCCGGCTGCTGCTCCTGGACGAGATCACCGCGGCGCTCGACCCGGTGCTGGTCGGGGAGGTGCTCTCGGTGGTGCGGGACCTCAAGGATCAGGGGATGACGATGGTCATCTCCACGCACGAGATGGGCTTCGCGCGCGAGGTCGCCGACCAGGTCTGTTTCCTGGACGGTGGGGTGGTGCTCGAACAGGGGCCGCCGGAGCAGGTGTTCGGCGATCCGCGGGAGGAGCGGACCCGGCAGTTCCTCAGCCGGGTGGTCGCCTCGGGGCGGCTCCAGGGCTGAGGCGCGGCGGGAGGGGCGGCGGGGAGGACGGTGGGGAGGGCGTCGGGGAGGGCGTCGGGGAGAACAGCCGGAGCACAGCGGGAGGGCGCCGGAAGGGCGTCGGGAGCCCCGGCGCCGTCGGCCGGCCGAGGTGCGGCCACGGTTTCACCACGGTGGTCACCACTGTGCGCCCCCGTACGCGCCCTGGCCGCTCCCGGCCGACAGCGGTGATCGTGGAGCGGACGATCGTCGCCCCGCACGGGGACGGCGAACCGACGGACGGATGACAGCGAACAGATGTCAGCTGACAGATTTCATCATCTGTTCGCTGACATCTGTTCACTGTTGGCTGTCCGCCGCCCCGTCCCCCCACCGCCCCGGGAGGCCGCCGTTGCACGGACCCGTCCTGGTCAACTGTCTCCTCGCCCTCCTCACCGCCGCCGCCGGCGCCTCCTGCCTGGTCCGTCTGCGGCGCTCCCCCTGTGTCCCGGACGCCCCGCGCCCCCCGAAGGCCCCGGGCACACCGGGCGCACCGGGCGCACCGGCCGACGCGCACCGCCCGCTCGCGCGGGAGTCCGACGCCGCCGAGGCCCTGATGGGACTGGGCATGGCCGCGATGGCCGTCACCGGCGCCACCGTCCCGCCCGCCGTCTGGGCCGCCCTGTTCGGCCTCCCCGCCACCGCCTTCCTGCTCGCCGCCGTCACCGCCCCCGCCGGGCGGGCCCACCGGCTGCACCACGCCGTCGGCGCGCTCGCCATGACGTACACGGCCCTCGCGATGGCGGTCTCCGCCGACCGGCAGCACCACCACGCGGCAGGCCTGGGCGTCCCGCTGCTGACCGGCGCCCTCCTCCTCTATTTCGGCGGGTACACCGTCTGGGCCGGCAGCCGGCTGCTGCGCACCCCGGCCGGCACCCTCGCGGTCGGCACCGCCGGACTGCCGCAGGCCTGCCGACTCGCCATGGGCATCGGCATGTTCGCCATGCTCCTGACCATGTGACGCGCCCGCTCCCCCCCGCCAAGACCCCGCCAAGACCCCGCCGTGCGCGTGGCGTTGGTCACTGGCCGGTCGAAAGCCGTTCCACCGGGTGCCATCGGCGCATAGGTTGGCAGGGAGCGCGTTGTCGCGTTCCGTGCGTACTCGGGGAGCCCATGCGATGCCTGCCCTGATCGGCCTGCTGCTGCTCGGACTGCTGCTCTCGACCGTCGCGCCCCGGCTGCTGGCCCGGGCCCGCTGGGTGGAGCGCGAACCGGTGCTGGCATTGCTGGTGTGGCAGTGCCTGGTCGTGGCGGTGCTGCTGTGCTGCGCGCTGGGTCTGGTGCTGGCCGCCTCCGCCGCTCTGCCGGAGCTGCGCGCCCTGGTGTTCTCGGGTGCACCGCACGGCGTGGAGGCCGCGTACGGCCTCCAGGGCGCCGAGGGCTGGGGTCGGCTGTGCGCCGCGGTGCTGGCCGCCGGCGGCGTGCAGACCGTGCTGGCACTCACCCGCGAGGTCCGTACGGCCAAGGCGTTGCGCGATCGTCGGCACGCCCAACTGGCCAGCCGGGCACCGGAGTTGCCGGAGTCGATCGCGACCGCCCGGAGCGGTCGGGAGCGCCTGGTGGTGCTGGAGAACCTCCGCCCGGAGGCATGGTCGCTGCCCGGTCCGAACTCCCGCCTGGTGGTCACCACCGGCGCCCTTCAGCAGCTGACCGACCGGGAGCTGGCGGCCGTGCTGAGCCATGAGCGCGGCCATGTCCGGGCCCGGCACCACTGGTTGCAGCAGTTCGCGCAGGCGCTGGCGTCCGGCTTCCCCGGCGTGGGTGTGTTCAGCGCCTTCCGGGACCAGGTGTCCGAGCTGGTCGAGCTGGCGGCCGACGACCGCGCCGCTCGCCGGCACGGCCGGCACACCACGGCCCTCGCCCTGGCCGAACTCAACCTGGACCGCGGGGTGTTCGGCTCCTGCCCGCCCGGCCTGGCACAGTCCCCGAAGCGGGTGGACCGGCTGCTCGCGGGCCGCCCGCGGCTCTCCGTGCCGCACCGGCTGCGGCTCACCGCCGCCGCCCTCGCCGCACCCACCGCGGTCGTCCTGCTCGCCGTCGCCCCGGGCCTGCGGTCGCTCCTCTGAGCCGGCCCGGCCCGGAGGTCAGCCCGGCCCGGAGGTCGGCCCGGCGCACGCCCGGTCAGTCCGAAGGGACTTCGCAGGCCGCTCCGAACCCGCCACCGAGGGTCTGCGCCAGCACTTCGCGATGCAGCGGCCTGGCCTGCTCGTAGCGCTCCCGGCCGGCCTCGGTGAGGGTGAGCACGATGCCCCGACGGTCGCTCTCGCACATCGACCGGGTGACCAGTCCGGCCTTCTCCAGGCGGGCGATCAGCCGGGAGAGCGCGCTCTGGCTCAGGTGCACGGTGGGCGCCAGTTCACTCACCCGCAGCGCGTGACCGCCGCCGGCCGCGCACCCCTCGACGAGGCGTTCCAGCACCTCGAACTCGCTCATGCCCAGCCCGAACCGCTCGCCCAGCTCGCGGTCGAGTGCGCAGGCGGACGCAGCGTGCCGGGCCAGCAGCTCGCGCCACCGCGCGACGAGACCGGCCTCCGCCGGGGAGTCGAGTTCAGCCACTCGGCCACCCTAGCACCTGCGCCGTAAATTAATGCGTTCACATCTAATTTACTTGCATTGAATGCACATGCATGTACTGTCCTCCCCATGACCACCGCGACCGTCACGTCACCCGACACCTCGTCAACCAGCGGACTGAGCTGGACACCCCGCCTCTGGGGCACCCTGATCGTGCTCTGCGCCGCCATGTTCCTGGACGCCCTGGACGTCTCGATGGTGGGCGTCGCCCTCCCGTCCATCGGTTCCGAACTCCACCTCTCCACCTCGACCCTCCAGTGGGTCGTCTCCGGCTACGTACTCGGCTACGGCGGCCTGCTGCTGCTCGGCGGCCGCGCCGCCGACCTGCTCGGCCGCCGCCGGGTGTTCCTGGTCGCACTGGGCGCCTTCGCCGCCGCCTCGCTGATCGGCGGCCTCGTCGACGACGGCGGCCTGCTGATCGCGGCCCGCTTCCTCAAGGGCGTCAGCGCCGCCTTCACCGCCCCGGCCGGCCTGTCGATCATCACCACCACCTTCGCCGAGGGCCCGGCCCGCAACCGCGCGCTGTCGATCTACACCACCTGCGCCGCCAGCGGCTTCTCGCTCGGCCTGGTGCTGAGCGGCCTGCTCACCTCGGTCGGCTGGCGCTGGACCTTCCTGATGCCCGTCCCGGTCGCCCTGCTCGCCCTGGTCTTCGCGGTCCGTCTGCTCCCCCGCCCGGTCGAGGAGCGTGCCAAGGGTGGCTACGACGTGCTGGGCGCGATCACCGGCACCGTGACCGTGCTGCTGCTGGTGTTCACCGTCACCGAGGCGCAGGGCGCCGGCTGGCTGAGCCTGCGCACGCTCGGCTCGCTGGTCGTGGTCGCCGTGCTGGCCGCCGTCTTCCTGCTGATCGAGAGCCGCGCCGCCCACCCGCTGGTCCGGCTCGGCATCTTCCGCAACGGCTCGGTCGCCCAGGCCAACCTTGTCGCCTTCGCGATGGCCGGCGCGTACGGCGGCTTCCAGTTCGTGGTGACGCTCTACCTGCAGCACCTGCTCGGCTGGTCGGCCCTCCAGATGGCGCTCGGGCTGCTGCCGGCCGGGGCGTTCATCGCCCTCTCGGCACCGTTCATGGGCCCGATCGTGGACCGCTTCGGCACCGGGCGGCTGTTGCCGATCGGCCTGCTGGCCCTGGTCAGCGCCTTCGCCCTGTTCCTGCGGCTGGACGAGCACAGCTCCTACCTCGGCCTGGTGCTGCCCTCGATGCTGTTGCTCGGGGTGGGCTTCGCGCTCGCCTTCCCCTCGGTGAACATCGCCGCCACCGACGGCGTGGCCGACGAGGAGCAGGGCCTCGCCTCGGGCCTGGTGAACACCGCGATCCAGGTCGGCACCGCGGTGGTGCTGGCCGGGGCGACCGCGATGATCACGGCCGGCAGCGCGGGCGGGGACAGCCCGCAGGCCCAGCTGGACGGATACCGGCCGGCGCTGGTGTTCGTCACGGCGGTCGCGCTGCTCGGACTGGTGGTCGCGGCGGTCGGGGCCCTGCTGGAGGGACGCCGGGTGTCAGCCCCCGCACCGGTGGCCGATTATGATTATCAGTCAGCCGGGTCGACGACAGCCCGGACCGAAGTCCTGAGCAAGCACTGATCCATGGGCTCCCGCTCGCGGCCGGCCCCCGATCGTCGGGCGATGACCGTCGAGCAATGGCGCCGGCTCCACCAAACCCCCGTGTTGGTGGAGCCGGCCCGTCTTGGTAGCGGCCGCCCGGGCGGTGCCCGTCGGGGCACGGTTCCACGGGGCGGCTGTCGGCTTCGCAAGTATATTGGCCCGGAGCCAACGAACGTTCGGAGCAGACACGATGGCACCTCGCGGGGATTCGGTCAATGAGGAGATGCGGCAACGCTCCCGCCGACGCATCATGCGGGCCACCGTCGAGCTGGTTGACCAGCGCGGTTACGCGGGCACCACACTGACCGACATCGCCGAACGGGCCGGGCTCGCCCGCGGGCTGCTTTCCTACTACTTCGACGGCAAACGACTTCTGATGCAGTCCGCGACACACCGGATGATGCACCAGTCGCTGTCCACCGCGCTGGCGGAACTGGCCCCCGGCGCCTCCCCCGAGGCCCGGCTGGCCCGCGCCATCGACGCCGTCCTCGGACTGGCGATGGACCACCCCCGGGTGATGCGCTCCCACCTGGCACTGATCCTCGACCCGGACGCCGGCGCCTTCGTCCAGGACCCGGAGCAGCAGCAGCTCGGCGCCATCCTGCAGGGACTGCTGCACGACTGGGGCGCACCGGACCCGGCCGCCGAACACGCGGTGCTGCGCAGCGCGCTGATGGGCGGCTGCATCGGGGTGCTGCTGCCGGGCGCCGAGATCCCGCTGGCCCCGATCCGGGCCGACCTCTTCCGCCGCTACGACCTGCCCTGGCACCTCGGCCGGCCGCCGCAGGCCGACCCGCCGGAACGCGAAAGGCCGCCGGCCCGCGGTTGACTGCGGGTGGGCGGCCTGCCAGTGGCGACCTGCTGCGCCGGGGGCTCCGCGAGAGAGGGAGCCCCCGGGCCCGAACGGCAGGGGCTCAGCGCTCCTTGAGGATCGAGGCGAGCAGGTCTATGGTCCGCTCCGGCGTGAGGCTGTCCACGCAGAGCCGCTCCATGACCTGGATGTACGCGTCGACGTCGTCCCGCTTGTCCAGGTAGAGCGCGCTGGTGAGCTGCTCCAGGTAAACCACGTCCGCGAGGTCCTGCTCCGGGAAACGCAGGATCGTGAACGCCCCGGACTCGCCCGCGTGCGCGCCGAAGCGGAACGGCATGACCTGGATCACCACGTTGGCCTGCTCGGCGACGTCGATCAGGTACTGCACCTGACCGCGCATCACCCTGGGCCCGCCGACCGGCCGGCGCAGCGCGGCCTCGTCGATGACCGCCCACAGGCGCGGGCTGCCGCCCTCGGCCAGCAGCTTCTGGCGGCGCAGCCGGAGGCTGACCCGCCGCTCGACCTCCTCCTCGCTGATGACCGGCCGACTCTGGCCGAAAACCGCCCGTGCGTACTCCTCGGACTGCAGCAGCCCGGGGATGAACTGCACCTCGTAGGTGCGGATCAGCTGGGCGGCCTCCTCCAGTCCGACGTAGGTCTGGAACCAGCCCGGCAGCACGTCGTTGAAGCTGTGCCACCAGCCGGACTTGTTGGCCTCGCGGACCAGGCCGAGCAGGGCTTCCCGCTCGATCCCGTCGTCGACGCCGTACAGGCTGAGCAGGTCGGCGACGTCCCGCTCCTTGAAGCTGACGCGGCCGAGTTCCATGCGGCTGATCTTGGACTCGGAGGCCCGGATCGCGTAGCCCGCGTCCTCGCGGGTGATGCCGCGCGCCTCTCGCAGGCGGCGCAGCTGCGAGCCGAGGAGGATCCGGCGGACCATCGAGCCGCCGCCCGGCTGAACTGTGGTCATGCGGTCGAAACCTCCACCTAGGGCAAACAGCGCACAGTCTGCCATCAGTTGAGCGCTCACGGTGCCGATACTGACGGATGTTCCTATCAGTTCTGCACTCCGCACACCAGGATGCACGTGCATCCGGCGTTTGCATATGCCAATAGTGCGACTGCACGTGAATCGACTCTTGCATCTGCAGTGAGCGCACACCACCATGGTGCACGTGCACCTGCACATCCCTGGCAATCCCGCGGGCTCCGCGTCGACCCCACGCGCGACTCCGTGCACCGGTCCGACGGCGTCCCCCGCGCCACCGGGCGTTCGAGTGCGCGCGCGTGTGGTCGAGGGGGCGGCCGTGCGGCCGAGCGAGTCGGAGGTGACCGGCATGACCCCGGCGGGTCCAGCCGTGTCCGCCCCCTTATGGGAGGAGCTCTTCATGAGCACCGGTACGGCTTTGGCGGTTGACCCCCATGTGGTCACCTGTACGCTCGCTCCTCGCTTCGAAGCCGTCAGAACCGCACGCGACTTCGCCCGGACCACGCTCCAGCGCTGGGGACTGCCGGAGCTGTTCGACGACGTCGCGCTGGTGGCCTCGGAACTCGTGACCAACGCGCTCCGGCATGCGATCGGCGCACGGCCCGACCCGGCGGGCTGTGCCCAGGGCGAGTACGACTTTCCCACACAGCCGGCCCCGGACGGGCGGTTGCCGATCCGAATAAGCCTGGTGCACCGCGCACCCCAGGTGGTCTGCGCGGTGAGCGACCCGAGCAGCATCGGCCCGGTGGCCCGGGAGGCGGACTTCGTCGCCGAATCGGGCCGCGGACTGCACCTGGTGGAGTCCTTCAGCCGCTCCTGGGGCTGGCACCCGCTGGGCAGCGGCAAGGTGGTCTGGGCCATGTTCGAGGCGGAGCCGGCGGGCGGGCCGTTCGACGGGCACCCGGAGCTCGGCGGACGCTCGGCGCTCGAACCGCTCGGCGGACCGGTCGACGTCGGTGGACGGCACCGGCGCTCGGCCTAGCACCGGGCGGCGTGCGGCCCGCCCGGTGCGCGGTCGGAGGACGGACCCGGCGCCCGGTCCGGTGGCAGCTCGGACGGCACGCCCGGCCACGGCTCCGGCACCACCAGCTACAGCCACGGCCACGGCTCCGGACACGACTGCGGCGTCAGGTCGGACGGCAGGCCGAGTGGCGCGTCGAGCGGCAGGTCGGACGGTGGACCCGGCAGCGGGTCGGACGGCGAGCCGCGTGACAGGTCGAGGGGAACCCCGGGAGGACCACACCCCGGACCCTTCCGCCAGCCCCAGCCGGTGGTCAACCCCGGCCGGCGGCCCCGCAGGCGATCCCGAACGCGGCGGCCCCGAACGCAGCTGCCCCGAGGGCGGCAGTTCCGCAAACCGCGGTCCCGAGCCCGGCGGCCCCGAGGGCGGCGGCAGCGAAGACAGCGGAAAAGACAAAGGCCGTCGTGGTGTCGGCACCCACGACGGCCCCCCGATGGTGAAGCACGGCGGCCGGTCAGACCGCCAGGTGGTCGAACTCCCCGTCCTTGGCCCCCAGCAGCAGGGCGGCGATCTCGGCCCGGGTGTAGATGAGGGCCGGACCGTCCGGGAAGCGCGAGTTGCGCATCGCCACATCGCCGCCCGGCAGGGCCGCGAACTCGACGCAGTTGCCCTGGGAGTTGCTGTGCCGGCTCTTCTGCCAGACCACCCCCTGGAGATCGACCGCGGCCATCCCGTTGTAGGTGTCGTACGAGCCGTGCGTGTCCTGCGAGTCGTGCATAGAAGTCTCCCGAAGAGCTCCGGAGTTGTTGTCCAGCGCGGCGCCCCCGGCACCGCCGAACGAACGGACCGGCCCCGTACCGGTCCGGCACAACGCCTCACTTGACGCGATGATAGCTGCAGTGCACGTGCATCAGCACGGGACATTGCAGGTGCACGAGGCCCTTCGCCCGCAGCCCCGAACTCTTCACGGGGCCTTCTCCTGACGGTACGTAAACGGACATAGCCGACTGAATCGCCGAGCGCGCGATAACCGGCCGTGAGCGGCTCCCCGCTGAATGTTGATCTTCGAATGCCGGGAGTCGCACCACCGTGACCCTCCGTCAGGCACCCCCCGGCCTGTGAGACATCTCACGCAGCACGACTGCAACGCAGCACCTCACGGCGCGCGTCAAGACAATGGCCCGTGCCCGAGCGGGGGTTGGGCGAAGAATGTCCGGATTGCAGGCAAAGCTCCCGGACCGGCGCGGCCGGACACACCGGGTCCGCACCGACGCTGCGCGAATTCCGTACGGCAGCCGACTGCAGGCCGGACGGGCCGATGTCCTACGATCTCCGGCATGAGCACCGCAGCCATCCCGGGCGCGCCACTGCCCGTCCGCACTCCAGGCTCCCGTGCGCGGGGGCGCCACCGTCGTCCCGAGCGCCCCGAGATCCCCTCCGGCGCCCCGGCCCTGGTGCTCGCCGTACCCGCGACCGCCGGGCCCGAGTCCCGCTCGGTCGTCGAGGAACTGCTCTCGATCGTCCGCAGTGAGCAGAACGGCGTCCAGGCCACGGTCGGCTACCTCCCCGGTGAGTCCGCCGAGGGCGAGGGCGGCGAGGAGCGCACCGTCGCCGAACTCCTGTCCATGGCCGCCGAGGCCGGGCTGCCGATGCCCGTCCTGGTGCCGCTGGTACCCGGGCCGCACGACTTCCTGCCCGAACTCCACGCGCTCGCCGCCGAGTACGGGGCGCCCGTCACCGACACGCTGGGCCCGCACCCGCTGCTGGCCGAGGCGGTGCACGTGCGGCTGTCCGAAGCCGGACTGGCGCGCGCCGACCGGGCCCGGCTGTTCGCCATCGCGACCGCCGCGGACGGCGTGGTCCTGACCACCGTCGGCGGCGAGGACGCCGCCGCCGCGGCCGGCATCACCGGCGTGCTGCTGGCCGCCCGACTGGCCATCCCGGTCGTGGCCGCCGCGCTCGACGTGCCCGGCTCGGTGGCCGCGGCCGTCGACCACCTCAGGGAGACCGGCTCACAGCGCCCGGCGCTGGCCCCGCTGGTGATCGGGCCGGAGGCCGACTCCGAGCTGCTCGCCACCGCGGCCGAGGAGACCGGCTGCCCGTCGGCGGCGCCGCTGGGCGCCTACCCGACCGTCGGCCAGCTGATCGCCTCCACCTACCTGGCCGCGCTGCCCACGCCGTCCCCGGAGGACCTGGCGCGGGCCGAGGCGGAGGCGGCTGCCGCCGCCGAGGCCGAGGGGGCCGTGGAGGGCGCCCGGGGCGCCCACGCGGCCGCCGGAGGACCTGCCGGACAGTAAGCGACTCCGCGCGCCCACCGGCGCGCCCACGGGCCCGGAACGGCTTTCCGTTCCGGGCCCTTCGCTGTGCTCCTCCTCCGCCCTTCCCCTGCCCCTCCCGCGCCGCACGGGAGTTGCGGGAGTCGCGGCGCTTTCGCGACTTACGCGACTTACGCGACTTACCGGACTCACGAGCGCTACAGGTGTTACCGGAGTTAAGCGCCAATCAAGTCGAATGTCCGTTCTGGAACTATTTGCCAGGAAATGGCGAGCGCACTCTCCGGCGCGCGAATCGCGGCCGCTCCCCCGGTTCGACCGGCGCACCACTGTGCGCTTCGACGCTCCGTCATGCCACTCCTGAGGCGGGGACAGTTGTGGACATCCGCAACGCGATTGCCGGAAAACGATCATTTACGATCATGAATTCACGGCATTTTGGCAGTTCCCACTAAACCGTGAGGTGCGTCACAGCTATTTGCAGTTTGAACTTAAGTCTGCTTAACGTGCTCCCCGTTCGTGACCACACGGACCCAGTTCATCCGCAACGCCGAGTCCTGCCGTCGGATGCCCTGGCAGCGCGAAAACGCACCACGGCAGGAGCGGGGGACCCACAGGTAAGTCGCCCCGGACCGTTCTCAGGAGCGGTTCAGGGCTAGGGGTGAAGCCGCGCTCACGCGCGGCCGGGCAACTCCAGCCCGAATCCGACAGCTCACCTCGCAGGCGTGGGAGAGGACCGCGTCTTCATGCTGCTCACCAACGGCTCCCGTCTGTCCAGCCGCACCCGCCGTGTGATCGCCGCCATCGGCGTCGCGGGCGTCGGCCTCACCGTCCCCTGCCTCGTCTCCGGCACCGCCTCCGCCGCCTCCGTCGCCACCTGGGACAAGGTCGCCCAGTGCGAGAGCGGCGGCAACTGGGCCATCAACACCGGCAACGGCTTCTACGGCGGCCTGCAGTTCACCTCCAGCACCTGGGCCGCCTTCGGTGGCACCGCCTACGCCTCGCAGGCCAACCTGGCCACCAAGGACCAGCAGATCGCCGTCGCCGAGAAGGTCCTCGCCTCGCAGGGCCCCGGCGCCTGGCCGGTGTGCTCGGTCAAGGCCGGCCTGACCAAGGGCGGCACCCCGGCCGCCATCGACACCTCGGCCCCCGCCAAGCCGGCCGCCCCGGCTGCTCCGGCCGCCCCCGCCGCCCCCGCCGCCAAGCCCGCTGCCCCGGCCGCGAAGCCCGCCGCGCCCGCCCAGGCCGACGCGCAGGCCGCCACCGACTCCGCCACCGGCAACTGGGCCCAGAAGCGTCAGCAGTGGGCCCAGGGCGGCGACTACACCGTCGTCGCGGGCGACTGGCTGTCCTCGATCGCCGACAAGAACAACGTCCAGGGCGGCTGGCAGCGGCTGTACGAGCTGAACCGCGGCACCCTGACCGCCGGCCCGGACACCATCTACCCGGGCCAGCACCTCTCCCTCGGCGACGGCAGCCAGGCCCAGCAGTCGGCCTCCACCGGCTCGGACTTCACCTGGTTCAACCGCTCGCAGAAGTCCGGTCAGTCCGCGAACGGCGGTTCCGTGAACGCCAAGCCCGCTGCCCAGGCGCAGACCCCGGCTGCCAAGCCCGCCGCCCAGGCGCAGACCCCGGCCCCGGCCGTCACCGGCAGCATGGCCGCCGCGGTCTCCTTCGCCGAGTCCAAGGTCGGCCAGGCCTACGTCTACGGCGGCACCGGCAACGGCGGCTGGGACTGCTCCGGCCTGACCCAGGCCGCGCTGCGCGCCGCGGGCATCTCCGTCCCGCGCGTCGCCGCCGACCAGGCCGCCGCCAGCACCCACGTCTCGCTGGACAGCCTGCAGCCGGGCGACCTCCTGTTCTGGTCCAACAACGGCCAGGACTCGGGCGTCTACCACGTCGCGATCTACGTCGGCGGCGGCACGTACGTCGAGGCCGCCAACCCGAGCGCGGGCGTGCGCGAGCAGACCATCGCCAACTGGGCCCCGGACTTCGCCGGCCGGGTCTGAGCACGGCGAACGGCCGCCGGCTGACAGCTGACAGCTGACAGCTGACGACCGTCGGCCGTCGGCCGTCGGGTTCGACTGACGGACGGCGGCGAACAGATGACAGAGAACAGGTAACAGCTGACAGATTTCAACATCTGTCAGCTGTTACCTGTCAGCCGCCACCCGCCACCCCCGGGGGGAGAGTCCGGTCGCTCTCCCCGGGGGCTTCGGCGTATCCCCGTGACGGGGGCCGGCCCGGCGCACACCGAAGGACCCCGGAGGTCAACTGCCCTCCGGGGTCCTTCCGTTGGCCCCGCGCCTGCGCTCAGCGCCCTGCGCTCGGAACCAGGCGCCCGGCGCTCAGCGCGCGCAGGCCCCCGTGGACCCGCGCATCACCAGCTCCGGCTGGAACATGAACTCGCCGCGCTGGACCGCGTTCCCACCGACCTCCTCCAGCAGCGCGTCCACCGCCGCCGTGGCCATCGCCTCGACCGGCTGGCGGATCGTGGTCAACGGCGGCTCGGTGAAGGCGATCAGCGGCGAGTCGTCGAAGCCGACCACCGACACGTCCTGCGGCACCGACAGCCCGCGCTGGCGCACCGCCCGGATCGCCCCGAGCGCCATCATGTCGCTCCCGCAGACGATCGCCGTGCAGCCCTTGTCGAGCAGCGCGCCGGCCGCCGCGTGGCCGCCCTCCACGCTGAACAGCGTATGGCGGACGAGTCCCTCGGCCTCCTCCTGGCTGAGCCCGAGCACCTCCCGCATCGCCGCCGTGAAGCCTTCTATCTTGCGCAGCACGGGCACGTACCGGCGCTGCCCGACGGCCAGCCCGATCCGCTCGTGCCCGAGTTCGGCCAGGTGCTGGACGGCCATCCACATCGCCGCCCGGTCGTCCGGCGAGATGAACGGCGCGTCGATCTTCTCGCTGAAGCCGTTGATCAGCACGAACGGCACCCCGCGCCCGGCCAGCCGCGCGTAGCGGTCGTGGTCGGCCGTGGTGTCGGCGTGCAGTCCGGAGACGAAGACGATGCCCGCCACGCCCCGGTCCACCAGCATCTCCACCAGTTCGTCCTCGGTGGATCCGCCGGGCGTCTGGGTGCACAGCACCGGCGTGTAGCCGTGCCGGCTGAGCACCTGCTCGATCACCTGCGCCAGTGCGGGGAAGATCGGGTTGCTCAACTCCGGCGTGATCAGGCCGATCAGCCCGGCGCTGCGCTGGCGCAGCCGGGTCGGCCGCTCGTACCCGAGCACGTCGAGCGCCGCCAGCACGGTCTGCCGGGTGGTGGCGGAGACGTTCGTCTTGCCGTTGAGCACGCGGGAGACGGTGGCTTCGCTGACCCCCGCCTGTGCCGCGATGTCTGAGAGTCGCGCCGTAGTCACGGTCCCAGAGCCTATTGCAACCACGTCAGACCGCCCACCAGCCGGTGCTGTCCGGAGCGAGCACCGTCTCTCCGCCCTCCACCACGAGGTCGGTCGAGGCGAGCAGCAGCGTACCGGGGGCCGCGATCCGCACCGGCTCACCGGTGGTGTTCACGGTGCAGACGAAGGAGCCGCGGCGGAAGGCGAGGGTCCCCTCGGGGGCGTCCAGCCACTCGACACCGGTGCCGGCGCCGAGGTCGGCCTGCGTCCGGCGGACGGCCAGCGCGCTGCGGTAGAGCTCCAGGGTGGAGGTCGGGTCGCCGGTCTGCGCCTCGACGCTCAGCTCGGCCCAGGTGGCCGGCTGCGGCAGCCAGGACGGGCCGCCGGCCACGGGGCCGAAGCCGTACGGGGCCTCGGTGCCGGACCACGGGATCGGGACGCGGCAGCCGTCGCGGTAGCCGTCCTGCCCGGCCTGGCGGAAGAACGACGGGTCCTGGCGCACCTCGTCGGGCAGGTCGGTGACGTCGGGCAGGCCGAGCTCCTCGCCCTGGTAGATGTACGCGGAGCCGGGCAGCGCGAGCATCAGCAGGGTGGCGGCGCGGGCGCGGCGCAGGCCGAGTTCGCGGTCGCCGGCGGTGCGGATCTGGGTGCCGAGGCCGGGCTCGTTGGCGAAGCGGGTGGCGTGCCGGGTGACGTCGTGGTTGGAGAGCACCCAGGTGGTGGGGGCGTCGACCGGGCGCATCGAGTCGAGCGAGAGGTCGATCACCTCGCGCAGCGCGGCGGCCTCCCAATCAGTGCCCAGGTACTGGAAGTTGAAGGCCTGGTGCAGCTCGTCCGGGCGGACGTAGTTGGCGGTGCGCTGGACGGTCGGGGTCCAGGCCTCGGCGACGCCGATCCGCCGGCCCGGGTACTCGTCGAGGATCTTGCGCCAGCTGCGGTAGATCTCGTGCACGCCGTCCTGGTCGAAGAACGGCATGACGTCGTTGCCGAGCAGCTTGAGCTGGTCGGAGCCGCCGAGGTCGGGCAGACCGGGGGCCTTGACCAGGCCGTGGGCGACGTCGATGCGGAAGCCGTCCACGCCCATGTCGAGCCAGAACCGCAGGATCGAGCGGAACTCGTCGGCGACCGCCCGGTTCTCCCAGTTGAAGTCGGGCTGCTCGGGGGCGAACAGGTGCAGGTACCAGTCGCCGGGGGTGCCGTCCGGGTTCTCGGTGCGCGTCCAGGCCGGGCCGCCGAAGATGGACTCCCAGTCGTTGGGCGGCAGTTCGCCATTCTCGCCCTTGCCGGGGAGGAAGTGGTAGCGGTCGCGCAGCGGGGAGCCGGGGCCCTCCCGCAGGGCGCGCTGGAACCACTCGTGCTGGTCCGAGGAGTGGTTGGGGACCAGGTCGACGATGATCCGCAGCCCCAGGGCGTGGGCGTCCCGGATGAGGGCGTCGGCGTCCAGCAGGGTGCCGAACATCGGGTCCACCGCGCGGTAGTCGGCGACGTCGTAGCCGGCGTCCGCCTGCGGCGAGGCGTAGAACGGCGAGAGCCAGACCGCGTCCACGCCGAGGTCCCGCAGGTACGGCAGGCGGCTGCGGACGCCGGGCAGGTCGCCCATGCCGTCGCCGTTGGAGTCGGCGAAGCTGCGCGGGTACACCTGGTAGATGACCGCGTCCCGCCACCAGTCTCTGGGCGCGCGGACGTTCGCCTCGTGAGCGGTGTCGGCGACGGGCCGGGAGGTGTCGGCCAGGTTCTGGGTCATGGACGGTATCCCTCGGGGATCGGAGGAGCGGGGGGCCGGGCGCGCGAGGTCTTCGGCGTCGGGCGTCACGACTTGGAGGCACCGGCGGTCAGGCCGGTGACCAGGTGGCGCTGCACCAGGTAGAAGAAGGCCGCGGACGGGATCGCGATCAGCACCGCGGTCGCGGCCATCAGGTTCCACTGCGCGTCGTGCTCGCTGACGAAGGTCTGCAGGCCGACGGCCAGCGTGTACTTGTCGGAGCTGAGCATGAACGTCGAGGCGAACGGCACCTCGGCCCAGTAGGTGAGGAAGGAGTAGAAGGCGGCGACCGCCAGGCCCGGGCGGGCGAGCGGCAGCACCAGCCGCCAGAAGGTGCCGAACGGGCTGAGCCCGTCGACCCGGCCGGCCTCGTCGATCTCCACCGGGATGGTGTCGAAGTAGCCCTTCAGCAGCCAGGCGCAGTACGGCACGGTGGTGGTCGAGTACACCAGGATCAGGCCGGTGTAGCTGTCCAGCAGGCCGAGTTCGGAGAGCATCGTGTACATCGGCACGATCAGCACCGCGATCGGGAACATCTGGGTGACCAGCAGCGACCACATCAGCGGCTTGTGCCCGGGGAACTTCATCCGGGAGACGGCGTAGCCGGTGGTGGCGGCGAGCATGACGCCGAACACGGTGGTGATGCCGGAGACCAGCAGGGCGTTGCCGAACCAGGTGAAGAAGTCGGTGTCGGACAGCACGTGCTGGTAGTTCGACAGCGTGAGCTTGTCGAGGATGCCGCCGGGGTGGAGGTAGTCGGTCTTGTCCGGGCCGAGCGAGACGAAGAGGATCCACCCGACCGGGAACAGCGCGATCAGGCTGGCCACGATCAGGGTGCCGTGGGACAGCGCCCGGGCCAGCGGGCTGCTCTCGCCGCGGCGGCGGACCTTGGCCGGCCGGGCGGCCGGGGCCGCGGTCGCGGTGGCCGCGGGGGCCGGGCGTTCGGTGGTGGTGCTCATCGGGGGTACCTGCCTTCGTGGGTCAACTGGGTCCGGGGCCTCAGCCGTTGGCCTGCTCGTTGCGGGCGAGCCAGCGCCGGTAGAAGGCGGTGAAGACGATCAGGATGGACAGCAGGATCACGCCGTAGGCGGCGGACTGCGCGTAGTCCCGGGGAATCTGGCCGAAGCCGAGGCGGTAGGCCCAGGTGACCAGCAGTTGGGCGTCCGGCGCGCCGGTGCCGAACAGCAGGAAGATGACGTTGAACTGGTTGAACGTCCAGATCACGCCGAGCAGGACGACGGTGGAGGAGACGGTGCGCAGCCCGGGCATGGTGACGTACCGGAAGCGCTGCCAGGGGGTGGCGCCGTCCATCTCGGCGGCCTCGTACAGCTCGGACGGGATCGACTGCAGGCCGCCGAGCAGCGAGATCATCATGAACGGCACGCCGGCCCAGGTGTTGACCAGGATGGCGGCCGCCTTCTGCGCCCACGGGTCGGTGAGCCAGCCGGGCTCGGGCAGGTGCAGCGCGGAGAGGATGCCGTTGACGACGCCGCCGTCGGCGAGCATCAGGCGCCAGGAGAAGACGGTGACGAAGGTCGGCACGGCCCAGGGCAGGATCAGCAGCAGCCGGTAGGCGGCGCGCCCGCGCAGCTTCTTGTTGAGCAGCAGGGCGAGGCCCAGACCGAGGGTGTAGTGCAGGAAGACGCAGACCGCCGTCCAGGCGATGGTCCAGACGAAGTGCGACCAGAAGCGGTCGTACGAGCCGGGGCCCCACAGGATGTCGGCGTAGTTGTGGAAGCCGACGAAGTTGTAGCTGGCCGGGATCTCGTTGACGCCGATCTTGCGGGCGACGTTGAGGCTGTTGGCGTCGGTGAGGGTGAGCCAGACGCCCTCGACGAGCGGGTAGAGCACCAGCACGCCGAGCACCAGCACGACCGGGGCGATCATCGCGTAGGCGTACCAGTGCTTGGCGTAGGAGCGCTTGACGCGTTCCAGCAGGCCCGGACGCTGCTCGCGCTCCCGGCTGCCCTTGCCGGTGGCGCCCTGCACGGCGACTGACATCGTTTGCACCTTCTCGGGGGGATTCTCGGGGGAGCCGACGGCCCGGCCCGCCGGGGGCGGCGGATGACGGTCGACGACTGACAACCGGCAGATGATGAAATCTGTTCGCTGTCATTCGTTCGCCGTCATCCGCCGACCGGCGGACCGGGCACGGGGACTACTTGGTGAAGCCCGGCAGGAGCTTGGCGTAGTCGGTGGCGACGGTGTTCAGCGCGTCCTGGGTGCCGGTGCCCTGGACGGCCTTGCCCAGGTTGGTGCCGAGCGAGGAGAACAGCGAGCTGTACTCGGGCAGTTCGGGGCGCGGCTTGGCGCTGCTCAGGATGCCCTGGAAGCCGGCGATGCCCGGGTCGGCCTTGACCTCGGCGGTGAAGGCGTCGGTGCGGGTCGGCAGGGTGGAGTTCTTCTGCGCGATGAACGCCTGGCTCTCGGCCGAGGTCATGAAGGCGGCGAACTTCTCGGCGGCGGCCTTGTGGGCCTTGTCGGCACCGGCGTAGACGGAGATGTTGTGGCCGCCGGTGGGGGCGCCGGCCTTGCCCGCGGAGCCGCCGGGGACGGCCGCGATGCCGAGGTTGGTCTTGTCGGCGAAGGCCGAGCCCTTGTAGATGTTGGTGATCTCCCAGGGGCCCTGGATGATCGCCGCGACCTTGCCGCTGTTGAAGGCGTCCATCATGTGCGCGTAGGCGTCGGTGGTGACGTCGGCCTTGGCGGTGCCCGGCGCGGTGAACATCGTCTTGTAGGTCTCGACGGCCTTGACGGCCTCCGGCGACGTGATGGTGATCTTCTTGCCCGCGGCGTCGACGGTGTCGGTGCCCTCGCCGAACAGGAACGGCATCGCGTAGTAGCCGTCGGCGGCCTTCAGCCAGAAGCCGTCCACGCCGGCCTTGTCCTTGACGGCGGCGGCGTCGGCCTTCAGCTCGTCCCAGGTCTTCGGCGCGTCGGTGATGCCGGCCTTGGCGAACAGCTCCTTGTTGTAGAGCAGGCCGAGGGTGTCGGTCACCAGCGGGACGCCGTACAGCTTGCCCTCGTACTTGGCCTGCTGGATCAGGCTGGGCTGGAAGGCGGAGGTGTCGGCGGCGGCCGGGGTGCCGTCCAGCGGCTCCAGGTAGCCGGCCTTGGCGAAGGCGGCGGTCCAGCCGACCTCGGAGCGGAACACGTCCGGAGCGCCCTTGGCCCCCATCGCGGTCTGGAGCTTGTTCTGCGCCTGGTCGAACGGGACGTTGACGAAGTCGACCTTGACGTTCGGGTTGGCGGCCTCGAACTTCTTGACGAGCTCCTGGTAGTTCGGCGCCTCGTTGGTGGCGTTCGACGTGTCCCAGTACGTGAGGGTGACCGGCCCGTCGGCCTTGCCGTCCGAGCTGGAGCCGCTGCTGCCACAGGCAGCCATCGAGACCGCGAGGGCCACAACGAGGGCAGAGGCCGCGATGCCACGCCGCATGAGAACTCCTTGGGAGGGTGGGGGTGCCCGAGATGTTCGGAGACAGGC
Source organism: Kitasatospora sp. NPDC086791 (assembly GCF_040685975.1). Classification (NCBI taxonomy): domain Bacteria; kingdom Bacillati; phylum Actinomycetota; class Actinomycetes; order Kitasatosporales; family Streptomycetaceae; genus Kitasatospora; species Kitasatospora sp. NPDC086791. The sequence goes on along the minus strand of NZ_JBFBOC010000002.1, from coordinate 693,851 downwards.
GCATAATGGCTGCCTCGTGCCGACCGCACCGTTGCTGCCGTCGGGCTCGGGAAGGAAGTTAACAGCGGCGAAAGATCGACGGAAAGTCCTTGCAGCAAGTTTCTGCAAGAAAAGGGGATCGTTACAACCGCGTGTCCTGGACGTTGCCACACGGTAGTTGACATCCGCGGCTATTGCCCTGGTTCGTCCGATTCAGCTCTCGCCGGGCGGCCGGACCACCGTGCGTGGCCGGAAGCCGTCTGCAGCAGACTGAGCGCATGCGCATCAGAGCCGTCACGAGGGACGACCTTCCCCTGCTCACCGAACTGGAGCGGGCCGCCGGCGCCCCCTTCGCCGCGATCGGCATGCCGGAGATCGCCGGGGACGAGCCCCCCGCCCCGGAGGAGCTGGCGCACTACCTGGACCGGGGCGTCGCCCTGGCCGCGGAGGCCCCCGACGGCGCGGTCGCCGCCTACCTGGTGGCCGAGCCGGTGGACGGCGCGCTGCACATCGAGCAGGTCTCCGTCCACCCCGACCACGCCCGCCGCGGCATCGGGCGGGCGCTCATCGACCACCTCGCGCGGACCACCGACGCCCCGGCGCTCACCCTGACCACCTTCGCCGAGGTCCCCTGGAACGCCCCCTACTACGCGCGCTGCGGCTTCCGCCCGCTGGCCGACGCCGAACTCACCCCGGGCCTGCGCGAGATCCGCCGCAGGGAGACCGAGCACGGCCTGGACCGCTGGCCCCGGCTCTGCATGCGCCGGGACCTGCGGCCGTGAGCCGCCGACGGCGTCGACCCGCCGACGGCCGTGAGTCGCCCACGACCGTGAGCCGCCGGCGGGCCACGACCCGCCGACGGGCCGGGGCCGTGGTCGTGACCCGCTAGTTCGTGCCCAGCCGCAGCACGGTCGTCGAGCGGAAGTCCTCCCCCGGCCGCAGCACCGTGCTCGGGAACGCCGGGTGGTGCGGGGCGTCCGGGAAGTGCTGGGTCTCCAGCGCGATCCCGGCGAACGGCCCGTACGGGACGCCGCTCGCGCCGGTGACCGCGCCCTGGAACTTGTTCGCCGTGTAGACCTGGATGCCCGGCTCGGTGGTCAGCACCTCCAGGGTGCGGCCGCTGACCGGGTCCTCGAGCAGTACCGCCCGCGCCGGGCTGCCGTCCGCCGGCCGGGCGCGCAGCACCCAGTTGTGGTCGTAGCCGCCCGGCCCGACCAGCTGCGGGTGCCGGTCGTGCACCGACTTGCCGATCGGCGTGGCCACCGTGAAGTCGAACGGCGTGCCGGCCACCGGCTCGGTCCGCCCGTACGGGATCTGCCGCTCGTCGGCCGGGGTGTACTCGTCGGCGTCCAGGGTCAGCAGGTGGCCGAGGACGTCGCCGCTGCCTTCACCCGCAAGGTTGATGTACGCGTGGTTGGTCAGGTTGACGACGGTCGGCTTGTTGGTGACCGCGTGGTAGTCGATCACCAGCTCGCCGGAGGCGGCCAGCGTGTAGTCCACGGTGACGTCCAGCGCGCCCGGGAAGCCCTGGTCCCCGTCCGGGCTGTGCAGCCGCAGCCGCACCCCGCCCTCGACCTGCTCGGCCGCCCACATCCGGTGCGCGAAGCCGTCCGGCCCGCCGTGGAGGGTCATGCCGCCGCCGGTCGGGGCGAGCGGGTGCTCCTCGCCGTCGATGGTGACCGACGAGCGGTCGATCCGGTTGGCGTACCGGCCCACCACCGCGCCGTGGTGCCGGGCCGGACCCAGGATCTGCGCCAACTCATCGCTGGTGAGCAGCAGTTGGGCGATTCGGCCGGAGCGGTCCGGCGCACTGAGGGTGTGCAGGGTGGCGCCGAGGGTGAGCACGCTCGCCTCGTACGGGCCGGCCGTGAGCGTCCAGCGCTCGATCGCGGCGCCCGCGCCCGAGGGGTCGAGGGGTTCGTGCCGAACGCTGGTGGCCTCGCTCGCCATGGCCTGCTCCTCACTGTCGGCCGCGGCGCACCGCTACCGCCGGTTTGCTGGTCCGTCGAGGGGTCGCCGCGGCGGCCCCGATTGTCCGTCAGCCTAGCGACGGCGGCGGTGTCGGGGGCGCACCCGCGTCGATGCGCGCCGCCCGCGCACGACGGTCGCCGGCGGCGGAACCGATCCGGCCGCCGCACCCCCAGAACCGCCACCGGACCGCGAACGCCACCGCGAACGCCGCCGGCTACTCCTCGCCCTCCCGCTGCTGCTGCGGCAGCCCGAGCGCCGTCGCCAGCCCGTCCGGCCCGCTGCCCGCCTTGCGGTAGACCGCCGCCAGCCGCCGGTTGACCAGGCTGATGTCCAGACCGAGCTCCTCGGCGATCCGCTGCGGCGGCAGGCCCCGCACCGCCTGCCGGGCGACGTCCAGCTCCGGCCCGCTGAGCATCTCCAGGGTGTCCCGGAAGTCGCTCAGCCCCAGCCGGTTGGGCCGCAGACCGTAGTTGGCCAGCTCCCGCCGCGCCTGGTCGACCAGTCCTTCCGCCGAGCAGTGCTGGGCCAGCTCGATGCCCTGGTACAGGTACTCCTGGGCGTCCTCCAGCCGCCCGACCCGGCGCAGCGCGGCACCGAGGTCGACCAGCGCGACGGCGTGCTCGTACCCCGCCGGGGACTGCCCGAGGTACGTCACGGCCTGCTCCAGCAGCTCGACCGCCTGCTGGCCGTCCTCGACCTGCGCCTGCAGCCGCAGCGCGGCGCCGATCGCCGAGGCGGTGCCGAACGCACGCGCGTCCCCGACGGCCTTGCGGGCGTACTCACGGGCGCGCTCGGGCTCGTCGTCGGCGATCGCGATGGCGAGGTGGCCGGCCCAGGGCGCCCAGACCGTGTTGTGCCAGCCCCTGACCTCCAGCTGGGCACCGGCCTCGGTGAGCGCGGCGGCGGCGCCCGCGTAGCGGTCCTTGGCGATCAGCAGTTTGCCGTACAGCGAGGCCGCGTCCGGCAGCACCATGGCGGTCGCGTGGTACGGCGGGTGGAAGCCGAAGTCGTTGGCCAGCTCCCAGGCCTCGGCGACCCGGCCGCGGGCGATCAGGGTGTCCACCAGCACGCCGACGGCGTCCCAGGCCAGCGGCAGCTTCTCCCCGATCCGCTCGGAGATGCGGTACGCCCGGCGCAGGAAGTCCTCGGCCTCGGCGAGCAGGCCGCGGCGGAACCGGGCCAGCCCCATCAGGAAGTACGCGAAGCCCCGGTGGGCACCGCTCCAGCCGGCCACCTCGAACTGGATGATGGCGTCGGCGGCCAGCCGCTCGGCCTGGGCGACCCGGTCGTTGTAGATGTACGTGAGGCCGAGCATCGAGGGCAGTTCGAAGCCCCAGGTGGTGTCGGTCCAGCCGAGGCCCTTGGGCAGCCGGCCGCCGTCGAGGACCTCGTCGGCGAGGGCGAGCGCGTCGGCCGAGGGGGCGCCGCGCAGGGTGAGGTCCCAGGCCCGCATGGCGAGCACGGCCCGGTCGGCGGCCTCCCGGCCGGTCAGCCCGAGGCACATCTCGCCGAGCCGGGCGGAGCGGTCGGGGCCGTCCTCCTCGGACTTGCGGAAGGCGTGCCACATGAACGAGGCGGCCTGCAGCCGCTGCTTCCCGGCCGGGTCCTCGGTCTTCCGGGCCTCCTGCTGGCAGACCACGGCGGCCTCGCGCAGCTCGCCGCTGTGCGCGAGCACCTCGGAGAGCCGGAAGGTGGCGTCCACCCGCAGTTCGGGGCGCAGCGGCACCTCGTCGGGGTCCAGCGCGAGCTTGAGCTGGTTGACGGTGGCGACGGGGTCGGTGAGCAGGGCGGAGCAGCCGAGTTCGTACAGCACCTCGGCCTTGATCTCGTCGGCGGGCGGCTCCTTGAGCGCGCGGTGCAGGCAGCGCTGGGCGGCCTCGGGGGCGCCGATGAGCTGGTGTTCGACGGCGGCGCGGCGCAGCTTCTTGACGATCCGGTCGTCGCCCTCGCCGGAGTGGGTCTCGACCAGGTGGCGGGAGGCGGCGAGCAGGCCGAACCCGGCGTTCTCGATCTCGACGGCGGCGATGCCGTGCATGCCGAGGCGGGTGGCGTCCGGCATGGTGTTGTAGATCGAGCTGGCGATCAGCGGGTGGACGAACTCCAGGTTCCCGTTGGGGGACTGGGTGAGCACGCGCTGCTTGCGCAGCTGCTTGATGGATTCGCGGGCGCCCTCGGTGCTCTGGGTGGAGATCCGGGTGGCGAGGTCGATCCGGATGTCGGTGCCGAGCATGGCGCAGGCCCAGGCGAAGCGCAGGGTGCTGGCGCCGAGCCGGTCCAGCCAGCTCTTGAGGGTCATCCCGGTGGCGTCGACGGCGAGTTCGCGCAGTTGCCGGGAGTTCTCCTCGATCGGTTCGAGCTCCTGGTCGCGGACCTGGTCGAGCAGGGCGACGACCTCGAAGGGGTTGCCGTTGACGACGTTCCAGAACTCGTAGCAGAAGGCGTCCTCGGCCTTGTCGCCGAGTTCGGCGCGGATCATGTCGGTGACGGAGTTGAGGTTGAGCCGGTTCAGCTCGTGCTTGCGGCCCTTGAGGCCGAGGATCTCCCGGCGGAACTCCTGGGTCGCGCCGGGCCAGTCGCTCTCGTCCTCGCGGAAGGCGAACACCAGCAGGACGGGCAGTTCGCCGGAGCGGACGGCGAACTTGGCGAGCCAGGAGAGGGATTCGGCGTCGGCCCAGTGCAGGTCGTCGACGATCATCACCATCGGCGCGCGGCGCGGTGCGAGCTGGGTGAGGACGTAGTCGAGGCCGTCGCGCACGCCCTGCGGGTCGAGTCGGCGGGCACCGGCCTTGGGCCGCTTGAGGCCCATGGCCGGTCCGACGACCTCCTCCCAGGTGCCCATGACCTGGCGGAACACGTCCGGCTCCAGGTCGCTGAGCAGCGGCTGGAGCAGCTGGCGCAGGACGTGGTACGGCTCCTTGAACTGCCGTTCGCCGCCTCGGGCGAACAGTACGGTGGTACCGTCGCGGAGCTTGGCGATCCGTCGGACCTCGTGCAGCAGGCTGGTCTTGCCGATGCCGGGACGGCCGGAGAAGGCGAGCAGGTCGCCGATCTCGGTGCCGCCGGCGGCGAAGCCGCGGCAGAGCCGGTCGACGGCGGCTTCCACCGAGCGCAGTTCGGCGTCGCGGTCGCGCAGCCGGACCCGGGGCGCGAAACCGTCGCCGTCCCGGCCGGAACCGGCCCCCGCCCGAAGTTCGTTCTCCTGCTCGGTCACCGTCGCGCCTCCGCCTCGCCCGATCCCGTCACAGCTCCATCACTGCGTGGAGCCGAGGTTAGCGCTGCGTGGCCCGTACCGTGCGGCATTCGTGCAGGCTGGGACGGACGGTGAGGGTTCGGACTGCTTGCCAAGGGCAATTGCCCTATATCCCTAACGCCCGATCATTGCATCAGATACCCTACGGCACTCGGGGCGTAGATGATCTTGTCAACCCCACCCTCGCCGTCTCCGCCCCGCCGCGTCAACTCCCCTCACGAACAGTGCTCGAACACTAGCGCCCCCATCCTCCGCCGCACCGGGAGTCCGATGTCTGACGACACATCACTTCAGATTCCGTTCCCGCACCGCCGCAGTCCGCACGGCCCGTACGCCACCGCGCTGCACCGCGACTGGCTGATCCGCCACCCCCTGTTGCCCGACGCCGACCACCCCGGCTACGCGCACTGGGAGGTGGTGGACCTCGCCGCGCTGGGCTACCCGGACGCCGGACCGGACGAACTCGCCCTGGCCGCCGACCTGATGGGCTTCTACTTCCTCTTCGACGACCAGTTCGACGGCCCGCTCGGCCGTCGCCCTTCGGAGGTCGCACCGATCTGCGAACGCCTGATCGCCGTCCTGCACGGCGCCCGCCCCGACCAGGGCTCCGCGGTCGAGACCGCCTTCGCCGACCTCTGGAACCGCAGCGTGCAGGGCATGCCCGCGCGCTGGCAGGCGCGCGCCGCGTACAACTGGGAGTACTACCTGGCCAGTCACCCGGCCGAGGCGGCCGGCCGGATCTCCACCCGGCCGCCGGACCGGGACGGCTACCTCGTCCTCAGACGAGGTACCGCGGCGATGGAGACCGTCTTCGACATGGTCGAACGCATCGGCCAGTTCGAGGTCCCCGCCGCCGTCCTGCACCACCCGGTGCTGCGTCAACTCCGCCAGCTGGCGGCCGACATACCGTCACTCAGCAACGACGTGCGGTCCTACCCGCTGGAGGCGCCGCGCGGGGACGTCAACAACCTGGTCATCATCGTCCAGCGGGAGCGCCGCTGCTCGCCCGAGGAGGCCTGCGCGGCGGTCATCGCGGAGGCCCAGCTGATGGTCGAGCGCTGCCAGGAGCTGTACGACCGACTCCCCGACGTCCACCGCGAGTTGGGCCTGTCCCGGATAGAGCGCGCGATCGCCCAGCGGTACGCGGACGGGCTGCTCACCTGGCTGGCGGGCTACCTCAGCTGGGAGGCCCGCACCGGGCGGTACCACGCGGTCTGACGCCCGCCGCCCGGCTGACCGTCCGTCGGCGAAGCCGTGCGCGCCCGCGTGAACGCCCGCGCGCCGGCCACGCCGGAGTGCGCGACCGCGCGGGGGCGACCGGCCGCGCCGGGGCACCGACCATGCCGACCCGCCCGACGCCCTGGCCGACGCGCCCCGGCGGTGCCCTGACCGCGCCCTGACCGCGCCCTGCGTGCAGCCGCCGGAACGGCCGGAACGCGCACCCTCCGTACGCCCCGGGCGCACGGACCGTAGCCGCACCGTGCGCCCGGCGGTTATCGTGCTCGACGGCGGACGCCCCGGGCGTCCGGCCCGTGTGCGTGTCCTGACCCTCCCGCCGGGCCGCCCCGACCGGGCGGTCCGGCGTGCCGCCCCCGGCCCCGCGGCCCGGGCGGCGCCCGACGTCGCGAGGAGACACCAGAGCATGACGGTCTACCAGCCCCCCGGCGCGCCCGGCAGCATCGTCGCCTACCGCTCCCGGTACGAGCACTGGATCGGCGGCGGATGGACGCCCCCGGTGCACGGCCGGTACTTCGGCGACCCGACCCCGGTCACCGGCGAGGTGTTCACCGAGGTCGCCCGCGGCACCGCCGAGGACATCGAGGCCGCCCTGGACGCGGCCCACGCCGCCGCCCCCGCCTGGGGCCGCACCCCGGCCGCCGAGCGGTCCCAGGTGCTGCTGCGGATCGCCGACCGGATGGAGGCCAACCTGGAGCAGCTGGCCGTCGCGGAGAGCTGGGAGAACGGCAAGCCGGTGCGCGAGACGCTGGCCGCCGACCTCCCGCTCGCCGTCGACCACCTGCGCTACTTCGCCGGCGCGCTGCGCGCCCAGGAGGGCGGCCTGTCCCAGCTGGACGAGGACACCGTGGCGTACCACTTCCACGAGCCGCTGGGCGTGGTCGGGCAGATCATCCCCTGGAACTTCCCGATCCTGATGGCGGTCTGGAAGCTCGCCCCGGCACTGGCGGCCGGCAACGCGGTGGTGCTCAAGCCCGCCGAGCAGACCCCGGCCTCGGTCCTGCTGCTCGCCGAGCTGACCGCCGACCTGCTGCCGCCGGGCGTGCTCAACATCGTCACCGGCTTCGGCGAGGAGGCCGGCGCCCCGCTCTCCGCCAGCCCGCGGATCCGCAAGCTCGCCTTCACCGGCGAGACCTCCACCGGCCGGCTGATCTCCCGCGCGGCGGCCGACAACCTGATCCCGGTCAGCCTGGAACTCGGCGGCAAGAGCCCCAACGTGTTCTTCGCGGACGTCGCCGACGCCTCGGACGCCTTCTACGACAAGGCCGTCGAGGGCTTCGCGATGTTCGCCCTCAACCAGGGCGAGGTCTGCACCTGCCCCAGCCGCGCGCTGATCGACGCCCCGATCTACGAGCGCTTGCTCACCGACGGCCTGCGGCGGGTGCGCGGGATGCGCCAGGGCGACCCGCTGGACACCGACACCCAGGTCGGCGCCCAGGCCAGCGCCGAGCAGCTGAAGAAGATCCTCTCCTACTTCGAGATCGGCCAGGCCGAGGGCGCCAAGGTCCTCACCGGCGGCGAGCGCGCCGACCTCGGCGGTGCGCTGTCCGGCGGGTACTACGTGACGCCGACGGTCTTCGAGGGCGACAACTCGATGCGGGTCTTCCAGGAGGAGATCTTCGGCCCGGTCGTCTCGGTGACCCGCTTCGACGGCTTCGACCAGGCGATCGCGCTCGCCAACGACACCCAGTACGGGCTCGGCGCGGGCGTGTGGACCCGCAGCCTCAACACCGCCCACCGGGCCGGACGCGCCATCCAGGCCGGCCGGGTGTGGACGAACTGCTACCACAACTACCCCGCCCACGCCGCCTTCGGCGGGTACAAGAACTCCGGCATCGGGCGGGAGAACCACAAGGCGCTGCTGGAGCACTACCAGCAGACGAAGAACCTGCTGGTCAGCTACTCCCCCGACGCGGTCGGCTTCTTCTAGGCCCGCCCTCCGACAGGCCCACCCCCGAACGCGCGGAGCCGGAGGAAAGCCCGGAGCCGGAGCAGAATGTGGAGCGGGAGACCTGGGTCCGGTCTCCCGCTCCACCGCCACTCCCCGCGGCGGGCCCTCGGGTCAAACCATGGGGACAAATCACCCGTTTCGGGATCTAAGCACATGAATGTCGCTATTTTCCCGACGCGCCGCCGACATGCCCGGACGACCCCCGCGAACGCCGTAGACAGGACTCCCGACCCCTCTCACCCGTCTCCGGGAGCCCCGTATGACCATCGCCACCGCCAAGCTCAGCGACCCCGTCGTCCGCGCCGTCGTCACCGCGATCAACGCGGGTGACCGCGAGTCCTTCGTCGGCCTGCTCGCCGCGGACGCCAGCATGTCCGACGACGGCTCCGACCGGGACCTGGAGGACTGGATCGACCGCGAGATCTTCACCGCCCACGGCCGGATGGACGTCCAGTCCGAGGCGGACGGCGGCCGGGCGCTGGTCGCCAACTTCACCAACGACACCTGGGGCGAGATGCGCACCGCCTGGCGCTTCACCGTCGACGGCGGGAAGGTCAGCCGCTTCGAGACCGGCCAGGCCTGAGCCGGAACGCCGGACTCAGGACAGCCCCAGGCACCCCCGCACCGCGCGGATCAGGTTCCGCGAGCGGACGTCCCCCGTGACACCCGGCTGCATGCCGTTGGTGACGTACCCGAAGCCCAGCCCCAGTTCCGGGTCGGCGAAGCCCAGCGAGCCGCCCCGCCCCGGGTGCCCGAAGCTCGCCGGGGAGGCCATCGGCGCGGTCGGGCCGTGCCGCCAGAAGCCCAGGCCGAAGGTGGAGTTGACGATCAGCACCCGGTCCGGCCCGCTCACCGCCGGCCCGACCGCGCGGCTCAGCACCTCGGGTCCGAGCAGCGGCGGCAGCGGCGCGCCGGAGCCGTCCGGGTGGTCGGCCGCGCCGATCAGCGCCGCGTAGAACCGGGCCAGCGAACGGGCGGTGCCGATGCCGCCCGCGCCGGGGATCTCGGCGGCCTGAACCGCCGGGTCGTTGAGGTCCACCCCGGGGCGCACCGAGGCGAAGGACCGCGCGGTCAGCGAGGCCGGGTCCTGGTAGGCGTCCCGGACGGACTGCTTGGGCCGCAGCCGCAGCCCGCTCGGGCCGTTCCGGGCCGCCTCCGGGGCGGGCAGGTCGACCAGCTTGCCGACCCGCGGCGCGGCCCCGGCCGGCAGGCCGATCCACAGGTCCAGTCCGAGGGGCCGGGCGATCTCCTCGGCGAAGTACTGTCCGATCGTCCGACCGCTCACTCGCCGCACCACCTCGCCGACCAGCCAGCCGAAGGTGTACGGGTGGTAGCCGTGTGCCGTACCGGGCTCCCAGGCGGGCGGCTGGGCCGCGACGGCGGCGGCCGCGCGCTCCCAGGTGAGCACGTCCTCCAGCCGCAGCGGCACGTCCAGCGCGGGCACCCCGACCTGGTGCGAGAGCAGCCAGCGCACCGGCACCCCGCCCTTGCCGGCCGCCGCGAACTCCGGCCAGTACGAGGCCACCGGCGCGTCCAGGTCCAGCAGCCCGCGCTCGACGGCGAGCAGCGCGGTGGTCGCGGTCAGGCCCTTGGTGACCGAGCGCAGCACCTGCGCGGTGTCCGCCGTCCACGGCACCGCGGGAGCGGGCCGCCCGCCGACCTCGGGCCGGGCGTCGCCGCCCCACAGGTCGACCACCTTGCGGCCGCGCACGTACAGCGCGAAGGCCGCGCCGAGCTCGCCGTAGTCGGCGAAGTTCCGTGCGAAGGCCGCCCGTACGGGCTCGAACCCCTCGGCCGTCCCGCCCCAGATCTCCACCACCGCGCGCCGCCTCCAGGCCGTTCCGAATCGTCACCGCCCACTCGCGTTCGATAGTTCGGGAAGATCCGTTCGAACCGGGCTCCGAAACCCTAACCTGTCGGTCATGACCAACCCTGCCGAAGAACTGCTGGACATCGTCGACGAGCACGACCGGGTGATCGGGACCGCCCTGCGCGGCGAGGTCTACCGGCGCGGCCTGATCCACCGCTGCGTCTTCGTCCTGGTCCGCGACCCCGCCGGACGGATCTTCGTCCACCGCCGCACCGCCACCAAGCTGTTCGCCCCCGGCGCGTACGACATGTTCGTCGGCGGCGTCGTCGGCTCCGGCGAGACCTACGCCGAGGCCGCCGTCCGCGAGGCCGAGGAGGAGCTCGGCGTCCGCGGCATCGCCCCGCGCCCGATGTTCAAGTTCCTCTTCCGGGAGCCCGACGGCGGCAAGCTCAGCTGGTGGTGCGACATGTACGAGGCGGAGTGGGCGGGCCCGGTCTCGCCACAGGAGTCCGAGGTCGCCTGGCACGCCTGGCTCACCCCCGACGAACTCGCCGTGCGCCTCACCCGCGACACCTTCGTCGCCGACGGCCTGGAGGCCTACCGCCGCTACCTGGACTTCCGGGCCGCCTAGCGCCCGCCTGGCCGTACCGAGCCGTGCGGAGCCGTACCGAGCAGTCCCGAGCCGTGGCGTGCCGTGGCGTGGCATGCCGGCCCACCCGACCGGGGCTCCCGGACCGCATGGGCCGCCGGGCGACCGCCGGATAAGGTGACGCGCATGGCCTCCCGCACGCCGTCCCCGACGGCCGACCGCGCAGCACGGACCTCCGCACCCGACCGGGCGGCAGCGGGTGAACGGCCCCGCCGGCGGCTGAGCGTGGACGAGCGGCGGGAGCAGCTGATCGCCGTGGCGCTGGAACTGTTCAGCCGGCGGGCGCCGGAAGAGGTGTCGATCGACGACATCGCGGCCGCCGCGGGCGCCTCCCGACCGCTGGTGTACCACTACTTCCCCGGCAAGCAGGCGCTGTACGAGGAGTCGCTGCGACGGGCCGGCCGGGAGCTGTCGGCCCGCTTCGAGGAGCCCATGGAGGGGCCGCTGTCGGAGCGGCTGCTCCGGGTGATGGGCCGCTACCTGGACTTCGTGCAGAGCCACGGGCCGGGCTTCGCGGCGCTGCTGCGGGGCGGCTCGGTGGCGGCCAGCGCGGGCACCTCGGCGGTGATCGACGACGTGCGCCGGGCCGCGCAGGAGCAGATCCTGGCCCACCTGGCGATCCCCTCGCCCAGCCCCGGGCTGCGGCTGACCGTCCGTGCCTGGATCGCCAATGCCGAGATCACCTCGCTGGAGTGGCTGGGCGAGCGCTCGGTGCCGCTGGAGGAGCTGCAGCTGCACCTGGTGCAGGAGTTCGTCGCGGCGCTCACCCTCACGGCCGCCCGGGAGCCGGCGCTCGCCGCCGAGCTGGGCTCCTTCCTCGCGGACGAACACCCGGACGGTCCGACCGGGCGCCTGGTGCGGGACCTCGCCGGGCTGTTCGCCGTCCCGGGGATCCTCGACGCGGTCACGGCGCTCGCCACCGGGGAACCCGCCTCCGGGGACTCCGAGTCCTCCGGGGCCGACGGGGGCTCCAAGTCCTCCGGGCCTGGCGGGGTCGGCGGGGCCGACGGAACCGGCGGGGCCGCCACCGGGTGACCGCCGAACCGGTGGTCACAGCCCCGGCCCGAGTGATCATCACGTCATCCTGCGGTTCGGGCGGGACGGGGGGCTCTGATAGGAATGGGCGGGGATCTGACGGCCCGCCGCCCCGGCGAGCCCGGTTCCACCCGAACCACCGACGGCAGACGGAGCAGAGCGGGGGGCTCACCAGTTGACCCAGGACGTCCAGTTCAGTGCGGAGGCCAACCCCTTCGCGGCAGCCGAGCAGGTCTGCGCGACCCTCGGCACGCTCACCGACGCCCTCTTCGACGAGCACACCTCGCGCCACCCGGCGGCCTCACTCGGCGCCCTGCGCACGGGCCCGGCCGCGCACCCCGCCGCCGAGGCGCTGTTCGGCCTGCCACTCGCGCCCAACGGCCCGGTGTACGCCGCCCTCGACCGGCTCGGCACGGTGGTCACGGCCGGCACCGCCCGCCCCGGCACCGGCGCACGGATCGCCGACCGGGTGGTCGGCGCGCTGCAGGCCCGCTACGGCGGCGGAGCGGTGCGCGGCGCCATCGCCGACCGGGGCACCACCTCGGCCGCGCTGTTCCAGCTCCCGGTCACCGGTGAGTTCGCCGACGCCAAGCTGCGCCCGCCGTTCGCCCCGGCGCTGGCCGCGCTGGCAGCCGGACAGCAGACCCGTCGGCCGGTCGAGCTGCCCACCGGCGCGGGCACCGAGGTCCGGCTGGTCGTCCCGCCCGGCTTCCACCCGCTGACCTCCCCCGGCGGGCCGCCCGGGGTCTCCTCCCGGACGGTGCCCCCGCTGCCCGTCGACGCCGACCCGGCCGACGGGGTGGCCGCCACCGTGGCGGCGGCCACCGAACTCACCGGGCACCTGACGGAGGTCGCCGAGGAGCTGTTCAGCGCCACCGGCGCCGAGCCGCGCCGCGACTTCGCGGTGATCGCCGCCACCCTGGCCGACCTGGTCCACGACGCGGGCGTCGTGTACGCCGGCGTCTGCGCCCTGGAACTCGACGACCGCGCCTCGGACGCCGCGCTCGTCGTCTCACTCGCCCGGCACCCGCTGCCGATCACCGTGCTCGCCACCGAGCTGGCCACCGTCCGGCGGCACGCCGAGGTGTGGACGGTCCTGCTGCCGGCCGGCCCGGCCGCCGTCCTGGTCGAGGGGCGCACCGTCCCGGTGCCCGGACCGCTGGCCGCCGACGGGCAGCGGCGCTGGGTGGTCACCTCGGCCGTCCAGGCCTTCGTACCGCTGCCGGACGGCGGGACGGTGCTGTGCGTCCAGCTGTCCACGGCGCGGCCGGAGGACTGGGAGCTGTACACCGAGGCGTTCGCGGAGCTGCTGAGGAGCATCCAGTTCGGCTGGGACGGCGAGTCGGCCCCGACGGCCGCCGTGCCTGCTGCCGCTCCGGTTCCCGCAGCGGCGCCCGCCGCACCCACCGCGCCGACCGCCGAGAAGGAGCCGCGGGAGGAGGAGCAGCGAGCGGAGCAGGCGGAGGAGCCGGTGCACCTGCGCGGCACGCCGGTGCGCGTCCCGCCCGCGGACTTCAATCCCTTCGCCCCGATCGCCGAGCCGGCTGCGGAGGACCGGCCGAAGGGCACGCCGGTCATGATCCCGCCGCCGGACTTCGACCCCTTCGCCATGCCGGACCTCCCCTCCACGCCGACGGCGACGCCGGAGCCCGAGGCGAAGGCGGACGCGGACGCGGCGCCGGAGCACCGCCCGTTCGGCTGAGCCTTGCGGCCGCAGGTGGCGAACAACTGACAGGTAACAGCTGACAGATTTCAGATTTCGTTCGCTGAAATCTGAAATCCGTCACCTGTCAGCTGTTAGCTGTCAGCTGCCCCCGGAAGCCGCCGGCCGGCGAACCGCCGCCACCGACGCGCCCCCGGCCAGGCCGCTCCCGCCCGCCGTGCTCCCGGCCGCCCGCGCCCCGGCCACCACCGTCCCGGCCACCACCGTCCCGACCCCGGGGACGGCCCGGACCAGCCCCTCGTCCCCGCAGCCGGTTCAGCACCTTGGTCGCCATGGCCATCGCCACGCCCCACTCCTGGGTGATCCGCCGGGTCGACGGCACCCGCGCCCCCGGCGCCAACTCCCCTGCCGCGATGCGCCGTCGAAGCTCGGCCGCGATCCGTTCCGGGGGAGTCCCGTGCTCAGCCACCACCCACCACCAACCGCCCGACCCTCAACGGTCCGGCCTCAACTGCCCCGGAAGAAACCCGAAGGGGAGAACCCGACCGGACGGCGATCGCCAACCACCGCGCGCGGCAGCCGAGTTCGCCCTCAGTCCGCGCGCCGCGCCAGGTGCACGACGTCCGGCACCCCCCGGGACACCGGGATCTCGTGCGTCACCACGTCCGAGAAGCCCACCGCCCGCAGCGCCTCCTCGAAGGCCGGCGACGGCTGCGCGCTCCACACAGCCAGCACCCCGCCCGGCCTCAGCCGGTGCCAGAGCACCGCGAGCCCGTCCGCGCCGTACAGCCCGTTGTTGGAGTCGGTGACGGTCCAGTCCGGCCCGTTGTCGATGTCCAGGCACAGCGCGTCGTAGCGCTCGCCGTCCGCGGCCGCGAGGTACTCCAGCAGGTCGGTGTGGAGCACCGCGACCCGCTCGTCCTCGAACGCCCCGCCCGAGAAGGCGCCGAGCGGCCCGCTGCGGTGCCACTCGATGATCGCGGTCTCCCGCTCGACGATGGCGATCCGCCCCCAGCGCGGCTCGGCGGCCGCGTACGCGAGCGAGAAGCCGACCCCGAGGCCGCCGATCAGCACCGACGGCCGTTCGGTCCGGCGGCCCGTCCGGTCCAGCTCGTCCAGGGCCGCCTGGATCAGCAGCCGCTCCGAGCGCCCGTCGGCGGTGTCCATCAGGAAACAACCGTTGGCGATGATCTCGAAGTGCCGTCCACGCTGCCGCAGTACCACCTCGCCGTACGGGCCCTCCCGTCGGTCGAGCGTGACGACGGCCCCGTGGCCGTCCCGTTCCGGCAGTGCGGTGGTCATTCGTCCTCCTTGACGAACTCCGGCGGAAACCAGGGTGCGAACTCGCCGACGGGACCGCCCCCGCGCCGTCGCGGGACCGTCCCGGTGCGGACGAGTACCCGCCCGACAATAGCCGAGTCCGCACCCGGAACCGTCAGGTCGTGATCAGTACTCCCGCGTAGGAGACGCCCGCCACGACGACCCAGGAGCCCAGCCCGAGCAGGGCGATCCGCCCGCCGGTACGGATCATCGTCGGCAGGTGCACGGCGCTGCCGAGCCCGAACAGCGCCGCGGCCAGCAGCAGTTCCTGGGCGTCCCCGGCCAGGCCGAGTGCCCGCTCGGGCAGCACCCCGGTGGTCCGCAGGACGATCATCGCGAGGAACCCCGCCACGAACAGCGGCACGATCGGCGGACGGCTCCCGGTCTTCACCGGGTTCTCGGCCGACCCCTCCGCAACGCCCGGGCCCTCGGCAACGTCCGACCCCTCCGCGACGCCCGGGGCCCCTGAGGATCCCGAGGCCCCCGCAACGCCCGAAACAGCCCCCGCCCGAGACGCCCGCAGGTTCCGCCGCACCACCACGGCGACCCCCGCGACCAGCGGCGCCAGCAGCACCACCCGCATCAGCTTGACCAGCACCGCCTCCCGCAGCGCCCCCGCCCCACCCGTCTGCGCGGTGGCGACCACCTGCCCGACGTCGTGCACGCTCGCGCCGACCCAGCGCCCGAACTCCACCTCGCCAAGCCCCAGCGGGTGCTGGAGCAGCGGCAGCACGGCGATCGCCAGCGTCCCGCAGAGGGTGACCAGCGCCACCGAGGCCGCGACGTCCTCCTCCTCGCTGCCCGCCGCCTGGCTGACCGCGCCGATCGCCGAGGCCCCGCAGATCGAGTACCCGGTGGCGACCAGCAGCGGCTGGTCCCCGGGCAGGCCGAGCCGCCGGCCCAGCCAGAGCGTCCCCGCGAAGGTGGCCGCGACCACCACGAGCACCATGGCGACGGTGGCCCAGCCGAGGCCGAGCACGTCGCCCAGGCCGAGCTTGAGCCCGAGCAGGACGATCCCGGCCCGCATCAACCGCTTCCCGGCCATGGACAGCCCGGGCCGGGCGATCCCGCGGACCACCGGGCGCAGCCCGGGCAGGTGCGCCGCCGCCATGCCGAGCAGGACGGCGGCGGTGAGCTCGGGCACGGCCGGCACCACCGCGTGGACGCCCAGCGCGGCGGCCACCCCGAGGGCCGCGAGCAGCAGCCCGGGGGCGTCCCCGCGCATCGGGGGCAGTGAGTGGGTACGGGCGGCGCGTTGCCGGAGGGTGAGTGCCACGCCGCCGCTCACCGCTCCTGGTCGGCGGGCAGCCGGTAGACCCGCCGGATGCTGGTGCCGAGCCGCGAGACGTCCGCGCCGTACACGTGGATGGAGATGGCCGTGGTGCCGCAGGCGTTGCGCACCAGGTGGATGTCGCCGGGCGGGGCGAAGGCGGCGACGGTGCCGGCCGGGCCGGCCACGTGCTCGGTCTCGACCAGCCGGGCGGTGCGGCCGTCGGAGACCAGCCGGTAGCGGGTCTCGCTCTCCTGGCCGCGGTGGACACCGGCCACGCACCAGGAGACGTGGTCGTGGATCGGGGTCCGCTGTCCGGGCAGCCAGACCAGGGCGACGACGGAGAAGCTGCCGTCCTCCTCGGCGTGCAGGACGTGCTGGCGGTAGCGCTGCGGATCGCCCTCGCACTGGGCGGGGGTGAGCAGCGCGTCGGGTCCGTCCGCGGCGGCGTGCAGGTGCGGGGCGAGCCGCTCGCCGACCAGGTAGGCGGTGAGCTCCGGGGGCAGTCCGCGGTCCACGACGGCGCGGATCTCACTGATCAGCGCGGTCATCCGCTCGGTGAGCCGGTCGCTGCCGACCGTGGCTGAGGGTGTCATGCCAGCAGGTTGGGACCCACCGACCTATCACGTCCAAGGAGGGTTCGTAAGCGACATCCCCACCAAGGCTTATGTATCAGCAGCCGACCCGGCTCGCGGCCGCCTGCCGCAGGTGGTCCAGCACCAGCCCGGTGGCCGGGATCCGGCGGTGCTCGCGCAGCACGTACGCGCTCACCTGGCGCCGCAGGTGCGGCTCGACGGCCCGCCCGGTGACCTTGCGGTGGCACATGAAGGAGAGCACCAGCGCGGGCATCAGCGCGATCCCGACCCCGGCCGCGACGAGCGACTGCACCGCGAGGTTGTCGTCGGTGGAGAACACGATGTCCGGCGCGAAGCCCTCTTCCGCGCAGACGTGCAGCAGGTTGGCCCGGCACCGCGGACAGCCGGCGATCCAGCGCTCGCCGTCGAGGTCGGCGAGCCGTACGGCGTGCCGGCGGCCGAGCGGGTGCCCGACCGGCAGCAGCACCGTGAGCAGGTCCTCCATCAGCGGGATCTCGTCCAGCCCGTCCGGTACCCCGGTGGGCGCGCCCGGGTAGCGGAAGGCCAGCGCGATGTCGCACTCCCCGCGCAGCAGCCGCTGGACGGAGTCGGGCGGCTCGGCCTCCAGCAGCTCGACCCGCACGCCGGGGTGCTCGGCAAGCAGCCGGGCCATCGCCTCCGGTATCAGGGTGGCGTTGGCGCTGGGGAAGGCGCAGACCCGGACCCGCCCGGCCCGCAGCCGGGCGAGCGCGGCGAGCTGCTGCTGTGCGGCGGACATGCTGCCGAGGATCAGCTCGGCGTGCCGGGAGAGTGCCTCGCCCGCCTCGGTGAGCCGCAGTCCGCGCCCGGCGCGGGTGAACAGCGGGACGCCGACGGTGCGTTCGAGCGCCTTCATCTGCTGGGTGATGGCCGGCTGGGTGTAGCCGAGTTCACGGGCGGCGGCCGAGTAGGAGCCGGCCCGGACGACCTCGTGGAACGTCCTGATGTGCCGCGAGTCGAACACCGGCTCCATGGCCCCTCCCGCCCGGGTCGTCGTCCGGACCGTCCAGGCGGTCCCGTCCAGCCCCGCAATCATAAGAGGAATTTGGAGGTATCGACCCCGTCCCCATCCACATCTATGGTTCAGGCTCGAACCAGGCTTCTCACTGCTGCGCCGACGGCGGCAGCCCCAGCGCCACCCCGGCCTCGGCCACCGGCGCCCCGCCCCGTGCACGCGGGCTGCGCCGACTGCGCTTCTCGACGGTGCGGGCGAGCCAGGAGAGCAGCAGACACATGCCGATGTAGATCGGCGTGATCACGATCACCACCGGGATGAACGGCAGGTCGTAGTCCAGGTTGGTGGCGATCAGCTTGCCCGCGTGCAGGAACTCCTCGTAGGTGATCAGGAAGCCCAGCGAGGTGTCCTTGAGCGCGACCACCAGCTGGCTGATGATGGCCGGCAGCATCGCCCGGGTGGCCTGCGGCACCAGCACGTGGGCCATCACCTGGGTCTTGCGCAGGCCCAGCGCGTACGCCGCCTCCGACTGCCCCCTGGGCACGGCGAGCACGCCGGCCCGGAACACCTCGGCCAGCACCGAGCCGTTGTAGAGCACCAGCCCGGTCACCAGTGCCCAGAGCGGCTGCACCTTGAGGGCGACGAACACGAAGAAGATCATCACCAGCACCGGCATGGCCCGGAAGAACTCCACCACCAGCGTGCAGGACCAGCGCACCGCCCGGTGGTCGGACAGCCGCCCGGCCGCGAACAGCGCGCCGAAGGGCAGCGCGAGCAGCACCGTCCAGCCGAAGGCCTTCAGGGTGTTCCCGAGCCCGCGCAGCAGCAGCTCCTGCACGCCCCGGTACTCGAAGGCCATCCACTTCCCGTAGGTGAACTGGCCGGTGTGGAACAGCATGTAGACGACCCAGCCGATCACCGCCGCGATCAGCAGCAGCGCGATCCCCCCGTACAGCCGGTGGCGGGCGAGCGCCTTCGGGCCGGGGACGTCGTACAGCGCCGAGGCTTCAACGGTCATCGGGACACCGCCGCTCGTCGTTCCAGCAGGTTGAAGACGATGCTGATGGTCAGGGTGATGATCAGGTAGCCGACGGCGATCCAGACGAAGGTCCAGACGATGCTGTAGCCCAGCTCGTTGATGGTCCGGTAGGTGCCCAGCAGTTCGGTGACGCTGAACGCGCCGGCGATCGCCGTGTTCTTCGCCAGCGCGATCATCACACTGCCGATCGGCGCCACCACCGAGCGGTACGCCTGCGGCAGCACCACCAGGCTCATCGTCTGCCCGAAGCTCATGCCCAGGCTCCGGGCCGCCTCGCCCTGCCCGGTCGGCACGGTGTTGACGCCCGAGCGCAGCGCTTCGCAGACGAAGGCCGAGGTGTAGCAGCCGAGCGCGAGCACGGCGAAGGTGTAGAAGGGCAGGGTGATGTCGAACCGGGGCAGGCCCAGGACCACGATGAAGAACAGCAGGGTCAGCGGCGTGTTGCGCAGGATCGTCACCCACGTCGCCCCGAAGATCCGCAGCGGCCTGACCGGCGAGACCCGGAAGCTCACGATCAGCACCCCGAGCACCAGCGAGAGCACGGCGCTCACCGCGAAGAGCGAGAGCGTGCCGAGGAAGCCCTGCCAGTAGGTCGACCAGTTGTCGATCAGCGTTTTCACGGCGCGGCCCTCTCAGTACCGGTTGATCTGCGGCGGCGTCGGCGCGGCTTCCCCGGAGAGGCCGAGGGTCGCCTCGAAGGCCCGCTGCCAGTCGCCGTTCCGCTCGTGCTGCTCCAGCGCGTCGTTCAGCGCCGTGCGCAGCGCGGTGTCGCTCTTCGGCACCCCGACCCCGTAGGGCTCGGTCGAGAACAGCGGGCCGACCACCTTGAGCTCGTCCGGCACCTTGGCCGCGTAGCCGAGCAGGATCGCGTTGTCCGTGGTCACGGCGTCGACCTGGTTGGTGATCAGGTTGTCCACGCAGGCCGAGTAGGTGTCGTAGCCGATCAGTTCGGCCTTCGGGTACTGCGACTGGATGCGCTGGTACGGTGTCGAGCCGGCCGCCGAGCAGACCTTCTTGCCGGCCAGGTCCTCCGGACCGTGGACGGTGTCGTCGTTCTTGCGCACCAGCAGCGACTGCCCGGCGACGAAGTACGGCCCGGCGAAGCCGACCAGCTTCTTCCGGTTGTCGTTGATGGTGTACGTGCCGACGTAGTAGTCCACCTGGCCGTTCTGCAGCGCGGTCTCGCGGTTGGCCGAGGCGATGGTCTTGAACTGGATCTTGTCCGGCGGGAAGCCGAGGGAGGCGCCGAGCATCTTCGCGATCTCGATGTCGAAGCCGGAGTACTCGCCGGTGGCCGGGTTCTTCTGGCCCAGGTACGGCTGGTCCTCCTTGGCGCCGACCACCAGGTGGCCCCGGCTGCGGGCGGCGTCCAGGGTCGGCGAGCCGGTGATCGAGGAGGCGTCCTGCACCTGGTAGGTGGGCAGCGCGCTGGGCTGCGGACCCTTGGGCGGCGGGGTGCCGGGCTTGCCGCAGCCGGCCGCCAGGGCGGTGAGCAGCAGGGCGGCGACGACCAGGCGGCCGGACGCCCTCACCCGCACGCCGGCCTTCCCCTCCCGCGCACCGGGCTCCACCGCCACCGCGCCGGCTTTCGTCTCACGGTCCACGGCACCGCCTCAGTGCTTCAGGATCTTGGACAGGAAGTCCCGGGCGCGCTCGCTCTCGGGGGCGCCGAAGAAGTCCTCCGGGGCACGGTCCTCGACGATCCGGCCGTCCGCCATGAACACCACCCGGTTCGCGGACGCCCGGGCGAAGCCCATCTCGTGGGTGACCACGACCATCGTCATGCCCTCGTGCGCGAGCTGACGCATGACGTCCAGCACCTCGTTGATCATCTCGGGGTCGAGTGCCGAGGTGGGCTCGTCGAAGAGCAGCGCCTTGGGGTCCATCGCCAGCGCCCGGGCGATCGCGACCCGCTGCTGCTGGCCGCCGGAGAGCTGGGCCGGGTACTTGTCGGCCTGCGCCGCGAGGCCCACCCGCTCCAGCAGCGCGCGGGACCTGGCGTCGGCCTCCGCCCTGGACCGGCCGCGCACCTTGACCTGCGCGAGCGAGACGTTCTGCAGGACCGTCTTGTGCGCGAACAGGTTGAAGGACTGGAACACCATGCCGACCTCGGCCCGCAGCCGGGCGAGCCCCTTGCCCTCCTCGGGCAGCGGCTCGCCGTCGATCAGGATGGTGCCGTTCTCGATCGGTTCCAGCCGGTTGATCGCCCGGCAGAGCGTGGACTTGCCCGAGCCGGACGGTCCGATGACCACGACGACCTCGCCCCGGCCGACCGTCAACTCGATGTCCCGCAGCACGTGCAGGTCGCCGAAGTGCTTGTTGACGCCGTGCATCTCGATCAGCGGGCTGAAGGCCGAGGTACCGGTGCGGGCCGGCTCGGGATCCGCGGTCACCGGCTGCGCCGCCCCTTCAGCAGCCAGCCGAGCGCGGCACCGGCGATCAGCGTGGCCAGCAGCGCGATCCAGAGCGGCGCGGTGACGGTGAGCACCCAGAACTGGATCTTGACCTTGTCGAGGTTGGCGAACAGGAACCACACGGCGAGGACGACGAGGACGCCGATCCCGATGTAGCGGGTGGGGATCCCGCCGATCTCACCGCGCGGGGAGCGGGACGAACGGTCTGAAGTCTTGGTCACCGGAGCAGTCTGCGGGCCTGGCTGCCGTTTTGCCCGGTTACGCGCCCTCCCCAGCCTGGGAGTAACCCGCACGGGGCAATCCGACCCCGTGCGGGTTTACCGATCTCCCTCACACCCGCTGTCGCGCCTACCGCTCGTCCCGCCAGGAACGCCAGAGCGCCGCGTACGGACCGCCGGCCGCGACCAGCTCCGGGTGGCTGCCGTACTCGCTGATCCGCCCGCCCTCGACCACCGCGATCACGTCCGCGTCGTGCGCGGTGTGCAACCGGTGGGCGATGGCGATGACCGTCCGGCCCTCCAGCACCCGGGAGAGCGAGCGCTCCAGGTGCCGGGCCGCACGCGGGTCCAGCAGCGAGGTGGCCTCGTCCAGCACCAGGGTGTGCGGATCGGCCAGCACCAGCCGGGCCAGGGCCAGTTGCTGGGCCTGCGGCGGGGTCAGCGAAGTGCCCCCGGAGCCGACCTCGGTGTCCAGCCCCGCCGGCAGGGCGTCCACCCAGGCGCCGGCGTCCACCGCGTCCAGCGCCGCCCGCAGCTCGGTGTCCCCGGCATCGGGCGCGGCCAGCCGCAGGTTGTCCCGCAGGGTGCCGACGAAGACGTGGTGCTCCTGGTTGACCAGGGCCACCTCCGCGCGCACCCGCTCGGCCGGCATCCGGGACAGCGCCGTGCCGCCGAGCGTCACGCTGCCGCGGCCGGGGGCGTAGATCCCGGCCAGCAGTCGCCCGAGGGTGGACTTGCCCGCCCCGGACGGCCCGACCAGCGCGACCCGGCTGCCCGGGGCGACGTCCAGACTGATCCCGTGCAGGACGTCCGCGCCCTCGCGGTAGCCGAACCGGACGTCCCGGGCCTCCACCCGGCGGCCGTCCGGGCGGGCGGTCTCGTCCCCCTCGTGTTCCGGCACCTCGCGCACGCCGACCAGCCGGGCCAGCGAGGCCTGCCCGATCTGCAGCTCGTCGTACCAGCGCAGGATCAGGTCCACCGGGCCCGTCAGCAGCTGCGCGTACAGCACCCCGGTGGTCAACTGGCCGACGGTGATCCAGCCCTTGAGCGTGAACAGCCCGCCGAGCACCAGGGTGGCGAGCACCGCCGCGGCGTAGACCGCGTCGATGGTCGGGAACCAGACCGAGCGCAGCCAGAGGGTGTACCGCTCCCAGGCCAGCCACTCCCGCAGCTTCTGGTCGGTCAGCCCGATCCGCCGGTCGCCCAGGCGCAGCGCCTCGACCGTCCGCCCGGCGTCCACCGTCTCGGCCAGGACGGTGTTCACCGCGGCGTACCCGGCCGACTCGTTGCGGTAGGACTGCGGCGCGCGCCGGAAGTACCAGCGGGAGGTGGCCAGCAGCAGCGGCAGCCCGATCAGCGAGGTGAGCGCGAGCAGCGGCGAGGTGACCAGCAGGGCGCCGAGCACCAGCAGCAACGAGACCACGGCGACGGCGAGTTCGGGCACCGCCTCGCGCACCGACTTGTCCAGCCGGTCGACGTCGGTGGTGCCCCGGGACACCAGGTCCCCGGTGCCGGCCCGCTCCAGCACGCCGGTCGGCAGCGCGACCGAGCGGACCAGGAAGTCCTCGCGCAGGTCGGCCAGCACCCGCTCGCCGAGCACCGCGCCGCGCATCCGCGACCAGCCGGTGAAGGCGGCCTGTGCCACCAGCGCCAGCAGGTACCAGGCGACCGCCACCGTGATGGTGGACCCGGCGGTGCCGGTGGCCAGCGACTCGACCAGGCTGCCGAGCACCCAGGGCCCGACGAGTCCGGCCAGCGTGGCCACCGAGTGCAGTGCCACCACCGCGGCGAACCCGCCGCGGTGGCGCCGCGCGAGCAGCCGCAGGTACCCGCGCACCGCGGCCGGGGAGCCGACCGGCAGGGTGGCGGCCGGCTCCCGCTCCTCGTGGACGGGGGGCTTCATGACGTACTCCTCGCGGGTGGGGCAGGGCGGTGGCTGCGGCGGTGCACGAACCCGTTCACACCGCCTCACCCACCGGCTGGGCGGCTTCCTCGTCGCGGGTGACCACGGCCCGGTAGACCGGCTCGGTCCGCATCAGCTCGCGGTGCCGCCCGGCCGCGGCCACCCGGCCGTCGCGCAGCAGCACCACCCGGTCCGCCTGGTCGAGCAGCAGCGGACTGGTCGCGAAGACCACGGTGGTCCGGCCCGCCCGGGTGTCCCGCAGCCCGGTGGCGATCCTGGACTCGGTGTGCGCGTCCACCGCGCTGGTGGGCTCGTCCAGCACCAGGACCGGCGGGTCCGCCAGCAACGCGCGGGCCAGGGCGAGCCGCTGGCGCTGCCCGCCGGACAGCGAGCGCCCGCGCTCGGTGATCCGGGCGCGCATCGGATCGCCCGCGCACTCCGGCGAGCCGTCCACCAGCGCCTCCAGCACGTCGCCCGACCGGGCTGCCGCCAGCGCCTCGGCCGCCGGGACCCGCCCCGAGGACGGGATGTCGAACAGCTCGGCCAGCGTGCCGGAGAGCAGCACCGGCTCCTTGTCGTGGACCAGCACGGCCGCCCGCGCCTCGGCCAGCGGCACCGCGTCCAGCTCCGTCCCGCCGAGTCGCACGGAGGGCTGTTCCGGCTCGCCCTCGGCCCGTGGGACGTGGCCGCCGAGCCGCTCGGCGAGCGCCCCGGCGAAGTCCGGGTCCCCGCAGACCACCGCGGTCAGCTCGCCGGCCCGCGCGGTCAGCCCGCTGGCCGGGTCGTGCAGGTCGGCCTTGGCCGGCCGGGTCAGCGTGGCGCCGGTCTCGCCGCCGGTCCGGCTGAGCGACAGCACCCGGACGGCGCGCCCGGCGGAGACCCGGGCGACGCTCCAGGCGTGCGCCGCCTCACCCAGGATCCGCAGCGGCGCGGCCAGGAAGGCCGTCGCGCCGTACACCGCGATCAGGGTGCCGACGGCGAGCTCGCCGGAGGCCGCCAGCCGGGCGCCGTACCAGGTGACGCCGACCACGAACAGGCCCGGCAGCAAAACCTGTTGGGCCTGCATCAGCGACCAGATCCGGGCCGAGCGGACGGCCGCCACCCGGACCTTCTGGGAGGCGGCCCGGTACCGCTCCAGGAACAGCTCCTCACCGCCGATGCCGCGCAGCACCCGCAGCCCCGCGACCGTGTCGGCGGCCAGCTCGGTGGCCTTGCCGCCCAGTGCGCGCTGCTGCTCGTAGCGCCGCTCGAACGGCCCGATCAGCGGCCAGACCGAGGCCGCCAGCACCGGGACCCCGAGCAACACGCCGATGCCCAGCACCGGTTCGACCACCAGCACCGCCGAGCTGACGGCCAGCCAGACGATCACCGCGGACCGGACCCGGGCGATCAGCTCGACGTACCAGCCGATCCGCTCGACGTCCCCGCTGCCGACCGCGACGACCTCACCGGTGGCGATCCGACGGGACAGCCCGGTCCCGAGCCGGGAGGCCTGCCGGGCCACCAACTGCCGCATCTGGCAGGCGGCGTGGATCCAGTTCCAGACCGCTTGGCGGTGCGACAGGACGGTGCCCAGCGCGGCGCCCGCGGCCAGCAGCAGGGCGAGCCCGCCGGCCTGCCAGATCCGGCCGGCGTCACCGTCGACGGCGGCCTGCACGCCCATGCCCAGCGGTACCGGCAGGGCGGCCTGGCACCCCATTTCGAGCAGCGTCCACCAGGTGGCGAGCACCTGCCCGCGCCGCTGGCTGCGCTGCAGCCAGCGCAGGAAGGCCAGGGGGGAGGAGAGGTCGGGACTGCCGGGATCGGCCAGCGGCAGGGGGGTGAGCGGCATGACACTCCGATACGAACGGTGCGGAGGTACGGGGGAACGGAGGCCCGGGTACGGGTACGGGGAACCGGGTGCGAACGGGCACGGGCACGACCCGAGCGGCCCGGCAGCCCGACCCACCCGGACGGCCCGAGCCGACGGGCGACGGACGCGCGGCGCGACGGCGCGGCGACGTCGAGGCGTCCGGAGGGAGCGCCGGACGAACACGGGAAGGGCGCGAAGGGCCCGGATCTCAGGAGGTCATGTCCGCGAGCCTGCCAACCCCGGTGTGACCCTCGCAACAGGTTTTCCGCCGCCGCGTCCACCCCGCGGTCCACCCGACGGCACACCCCGCCGCCTGCCCGGCCGCCCACCCGGCCCGGCCGCCCCTCCCCCTCCCCCGCCCGCTCCCCGCCCCGTACGGCCCGCACGGCCCCGCACGGCCCCGCACAGCCCCTGCAAACCTTCACCCAAGATTCGCCCGTTCGGCGGGAACAATCACGTTCCGGTGCCAGTTGCCCCCCACTGGAAAGACCTACGACCAGGAGGGCACCCCGTCCCGTGAGCAACATCCCCAGCGTCACCCTCAACGACGGCACGACCATCCCGCAGCTCGGCTTCGGCGTGTGGCAGGTCCCGGACGGCGAGGCCACCGCGGCCGTCCGCTCCGCGATCGACGCGGGCTACCGCTCGATCGACACCGCGGCCATCTACGAGAACGAGGCCGGCACCGGCGCGGCGATCGCCGAGGCGCTGGCGGGCGGCGTCGCCCGTGAGGACCTCTACATCACCACCAAGCTGTGGAACTCGGGCACCCGCGACTGGTCCGGCGAGCAGGGCCGGGACGCGGTGCTGCGCGAGTTCGACGCCTCGTTGGACAAGCTCGGCCTCGACTACCTCGACCTGTACCTGATCCACTGGCCGCGCCCGATGCACGGCAGCTACCTCAACGTCTGGAAGGCCTTCGAGCAGCTGAAGGCGGACGGCCGGGTCAAGTCGATCGGCGTCTCCAACTTCGACACCGAGCAGCTGACCCGCCTGCTCGACGAGGCCTCGGTCGTCCCGGTGCTGAACCAGGTCGAGCTGCACCCGTACTTCCCGCAGGAGGAGCTGCGCGCCTTCCACGCCCGGCACGGCATCGCCACCGAGGCGTGGAGCCCGCTGGGCCAGGGCGGGGAGCTGCTCGCCGAGCCGGCCCTGGTGAAGGTCGCCGAGAAGCACGGCCGCACGGTCGCCCAGGTGGTGCTCCGCTGGCACCTGCAGAGCGGCGTGATCGCCATCCCGAAGTCGGTCACCCCGTCCCGGATCCGGGAGAACCTGGACGTCGCCGGCTTCGAGCTGGACGCCGAGGACCTCGCGGCGATCGCCGCCGTCGCCACCGGCGAGCGGATCGGCCCGGACCCGCAGGGCTTCGACTGGAACTGACGCCGGCCCGGGGCCCGGAATCCGGGCCCCGGGGAGCACCCGCGACGGGCCCCGAGCGGCCCTGAACGCCGGTCACGCTGAAGAGCGCCCGCCCCGTACGGGGCGGGCGCTCTTCAGCGTGCGCGATTCACGACACCAACGGGCAGGAGCCCGCAGTACGTTGGCGAATCGTTTTGGCTCCTGTTACCAATGCTTGGCCTAAAGCCTGGCCGCCTTGCCGATGAGCACGAGGGCGGCCTCGTGCTCGCCGTCCTCCAGCGGAGCCAGCAGCAGCCGCTGGACCTCGGCCACGCCGGCGGCCGAGCGGTGCAGCAGGTCCTGTCCCGCCGGTGAGAGCGAGAGCAGGTTGCGCCGCCCGTCCGAGGGGTCGCGCCGGCGCTGCACCAGACCGCGGCGCACCAGTCGGCTGACCATCTCGGCCATGGTGGCCTTGTCCAGCGAGGCCAGCTCGCCGACCGTGCGCTGGTCGGCGCCCGGTTCCAGCTCCAGCGCGTCCAGCACCGCGTACTGCGGGGCCGTCAGCTCGGAGCCGACGTGCTCCGACCAGAGCTTGGTGTGCACCTGCTGGCTGACCCTGATCAGGTAGCCGATCGCCCGCTGGGCGTCCAGTATCGGCCGCGCGTCCGTGAAGACGGCGACCGCCGCGGGCTCCAGCCTGGCTATCTTGGCCATCACCCGGACGATCTCGACCTGCTCCTCCGCCGTGAGCGGCTCGAACAGGACGCGCTGCACGCGGACAACACCGCCGGTGGCCTCGCGCACCGCCTGGGCGCCGCTCTGCGAGAGAGCGAGCAGCTTGCGCCGGCCGTCGGCCGGGTCGCGCCTGCGCAGTACCAGGCCGCGGCGGACCAGCCGCGCGACCATCTCCGCCATCGTGGCCTTGTCCAGCGAGGCCCGCTCGCCGACCGTGCGCTGGTCCGCGCCCGGTTCGAGGGCCAGGACCAGCAGTACGGCGAACTGTGGAGCCGTGAGATCGGCTCCGACGTGCTCGGACCACAGACGGGTGTGAACCTGCTGTGCAACGCGAATCAGGTGACCGGGCGACTGCTGCAGTCGCGCGGACACGCGGGTTGTCGGGATCTCCCCCAGCACCATGTATCCGTCCCGATGTCACACCCGGTGTGTGTGGGACACCCGGGTGGGGCAGTAACGGCGAGTGGGCGTCCAGCTATGAGGGAGGGCGCTCCAGCCGTGCAGCCGGTGGCTGCTGGCGGACACTATACAAACGGCGGGCCCTTGCTGGCAGGCAGGGGCGGATAGTAGACGCAGGTTCGGCAACATTGGCATATTTACGCGCTGCGACACCCTTGCAGTAACCCGTTCTCAGCAGAAAGCCGACCGGTCGGTCCTTACCGACCGTCACCTGCGCCTCTCCGCTCTGGCCGCCCTCCCTACTCGCCGGTAGGGTGTGGCCACCCTCTCCGGGGGCTCTCCCCGGAGGCGGTCCCCGAGAGAGACGAGAGCGAGCATGACCGAGCAGAGCACCGCCCCCCGGGTCGCCGTCGTCACCGGCGCCGCCCGCGGCCTGGGTGCCGCCACCGCCGTCCGGCTGGCCGCCGACGGCTTCGCGGTCGCCGTCCTGGACCTGGACGAGGCGGCCGGCAAGGACACCGTCGACCGGATCACCGCCGCTGGCGGCAAGGCCCTGGCCGTCGGCGCCGACGTCTCGGACGCCGAGCAGGTCCAGGCCGCCGTCGACCGCGTGGTCGCCGAGCTGGGCACTCCGGTCGTCCTGGTCAACAACGCGGGCGTGCTCCGCGACAACCTGCTCTTCAAGATGTCCGAGTCCGACTGGGACACGGTCATGAACGTTCACCTCCGCGGCGCCTTCCTGATGACCCGCGCGGTGCAGAAGCACATGGTCGACGCCGGTTTCGGCCGCATCGTCAACCTGTCCTCCTCCTCGGCCCAGGGCAACCGCGGCCAGGCCAACTACTCGGCCGCCAAGGCCGGCCTGCAGGGCTTCACCAAGACTTTGGCCATCGAGCTGGGCAAGTTCGGCATCACCGCCAACGCGGTCGCCCCCGGCTTCATCGCCACGGACATGACGGCGGCCACCGCCGCCCGGGTCGGCATGGACTTCGAGGACTTCAAGCGGGCCGCGGCCTCGCAGATCCCGGTCCAGCGGGTCGGTCAGCCCGAGGACGTCGCCCACACCATCGCGTTCCTGGCGAGCGAGGGCGCCGGTTTCGTCTCCGGCCAGGTGATCTACGTCGCGGGCGGTCCGCTCGACTGAGCCCCCTCGACTGAGCACGCAACCTACACAGGGTTACCACGGAGTGGGAAGCCAGGCAGACCGGCCTCCCGCTCCGTTTCCTTTACCGGCACTTTTGCAGAATCATTCGAAGACCACACTGGTATTCGATCCCGGAATAGCGGAAATCACTCCCCGGGCCGTCCCGGGCGGATCCGATTGTCGATTTCCCGGGAAAATGACAATTCCCTCCGGAATGACCCTGCCCGGATGGGTAAGGTCACCCCGTGCAATCCAGAAGCACCCCCGCTCCCATTCCGCGGCAGGGACCGCGGCAGGGGCCGGAACACCACACCGCCCCCACCGGCCCGGGACGGCCCGCCACCCCCGCCACCCCCGGCGGCGCCCGCGGCCCGATCGGCCCCGGCCACCACCGGCCCGATCACCGCCGGCCCGACCAGCGACGACCCGACCCCCGGCAGTCCGACCCCGGACAGTCCCACCCCCGGCAGCCCGGCCGCAGCCACCCCGACCGCCGCGGCCCCACCGGTCCCGACCACCGCGAACCGGGCTGGCCGCCGATGAGCCGGCGGCAGGCCGCCCTGCTCGCCGCCACACTCGTCGTCTACCTGCTGGTGCTGGCCGGCGTCCTGCTCAACACCGCCCTGGTCGACCTCGACTGGTCGGTCCGGCTGCTGCGCCCGTACGAGCGGTGGCCCCGGCCGGAGCCGCTGCTCGACACCTGGGTGGTCGCCGGACAGCGCGGCCCCTCGGCGATCGCCGCCTTCGCCTGGCTCGCCTGGCGCGCCCACCGGCTCGGCCGGCTGCGCCCGCTGCTGGTCATGGGCGTCGCCCTGCTGCTGCTCAACATCACGGTCGGCGCGGTGAAGATCGTCACCGGCCGCCTCGGCCCGCACTACGCCCAGTACGTCGGCTCGCCCGAGCTCTTCTCCGGCGGCACCATCTTCCCGTCCGGCCACACCGCCAACGCGGTCGTCACCTGGGGGGTGCTGGCCTACCTCGCGGTCCGCTGGCGTCGCACCGGTGCGGTGATCGCCGCCGCCACCGCCTGCTCGATCGGCCTGACCACGGTCTACCTGGGCACCCACTGGGTCACCGACGTGCTGGCCGGCTGGGCCGCCGGACTGCTCGTCCTGCTCTCGCTGCCGCTGCTGGAACCCCTGGTCGCCGCCGCCGAGCACCGGCTGCACCGCCGGTTCGGCCGCCGCCCGTCGCCCTACTGGGCTCGACCGGCACGGGAAGCGGGCGCTACCCCTCCCAGCTCCGCTCGACCACGCCGTCCCGCACCGCGAGGTTGAGCCGCCCCTCCCGGTACTCCATCGTCATCAGCTCCCCCGGTTCCAGCACCCGGACCGAGGCCCAGCCGTGTCGCCGGGCCAGCTCCCGGGCCCGCTCGACCCGCAGGCCCGCGTACCCCTCGGCATCCGCCCCCGCGGCACCCGACCCCACCGTGTCCGAACCCGACATCGCGCCTCCCCCGGCCAGCTCCCTCGGACGTACGCTGGAATCGTAGCCCGACCCGCGCGGTCCGGAGGTGAACCGTCATGCGCACCAGGACCCCGCGCCGGTGGCACAGCGGCACCGAGCCGGCCACCGCCCGCAGCGACCTCAAGCTCCGCTACCTGCTCTCGCTCGTCTTCACGCCGCTGTTCGTCCTGGCCACGGCGGGCTTCGCCCTCTGGGCGGCCGCCTCCCCCGTCGACGGCGTCCCCAGCCGGGGCACGCTGACCGGCTTCGCCATCGCCTGCGGGCTGCTCTCCCTGTTCGCCGTCGTCGATCTCGTGGTGGTCATCCGGCGTCGCCGGACCGAGCTCTGACGCGGTGTCTCCCACGGAGTGGGAAGTCGGCCCGGCCGACTTCCCACTCCTCGCGTCCGACCCGTACCCGACCCGGCCCGTACCCGACCCGGATCCGCCCCCGGGCCTCAGCGGCCGCCGACCGCCTGTTTCACCAGCGTCCGCCCGAAGTCCCACATCAGCCCGCTGCCCCGGTGGGCCTCGTCCATGATGTCGGTGAAGGCGTCCATGAACCGGTCGACATCCCGCTCGGTGATGATCAGCGGCGGAATCAGTTTGATCACTTCCAGGTGGTCCCCGGACACCTGGGTCAGGATCCGGTGCCGCTGCAGCAGCGGGACCACGACCATCTGCGCGAAGAGTCCCTTGCGGGCCGCCTGCAGGGCCGTCCACCCGGTCCGCAGCTTGAGCGACTTGGGCCGGCCGAACTCGATGCCGATCATCAGCCCGCGCCCGCGCACCTCGGCGAGCAGTTCGTACCGGTCGACCAGCGCGGTCAACCGCTCGCGGAGCCGGTCGCCCACCTGGCGGGCGTTCTCCACCACCTTCTCGTCCCGCATCACCTCCAGGGTCGCCAGCCCGGCCGCCATCGCCTGGGCGTTCGACCCGAAGCTGGCCGAGTGCACCAGCACCCGGTCCATCGAGGAGTACACCTTCTCGAAGATCCAGCCCTTGCCGAGCGTCGCCCCCACCGGCACGTACCCGCCGGAGAGCGCCTTGGCCGCGCAGACCAGGTCGGGCAGCACGCCGTCCTCGTGCTGGTAGGCGAAGAACTCGCCGGTGCGGCCGAGCCCGGTCTGCACCTCGTCGCAGATCAGCAGCGCCCGGTGCTCGTGCAGCAGCGCCTGGGCGGCGCGCAGCCAGCCGGGCGGCGGTGCCTGGACGCCCTTGCCCTGGATCGGTTCCACGATCAGCGCCGCGACGTCGCCGCGCTTCAGCTCCTTCGCCAGCGCCCCGAGGTCGCCGAGCGGGATGGCGGTGTCCGGGAGCAGCGGGTCGAAGCCCTTGCGGAAGCCGCTCTCCCCGTTGACCGAGAGCGAGCCGGTGGTCAGGCCGTGGAAGGCGTGGTCTGCGTAGAGGATCCGCCGGCGTCCGGTGGCGTACCGGGCGAACTTCAGCGCGGTCTCGACCGCTTCCGTCCCGCTGTTGCCGAAGAACACCCGGTCCAGTCCGGGCGCGTACGACAGCAGCCGCTCGGCCAGCAGTCCGGGCAGCGGCGAGCAGTCGAAGCGGACCAGGTCCGGCAGGTCCAGGTCCATCACCTGCTGGATCGCCGAGCGCACCACCGGGTGGTGGCGGCCGAGCGCGAAGATGCCGAAGCCGGCCAGCATGTCGAGGTACTCGTTGCCCTCGGCGTCGTAGAAGTACTGCCCCTCGGCCCGCTCGTAGTACTTGTCGAAGCCGATGGCGTGGAGCATCCGGGACAGCTGCGGGTTGAGGTAGCGGCTGTTCAACTCGTAGCGCTCGCCGCCGCGTTCGGCGAGGAGGGCGGCGAGGTCGAAGGCGGGGCGGTCGGGGTCAGCCGGCATGGCGCGGGTTCGCTCCTCGGGTCGGTAGCAGGTTCTTGGCGAAGACGGCGGTCTGGGCGGCGACGCCGGTCCCGGTCAGCCCGGCCTCCTCCAGGATCTCTCCGCGCGAGGCGTGCCCGAGGAACTCCTGGGGCAGGCCCAGCACCCGCACCGGTACGTCCACGTCGGCGTCGCGCAGCGCCTGGGCGATCGCCGAACCGACCCCGCCGGTGCGGCCGTTGTCCTCGACGGTGACCACCAGCCGGTGGGCGGCGGCCAGTTCGGGCAGCGCCGGGTCGACCGGTTTGACCCAGCGCGGGTCGACCACCGTCGCGGTGAAGCCCTCGGCGAGCAGCAGCCGGGCGGCGTCCAGGCAGGCCGGGGCGGTGGTGCCGACGGCGACCAGCAGGATCTGGGCCGGCCGCCCGGTGCGCAGCAGCACGTCCACTCCGCCGATCCGCTCGACGGCCGGCACGGCGGGGCCGACGGTCCCCTTCGGGAAGCGCACGACCGTCGGCGCGTCCCCGACCTCCACGGCCTCGCGCAGCTGGGCCCGCAGCTGGTCGGCGTCACGCGGCGCGGCGAGCCGCAGGCCCGGGACGACCTGCAGGATCGACATGTCCCACATGCCGTTGTGCGAGGCGCCGTCCGGCCCGGTCACCCCGGAGCGGTCGAGCACGAAGGTGACGCCCAGCCGGTGCAGGGCGACGTCCATCAGGACCTGGTCGAAGGCCCGGTTCAGGAAGGTCGCGTACACCGCGACCACCGGGTGCAGCCCGCCGGTCGCCAGCCCGGCGGCGCTGGTGACGGCGTGCTGCTCGGCGATCCCGACGTCGAAGGTCCGCGCCGGGTAGGCCTTGGCGAACGGTGCCAGGCCCACCGGCTGCAGCATGGCCGCGGTGATCGCCACCAGCTCCGGGTGCTCCGCGCCGAGCGCGAGCAGTTCCTCGCCGAACACCGAGGTCCAGGAGACGCCGCCGCTGGGCGAGATCGGCAGGCAGGTGTACGGGTCGATCGGGTTGACGGCGTGGAAGCGGTCGGCCTCGTCCTGCTCGGCGGGGCGGTAGCCGCGCCCCTTGACGGTCAGGCAGTGCACGATGACCGGCCCGCCGAAGTTGCGGGCCTGGCGCAGCGCCTGCTCGACCGCTCCCAGGTCGTGGCCGTCGATCGGCCCGAGGTACTTGAGGCCGAGGTCCTCGAACATGCCCTGCGGGGCGAAGGCGTCCTTGAACCCCTTCTTGGCGCCGTGCAGCGCGTCGAAGATCGGCTGGCCGACCAGCGGGGTGCGCTGCAGCGCCTCCTTGCCGAGGGCGAGGAAGCGCTCGTAGCCCTGGGTGGTGCGCAGGGTGGCGAGGTGGTTGGCGAGGCCGCCGATGGTCCTGGCGTAGGAGCGCTCGTTGTCGTTGACGACGATGACCAGCGGCCGGTCCCGGGCCTCGGCGATGTTGTTGAGCGCCTCCCAGGCGAGCCCGCCGGTGAGCGCGCCGTCGCCGATCACCGCGACGGTGTGCCGGTCGTGCTGGCCGAGCAGCCGGGCGGCCTTGGCCAGGCCGTCGGCGTAGGAGAGCGCGGTGGAGGCGTGCGAGTTCTCGACCAGGTCGTGCTCGGACTCGGCCCGCGAGGGGTAGCCGGAGAGTCCGCCCCGCATCCGCAGCCGGGCGAAGTCCTGGCGGCCGGTGAGCAGCTTGTGGACGTAGCTCTGGTGGCCGGTGTCGAAGACGATCCGGTCGTAGGGCGAGTCGAAGACCCGGTGCAGCGCGATGGTGAGCTCCACCACGCCGAGGTTGGGCCCGAGGTGTCCGCCGGTGCGGGTGACGGCGTCGATCAGGAAGTCGCGGATCTCGTCGGCGAGCAGCGGGAGTTCGGCCGCCGGGAGCTTGCGCAGCTCGGCCGGCGAGGTGACGCGGGAGAGCAGTGACATGGGAACACCTCACGACGGGAAGCGGTGCGGTGATGCCTCCGCCCGACTGCGGGCGGAGCCGGCCCGGGCGCGGGCCCGGGCCGGGGTGCCGACCTGGCGGTCAACTCCCTCTTCAGCGACTCTGGTTGCCGCTGATGGTCTCGGTGATGGCGCGCAGCGACTGCTGCAGCGAGCCCATGGTCGCGAGGACGGCCGTCGGCTCGTACCCGCAGTGGGCCATGCAGTTCTCGCAGCGCGGGTCCCGGCCGCGGCCGTACTTGCTCCAGTCGGTCTTCTCGACCAGCTCGCGGTAGGTCGGCACGTAGCCGTCCGCCATCAGGTAGCAGGGCCGCTGCCAGCCGAACAGCGAGTAGTTGGGGATGCCCCAGGGGGTGCACTCGAAGTCGGCCTTGCCCTCCAGGAAGTCCAGGAAGAGCGGGCTGTGGTTGAGGCGCCAGCGCTTGCGGTTGCCGCCGGCGAAGGCCTTGCGGAAGAGCTCCCGGGTCTGTTCGACGCCGAGGAAGTGCTCCTGGTCGGGGGCCTTCTCGTAGGCGTAGGCGGGCGAGATCATCATCTCGTCCACCTTCAGTTCGTCGTTGAGGTAGTCCAGCACGTCGATGACGGTCTGCGGGGTGTCGGTGTTGAAGAAGGTGCTGTTGGTGGTGACCCGGAAGCCGCGCCGCTTGGCCTCCTTGATCGCGGCCACCGCCTCGTCGAAGGTGCCCTCCTTGGCCACCGACTCGTCGTGCCGCTCGCGGAGGCCGTCGATGTGCACGGCGAAGGTGAAGTAGGGCGAGGGCGTGAACTTGTCCATCTTCTTGCGCAGCAGCAGCGCGTTGGTGCACAGGAACACGTACTTGCGGCGCTCGACCAGCTGGCGGACGATCTCGTCGATCTGCGGGTGCATCAGCGGTTCACCGCCGGCGATCGAGACCATCGGGGCACCCGACTCCAGGACCGCGCCGACCGCCTGTGCGACGGGCATCCGCTGCTTGAGGACGCCCGCAGGGTGCTGGATCTTGCCGCAGCCCTCGCAGGCGAGGTTGCAGGCGAACAGCGGTTCCAGCTCCACGATCAGCGGGAACTTGTCCCGTCGTTTGAGCAGCTTCTGCTGCATGAGGTAGGTGCCGACCCGCACGGTCTGGCGCAACGGCATGGCCATGGCTAGCTCGCCTCCTGGGGGAGCGTCGAGGATGTGGGGTGGTTCAGGTCCACGGACCGGGGCTCGGGCTCCGGCGCGGGCCGGGGCGCGGGCCGGGGCCGGTACCAGTCGACGAGGGCGGGTACGGTCGCCCGCAGGGTCCGCCAGGCCCGTACCCCGGCCGGGAGGGTGCCGGGCCGCAGCAGCTCGTGCTCGGGGGTGTCGACCACCACCCGCAGGACGGCGGCGGGCAGCGTCGGCCGCACCTCGCGCAGCGCGGCCAGGACGGCGGCGGCCTCCATGTCGACGGCGAGCGCGCCCTGCAGGTGCAGGGCCCGCCGCTCGATGCCGCGCACCACGTGGTCGGCGGTGTGGTGCACCCCGGTGTGCACGGTCAGGCCGCGTTCCTCCAGCGAGCGGGTGAGCCGCGACCCGGAGTCGACCGGGTAGAGGTGGCCCTCGGCGTCCCGCACGCCGTCGGCCACGACGACGTCGCCGGGCAGCACGCCCGGGCCGAGCGCGGCCCCGAAGCCGGCCACCACGACCGCGCCGTAGGCACCGGGGGCGGAGCCGAGCAGCCGCCGGACGGTGAGCCCGGCGCGCCGGCGGCCGACCCCGGTGCGCACCAGCACCGGGGGGCCGCCGAGCGCGCCGCGCCAGTCACCGCCGCGCAGGGCCCAGACCTCGGGGCCCAGCGCGCAGAGCACCAGCAGGGGGGCGGTGGTCACCGCGCCGCCCCGATCGCCGGGGTGCCGTTCGCCCGGCCGCCGCCGGTCGCCGGGCTGCCGTGGAGGTAGCGGCCGAGCGCGGTGACCGGGAAGACCAGCCGGTACAGGTGGTAGTTGATGGAGAAGTCCCACGGGAAGCCGGTGCCGGTGAACTGCGGCTCGTCCCAGGTGCCCTCGGGCAGCTGGGTGCGCACCAGCCAGTCCGCGCCGCGCTCGACCGCCGGGTTGGCCCGGCCGTCCGGGCCCTCGCCGGCCGCGATCAGTGCCATCAGCGCCCACGCGGTCTGCGAGGCGGTGGAGTCGCCGCGCCCGGCCCAGCGCGCCGGGTCGTCGTAGGAGCGCATGTCCTCGCCCCAGCCGCCGTCGGTGTTCTGCCGGTCCTCCAGCCAGCGCACCGCCCGGCGGATCGCCGGGTGCTCGTCCGGGACGCCGGCCGCGACCAGGGCGGGCAGCACCGAGCCGGTGCCGTAGATGTAGTTGGTGCCCCAGCGGCCGAACCAGGAGCCGTCCGCCTCCTGGTTGCGCAGCAGCCACTCGATGCCGCGCCGGGTCCGGGGGTCGCGGGCCCGGCCGGTCTCCGCGAGCATCTCCACCACGTGCGCGGTGACGTCGGCGGACGGCGGGTCGACCACCTCGCCGAAGTCGCAGAACGGCAGCTTGTTGGGCAGCGTGCTGGTGTTGTCGACGTCGAAGGCGCCCCAGGCGCCGTTCTTGGACTGCATGCCGAGGTTCCACAGCACGCCCCGGTCGACCGCCGCGTCGACCTTGCCCTGGTCCGGGTGGGCGACCCGGCGCAGGGCCAGGACCACCTCGGCGGTGTCGTCGATGTCGGGGTAGGTGTCGTTCTCGAACTCGAAGGCCCAGCCCCCGGCGGGGAGCCCGGGCCGCTGGACGGCCCAGTCGCCGCGCTTGCGGATCTCCTCGCCGAGCATCCAGTCGACGGCGGAGACCAGGGCCGGGTGGTCGGCCGGCACTCCGGCGTCGGCCAGCGCGATGGTGGCCAGGCAGGTGTCCCAGACCGGGGACTGGCAGGCCTCCAGCCAGCGCTTGCCGTCCTCGGTGTGCACGGTGAAGCGGTCGAAGGAGGAGAGCCCGGCCTGCATCACCGGGTGCTCCAGTTCGTAGCCCTCCAGGTGCAGGGCGATCAGCGAGTACACGGCGGGCGGCTGGATGCCGCCCCAGCAGCCGTCGGCCTCCTGGCGTTCGACGATCCAGCGGCAGGCCTGGGAGACGGCGAGTCGGCGCAGCGGGCGGAAGGCCCGGTGGTGGTAGGCGTGCAGCGCCTTGTCGAGGCGTTCGAAGAGGCCGTCCCAGGTGGTGACGGGGGCGAGCGGCCGTTCGGGGTAGGGGTCGTCCGGGTCGGTGTGCAGCTCGGTGAGCGCGAAGGGGGCCGGGCGGACGGGCCGGTGGGCCGAGACGACGGTCAGCGGGACGATGGTCTGGCGGGCCCAGCAGCCGAAGGCGTAGATGTTCAGCGGCAGCCACTTGGGCAGGAAGATGATCTCGGGCGGCATCTCCGGTAGCCGCTCCCAGGGCCACCAGCCGAACAGTGCGAGCCAGATCCGGGTGAACACCCGGGCGGCCGCGATGCCGCCGGCGGAGCGGACGTACCGGGCGGCGGCCAGCATGTGCGGGGCGTTCGGGTCGTCGCCGGCCAGCCTGAGCGCGACGTACGCCTCGACGGTGGTGGACAGTTCGGGCGGCCCGCCGTGGAAGGTGGCCCAGGTGCCGTCCTCACGCTGCTGGGAGCGGATCCAGTCGGCGGTGGCGTTCGTCTGCTCCTCGGTCCGGATGCCGAGGAACTGGCGGAGCAGCAAATCCTCGGCGTCCATGGTGACGTTGGTTTCCAGGTCGCCCTTCCACCAGCCTTCGGAGGACTGCAGCGAGAGCAGGTGGGTGGTGGCGCGGGCCAGAGCCTCCCGCGCGTCGGCCGGCCGGAGGTCCGCCTCGTCGGCCGACCGCAGCCGGTCGGCGTCCTCGGGCTGCCGCCGCCCCGGGCCCAGCAGGGCCGGGGGGCGGTCGCCCACCGCGACCGGCTCGGGATCGTACTCAGGGTCGAGCCGGCCGTCCGCGGTTGCTGTCAACGTAACGTCACCTCTCTCGTACCACCACGAATTCGGCGAGTGCGACGAAGTGCTCGCGCACCTCGTCGGACATGGGCACCTCGTCCAGGGCGGCGAGGGCAGTCGTGTGCTGGCGGCGGGCCTCCTCCTGGGTCCAGGCGCGACCGCCGGCCTGCTCGATCAGCGCGGCCCGGGCGGCGAGCTCGGGCTCGCTCTCCTCCCCGCGTCCCTTCGGGTCGGCCAGCTGTTCGGCGAGCCGGCGGGAGGCCGGGCCGCCCTCGGCCAACGCTGCGGCGACCGGCAGGGACTTCTTGCGCTGGCGCAGGTCCCCCCAGTGCGGCTTGCCGGTGACTTCGGTGGCGCCCCAGATGCCGAGCAGGTCGTCCACCGCCTGGAAGGCCAGTCCCAGGTGGTGGCCGTAGCGCTGGAGGGAGTCGGAGACCCCGTCGTCGGCCCCGGCCAGGACGGCGCCGATCGCCGAGGCGGCGGCCAGCAGGGCCGCCGTCTTCCCGCCCTCCATCTCCAGGCACTCCGCGACGGTCACGCTGTCGCGCTGTTCGAAGGCGACGTCCATGGCCTGGCCGTCGATCAGTCCGCGGGTCGCCGTGGTGAGCAGCCGGACGGCACGCGCGGCGTCGGTGGGGCTCGCGCCGCCGGTCACCGCTGCGTCGAGCAGCACCTCCGTGCCGAGCGTCGCCAGGGCGTCGCCGACCAGGATCGCCTGGGCCGGCCCGAAGACCGTCCAGGCGGTGGCCCGGTGCCGCCGGGTCTCGTCACCGTCCATCAGATCATCATGGAGCAGGGAAAAGTTGTGCACCAGTTCAACAGCGACCCCACCGGGCACCCCCACCTCGGCGTCCGCGCCGACGGCCTGGGCGGACAGCAGCGCCAGCGCGGGGCGCACGGCCTTGCCGCCGTCCCCCGTGACCGGGGTGCCGTCCCGGTCGATCCAGCCGAAGTGGTAGGCCGCGACGGTGTCCATCGGTGCGGCCAAACGGGCGACGGCGGCCCGTAGCGGCGGGGTGCAGAGCGTACGGCTGCGGGCGAGCAGCTCCGGCACCGAGACCGGTTCGGCGTGCGCCGTGCCTCCGACGGCGAAGCCGGTGCGTGACTCCACGTGCGTTCCCTCTCCCTTGTGGTGCCCGACCGCACGGGGCGGCCGGGTGCCGTCGGTGCGGCTGGTGTCGATCCGAGTGGTGCCGGTGCCAAGGACGTCGGTGCGGCCGATCCGACCGGTCCCGCTGATTCCGCCGATGCGCTCGACGGTACGCCCGTCGGCTCTGGCGGGCTCTCCGGCGGCGGGACCCGCCGTCACCTGGGCCACCTCCCGTCGCCGCGGTCCGTCGGCACCCGGGTGCCGGCCGCGGCGAGCGCGGCGTCGGCCGCGGCGTGGCCGCTGCGCACGGCGCCCTCCATGGTCGCGGGCCAGCCGGTGGCCGTCCACGAGCCGGCCAGCAGCAGGCCGGGGACGTCGGTGCGGGCGGACGGACGCAGCGCCCCGCTGCCCGGGGCCGGGTCGAAGGTCGCGGTGCGCTCGCGGGTGACGAAGAAGTCGAGCACCTCGGCCCCGGCCGCGGCCGGCAGCAGCCGTTCCAGCTCGGGCAGGTAGCGGCGGCGCAGCTCGGCGACCGGCAGGTCGATCTCGTCCTGCGCGGCGGACTGCGAGAGCGCCAGGTACTGGGCACCCGGGTGGGCCCGGCCGAGCGCGGTGGCGGCCAGGCCGGAGTGCGCGGTGCGGTCGAAGACCCACTGGACCGGCGAGCCGAGGGCGGCGAAAAACGGCCGGCGCAGCAGCTTGCGGTCGTAGATCACGTGCACGTTGAGGATCGGCGTGGTGCCGAACCCGGCCAGTCGTTCCTGCCCCGGGATCGCGTTCGGCGGCAGCAGGGCGGCCGCGCTGTCCTGGGCGCCGGCCAGGACGACGGTGTCGGCGGTGAGCGGTTCCCCGTCCTCCAGGAGGACGGCGTGCTGCGGCGCGGCCGGCTTGAGCTCGGCCACCCGGGCGCGCAGCAGGACCTTCACGCCGGCGCGCTCCAGCTCGGCGAGCGCCCGGTCGTGGTGGATCGCGCCGAGCGGGGCGGCGGCGATGCCGATGTCGGCGGCGCCCGGGTCGGAGAGCAGCCCGGTCTGGAAGACCTTCGCCGCGAGCGCCATCGAGACCTGGTCGGCCCGGCCGTTCAGGGTGGCGACGCCGACCAGGTCCCACAGGGCGGCCTGGGTGGCGGCGTTCTGCCCGTTGCGGCGCAGCCACTCGCCGAAGGAGATCCGGTCCAGTGCCGGGTCGGCGAGGTCCAGGCCCTTCAGGGCGAGCGCGCCGCGGACCACCCGGGCGCGGTCGGCCGGGGACAGGTGCGGGTAGCGGGCGAGGCTGGCGGCCAGGTGCAGCGGGACGGGCAGGCCCGCCCGCCGCAGCCGCCCGAGGGTGCGCACCGGGGCGTCGGCGGGCCCGGTGACGGAGAGCACCGGGACGTCGAGGCGGTCCTGCAGGTGGACCAGGCGGGTGGCGCCGAGCCGCTCCAGCAGGCCGCGGTAGGCGGTGCAGCAGCGCAGGTAGACGTGCTGACCGTTGTCGACGGTCAGCTCGCCGCGCCGGAAGGAGAACGCCAGGCCGCCGAGCCGGGGGCGCCCCTCGGCGAGGGTGACCCGGTGGCCCGCCTCGGCCAGGCGCAGCGCGGCGGTGATCCCGGCCAGACCGCCGCCGACCACGACGGAGTGCGGGCGCGCGGCATCGGCTCGCCCGGTCATCGGCCCTCCCCCTCGCAGTCGCTGGACCGCCGGGAGGCGGTCGCTGAAGCCGGTACTCGTTCGGTCAACACGGAACTACCCGCACGTGATTCCCCGCTGACACAGCGTGACAGAACTGTCGCGAGAATCAAGAACGCCCCCCGGCGAGCCCGGAAAGCGCCACGTACGCCTTCTCCCAGCCCGGCAGGGAGACCCGGCCGCGCAGCACCGACTCGGGGTCGGCGGCGATCCGGCCGAGCAGCCGGTGGTAGATCCCGGCCATCGCGGCGGTGCAGGCGCGGCTGCGGCGGTCCAGCATCGGCAGCAACCGCAGGCCCTCCTCGAAGGCGGCCTGGGCGCGGGCGGCCTCGAAGGCCACCAGGCCGGTGAAGTCCGCGCCGACCGGCGGCTTGGGCAGGGCGAAGCCCTGCTCGCAGCCGAACCGGACCAGGTCCTCGGCAGGCAGGTAGGTGCGGCCGTTCAGGGCGTCCTCGCGCAGGTCGCGCAGGATGTTGGTGAGCTGCAGGGCCAGGCCCAGGGTGTCCGCGTACCGGGCCCCGAGCTCGGGGTCGTCGCAGCCGTAGACGCCCAGCGAGAGCCGGCCGATCGCGCCGGCCACGCAGCGGCAGTAGACCTTCAGCTCCTCGTACGTCTGGTACTCGGCGCCCTTGAGGTCCATCTCGACGCCGTCGATCAGCTCGTCGAAGGCGCCGAGCGGGATCGGGAAGCGCCGGGCCGCGTCGGCCAGGGCGACCTTGATCGGATCGGTGTCGTCCTCGGCGACCACCCCGGAGCGGACCTCGTCCACCAGTTCCCGGGTGCGCAGCAGCGCCTCGGCCTTGCGGTCGGCCGGGAGGTCGCCGTCGCCGATGTCGTCCACCCGACGGGCCAGCGCGTACAGGGCCGACATGGCCAGCCGCTTGGGTTCGGGCAGCAGCCGGATGCCGTAGCTGAAGTTGCGCGCCTGCAGTCCGGTGACTGCCTCGCAGTACCGGTACGCCGCCATGACCTGGGCCGACGCCAGTGGTGATGCCGCCACGCGGGCGTTCACCTTCCCTTCGCGAAGATGGCCGCCGCCTTCGCTGCGAGGCGGCGCTTGTCCGGCTTCGCCTGCCGGGCGAGCACGTCGTACCCGGCGCCCTCGATGGCAGCCAGGGCCGCGTACCCGCCGGCGGTGAATCCCGCCAGGAGCAGTCGAAGCCTCCCCCGAACCGTACCTACCAATGGTGCGCCGTGATCGAGCAGGGTGCGGGCCCGCTCCGCTTCGAAGGCGATCAGCTCCCGGACCGCGCCGTCGGCGGAGGGGGCGGCGAGGTCGGATTCGGTGACGCCGAAGCGCTCCAGGTCCTCGGTGGGGAGGTAGATCCGGCCGCGGCGCAGGTCCTC
Source organism: Kitasatospora sp. NPDC086791 (assembly GCF_040685975.1). Classification (NCBI taxonomy): domain Bacteria; kingdom Bacillati; phylum Actinomycetota; class Actinomycetes; order Kitasatosporales; family Streptomycetaceae; genus Kitasatospora; species Kitasatospora sp. NPDC086791. The sequence goes on along the minus strand of NZ_JBFBOC010000002.1, from coordinate 651,881 downwards.
GGCGACGTCCTGCAGGTGTTCGACGACCTGGAGGCCGCTGCAGATCGCGTCGGAGAGTTCGGTCCGCTCGGGGGTGGAGACGCCCGCGATGGCCAGCACCAGGCGGCCGACCGGGTCGGCGGAGAGCGTGCAGTAGCCGAGCAGGTCGTCGTAGGTGGCGTAGCGGGCGGTGGTCTGGTCCACCCGGTTGGCCTCGATCAGACGGCGGAACGACTCGGGGGTCAGGCCGCGCCGGTCGACCAGCGGGACCAGGGCCCGCATCAGCGGGTGGCGGGGGCGGTCGGCGCAGGCGGGGTGCAGCGCGGCCTCGAAGACCCGGTCCAGGTCGTGCTCCAGCCCGTCGAGCAGGGCGAGCCGGAAGGCGGTCTCCTCCGGAGTCGGCGGGCCGGACTGGTCCGAAGGGGTGGCCGGGGGCGTCCGCTCGACCCCGAGCAGGCGGGCGGTGGCGGCCGGGTCGGCCAGGTCGCCGTCGCCCGCGTCGTCGACGAGGCGGGCGAAGCCGTAGACCGCCATCAGGTCGTCGCGCCAGGCCGCGGGCAGGAAGAACGGGGCGACCGGGAAGTTCTCTGCCCCCGCCTTCTCCAGGGTCTGACCCGCGGAACGGTTCACCGGCGTATCACTGGGCTGGGCCGAAGCCGACACTGCTGTCACTCCCCCGTTCTACACCGCTGGGTACCACCGGTCCGACTCGGACACGCGTCCGAGCGCGGGCGTCACGTCCGGCACACCGCCCCCGCGCCCACCAGCCTGACACCGCGGGCCGCGCCGGAGAAGAGCGCCCCGCCTGCCGGGCCGGACCGCTCACCCCCGCGGCGGCGGCCACCCGGGGTAACGGCGGGGAGAACGCCGAAGGGCCGGTCCCGGGGGTTCCGGAACCGGCCCTGGTGGCGGGGTGGCTCAGCCGAGCACCGTGGGTCGACCCGCGGTGCTACGGGCGCTCGCCGCGCTCGTAGCGGCCGACGACCTCGTCGGTCGGGCCGTCCATGACCAGCTCGCCGGCCTCGATCCAGATCGTCCGCTCGCAGACCTCGCGGATCGAGTTGTTGTCGTGGCTGACCAGGAAGACCGTACCGGCCGACCCGCGCAGCTCGTCGATGCGCCGCTTGCTGCGCTGCTGGAAGGCCTGGTCACCGGTGGCCAGGGCCTCGTCGATCAGCAGCACGTCGTGGGTCTTCGCGGCGGCGATCGAGAAGCGCAGGCGCGCCCCCATGCCGGAGGAGTAGGTGCGCATCGGCAGGGAGATGAAGTCGCCCTTGTCGTTGATGCCGGAGAATTCGACGATGTCCTGGTACCGCGCCTTCACGTCGGCCGGGGACATCCCCATCGCCAGGCAGCCGAGGACGACGTTGCGCTCGCCGGTGAGCTCGTTCATCAGCGCGGCGTTGACGCCCAGCAGCGAGGGCTGGCCGTTGGTGTAGATGCCGCCCTTCTCGGTCGGCAGCAGGCCCGCGATGGCGGCCAGCATGGTCGACTTGCCGGAGCCGTTGGAGCCGATCAGGCCGATCGCCTCGCCCTTGTACGCGGTGAAGCTGATGCCCTTGACCGCGTGCACCTCGCGCACGCCGGCGGCACGCCGGCGGCTGAGGATGCGGCTCAGTGCCGAGGTGGCGCTGCCCTTGCCGGAGCCGGCGCCGTGCACCCGGTAGACGATGTGCACGTCGTCGACGACCACGGTGGGCTCGCGGGTCACGTCCGTGTCCCGGACGAAGTCGTTCTTGCTCAGGTCGACGTCAGCCACGGCCGTACTCCTCCTCGGCCTTCCAGAAGAAGACGTATCCGATGACGAACATCCCGACGCCCCAGGCGAGCCCGTACACCCACTGGTGCGGCGGCAGGGACTGGTACACGGGCTGGTGCTTGTTGTAGATGATCGGCGCGAAGGCGTGCCGCAGCAGGTCCATGTAGACCGAGGCCGGGTTCACGTTGCAGATCACCTGGATGTAGTGCGGCCACTTGTGGACCCGGTCCTGGATGCTGAACATCACGCCGGACAGGAACATCCACGCGCGCATCACGAACGGGATCAGCTGGGAGATGTCACTGGTCTTGGCCCCGATCCGGGCCATGATCAGGGAGATGCCGGTGTTGAACATCGTCTGCAGGATCAGCGCCGGGACGATCAGCAGCCAGGTCTTGCCCGGGGCGATGCCGCTGGCCAGGACGGTCACGACCAGCACGATCATCGAGATCAGCAGCTGCTGGAGCTGGATCACGGTGAAGGCGATCGGCAGGCTGGCACGGGGGAAGTGCAGCGCCCGGATCAGGCCGAGGTTGTCGGAGATCGCCCGGGTGCCGGACTGCACCGCGTTCTGGGTGAACTGGAACACGAAGACGCCGATGCAGAGCCAGGCGATGTACGTGTCCGGCGGGAAGCCGTCCTTGCTCGACAGGATGACGCCGAACACCAGGTAGAAGACCGCGCAGTTGAGCAGCGGGGTCACGACCTGCCACAGCTGGCCGAGCTTGGCGTCCGTGTACTGGGCCACCAGTCGGGCGGTGGCGAAGGCCCAGATGAAGTGGCGCCGGGCCCAGAGCTGCTTGGTGTAGGCGAACAGACCCGGCCGGGCGCCGCTCACCGACAAGCCGTACTTGTCCGCGAGCTGCTTGGGGGTCAGGCCCGCGTCCACCCCCCTGGGGGTCGAGAGGCTGACGGGTTCACTCACTGTCGACACATTCGTCCTTCACGCGGGATCGGTCGGGGCGGCCGGTCGGCGGCGTCCGCCGACCGTTGCGCCGATGGGGATCCACAGGGATCTCGGGGGGAGCCGGCCGGTGAGTGATCACCGGCCGAGGCGATCGATCATTCGATCAGATCAGATGATCGGTGGTCGGCCCAGCCTGGTCAGTTGCCAAACGGTACGCCATCGCATGGGCCGCCGCGGACCGCAGGGTTCGCGCCAGCCCGCCCGGAATCCGCCCCACCAGGCCTTCAGCGCCTCGGGGGAGGGGCGGCGGGCCAGGGTGAGCAGGAACCAGGTTCCCAGATAGAGAGGCACCAACAGGGCCGGAAGGTTCCGCCGCGCGAGCCAGACCCGGTTCCGGGCCACGTTGTGGAAGTAGGTCGCGTGCCGGGCGGGCGAGGTCGTGGGGTGGTGCAGCACCACGTCCGCCCGGTAGTCGATGGCCCAGCCGGCGTCCGCCGCGCGCCACGCGAGGTCGGTCTCCTCGTGGGCGTAGAAGAACTCGGCGGGCAGCTGGCCGGCCCCCTCGAACACCTTGCAGCGCACGGCGCTCGCGCCGCCCAGGAAGGTGGTCACCCGGGACGAGCGCAGCGGGTCGCTGGCGCGCAGTCGGGGGACGTGCCGGCGCTGGGTGACGCCGGTGTCCGGGTCGGCGATCCGGAAGGAGACGATGCCCAGCTCCGGGTCGGCGGCGAAGGCCTCGCGCAGCAGGCGGGCGGAGTCGGTGCGCGGCAGGTGGCCGTCGTCGTCCAGGAAGAGCACGGCGTCCACCTCCTCGCCGTCCCGGCCGAACAGCTCGATGCCGACGTTGCGGCCACCCGGGATGCCGAGGTTCTCCGGCAGCTCGACGCTGCGCACGCCCGGCGGCAGCGGGGGCAGCGGGGCGCCGTTGGCGACCACGGCCAGCTCGACCTCCGGGCCCTCCTGGGCGCGGACGGACTCGATCAGGGCGTTGAGCTCGGCGGGCCGGTTGCCCATGGTGATGATCACGGCGCCGAGGCGGAAGCTCTCCGCACTGGTCACGGCGGTCACCGCAGCCTGCTCGACAGGACGATGCTCAGCAGGTGCAGCACGGTCTGCAGCATGGCGATCGCCGCCAGGACGACCACCGCGAGCCGGGTGAAGAAGAGCCCGCCGTGCACCGCGTCGGCGATCCCGGCCGCGAGGATGAACAGCGAGGCCTCGACGGCGCCGACCAGGCGGTGGAACTTCAGCAGCGAGGCCGCCCGGCGGGCCTTGGCCACGGTGGCCGAACGCGGCACCGAGGCGCTGTCCTCCACGGCCGTCAGGCCGCTGCGGGCCCGGGCCACGTCCACCAGGTCCGTCTCGGACTTGATCAGGATCGCGCCGAGCGCGGCCAGCGTGCCGAGGAAGGCCCACTCCCAGTGCGAGCCACCGCCCGCGCGGTGCAGCAGGTCGGTGGCGCGCAGGCCGAGGCCGGTGAGCAGGGCAGCCTCGGACATGTAGTGGCCGACCCGGTCCAGGTAGACGCCGGTGAGCGAGGTCTGCCGGCGCCAGCGGGCCACCTCGCCGTCCACGCAGTCCAGCAGCAGGTAGACCTGGATCAGCAGGGCGCCCAGGACCGCGCCCACGATGCCCGGCACGATCAGCGCGGCACCGGCCAGGACGCCGGTGAACATCATCAGGTACGTCAGGCCGTTGGGCGTGATCGCCGTCACGGTGGAGAGCACGCGGGTGATCCGCAGCGAGATCTTCCGCATGTACAGGCGCCCGGCCCAGTGCTCGGCGCTGCGGCGCTGGAGCATGCCCTCCGGGTGGATCACCGCGCGCAGCTCCTCGATCGAGGGCCGGCGGGTCAGGTCCACCGGGGGCCGTTCGGCGCCCGCGGTGGAGGGGTCAGCTGTTGACGGCTTGGACATAGTCGGCGTACGCGTCCCTGATTGCGGAAGGGGAGAGGTCGAGGTGTTCGAGGATGGTGAAGCGCCCCGGGCGGGTGTTCGGAGCGTAGTGCACCGCTTCGGTGAACTCCGCCTCGGTGAAGCCGATCTGAGCCGCGGTCACCGGCAGCCCGTGGCTCGCCAGGCGCTCCACGATCAGACCGGTCAGCTCGCGCTCGCCCCGCAGGAAGCTGGCGAACGCGGCACCGAGGCCGACCTGCTCGCCGTGCTGGGCGGACCGCTTGGGATACAGCACGTCCAGGGCATGCGAGATCTCGTGACAGGCGCCCGACGAAGGCCGGGTGCTGCCCGCGATGTTCATCGCGATGCCGGACAGTACCAGGGCTTCCGCGAGGGCCGTCAGGAGGTCCTGATCCTGAGTGTTTCCTGGGTGCCGCAGCAGGTTCTCGCCCGCCGAGCGGGCCATCGCCACGGCCAGTCCGTCCACCGGCTCACCGGTGACCGCGTGCGACAACTCCCAGTCGGCGCAGGCCGAGATGTTGGAGACGACGTCGCCGATGCCGGCCGCCACGAAGCGCGGCGGGGCCTGCCGGATCACGTCCAGGTCGACGATGATGCCGATCGGGCTGGGCACCCCGTAGGAGCCCCGCCCGGCGTCGTTGTCGAGGGTGGAGACCGGCGAGCAGATGCCGTCGTGGGCCAGGTTGGTGGCGACCGCGACCAGCGGCAGGCCGACCCGCGCGGCGGCGTACTTGGCGGCGTCGATGATCTTGCCGCCGCCGAGGCCGACGATCGCGTCGTAGTGGCCGCCGCGCATCGCCTCGGCCAGGTGCACCGCGCTGTCCAGGCTGCCGTCGTCCACGTTGTACCAGTCGGCGCCGGGCAGGGCCGGCTCCAGGCGTCGGCGCATGGCCGCGCCGGAGCCGTTGCTGATCGCCACCGCGATCCGGCCCGAGGCCGACAGGCGCTGGTCCGCGAGGATCCCGCCGAGCGCGTCCAGCGCGCCCGAGCGGATCTCGACGAACAGCGGCGACGGGACCAGTCGGGTCAGTACTGGCACGCGATCTCCCGCGCCTTCGCCAGGTCGTCGTGGTTGTCGACCTCGACCCAGGAGACCTCGCCGATCGGCTGCACGTCGATCCGCAGGCCGCGGTCGACCATCTCCTGGTAGCCGTCCTCGTAGTACAGCTGCGGGTCCCGCTCGTAGGTGGCGCGCAGGGCGTCGGTCAGGTCGGCGGCGGCGGACGGGTTGATCACCGTGACGCCGATGTACTCGCCGCTCGCCTCGGCCGGGTCCATGAGCTTGGTGATCCGGCGCATGCCCGCGGCCGGGTCGACCACGACCTTCATCTCCTCGTCGGCGAGCTTCTTCACCGTGTCGAGGGCCAGCAGGATGCCGGGGGCGGTGCCGCCGTCGATCAGGCGCCGGTTGCCCTCCAGCATGGTGCGCTGGACGGAGGCGGGGTGGACGGTGTCGCCGTTGGCCAGCAGCAGGCCCTCGCCGAACAGCTCGCGGGCGCACCAGAGCGAGTACGCGTTGTTCCACTCCTCGGCCTTGTCGTTCTCGACCAGGTGGAGCTTGACGCCGTAGGTGCGCTCCAGGGCGTCCTTGCGGTCGTACACCGCCTCCTTGCGGTAGCCGACGACGATCGCGGCCTCGCGCAGTCCGACCTCGGCGAAGTTGCCGAGGGTGAGGTCCAGGACGGTCCGCTCCCCGTCGACCGGCACCAGCGCCTTGGGCAGGGTGTCGGTGTACGGGCGCAGCCGGCGGCCGGCGCCGGCTGCCAGAACGAGGCCGATCATGCGGGGTCTCCTGATCCGTCGTGCTGTGCGCGCGGGCCGTGCCGGAGAGCGGCGGCGCTGCTTCGCCGGACCGGTGTGCGACCGGACCGGGCAGCGGCGCGCCGGTGCCGGCACGGATCCGGGCACCGTGTCGTATGTGATGGTAGGCGACTTGGCGGACCGGCCCGAACGCGCCCGGAGACCAGACGGTGACGGAGCGGCGACCGGCGGGCGACACCGGGGTGCGGACGGCGGTTTCGCACCGGCGTTCGGCCGGGGTGCGGGCGGGTGTCCGGGCCGGACCGCGCCGGGACGGTCGAACGGCGGCCGAACGCTCGTCGAACGGTTCTCCGACGATCGTGACCCTTATGGGGGTTTCCCGGACCGTTCCCGGTACGGATTCCGACCTCTCCGGGTCATGATCCGCCCGGTTGTGCGTGGGACCCCTGGCCGCCGCCACCCATACGGCAGACTGGAGCCCGACGCCGGCGCCGGTGCCCCCGCTGCGCCCGCGCGCCGCCCGGTGCGCCGGACGCACCCGATGCTCCCGTTGCTCCCGCCCCCGGAAAGAGGCCCCATGCCCCAGAGTCTGCCGACCGACCCGACGCACTTCGACGCCGAGATCGACACCGGTCTCGACGTGGAGGCCGATGTGTCGGTCGCCCCGCGGGCCGACTCGGCCGGCGGTACCGAGATCCTGCTGGAGCTGGTCGACGACGAGGGCGTCACGATCGGCACCGCCGAGAAGCACTGGGCCCACCAGCAGCCGGGCCGGCTGCACCGTGCCTTCTCGGTGTTCCTCTTCGACCGCCAGGGCCGCCTGCTGCTCCAGCGCCGGGCCCTCGGCAAGTACCACTCCCCCGGCGTCTGGTCGAACACCTGCTGCGGCCACCCGTACCCGGAGGAGCCGCCCTTCGTCGCCGCCGCCCGGCGCACCGCGGAGGAGCTGGGCGTCGCCCCGGCGCTGCTCTGCGAGGCCGGCACCGTCCGCTACGACCTGCCGGACGAGGCCTCCGGGCTGATCGAGCGGGAGTGGAACCACCTCTTCGTGGGGCTGGTCACTGCCCCGGTCGCACCGAACCCGGACGAGGTGGACGACTTCGCCTTCGTGACCGCGCAGGAGCTGCGGGAGCTGCGGGCCGAGCGGCCGTTCTCGGTCTGGTTCGAGACCGTGTTCGAGGCGGCGCTGCCGGGGATCCGGGAGATCGCCGGGCGGGACTGGTAGCCGGGCGGGACCGGTGGCCGGCCCCGCGCGCTCTCGTCCGGGCGGGCCGGTCAGCGGTCGGGCTCCGGGGGGACGGGCAGCGAGGCCCAGACGACCTTGCCGCCCTCCCCGGTCCGCTCGACGTCGCACACCCCGCCGGCCTGCAGCGTGACGCTCTTCACCAGCAGCAGGCCGCGCCCGCCGGTGCGGGCGGTGTCGTTCTCCAGCGCCTTCGGCCGGTACGGGTCGCCGTCCTCGACCGACACCCGCACCCAGCCCCCGCGCACCGACAGCTCGGTGACCACCTCGGGCGACAACTCGGCCGCGTGCGTCACCGCGTTGCTCACCAGCTCCGAGACGATCAGCAGCAGGTCGTCCACCAATTCCTGATAGCGCACCCCGGCCATGCCCTGGGCCAGCAGGCGGTCGCGCACCGCGTGCCTGGTGAGCGGCACCGAGGCTTCGGCGGCGGGCACCGGGAAGCGCCACAGGCCCTCGACCGGGCCGCCCGCCGGACCGCCCGCCGGACCGCCGGCCGCCGCGACGGCGGCACCCCGACCGTCCCCCGGCCCGCCGCGTCTCGGTTCGGCCTCCGCCGTCCCGCTGATCTGCTCCACGTCCAGCCGCCCTTCGTCCGCGACCCGGGAATCAGGCGATCCGCTCATGGCGCCCTCGGTCCACAGAGGCTAGGAGAGCGGTCGCGACGGCTGTGGCACCGTCGACAACTTGCCCGTGTCGGACCGCTTCCGGCCGGAACCGATCGCGGTCGACACCGGAGTCGACCGGTTCCTTCGCGGTCGCCATCGGTTCGGGCGGGGTTCGAGCGTGTTCGCCAGCCGTACCAACCTGTGCGCCGGGTCGTCCGGGGCCCGGCCGGCCCCCGGGGCGCGGGCCCGAGGAAGCGCAGGTGAGAAGCACTCCAGAAGCCTGGTAATGTTCTCTCTGTCGCCGAGGGGGCGAAAGAAAAACCCCCGAAGCACACACCCCGTCCGGGTGGCGGAATGGCAGACGCGCTAGCTTGAGGTGCTAGTGCCCTTTATCGGGCGTGGGGGTTCAAGTCCCCCCTCGGACACAACCGAATTCCCCGTGGGATCCGAAAGGAACCCACGGGGAATTTCTTTTTGCCGCGGGTGCTCCCCCTGCGGCCTTTCCCGGTCGCCCTCGCGACTGCCTTCACCGACCGCCTCCCTCGGCCGCCTCCCCCGGTCGCCGGCGCCGGCGGTCCGGAAACCGGACACGAGATGGCAACGATCGAACGGTTTGAGCTTCCCCTGAGGTATTCGCCCCTTTTCGGACCATAAGCTGCTGTGCGTTTGTCCGGAATACCGGCGCAAAATCGCAAAAACCCTGACACCACCCGATGAACCCCGAGCGAAAGGACCGATACGTTGAGTGAGCCCGAATCCTCGGCGGCATCACACCAGAACTACCGCCGATCGCTCGGCACGATCAGCCTGACCGCGGTCGGGCTGGGGTCGATCATCGGCTCCGGGTGGTTGTTCGGTGCCGAGCGGGCCGCCAGGCTCGCCGGGCCGGCATCGATCCTCGCCTGGGTGATCGGCGCCGCGGTGGCCCTGACCATCGCGCTCACCTACAGCGAGCTGGGCTCGATGTTCCCCAAGGCCGGCGGCATGGTCCGGTACGGCCAGTACTCGCACGGCTCGCTGGCCGGCTACCTGGCCGCCTGGGCCAACTGGATCGCCATCGTCTCGGTCATCCCGGGCGAGGCCACCGCTTCCGTCCAGTACATGAGCTCCTGGCACTTCGGCTGGGCCAAGGGGCTCTACGACGGGCAGGAGCTGACCCTCAGCGGTGTGGCGCTCGCCAGCGTGCTGCTGCTCGTCTACTTCGCCCTCAACTGGTTCGCGATCACGCTGTTCGCCAAGACCAACACGGCGATCACCGTCTTCAAGGTCGTCGTGCCCGCGCTGACCGCCGGCGCGCTGCTCCTCGCGCACTTCGACAGCGCGCACTTCACCGACCACGGCGGCTTCGCGCCGAACGGCTGGAGCGCGGTGTTCACCGCCGTCGCGGTCTCCGGAATCGTCTGGGCCTTCAACGGCTTCCAGTCGCCGCTCAACCTGGCCGGCGAGGCCAAGGACCCCGGCAAGTCGCTGCCGAAGGCCGTCATCGGCTCGATCCTGATCGCCCTGGTGATCTACGTCGCGCTGCAGATCGCCTTCCTCGGCGCCATCCCGGCCGCCGACCTCTCCCACGGCTGGAGCAGCCTCTCCTACACCTCGCCGCTGGCCGACCTCGCCATCGCCTGGGGCATCAACTGGCTGGCGATCGTGCTCTACGCGGACGCCTTCGTCTCGCCGTCCGGCACCGGCATGATCTACGCCGCCACCACCTCGCGCATGATCCACGGCGTGCAGGAGAACGGCCACCTGCCGAAGCTCTTCGGCAAGGTCGACGCCGGGACCGGCATCCCGCGCCCGGCGCTGCTGCTCAACCTGGGGGTCGCCTTCCTGTTCCTCGCGGTCTTCCGCGGCTGGGGCTCGCTGGCCGAGATCGTCTCGGTGGCCACCGTGATCTCGTACATCACCGGCCCGGTCGCCGTGATGGCGCTGCGCCGCCTCGCCCCCGACCTGCCGCGCCCGGTCCGGCTGCGCTCCATGCCGGTCATCGCCCCGGTCGCGATGGTCTTCGGCTCGCTGGTGCTGTACTGGGCCCGCTGGCCGCTCACCGGCAAGGTCATCCTGCTGATGGCCGCCGGTCTGCCGATCTGGGCCTGGTACGAGCTGCGCAAGCCGTTCGCCGTGCTGAAGCCGCACCTGGCGGCGGGCGCGTGGATGGTCGCCTACCTGTTCGTGATGGCCGGCGTCTCCTGGGCGGGCAGCAGCGACTTCGGCGGCCACGGGTACCTGCCGGAGGGCTGGGACCTGCTGATCGTGGCCGCGATCGGGCTGGCCTTCTACTACTGGGGCGTCGCCAGCGCCTGGGCCAACCCCTCGCTGGCCGCGGTCCGGCAGGAGATCGCGGACGCCGAGCACGCGGAGCACGTGGAGCTCGTCGAGGGCGCCGAGGGCGCTCCGGCGGCGGTCGCGGCGGGCGAGCCCTCCCGGGTCTGATCCCGCGTTCATGCCGAAGGCCGGTCGGAACCATCCGACCGGCCTTCGGCATGTGCGGCAGCCTGCAGCGGCTGCGGGGCGCGGGGTGGCGGGTCCGGGGGTCCGGAGGTCAGGGGCCCGCGGGTCAGGACCGGTCAGCCGCGGCGGGCCCGGCGGATGGCGGAGGTGACGACCGGCGGGAGGAGGTCCCGGGCGGCGCGCTTGGCGACGTTGGCGGGGCGGCGCGCCTCGGCCGCCCGGGCCCGGCGGGCGGCCAGGTCGACGGCGGCCTGGTCGCGGGCCGACCGGAGCGCCCGGTGGGCCTCCGCCGCGGACTGCTCGGCTTGGCGGCGGGCCGACTCGGCGGAGAGCCGGTCGTGGTGGCGCGAGCCGCGGAACGGCTCGATGCCCTCCGAGTCACCGGTCAGGCGCAGCACCTGGCGCCCGTTGAGGGTCTCGGTGCTCAGCCGGCAGCCCGCCGCGAGGTCGATCCGGTCCAGCAGCTCACGCTGGAACGGCTCCGGGTCGCCCCAGGTGCCGTAGAACTTGCACTCGGTGAGCAGGATCGGCCGGAGCCCGTGGTTGAACACGGCCTCCCAGGTCGCGGCCGCCACTCCCGGGGTGTGCTGTGAGCGGTAGTCGTCCAGGACGACGACGCCCTGCTCCTGCAACGCGACCCGGGCCACCTGGAGGTCCCCCACGACGTGCTCGTACAGGTGGGAGGCGTCGATGTGGATGAAGCGGAAGGCACCCGCCGGGATGCGCCCGTGGGCCAGGACGGAGGTCGGCGCCTGAATGATCTCCGGCAGCTCGTCGTGGAAGGCGAGGTAGTTGCGCTCGAAGGCCGAACGGGTCAGCGTCTTCCGGTAGGAGAGGTCCATCTCGGCGGCGTTCTCGTCGTCGGGCGCGTCCGAGTCGAAGAGGTCACAGACGGTGAACGTCTCGCCGGGCTGGAGGTGCTCGCCGATCACGATCGCGCTGCGGCCGAGGTAGGCCCCCATCTCCAGCAGGTCACCGGTGACGCCGGTCTTCTCCTGCCGGCCGAGGAACCACTCGAAGGAATGCCGGTCGTGGTCCCAGAACCACCCGGGGACGTCGTCCAGGATCGCCGGCTCGGTGGCGTGCTGCGACTCGCCCGGCAACACGGCGTCGGTCATGGGAACTCCTTCGGGGCGACGGGTGGACCGGTGGATCTCTCACCGGACCTCAGCGGGAGGAGAGTTCCGGGCCGATCGCGTGAGACGCCGGTCCCGACCGTGCCGCACGGCACGTCGAAAGTCGTCAGCAGTAGTCCCCCGCCGCTGAGTTCACTGCAATGTACCTGCGTACCGACCACCGTGTGGAGGACTTGGCGTGGGGAGTTTCCGGAACCGCCACCGGACCACGGGAAGGTGAACACGGCAGTAGTCGGGCGTGGCCCCATTATGTCCCGTTCGGTGCTTCCGCGCTTCCGGGGCGCCGGCTCTTGCGCACGGCCGCCCGGGCCGTTTTGACTGGCCTCCGACTAGCGCTGTTAGTCATACGTCTGAGCAGATGAGAGGACTATCGGTGCAGCAGTACGCGGAGCACGGCGACCAGTACATCGACGGCGCCTGGCGGCCCTCCGGGGACCCAGGCTCGCTGGCCGTGCTGAACCCGGCCACCGAGCAGGTGCTCGCCACGGTACCGGCCGGCGGGGCGGCCGACGTCGACGCGGCGGTGGCGGCGGCCCGCCGGGCCGCCCGGAGCTGGGCCGCGACCACCCGCGCGGAGCGGCTGGAGCTGCTGACCCGGCTGCGGGACGGGCTCCAGGCCGCGCAGGACGAGATCACCGAGACGGTGGTCGCCGAACTCGGCGCCCCGGTCGGCTTCGCCGCCGCCGTGCACGCCGGGCTGCCGCTGACCGTGACGACCTCCTACCTGACCCTGCTCGCCGAGCATTCCTTCGAGGAGCGGATCGGCAACTCGGTGGTGCACGCGGAGCCGGCCGGCGTCGTCGCGGCGATCACCCCGTGGAACTACCCGCTGCACCAGATCGTCGCCAAGGTCGTCCCCGCGCTGGCGGCCGGCTGTCCGGTGGTCCTCAAGCCCGCCGAGGACACCCCGCTGGTGGCCCGGCTGTTCGCCCGTCTGGTGCACGAAGCCGGCTTTCCGGCAGGGGTGTTCAACCTGGTCACCGGCACCGGGGCGACGGCGGGCGCGGCGCTGGTCGCCCACCCGCAGGTGGACGTGGTCTCGTTCACCGGCTCCACCGCCGTCGGCCGGCAGGTCGCCGAGACGGCCGGCCGGGGCCTCAAGCGGGTCGCCCTGGAGCTGGGCGGCAAGTCGGCGAACGTGGTGCTGCCGGGCGCCGACCTCGCCCGCGCGGTCAAGGGCAACGTCGCCAACGTCTTCGCCAACTCCGGCCAGACCTGCAGCGCCTGGACCCGTCTGCTGGTGCACGAGGACCAGTACGAGGAGGCCGTCACCCGGGCCGCCGAGGCCGCCGCCCGGTACCTGCCCGGCGACCCGGCCGACCCGCAGACCCGGATCGGCCCGCTGGTCAACGCCGAGCAACTGGCCCGGGTGCGCGGGTACATCGACGGCGCGCTGGCAGAGGGCGCCCGGCTGGTCGTCGGCGGCTCGGAGCCCGTCGCCGAACTGCCCACCGGCTTCTACGTCCGCCCGACCGTGCTCGCCGACGTGGCGCCGGAGACGGCGGTGGCCCAGGAGGAGGTCTTCGGCCCGGTCCTGGTGATCCTCGCCTACCGCGACGAGGACCACGCCGTCGAACTGGCCAACGGCACCCCGTACGGCCTGGGCGGCGGCGTCTGGGCCCACGACACCGACACCGCGGCCGCCTTCGCCCGCCGCCTCGACACCGGCCAGGTCGACCTGAACGGCGGCCGCTTCAACCCCCTCGCGCCCTTCGGCGGCTACAAGAACTCGGGCCTCGGGCGCGAACTGGGCCGCCACGGGCTGGAGGAGTTCCTGCGGTACAAGTCGCTGCAGTACTGAGGGTTGCGGCAGTGAACTGCCGCACCGCAGGCCGTTGTACTGCAGGCTGCGGCGACTCGTGCCGCTCGTAGGGCAGTTCATCGCGGCGAACCGGGGACCGGGAGTCGCCCGGGGGTGTCGGGGGTCGCCCGGGGGTGTCGGGGCAGGCTCGGCACCCCCGGGCGTACCGCGTGGCCGGGCTCAGGCGAGGTCGATGCCCGGGTAGAGGGGGTAGGGGGTCAGGAGGTCGGCGGCGCGCTTGGCGACGGCGTCCCGGAGGGCCGGGTCCAGGGCGTAAGTGGCCTTGGACGGGGCGCCGTTGGCGGCCGTGCTGGGGGTGGTGGCGCGCAGGACGGTGTCGATCAGCTCGGCGATCTCGTCCATCTCGGCGGTGCCGAGGCCGCGGGTGGTGAGGGCCGGGGTGCCGAGGCGGACGCCGGAGGTGTACCAGGCGCCGTTCGGGTCCTGCGGGACGGAGTTGCGGTTGGTGACGATGCCCGAGTCGAGCAGGGCCGCCTCGGCCTGGCGGCCGGTCAGGCCGTAGCCGGAGACGTCGGCGAGGACGAGGTGGTTGTCGGTGCCGCCGGTGACCAGCGTGCCGCCGCGGCGCAGCAGGCCCTCGGCGAGGGCCCGGGCGTTGGCGACGACGGCGTGGGCGTACGTCTGGAACTCGGGGCGGCGGGCCTCGGCGAGGGCGACGGCCTTGGCGGCCATCACGTGCGAGAGCGGGCCGCCGAGCACCAACGGGCAGCCGCGGTCGACGTGTTCGGCCAGCTCCGCGGTGCACAGCACCATGCCGCCGCGCGGGCCGCGCAGGGACTTGTGGGTGGTCGTGGTGACGATGTGGGCGAACCGGACGGGGTCGTGGTCGCCGGTCAGCACCTTGCCCGCGACCAGGCCGGCGAAGTGCGCCATGTCGACCATGAGGGTGGCGCCGACCTCGTCCGCGATCTCGCGCATCCGGCGGAAGTCGACCAGGCGCGGGTAGGCGGAGTAGCCCGCGACGATGATCAGCGGACGGAACTCGCGGGCGGTCTCGCGCAGCGCGTCGTAGTCGATCAGGCCGGTGGCCGGGTCGGTGCCGTAGCTGCGCTGCTCGAACATCTTGCCCGAGATGTTGGGCCGGAAGCCGTGGGTGAGGTGGCCGCCGGTGTCCAGGGACATGCCGAGCATGCGCTGGTTGCCGAGCTCGTGGCGCAGCCGCGCCCAGTCCTCCTCGGTGAGGTCGTTGACGTTGCGGACCCCGGCGCGCTCCAGGGCCGGGCTCTCGACCCGCTGGGAGAGGACGGCCCAGAAGGCGGTGAGGTTGGCGTCGATGCCGGAGTGCGGCTGGACGTAGGCGTGGTCGGCGCCGAACAGTTCGCGGGCGTGCTCGGCGGCGATGGCCTCGACGGTGTCGACGTTGCGGCAGCCCGCGTAGAAGCGGCGGCCGACGGTGCCCTCGGCGTACTTGTCGCTGAGCCAGTTGCCCATGGTGAGGAGGACGGCCGGGGAGGCGTAGTTCTCGCTGGCGATCAGCTTGAGCGAGGCGCGCTGGTCGGCGAGTTCCCGGCCGATGGCGGCGGCGATCCGCGGCTCGACGCCGGCGACCACGTCGAGGGCGCTGCGGAAGGCGGTGTCGGCGGCGGGGGTCGCGGCGGTGTGGGGCTGCTGGGCCAAGGCGGTCTCCTGGTGGGGATGCGGATGGCCCAGGCGCTCGGCAACTTCACGTGAGGGTTCACGAGGCCGCTTCCCGATGGTTGATTCCATCCCTACGCGCCAGTCGCAGCCCACCGGGATCGTATCAACATCGGACGGACTGTGGCGGAGGTCTCAGAATGCGGAACGACCGGCCCGGTTTGGGGGCCTATGTCCGTTCTTTTGCAACGCCGGCGTTGCGGCGAAATGAAGCCGCCACATGTCCCGAAACAATGCCGCAGGAATTCCCCGAAGAGCCGCCGGAGGGATTTGCGGAACCTCGGACGCATCCGATCTGATGTCGCTCGAACGGCCCCCGGGAAACCCCCGGAGGCCGGACCGGAAATGCACACCAGCGCACCCTCACCCACGGGGCGGCGAAGAATTCGGGGGTTACGCCTCATGGCAGTGGTCGACACGCTCCAAGCGCCCGCGGCCGGGCCCGCGACCACCGCGGCCCCGAACCTGCTCCGCCGGATCCTGCGGGACCGGGTCGGCACCGCCGCCCTGGCCGTCGTGGCGCTGTTCCTGCTCCTCGCGGCCGCGGCCCCGCTGGTCGCCGCGCTGTACGGGAAGAACCCGACCGAGCACTACGGCCAGAACGTTCCCGGCCTGCTCAGCGATGGTGGCCTGCCGGTGCTGCCGAACGGCGGGATCTCCGGCGACTTCTGGTTCGGCCTGGAGCCCGGCCTCGGCCGGGACGTGTTCACCCAGCTGCTGTACGGCATCCGGACCTCGCTGCTGATCGCCTTCGCCGCCGCCACCGTGACCACCGCGCTGGGCGTGCCGGCCGGCGTCGCGGTCGGCTACCTCGGCGGAGTCGCGGACCGGCTGTTCGGATTCCTGGCCAATGTGCTGCTGGCCTTTCCGACCCTGCTCCTGCTGCTCGCACTCGGTCCGGTCATCCAGTCCCGGCTGGTCGATCCGGGCGCCGCGGAACCGGAGTGGCTGCAGTTCCTGGTGTTGGTCCTGGTTTTCTCCGCGTTCGGCTGGATTCCGCTCGCGCTTTCCCTGCGGGCCACCGTGCGCTCGCTCCGGGAAAGGGATTTCGTGCAGTCCGCCCGGGCCCAGGGCGCGAGCCGATTCCACGTCGTCGTCCACGAACTGCTGCCGAATGTGCGCTCGCAGTTGCTGGTGCACGCCACCATGGCGGTACCGGCCTACGTCGCCGCCGAGGCCGCGCTGTCCTTCCTCGGCGTCGGCATCACCGAGCCGGTGCCGGACTGGGGGCGGATGATCTCGCGCGGCTCGGAGGTCTTCCAGGCCGATCCCACCTACCTGGTCTTCCCGGGGGTCGCGCTGCTGCTGTTCGTGATCGCCTTCAACCTGCTCGGCGACGCCGTCCGGGACGCGCTGGACCCGCGCTCCGGCGGCCGCTGAACCCCGCCGGGCCTGACTGACCCGCCCGGCGTACCTGGCTTGCCCGGCCCTGCCCGGCTGGCCTGCCCGGCCCTGCCCGGCGCATCTGCCGCACCCCGGCGCCTGTCACACCCCGGCATCCGCCGCACCCCGATACCCGGCACACCCGCCGGACCCTTCCGATGTCGTCAACCCGAGCCTCCCCGGCGCGATCCGCCGGGGCGAGGAGAGATTCGCCATGCGCTGGACCAGACCGTCCCTCGCCGTCATCGCCACCGCCCTGCTGGTGACTTCCTGCTCGGCCGGTGCGGGCAGCACCGGCTCCGCCGGCGCCGGGGCCTCCACCAAGGAGACCTCCCCGCTGACCGCCGCGCTCGGCACCGAGCAGGAGAGCGCCGGCCCGGCCCCGGCCGTCCCGGGCGCCCGCGCGGGCGGCACGCTGAACGTGTACAACAGCGTCGAGTTCCGCCACCTCGACCCGCAGAAGGTGTACGCGGGCGCCGCCTACAACGCCTCGCTGCTCTGGGGGCGTCAGCTGACGCAGTACCAGGTCGTCGACGGCAAGGCCAAGCTGGTCGGCGACCTGGCCACCGACACCGGCACCCCGGCCGACGGCGGCCGCACCTGGACGTACAAGCTCAAGCAGGGCGTGGCCTGGGAGGACGGCAAGCCGATCACCGCCCAGGACGTCAAGTACGGCATCGAGCGCACCTTCGGCAAGGGCTACGAGGTCGGGCCGCCCTACTGGCCGCAGTGGCTCACCGGCGAGGCCGACTACGAGGCCGCGCGCGCCAAGTACGCGGGCCCGCAGGACGGCGACCTGGCCGCGATCGAGACGCCGGACGAGCGCACCGTCGTCTTCCACTTCCCGCAGCCGCAGGCCGACGTCCCGTACATGGCCGCGCAGTCCTCCTCCTCGCCGGTGCGCCGGGACAAGGACACCGGGACGGACTACGACCGCCAGCCGTTCGCCACCGGCCCGTACCGGATCGTCGAGCACGTCCAGAACACCCGGATGGTGCTGGAGCGCAACCCGGCCTGGAAGCCGGAGACCGACCCGATCCGCAACCAGTACCCGGAGAAGTTCGTCTTCACGTACGGCAAGGAGGCGCTCAACCTCAACCAGGAGATCCTCTCCGGGCGGGACGGCGGCGCCAACGCCACCACCGCCTCCGACACCCTCTCCCCCGAGCTCTACCAGACGACCGACACCGACCCCAGGGCCAAGGAACTGGTCGTCACCGGCCGGCAGGGCGCCTTCGTCACCCAGCTGGTGATCAACAACGAGCGGGTCCCGGACCTGGCGGTCCGCAAGGCGCTGAACCTCGCGTACCCGCGCCAGCAGGCCCGCCAGGTCCAGGGCGGCTCCCGGACCGGCGAGGCGGCCACCACGCTCAGCTCCCCCGCGCTGATCGACTGGCAGAAGTACGACCTCTACCCGGCCAAGCCCGAGGGCGACCCGGAGGCCGCCAAGGCCGAACTCGCCAAGGCCAAGCAGGCACCGGCCGGGCTGACCTACGCGTACCGGAACACGCCGAACGGGCAGCGCGTCGCCCAGGTGCTGGTGGACGGCTTCGCCAAGGCGGGGATCACCGTCGTGCCCAAGCCGGTCGACCCCAAGGCCTTCCTGGACGAGGTGCACCGCGCCGACTCCCCGTACGACCTGTTCGAGGAGACCTCCTCGGTCGACTGGCCGACCCCGTCCACGCTGATCCCGTTCTCCTTCGACGGGCGGGCCGGCAGCGACCTCAACTCCGCGCGCTACCGCAACCCGGAGGTGGACAAGGAGATCGACCGGATCAACCGGATCGGCGAGCCGCGCGCCAAGGCCAAGGAGCTGTACGCGCTGGAGCAGACCGTGATGAAGGACCTGCCGGTGCTGCCGTTCTCCTACCCGACCACCAGCCAGCTGCGCGGCAGCAACGTCGGCGGGGCGTTCGTCCACCCGATCTACGGGACGGTCTCGCTGGCCTGGCTGTACCTGAAGTCCTGACCCACCGAGGTCAGGGAGCGGCCGGGCCCGCTTCCGGGGCCGGCCGCTCCCCTCCTTCCTGCCTCGCTTCCTCCCTGCTTCGCTTCCTCCCTGCCTCGCTTCCTCCTTGTCTCCCCGCCACGTCGACCCCCGGATCGGCCATGCTCTCCTTCGTCCTGCGACGGGCCGTCCAGGCCCTCGCCGTCCTGGTGGCGGTCTCCGCCGCCGCCTTCGCCCTCTTCTACGCCGCGCCCTCCGACCCGGCCCGCGCCGCCTGCGGCCCGCGCTGCGACAGCGGGCAGGTCGCGGCGGTGCGCCAGAGCATGGGCCTGGACCAGCCGCTCGTCGCCCAGTACACCGACTACCTCGCCGGGGTCGTCGCCGGGCGGGACATCAACGACGTGGACGGCTCGGCCATCCACTGCGCCACGCCCTGCCTCGGCTACTCCTACCGGCTGCACCAGCCCGTCAGCGAGGCGCTGGCCGACCACCTGCCGGTCACCCTCTCGCTGACCGCCGGGGCGCTCGCCGTCCTGCTGGTACTCGGCCTCGGTACCGGGTTCGTCTCCGCGCTGCGGCACGGGCGGCGGACCGACCGGCTGCTGTCCGGCTTCACCCTGGTCGGCGCCAGCGTGCAGATCTACTTCCTCGGGTACGTCGCCCAGTGGCTCCTGGTCTACTCCACCGGGCTGCTGCCACTGCCCTCCTACACCCCGCCGGCCGAGGACCCGGCGGCCTGGGCGGGCGGGATGCTGCTCCCCTGGCTCGTCCTCGGCTTCGTCAACTCGGCCGTTTTCGCGCGCCTTTCGCGCTCGCAGCTGCTGGAGACGATGAACGAGGAATACGTCCGCACGGC
The DNA here is from genome assembly GCF_040685975.1 of Kitasatospora sp. NPDC086791. Classification (NCBI taxonomy): domain Bacteria; kingdom Bacillati; phylum Actinomycetota; class Actinomycetes; order Kitasatosporales; family Streptomycetaceae; genus Kitasatospora; species Kitasatospora sp. NPDC086791. Next base: position 632,483 of record NZ_JBFBOC010000002.1, on the reverse strand, counting down.
CCGTGCCAAGGGCCTCGGGCGGCTGCGCGCCCACCTCAAGTACACCTCGCGCGGCGCCGCCGGGCCGCTGGTGCAGCTGCTCGGGCTGGAGGCCGGGGCCCTGCTCGGCGGAGCGGTGATCACCGAGACGGTGTTCGGGCTGAACGGGATCGGACGGTTCGCCGCGCAGGCCGTCGCCGGGCAGGACCTGCCCGCCGTGGTCGGCGCGGTGCTGCTGGCCGCCTGCTTCGTGGTGCTGTTCGTCGCGCTGGCCGACCTCGCGGTGGCCTGGCTCGACCCGCGTGTCCGGCTGAACTGAGGGGAGCGTTTCGATGAAGTCCACGTCTACGGGTGCGGGTTCCGCTGTCGCGGGTGGCGGTGGCGGCGGGGATGGCACCGAGCCGGTGCTGAGCGTCCGCGACCTGACCGTCACCTTCGCCGACCCGCGGGGCGGTGCGCCGGTGACCGCCGTCCAGGGGCTCTCCTTCGACCTTGCGCCGGGTGAAGTCCTGGGCCTGGTCGGCGAGTCGGGATCCGGCAAGTCGACCGTCGGGCTCGCCGCGCTCGGCCTGCACGACCCTCGCACCACCACCGTCACCGGCTCGATCCGGCTGGGAGGTCAGGAGTTGGTGGGCGCCGAGGAGTCCGCGCTGCGCGCGGTGCGGGGCGGCCGGGCCGCGCTGGTCTTCCAGGACGCGCTCACCTCGCTCAGCCCCTTCCACGGCGTCGGCGCCCAACTCGCCGAGATGTACCGGCTGCACCACCCCGGGGCGGGCCGCACCGAGGCCCGTCGGCGAGCAGCCACGATGCTCGACCGGGTCGGCATCCCGGCGGCGCGGGCCCGCGACTACCCGCACCAGTTCTCGGGCGGGATGCGGCAGCGCGTGATGATCGCGATGGCGCTGATGAACGACCCCCAACTGCTGATCGCCGACGAACCGACCACCGCCCTCGACGCTCGCATCCAGCGCCAAGTGCTCGACCTGCTCGGCGAGTTGCAGCGCGAGCACGGCACCGCGGTGCTCCTGGTCAGCCACGACCTGGGCGTGGTCGCCGGGACGACGGACCACACCCTGGTGCTGCGCGGCGGCGTCCGGGTCGAGTCCGCGCCGACCGCCGAGCTGCTGGCCGCACCGCGCGAGCCCTACACCCGGGCGCTGGTGGGGGCGGCGCTGCGCCTGGACTCCGTACCGGGCAGTCGACTTGCCACTGTTGACGATCCGTCACCTTCGCCCACGGTCCGGCCGAGGGTCGTCGAGCGGCCCGAGCGGTGGCTGGTCGAGGTGGAGGACCTCGCCGTGCACTTCCCCGGCCGACGGCGCTTCCCCGGCCTGCGGGCCGAGCCGGTCCGGGCGGTCGAGGGCGTGGGCCTGCGGATCGCGCCCGGTGAGACGGTCGGGCTGGTCGGCGAGTCCGGCTCCGGCAAGTCCACCACCGCGCGCGTCCTGGCCGGTCTGCAACGGCCCACCGGCGGGCGGGTGTCGTACGACGGCCAGGACGTCACCCGCCCGGACCGGGAGCTGCGGCGCCGACTCAGCCGAGAGATCCAGCTGGTCTTCCAGGACCCGTACGCCTCGCTCAACCCGCGCCGTACCGTCGCCCAGACCCTCGACACCCCGCTGCGCCTGCACACCCCGCTCACCCCGGCCGAGCGGCGGGAGCGCTCGGCCGAGCTGCTGGAGCAGGTCGGGCTGAGCGCCGGGCACCTGGACCGCTACCCGCACGAGTTCTCCGGCGGGCAGCGCCAGCGGATCGGCATCGCCCGGGCGCTGGCCCCGCAGCCGCGCCTGATCATCGCGGACGAGCCGGTCTCGGCACTCGACGTCTCGGTGCAGGCGCAGGTGCTCAACCTGCTGATGGAGCTGCGCGAACGCCTCGGCGTGGCCTTCCTGTTCGTCTCGCACGACCTCGCCGTGGTCCGGCACTTCTGCGACCGGGTGGCGGTGATGCACCGGGGCCGGCTCGTCGAGGCCACCGACCGGGACCGGCTGTTCGACGCGCCGCACACCGACTACACCCGGGAGCTGCTGGCGGCGGTGCACTGAGGACGGCCCCCGGCGAGTGGGTCATGATCAAAGCCCGTCAGCTCCGATCGGAGAGGTGAAGCCACCATGTCCACCAATGACCAGGTGCCCGTGAACGCGGAGCTCGTGGACACGGAGCTCGTGGACACGGAGCTCGTCGAGGCGGCCCGGGAGGTGGCCCTGCGGTACGCGCGGGGCGACAACCACACCGTGGCGGCCGCCGGGCGGAACGCCGACGGGCGGATCGTCACCGCCCTGAACGCCTACCACTTCACCGGCGGGCCGTGCGCCGAGCTGGTGCTCATCGGGGCGGCGGCCGGGCAGGGCGCGTACGAGCTCACCACCGTCGTGGCGGTCGGCGACCGGGAGCGCGGGGTGATCCCGCCGTGCGGGCGCTGCCGCCAGGCGCTGCTGGACTACTTCCCGGAGCTGCGGATCATCGTCGGGCAGGGGACCGGGCTGCGCACCGTGCCGGTGCTGGACCTGTTGCCGGCGGCGTACGTCTGGGCCGACCACCAGGAGGACTGAGGGGTGGGCGACACCGGGACGAACTTGCACAGCCGTTCGACCTTCGTTCAGCTGCGCGAACGCGACTCCAGGCACTAGCGTGCAGGCGACGTGACGGAGGAAGCCCAGGAATCACCAGCCGAGGGGACACATTGTCGGACGACCTGCTCATCGCAAAGATCAACCACGGTTTCGATCACCTCGACGCCGACGGCGACGGACTGATCACCGAACGGGACCACGTCCTGATGGGCCGCTCGGTGGCCCGCTCGCTAGGCCACCAGGACGGTTCGGAGGCGGAGGCCGTGATCGTCCGCGCCTACCTGACGATCTGGCAGGACCTGCACCTCGCCCGGCTGCCCGCCGGCACCGAGGCGATCACCCGCGAGCAGTTCGTCACCTCGACCGGGTCGCTCGCCGACGACCCCGAAGCCGCCCGGGACAGCCTCGGCGCGCTCGCCGAGGCCTTCCTCGCCGTCGCCGACGCCGACCGCAGCGGGACCATCGACGCCGGCGAGTTCTTCGTCTTCCAGCGCGGCCACTTCGCGGGCCTCTGCCGCGACGACGCCGACGAGGCCTTCCGCCACCTCGACACCGACGGCGACGGCGTCCTGTCCGCGGCCGAGTTCACCGACGCGATCATCGAGTACTGGACCAGCCGCGACCCCGACGCGCCCGGCAACTGGTGGACGGGCAAACCGCCGCACGCCTTCTGAGCCCGAGGGCGGCCGTGGCTGCCGGGAGTTCGCGTCGGACTCGTGCACCCAGACCTCGGCGCCGGAGGCGGCGCGGACGCGCTCGGCGATGCCGACGTGGTCGGGGTGGCCGTGGCCGAGCCCGTCCTGCTCGCGCCCGGTGCGGTCAGGCGGCCGGGACGATCCGCTCGACGATGGTGTCGATCAGCGGCGCGAGGCCGTCGACGCCCAGCACCTCGGGCAGGGTGAGGTGTTCGAGGATCAGGCCGGTCATGGCGAGGTGGAGCACGACGACGGTCTCGCGGTCGCCGGGGAGGCCCTCGTCCAGGTGGGAGGCGATGTTGGCCTCCAGGTCGTCCCGGATGGTGCCGGTGAGCTGGGCCCGCAGGTCCGGGCGGCGGGTCGCCTCCAGCCGCAGTTCGAGCATCGCGAGGTAGCCGGCCCGGTCGGCGGTGATGCGGCGGATCAGCTCGTGCATCAGGGCGGTGACCAGGGCGCGGTCGCGCGGGGCGCGCAGCAGTCCGGCGAGGATCGCCGGGTCCGGGACGAGCCGGTGGTGGATGTGCCGGGCGGTCTGGTGGAGCAGGTGGTCCCGGCTGGCGAAGTAGTTGGAGGCCGTGCCCTTGGGGACGCCGGCCTGGACGTCGACCGCGCGGAAGGTGAGGCCGCGGGCGCCGTCGCGGGCGAGGACCTCGATGGCGGCGCCGGCGAGGGCGGTGCGGCGGGCTGGGTTCGGGACCATGGGCCGATTCTCCCTCCTGTGACTTCGAGGGCTCGGGGCGGTGCGGGCCCGCGGCGGGGCGCGCTTGAGGGGCCCGGTCCAAGGGAAATCCACGCCCCGCGCCTTCACCCTCACCGACAGCCGGATCTTCGAGCGCGGGAACGTCGTGCTCACCTACGAGCGGACGTCTCCTTCGCGGGACGCCCGGGACGCCGACTGACGCTCACCACCAGGCAGACCGCCGCGACCACGATCCCCCCGCCCGCCAGGGTGGGGCCGGTGAGCGGCTCGGCCAGGATCAGCCAGCCCAGCAGCACCGCGACCACCGGGTTCACGTACGCGTACGTGGCGACCAGCGTCAGCGGGGCGGAGCGCAGCAGCCAGGCGTACGCGGTGAAGGCGAGCAGCGAGCCGAACAGCACCAGGTAGCCGAGGGCCAGCCAGGACCGGCCGGAGACGGCCCCCAGATCCAGCCCGCTCTGCTCGCCGCGGACCAGTCCGATCATCAGGTCGAAGAGGCCGCCGGCCAGCATCTGGTAGGCGCTCGCGGCGAGCACGTTGCCCGGCATCGGGACCTTCTTGCTCGCGAACGAGCCGACCGCCCAGAGCAGCGTGGCGCCGATGATCAGGACCACGCCGAGCGGCTCGACGGACCCGCCGATCGCCGGGGCCGACAGCACGCCGAGGCCGACCAGGCCGAGCAGCACCCCGGCGAGCTCGGCGGCCTTCGGACGCTCGCCGCCGAAGGCCGTCAGCACCACCATCCAGAGCGGGACGGCGGCCACCAGCAGGGCGGCCAGGCCGGAGGGGACGGAGGTCTCGCCCAGGACCACCAGGCCGTTGCCGCCGGTCAGCAGCAGCACGCCGACCAGGGCGGCCGAGGCCAGCTGCCGCCCGCTCACCTTCAGTCCGGCCGGGCCCTGACGCACCAGCAGGTAGCCGGCCAGCAGAAGGCCCGCGGTGAGGAAGCGGGCGGCGGCGGAGAGGAAGGAGGGCATCGTCTCCACGGCGATCCGGATCGCCAGGTAGGTCGAGCCCCAGACGACGTAGACCACGGCGAGGGCCAGCCAGACCGCGCCGCCGAGACGGGTGGCGGGGCGGGCCTCGCCGAGCGGAGACGGGCCGGCGGGGGCGGCCTTCGCGAGGGTCGCACCTGCCGGGGTTGCGTCGGCGGGCGCCGCGTCAGCGGGCGTTGCGTCGGCGGGGGTGGAACCGGCGGAGGTGCCCGGTCGGGAGGAAGCGGGCGATGTCATGTGTGTCCCCCTTGGACGGTGCTGGCCGAACATCCGATATGACAGCGCATCGACGGCCCGACGCGCCAGTCGGTATCAGGAATCGGACCGGAGGACGTACCGTGGGCGCTCCCCAGCGAGGAGGTCGAACCCGTGTCCGCGTCCGAGGAGGAGCTGCCGTTCTTCGTCTACGGCACCCTGCGCAGCGGCGGCCGCAACCACGCCGCACACCTGGCCGGACGCTGTGCCGCCATCCGCCCGGCGGTGCTGGACGGCGCCGCGCTGCACGAGGGCCCGGGCTTTCCGTACGCGGTGCTCGACGCGACGCCCGGGCGGCGGATCGTGGGCGAGCTGATCACCGTACGCCCGGGCGCCTACACCGGCGCGCTGGCGGCCCTCGACCTGCTGGAGGAGTGTCGGGCGGACGGGACCGGGCTGTACGTGCGGCGGCGGATGGCGGTGCGAACGGCGGCGGTGGGGGCGACGGCAGTACGGACGGCGGTGGCGGGTGCGCCGCAGGACGCGTGGGTCTACCTGGCCGGACCGGCCGCCGAGGCTCGGCTGCGCGAGCGGCCGGCCCTGATCGCCTCGGGGGACTGGGCGGACAGGTGAGGGGTGGGGGGTGACGGATCACAGCTGACAGAGTTCAGCAAACAGCTTTCAGCAAACAGAGTTTGAAATCTGTTCGCTGAAAGCTGTTCGCTGTCGCCCGGGCCGCCCCGATACCCGCCGGATACCGCCAGGTAGGCTGCCCCGGCCGGCCGGATCACCGGCCCCCAGGATCGCTGGAACCCGCAGGACCGAACGACGAGGAGCCACCCGGTGCCCGAGCTGCCACCCCCGATCACCGTCGTCGGGATCGGGGCCGACGGCTGGCCCGGCCTCGCCGCCGTCTCCCGGGCCGCGCTGCGGGACGCCGACGTGGTCCTCGGCGGCCCCCGCCAGCTGGACCTGCTCCCCCGGGAGGACGTCACCGCCGAGCGCCTCCCCTGGCCGTCCCCGCTGCGCCCGGCCGTCCCCCGGCTGCTCGCCGCCCACGCCGACTGCCGGGTCGCCGTCCTGGCCAGCGGCGACCCGATGTTCTACGGCATCGGCCGCACCCTCGCCGAGACCGTCGGCGCCGAGCGGCTGCGCGTCCTGCCGCACCCCTCCTCCGTCTCCTACGCCTGCGCCCGGCTCGGCTGGCCGTTGGAGGCGACCGAGGTGGTCAGCCTGGTCGGCCGTCCGCTCGACACCCTCGCGCTCGCCCTCCACCCCGGCCGCCGCCTGCTGGTGCTCAGCGCCGACGCCGCCACCCCGGCCGCCGTCGCCGCCCTGCTCACCGAGCGCGGCTACGGCACCGCCCGGCTGCGCGTGCTCGAACGGCTCGGCCACGCACGCGAACGGCAGCTCCACGGCCCGGCCGACGGCTGGCCGCACCCGCCCGGCGACCCGCTGAACCTGATCGCCGTCGAACTCGGCGACGGCCCCCGCGCCTCCCTCGTCCCCGGCCTGCCCGACGCCGCGTACGAGAGCGACGGCCAGCTCACCAAGCGGCACGTCCGCGCCGCCACCCTCGCCACGCTCGCCCCCTCCCCCGGCGAACTGCTCTGGGACGTCGGCGGCGGCTCGGGCTCGATCGCCGTCGAGTGGCTGCGCGCCCACCGCGACTGCCGGGCCGTCAGCGTCGAGCGCGACCCGGTGCGCGCCGAGCGGATCGCCCGCAACGCCGCCGCGCTCGGCGTGCCCAGGCTGCGTGTGGTGACCGGCCCCGCCCCCGCCGCGCTCACCGAACTCCCCACCCCCGACGCCGTGTTCATCGGTGGCGGCCTCACCGCGCCCGGCCTGCTGGACGCCTGCTGGGCCGCGCTGCGCCCGGGCGGCCGAATCGTCGCCAACACCGTGACCCTGGAGTCCGAGGCACTGCTCACCGAGTGGTACCGGCGGCACGGCGGCGAGCTCGTGAAGCTGGCCGTCGCCCACGCCGTCCCGGTGGGCGGCTTCACCGGGTGGCGCCAGGCCATGCCGGTCACCCAGTGGTCCGCCGTCAAGACCGACACCCCCCAGGAGGACGCCTCGTGACCGTCTACTTCATCGGAGCCGGCCCGGGTGCCGCCGACCTGATCACCCTGCGCGGCCAGCGCCTCCTGGCCCGCGCCGAGGTCTGCCTGTTCGCCGGCAGCCTGGTCCCCCGCGAGCTGCTGGACGAGTGCCCGCCCGGCGCCCGGCTCATCGACACCGCCCGGATGACCCTGGACGGCATCGTCGAGGAGATGACGCGCGCCCACCAGGAGGGCCGGGACGTCGCCCGGCTGCACTCCGGCGACCCGTCCGTGTTCTCCGCCGTCGCCGAGCAGATGCGCCGCCTGGACGCGGCCGGCATCCCGTACGAGGTCGTCCCCGGCGTGCCCGCCTTCGCCGCCGCCGCGGCCGCGCTGAAGCGGGAGTTGACCGTGCCGACCGTCGGCCAGACCGTCATCCTCACCCGGATCGCCAAGCGCGCCACCCCGATGCCCGAGGGCGAGGACCTCGCCACCCTCGGCCGCAGCGGCGCCCTGCTGGTGCTGCACCTGGCCGCCGGGTACGTGGACGACGTGGTCGAGCAGTTGCTCCCGCACTACGGCGCCGACTGCCCGGCCGCCGTCGTGGCGATGGCCAGCCGCCCGGACGAGCTGGTGCTGCGGGGCACGGTCGGCGACATCGCCGAGCAGGTGAAGGCGGCGGGCGTGGTCCGCACCGCCGTCATCATCGTCGGCCGGACGCTGGCCGCCGAGCACTTCCGCGACAGCCACCTCTACTCGGCGGACCGCGAGCGCCCGCACGAGCCCTGCGGGTCGTGATGCGCCACCTGCTGATCCTCGGCGGGACGACCGAGGGGCGGGCGCTGGCCGCCGCCCTCGACGGCCGCCCCGGCCTGCGGGTCACCAGTTCGCTGGCCGGCCGGGTCGCCCGACCCCGGCTGCCCGCCGGAGAGGTGCGGATCGGCGGCTTCGGGGGCCCGGAGGGGCTGGCCGACTGGCTGCGCGCCGAGCGGGTGGACGCCGTCGTCGACGCCACCCACCCGTTCGCCGCCGGCATCTCACGCAACGCCGCCCTGGCGTCCGCCGCCACCGGCGTGCCGCTGCTGGTGCTGCGCCGCCCCGGCTTCACGCGCGTCGACGGGGACCGCTGGATCCCCGTCCCCTCGCTGGCCGCGGCGGCGGCCGCACTGCTGCCGCGACGCGGGGAGCGGGTCTTCCTCACCACCGGCCGGCAGGGCATCGCCGCCTTCGCCCACCTCGACGGGGTCCACTTCCTCGCCCGCTCGGTCGACCCGCCCGAGCCGCCGCTGCCGCCGTCTTTCGACGTCCTGCTGGCCCGCGGCCCGTTCACGGTGGAGGGCGAGCTGGCGCTGCTGCGCGAGCACGCCGTCGACGTCCTGGTCACCAAGGACAGCGGCGGCGCCGCGACCGCCCCCAAGCTGGCCGCCGCCCGCGAACTCGGCCTGCCCGTCATCGTCGTGGAGCGTCCGCCGGTGCCGGAGGGCGTGCCGGTCGTGCCGGACGTCGAGAGCGCGGTGCGGCGGCTGGAGCAGTCGCGCTGAGTCCGGTCCGTGGAATGCCGGGCGGGCCCGCCGACCGCCCGGCAGGACGACCCCATGACCGACGGCCAGGCACCCCGACGGCTCCTTCGCCGAGTTCGACGCCGAGGACGCCGACCCGGACGAGGCCGTCGCGATCCGGCGCCGCGAGTGCGACCACGCCCGGGAACTCGTCGCCGCCGCCGCGTCGTTGGACGTCCTGGGCCGGCACGGCGAGGAGGTGTTCTCGCTGCGCTGGATCCTCACCCACATGATCGCGGAGTACGCCCGCCACAACGGCCACGCCGACCTGCTGGGCGAACACCTCGACGGTACTACCGACGAGTAGCGCCCGAGCCGGGGCGGAGCCGGCCAGGACGAACCGGGCCAGGACGAACCGGGGCCGGGCGGGCCGACACGGGAGGAAGCAGGATCGTGCGGACCCGGCGGAAGGAACGCGGCACACCCGGGCCGTCGGCCCCCTGGAACGAGATCGCCCCCGGGCTCTGGATGGGCGGTCACTACGTCACCCCGCCCGGCGGCGAGCTCGAACCCGTCATCGTCCGGCGCGAGTTCGACCTGGTGGTCAGCCTCCTCACGCTCCCCGGGCACGGTCCGGCGCCCGGGGTGGAGCACGTCGTCCGGGAGGTGCCCGACGCCCCGCTCTCCCCCGGGCAGCTCGCGGCCGTGCAGGAGGCGGCGCGGCTCACGGCGGAGGCCGTCCGCCGGGGCCGCCGGACGCTGGTGCGCTGCCACTCGGGCTACAACCGCTCGGGCCTGGTGGTGGCACAGGCCCTGGTCGACCTCGGCCGTGACACCGGCGAGGCGGTCCGGCTGGTCCGGGAACGGCGGTCGCCCTGGGCACTGAACAACCCGGTGTTCATGGACTACCTGAACACCGGGTTGGACGTGGCCATCCTGCTGACCGGGCTCAACGGGTGAGGCCGGACCGCAGGGTGACGGTCGGTCAGACGAACGCTCAGATGTCGCGGAAGGTCTCGATCCGGGCGCCGATGGAGTTGAGGCGCTCGGCGAGGTCCTCGTAACCGCGGTTGATCACGTAGACGTTGCGCAGGACCGAGGTGCCCTGGGCGGCGAGCATCGCGAGCAGGATGACGACGGCCGGGCGCAGGGCCGGCGGGCACACCATCTCGGCGGCGCGCCAGCGGGTGGGGCCCTGGACCAGGACGCGGTGCGGGTCGAGGAGCTTGACGTCCGCGCCGAGGCGGGTCAGCTCGGTGAGGTAGATCGCGCGGTTGTCGTAGACCCAGTCGTGGATCATCGTGGTGCCGTGCGCGGCCGCGGCGATGGCGGCGAAGAACGGCACGTTGTCGATGTTGATGCCGGGGAACGGCATCGGGTGGATGGTGTCGACCGGCGCGGTCAGCTTGGAGGGGCGCACGGTGAGATCGACCAGCCGGGTGTGACCGTTGTGGGCCCGGTACTCGGGGGTGCGGTCGTAGTCGAGGCCCATGCCTTCGAGCACCGCGAGCTCGATCTCGAGGAACTCGATCGGCACCCGGCGGATCGTCAGCTCGGAGGAGGTGACGACAGCGGCGGCGAGCAGGCTCATCGCCTCCACCGGGTCCTCGGCCGGGGTGTAGTCGACGTCGCGGGTGATCTCCGGGACACCGTGCACGGTGAGCGTGGTGGTGCCGATGCCCTCGATCCGGACGCCCAGCTCCTCCAGGAAGAAACAGAGGTCCTGGACCATGTAGTTGGGCGAGGCGTTGCGGATGACGCTCACGCCGTCGTGCCGCGCGGCGGCCAGCAGGGCGTTCTCGGTGACGGTGTCCCCGCGCTCGGTCAGCACGATCGGGCGGTCCAGCGGGGCACCCGGCTCGACCGAGGCGTGGTAGGTGCCACCGGTGGTGGCGACCTCCAGGCCGAAGCGGCGCAGCGCCGTCAGGTGCGGCTGGACGGTGCGGGTGCCGAGGTCGCAGCCGCCCGCGTACGGGATGGCGAAGCGCTGGGCGCGGTGCATCAGCGGGCCGAGGAACATCAGCACGCTGCGGGTGCGGCGGGCCGCCTCGACGTCCATCGCGTCGAGGTCCAGCTCGGCGGGCGGGGTGAGTTCGAGGTCGCGGCCCTCGTTGATCCAGCGGCTCTTGACGCCGATGCTGGTGAGGACTTCGAGGATGCGGTACACCTCCTCGATCCGGGCGACGCTGCGGATCGTGGTGCGACCGGTGGTCAGCAGCGAGGCGCAGAGGATCGCCACGCAGGCGTTCTTGCTGCTGCGGACGTCGATCGCGCCGGAGAGGCGGGTGCCGCCGGCGACGCGCAGGTGCATCGGGCCGGAGTAGCCGAGGGAGACGATCTCGCTGTCGAGGGCTTCGCCGATGCGGGCGATCATCTCAAGGCTGACGTTCTGCTTGCCCTGTTCGATCCGGTTGACCGCGCTCTGGCTGGTGCCGAGTGCCTCGCCGAGCTGCGCCTGGGACCAGCCGCGGTGCTGGCGTGCGGTACGGATGAGAGTGCCGATACGGGTGAGGTAGTCGCCTGTCACTCGGCAGACCATATCTCATGGTTGAGATGGCGATGGAAGCAGAGGACGGTGCGGCGCTCCTTTTGCCCGCTTCCCACCCTGTATTGCTGTCAGATCTTCACATCACCAGATGGTGTTGTCACACTCCCGTGACAGTCGTGACAATGTCACGGCCCCAGCGGCCCCAGCGGCTCCGCCCGGCCGACGACGGTGCCCGCGCGGTCGATGCAGATGACGTCCACCGCGACCGGTGAGCCCACCAGGACGCCGAGCGCCGTCGCCCGGGCCGCCTCGGCGACCAGGTCCCCGAGCGGCACCCCGGCCGCGCGGCAGAGCTGCACCGCCTCCAGGCCGGTGTTGGCCGCCGCCACCGCCCCGGCCAGCGCCTCGTCCGCCCCGCCCCGCCGGGCCAGTTCGGCCAGGTACCCCTTGTCCACCTGGGAACGCGCCGAGTGCAGGTCGAGATGGCCGGCCGCGAGTTTGGACAGCTTGGCGAAGCCGCCCGCGATGGTCAGCCGGGGCACCGGGTGGCGCTTCAGGTACTTGAGCACGGCACCGGCGAAGTCGCCCATGTCCAGCAGCGCGTCCTCGGGCAGCCCGTGCACCGCGACCGCGACCTTCTCCGAGGTCGAACCGGTGCAGCCGGCGACGTGCGTACGGCCCGCCGCCCGGGCCACGTCCACACCCCGGCGGATGGAGTCGATCCAGGCCGAGCAGGAATAGGGGACGACGATCCCGGTGGTGCCGAGGATCGACAGGCCGCCGAGGATGCCCAGCCGAGGGTTCCAGGTCGAGCGGGCGATCTCCTCGCCGTGGTCGACGGAGACCTCGACCACCACGTCCCCGCTGCCGCCGTGCGCGGCGGCCACCTCGGCGACCGCGTCCCGGATCATCTGCCGGGGCACCGGGTTGATCGCGGGCTCGCCGACGGGCAGCGGCAGGCCGGCCTTGGTGATCGTCCCCACCCCGGGCCCGGCGCGGAACACCACCCCGGCACCGGGCTCTCCGGCCCGCACGGTCGATCGGATCAGCGCGCCGTGGGTGACGTCCGGGTCGTCACCGGCGTCCTTGACCACCCCGGCCATGGCGGACGGCCGCCCGCCCGTCTCCAGCTGCCCGTCCGCCGCCGGCTGCCCGTCCGTCTCCAGTCGCTCCGCGGCGAGGGCGAAGGCGGGCTGCTGCCCCTTGGGCAGGGTGATGACCACGGGGTCGGGGAACTCGCCGGTGAGCAGCGCGGTGTACGCGGCCTTGGTGGCCGCGGTGGCGCAGGCGCCCGTCGTCCAGCCGTGCCGCAGGCCGCTGCTCTTCAGCTGGCCGGCCCGGCCGTCCGCCCCGGCCTGCGCCTGGGCTCCGCCCTCGGCTCCCGCTGCGGCCACCTGCGCCTCGCTTCCGACGGCACCCGCGGCGCCGTCCTGCTCTCCCGGGCGGCCGCACCGGCCGCCGCCGCCGATTTTCCCCCATTCGCGCCGCCGGGGCCCGACCGGGGTGGCCCGCGGGGACCTGGGGCGCCGGTCGGCGGGAGCCGCGCGGGAGCGACGCCGGAGCCGGTCGGGAGCTGCGCGGGAGCCGGGCGGGAGCCAGTGTGGGACCGGCGCGGGACCGGCGCGGGACCGGCGCGGGAGCCACCGTCCGGCGTTCCCGAAGAGTTCTCCGCACGGGCCTCGCCCCCGCGCCTACCAGTGAGTAATCTGTCGATCCGCCAGAAGCGGGTTCATGACACGTGGGTCCGGCGAACGGGTCGTCCGCCCGGCCGGGTCACCAGGATGTGGGGGTTTTTGTGGCAGGGATGAATCGGCGGACGTTCCTCACGGGCACGTCGGTGGCCGCCGCGTGGTCGGCCTTGTCGCTGGGCGGCGCGCAGTTCGCCTCGGCCGCCACGCGGGACCGGGCGCTGGCGGCCACGGCCGCGAGAGCGGTCAAGGTCGCCGGGACGACGCTGGAGCAGGTGGCCACGCCGGTCGGCGCCGGCGGCTACAAGCGACTGACGGCCGGTCCGGGCTGGCCGCTGCTGGTGCGCGGCGAGCTGGCGGCGCCGGGCACCGGCCGGGACGACCGCCGCACCGGGCTGGCCAGCTTCGTCCAGTTCAGTGACCTGCACCTGGTGGACACCGAGTCCCCGGTGCGCTTCGAGTACCTGGCCCGGTACAACGGCAGCGCGTACCGGCCGCAGGAGGCCCTGAACGCCCGCGGCGTGTCGGCCCTCGTCGAGCGGGTCAACTCGCTCGGCGGAGGCCCCTACACCGGGATGCCGTTCAGCATGGTGATGGCCACCGGCGACAACACCGACAACCACGAGCTCGCCGAACTCGACTGGTACCTCAAGGTCATGGGCGGCGGCCGGCTGGCGCAGAACACCGGCGACCCGAACCGCTACGAGGGTGTCCAGAACTCCGGCAACGCGGCCTACTGGAACCCCGAACTCTCCTACGGCGACGGCTACAAGGCCAAGGGCTTCCCGCTGGTGCCCGGCTTCCTGTCCGCCGCCGGCCGGCCCTTCGACGCGCCGGGCCTGCGCACGCCCTGGTACACGACGGTCGGCAACCACGACGACAGCATCGAGGGCACGCTGCCGGACCTCGGGCTGCTCAACGACCTCTACACCGGCCAGTACAAGCTGGAGGGCTGCGACGACGCGACCGCCGCCCAGCTGACGGACTCGCTGCGCCGGGACCCGGCGGGCGCCGTGCTGCTGCTCGCCAAGCTGATCGCCAACGGCGAGGCGGTGCGCCGGATCACCCCGGACGAGCGCCGGAAGCCGTTCACACTCAAGGAGTTCGCCAAGGCCCACCTGAACCCGGCGGCCACCGGTGCGGGCCCGTACGGCCACGGCTTCACCTCGGACATGGTGAACAGCGGCAAGCTCTACTACACCTTCCGCATCTCGGAGAAGGTGGTCGGGATCAGCCTGGACACCACCAACCAGGCCGGGTTCGCCGACGGCTCGCTGGGCAGCGCGCAACTGCGCTGGCTGGAGCAGCAGTTGAAGGCGCACAGCGGGCACTGGTACGACACCGACGGGCACCGGGTGACGGGCGGCAGCACGGACGACGTGATCCTGGTCTTCAGCCACCACACCAGCACCTCGATGGGCAACCTGCTGCCGGACCCGCGCAACGTCTTCGAGAAGCGGCACGACGGCAACGAGCTGGTGGCACTGCTGCAGCGCTACCCGAACGTGGTCGCCTGGGTGAACGGCCACACCCACATGAACAAGATCACGCCGCACGGCCACGCGGTGCCGGAGCGGGCGTTCTGGGAGATCAACACCGCCTCGCACATCGACTACCCGCAGCACGGCCGGATCATCGAGGTCGTGGACAACGGGGACGGCACGCTCTCCCTGTTCACCACGCTGATCGAGTCCTCCGCACCGTACGCGACGGACTTCGGCAGCACCTCGGACGCCAACCTCGCGGCGCTCTACCGCGAGCTGTCGTACAACGACCCGAACGGGCGGCAGACGGCACTGCTGGGCACGGGTGCGGACCACAACACGGAGCTGCTGATCGCCAAGCCGACCCGGTGACGAAGCCGGTGACGGCCGGCGACACCGACACCGACACCGACACCGGCACCGGCACCGACACCGGCGAGCGGACGACGGGAAACGGCTGACGGAAAACGGATGACAGCTGACAGATGATGAAATCTGTCAGCTGTCATCCGTCAGCTGTTCGCCGTCACGCCTCCGGGTACCGCCGGGGCGTCCAGACGACCTCCACGCCACCGCCCCGCTCGACCGCCCGGGTCTGCGAGGAACCGACCAGCAGGATCGTCCGCATGTCGACCAGCGCCGGGTCCAGCTCGCCGAGCCGGACGATCCGCACCCGCTCGGTCGGCCCGCCGACGTCGCGCGCCATGACCACCGGCGTCTCCGGCGCCCGGTGCTCCAGCAGCAGGTCCCGGGCGAGGCCCACCTGGGTGGTCCGGGACTTCGAGCCCGGGTTGTACAGCGCGAGCACCAGGTCCGCCTCGGCGGCGGCGCGCAGCCGCTTGGCCACCGCCTCCCAGGGCTTGAGCCGGTCCGAGAGCGACACCACCGCGTAGTCGTGCCCGAGCGGGGCGCCGGCCCGGGAGGCGGCCGCGTGGGCGGCGGTCATCCCCGGCAGGACCCGCACCGGGACGTCCCGGTAGGCCTCCTCGCAGGCGACCTCCAGCACGGCCGTGGCCATCGCGAACACGCCCGGGTCGCCCGAGGAGACCACCGCGACCCGGTGCCCGCGCCGCGCGAGGTCCAGCGCGTACTCGGCGCGCTCCGACTCCACCTTGTTGTCCGAGCCGTGCCGCCGCTGCCCGGGGCGCTCCGGCACCCGGGCCAGGTAGGTGGTGTAGCCGACCAGGTCGGTGGCCTCGGCCAGCGCGCCGCGCGCCTCGGGGGTGAGCCAGAGCGGCCCGGCCGGCCCGGTGCCGACCACGGTCACGCTGCCCGTCCCGTCCGCGATCCGCACCTCGGGCTCCAGCGGCGCGACCTTGCTCGGCAGCACCGCGACCGAGAAGTACGGCACCGTCTCGCCGTCGACCTCCGCGAGCGGCGCGATGCGCTCACCCGCCATGAAGGCCCGCTCGACGTACTGGGCGTCGGCCAGGCGACCCGCCCGCTCCAGGGCGCGGCGGACGGTCGGGAAGGTGCGCCCGAGCTTCATGATCACGGCGGAGTCGGCCGAGGCGATCCGCGCCGTCAGCTCCTCCTCGGGCAGCGTGCCGGGGATGACGGTGAGCGTCTCCTCGGCCTCGGTGAGCGGCTGTCCGAGCCGGGCGGCCGCCGCGCTGACCGAGGTCACGCCGGGCACCACCTCGGTCGGGTACCGGTGCGCGAGCCGCTTGTGCATGTGCTGGTACGAGCCGTAGAAGAGCGGGTCCCCCTCGGCGAGGACGACGACGTCGCGCCCGGCGTCCAGGTGGGCGGCCAGCCGGGCGGCGGCCTCCTCGTAGAACTCGTCCAGCGCGCCCCGGTAGCCGCCGGGGTGGTCGGTGGTCTCGACGGTGAGCGGGTAGACCAGCTTCTCCTCGATCTGACCACCCGTCAGGTACCGCTCGGCGATCGAGCGCGCGATGGACCGGCCGTGCCGGGCGCTGTGGTACGCCACCACGTCGGCCTTGCCGATGAGTTCGGCGGCACGGACGGTCACCAGCGACGGGTCGCCCGGGCCGAGCCCGACGCCGTACAGCCGCCCGGTCGAAGACTCCTGATGCTCCGTCACTCTGCCTCGCTCGCAATCGCGTTGATGGCGGCGGCGGCCATCGCACTGCCGCCTCGGCGGCCGCGCACCACCAGGTGCTCCAGGCCGGAGGGGTGCTCGGCCAGGGCCTGCTTGGACTCGGCGGCGCCGATGAAGCCGACCGGGACGCCGATCACCGCGGCCGGGCGCGGCGCGCCCGCCTCGATCATCTCCAGCAGCCGGAACAGCGAGGTCGGCGCGTTGCCGACGGCGACCACCGCGCCCTCCAGCCGGGGCAGCCACAGCTCCATGGCCGCGGCGCTGCGGGTGTTGCCCATCGCGCGGGCGAGCTCGGGCACCGACGGGTCGGTGAGGGTGCAGATCACCTCGTTGTCGGCGGGCAGCCGCTTGCGGGTCACGCCGCTCGCGACCATGTTGACGTCGCAGAGGATCGGCGCACCGGCGTGCAGCGCGGCGCGCGCGGAGGCGACCACGCCGGGCGAGTACACCAGGTCCTCGACCAGGTCGACCATCCCGCAGGCGTGGATCATCCGCACCGCGACCTGGGAGACGTCTGCCGGGAGGGCGGCCAGATCGGCCTCCGCGCGGATGGTGGCAAAGGACTGGCGGTAGATGGACGCGCCGTCCTTCTCGTACTCGATCACTTCGTGGTCCTCCTGGCCTCGGCGACCGCCTCGGCCATCTGCTCGTTCGTCACCTCGGCGGCCATGGGGGCGGCCGCCGGTCCGTTCACCGTCACCCGGTAGCCGTGCCCCGTGGCGAGCACGTCCACCCACCGCCCGGCCGGGTGGCCGCAGCGCCGTTCACAACCCGACCAGTGGACGGGCAGCGCGCCGGAGGCCCCGCCCGCACCGAGGGCCCCGCCCCCGCGCGCGGACCCGGCGTCGGCGTCCAGCGCCCCGGCCGCGTCCGAGCGGACGTCGGCGAGCGACTTGGCGCACCCCGGCAGCCCGGTGCAGGCGGTGGCCCGCTCCCAGACGGAGCCCGGCTCGGTGCGGAACCCGACGGCGGCCAGCCCGGGCAGCAGGTCGGCGGACGCGCCGGGCACGACCGCGCCGCGCCAGGGCGTCAGCCGCAGCTCACCGGCCGAGGCGGCCGCGACGGCGACCAGTGCCCGCCACTGCGCGGCGTTCGCCCGGCCGAAGCGCAGTCCGACCGAGAGCCCGCCGGGATGCGCGCCGACGGCGGGCGCCGCACCGGCGAAGGCGGGCAGCGGCACCGGGCCGGCCGGCAGCAGGTCGGGCACCTCGCGCAGGTGCCAGGCCCGGCGTCCGCCGGTGCGCAGCGCGTCCAGGAAGGAGCGGGCCGCGTCCAGCACGGCCGTCACCTCCCGCCCGGCCTCGACGGGGTGCCCGTGGGTCGAACGCCCGAGGCGCAGCAGGGCGGGCCCGTCCGGCGCCGCTCCCGAGCCTGCGACCCCCGAGCCTGCGACCCCCGAGCCTGCGGTTCCCGAGGCTGCGATCAATGTCACATCGGCGTCGAGCGCGGCGACGTCGCCCCGCCCGTCGTCCAGCGCGAACAGGAACTTGCCGGAGAGCCCGGCCGCCCAGTCGCTCGCGCACAGCCGCGCGTCCAGTTCCCGCACCCAGGCCCGGACCTCGGCGCCGGGCCGGGCGTCCAGCCCCGCGAGCGGCGAGGCGACGATGTTGCGGACCCGCTCGTGGGTGTCCGAGGGCAGCAGTCCGACGGCGCGCAGCCGCTCGGCGAGCTCCGCCCCGCACTGCGGCGCCAGGCCGCGCAGTTGGACGTTGCCGCGCGAGGTGGTCTCCAACTCCCCGTCGCCCAGGGCCTCGGCGGCTTCGATCAGGGCACGTGCCTGACGGTCCGTCAGCAGGCCTCCGGGTAGGCGGATCCGGGCCAGGGCGCCGTCGTCGGCCGGGTGCAGGCGGAGCGCTCCGGGGCAGGCGTCCGCGCGCCCCCGGTCGGGCACCTCCCGGTCGGGCACGGCGGCGCCCGGCGCGCTGGCGTCGGGTGTCGGTGGCATGGCGGCGAGCATACAGATGATCCGAACGGTTGCCTCCGTCCGCTGCATCACACTCCGGCGCACCCGACGCGCGCGCCGGGCGGCCGCCCCGACCGGCCCGAACGCGTCCGCCGGGCCGCTCCGGGCGGGGCACGGGACGCCCCCGGGCCGGTACGCCGACCGGCCAGGAGCCGCGCACCGACCGGTCCGGAGCCCCCGGCCGAAAGCTCACTCTCCCCCAGGTCAGCCGCACCCCGTACGATGCAGGGCGGACGGTCCCGTGCGGACCGTCCGCACACGCCAGCGACGGCGCAGGGGAGGAAACCGGTGCAAACCCGGTGCGGTCCCGCCACTGTGACCGCGGTTCACCGGGAAACCGGCCGGCCGCGGGAGCCAGGAACTCCTGCCGTCCTCCACCGGCCCGGGGCGCGGACCCCGAGGAAGGCAGAAATGCACCAGCGCTGTCGCATGCCCGCGCACGCGTCCACGGCCGTCCACACGGCGGCCCCGGCCGGAGTCACGGCCACCCTGGCCGACCCCTCGGCCGACCCGGCCCGCATCCGGGCCACCCCGGCCGGCTCCACGGCCGACCCGGCCACCGACGAGGCCGGGAGGGCCTTCGCATGATCCTGCTGCTGTCGACGTCCGACACCGACCTGCTCAGTGCCCGCGCGTCCGAGGGCCCGGTGCGCTACCGCCTCGGCAACCCGGCCCGGCTCACCCCCGCCGACCTGCCCGCGCTGCTGGAGGGCACCGAGCTCGTCGTGGTCCGCCTCCTCGGCGGGCGCCGCGCCTGGCAGGAGGGCCTGGACGCACTGCTGGCCGGCCCCCGCCCGGTGGTGGTGCTGACCGGTGAGCAGGCCCCCGACGCCCAGCTGATGGAACTGTCCACCGTCCCGGCCGGCATCGCCGCCGAGGCGCACGCCTACCTGGCCCACGGCGGCGCCGCCAACCTGGCCGAGCTGGGCGCGTTCCTCTCCGACACCGTGCTGCTGACCGGCCACGGCTTCGCCCCGCCCGCCTCCGCGCCGGCCTGGGGCCCGCTGGAGCGCGAGGCCCGCACCGGCGACGGCGCCGACGCGCCGACGGTCGCGGTGCTCTACTACCGCGCCCACCACATGAGCGGCAACACCGCCTTCGTGGAGACGCTCTGCCGGGCCGTCGAGGAGCGGGGCGCCCGGGCCAAGGCCTACTACTGCGCCTCGCTGCGCGGTGCCGAGCCCGAGCTGCTGGCCGCGCTCGGCGAGGCCGACGCGATCGTCACCACTGTGCTCGCCGCCGGCGGCACCCGCCCGGCCGACGCCCAGGCCGGCGGCGACGAGGAGGCCTGGGACGCGGGCGCGCTCGCCGCACTGGACCGCCCGATCCTGCAGGCGCTCTGCCTGACCTGGTCGCGCGCCCAGTGGGAGGGCAGCGACGACGGCCTCTCCCCGCTGGACACCGCCACCCAGATCGCCGTGCCGGAGTTCGACGGCCGCCTGATCACCGTCCCGTTCTCCTTCAAGGAGCTGGACGAGGACGGCCTGACCGTCTACGCCGCCGACCCGGAGCGCGCCGCCCGCGTCGCCGGCATCGCCGTCAGCCACGCCCGGCTGCGCTACGTCCCGGCCGCCGAGCGCCGCCTCGCGCTGGTGCTGTCCGCGTACCCGACCAAGCACGCCCGGGTCGGCAACGCCGTCGGCCTGGACACCCCGGCCAGCGCCGTCCGGCTGCTGCACCGGCTGCGCGAGGAGGGCATGGACCTCGGCCACGACCTGCCCGGCCTGGACGACGCCGCCGAGGACGGCCACGAGGGCGACGCGATCATCCACGCCCTGATCGCGGCCGGCGGCTACGACCAGGACTGGCTCACCGAGGACCAGCTGGCCCGCAACCCGGTGCGCATCCCCGCGGCCGACTACCGCCGCTGGTACGCCACCCTTCCGCAGGCGCTGCGGGAACAGGTCGAGGAGCACTGGGGCCCGGCGCCCGGCGAGCTGTACGTCGACCGCTCGCAGAACCCGGACGGCGACATCGTGCTGGCCGCGATCCGCTCCGGGAACCTGCTCGTCCTGATCCAGCCGCCGCGCGGCTTCGGCGAGAACCCGGTCGCCATCTACCACGACCCCGACCTGCCGCCGAGCCACCACTACCTGGCCGCCTACCGCTGGATCGAGGCCGCGCAGGAGGACGGCGGCTTCGGCGCCCACGCGGTCATCCACCTCGGCAAGCACGGCAACCTGGAGTGGCTGCCCGGCAAGACCGCCGCGCTGTCCGCCGAGTGCGGCCCCGACGCCGTCCTCGGCAACCTCCCGCTGGTCTACCCCTTCCTGGTCAACGACCCGGGCGAGGGCACCCAGGCCAAGCGCCGCGCCCACGCCACCCTGGTCGACCACCTCGTCCCGCCGATGGCCCGCGCCGACTCCTACGGCGACATCGCGCGGCTGGAGCAGCTGCTGGACGAGCACTCCAACATCGCCGCGATGGACCCGGCCAAGCTGCCCGCGATCCGCGCCCAGATCTGGACCCTGATCCAGGCCGCCAAGCTCGACCACGACCTCGGTCTGGACGAGCGCCCCGAGGACGACGGCTTCGACGACTTCCTGCTGCACGTCGACGGCTGGCTCTGCGAGGTCAAGGACGCCCAGATCCGTGACGGCCTGCACGTGCTCGGCCAGGCGCCGGCCGGCACCGACCGGGTCAACATCGTGCTCGCCATCCTGCGCGCCCGGCAGATCTGGGGCGGCGTCAGCGCGCTGCCCGGCCTGCGCGAGGCACTCGGCCTGGACGAGGCGGCGCTGACCCTCGGCGCCACCGACGCGGCCGAGGCCCGGGCCCGCGCCCTGGTCGAGGCGATGGAGGCGGAGGACTGGGCGCCCGAGGCGGTCGAGAAGGTCACCGCCGAGCTGCCGGAGACCGTCCGGGAGGCCGTGCACGAGGTGCTGGCCTTCGCCGCCACCCAGGTGGTGCCGCGACTGGCCGCCACCACCGACGAGCTGGACGCCGTGCTGCACGCGCTGCGGGGCGGCTTCGTCCCGGCCGGCCCGTCCGGCTCGCCGCTGCGCGGCCTGGTCAACGTGCTGCCGACCGGCCGCAACTTCTACTCCGTCGACCCGAAGGCCGTCCCCAGCAAGCTCGCCTGGGAGACCGGCCAGGCGCTCGCCGCCTCGCTGATCGAGCGGTACACCGCCGACAACGACGGCGCCTACCCGCCCTCGGTCGGGCTCTCGCTCTGGGGCACCAGCGCGATGCGCACCGCCGGCGACGACATCGCCGAGGCCTTCGCCCTGCTCGGTGTCCGCCCGGTCTGGGACGACGCCTCCCGCCGGGTCACCGGCCTGGAGCCGATCCCGCCGGCGGAGCTGGGCCGCCCGCGCATCGACGTGACGCTGCGCATCTCCGGCTTCTTCCGCGACGCCTTCCCGCACGTGGTCGCCCTGCTGGACGACGCGGTGCGCCTGGCCGCCGCCCAGGAGGAGCCCGCGGAGCAGAACTTCGTCCGCGCCCACGTCCAGGCCGACCTCGCGGTCCACGGCGACGAGCGCAAGGCCACCGTCCGCGTCTTCGGCTCCCGCCCGGGCACGTACGGCGCGGGACTGCTGCAGCTGATCGACAGCCGCGACTGGCGCACCGACGCCGACCTCGCCGAGGTGTACACGGTCTGGGGCGGCTACGCCTACGGGCGCGGGCTGGACGGGCGGCCGGCCCGCGAGGAGATGGAGACCGCGTACAAGCGGATCACCGTCGCCGCGAAGAACACCGACACCCGCGAGCACGACATCGCCGACTCGGACGACTACTTCCAGTACCACGGCGGCATGGTGGCCACCGTCCGCGCCCTCACCGGCAAGGCGCCCACCGCCTACATCGGCGACTCCACCCGCCCGGAGACGGTCCGCACCCGGACGCTGACCGAGGAGGCCGCCCGGGTCTTCCGCGCCCGCGTGGTCAACCCGCGCTGGATCGAGGCGATGCGCCGCCACGGGTACAAGGGCGCCTTCGAGATGGCCGCGACCGTCGACTACCTGTTCGGCTACGACGCCACCACGGGCGTGGTCGCGGACTGGATGTACGAGAAGCTGACCGAGGAGTACGTGCTCGACCCGGTCAACCGGGAGTTCCTCGCGGGCGCCAACCCGTGGGCGCTGCACGGGATCAGCGAGCGCCTGCTGGAGGCGGCGAGCCGCGGGCTGTGGGAGCAGCCGGACCCGGAGCTGATCGCGCAGCTGCAGGCCGCGTTCCTGGAGACGGAAGGGGACCTGGAGGGCGGCGAGGGCTGAGGGCGGCCGTTCGACGGGTGAGCGGCCGTTCGAGCGGTGGGCCGCCACCCCGCTGTTGGTGTTCCCGTCGCCCATTCGGGTGACGGGAACACTGGTGGCGCACGCCGTCCGAGCGGACAATACGGGGCATGTCGCGCCGCATCGGTCCCACCAGCCCAGCCCTGAGCACGACCCCCTCGGCGAACGCGGACGCAGCGGGAAGAGCGGGGAGAGCGGAGAGAGCTGGGCAAGCGGAACAGGCGGAGCAGGCGGAGGGAACGGAGCGAGCCGGGGACCGGGCGCCGCGCCCCTCGTACCCGTCGCGGTCCTCGCACCCCTCGCGGCACTCGCACCCGCCGCACCGGTACCGGGCGCGGTTCGGGGCGCTGGCCGCCGGGGCGGTGCCGGTGCTCGCCTTCCCGGCGCCCGGGCAGGCCTGGCTGGCCTGGATCGCGCTCGTCCCCGGGCTGCTGCTGATGCAGCGGGCGCCGTCGGGGCGGGAGGCGGCGGTGCGCGGCTGGTGGTTCGGGGCCGGGTTCATCCTGACCGCGATGTACTGGCTGGTGCCGTCCATCGGGCCCGGACTGCCGGTGCTCGCGGTGCTGTTCGGTGCGCTGCAGGGCGCCGTCGGGTACGCCGTGCACCGGCTGCTGAGCCCGCCGCTGACCACCCGTCGGGCGCTGCTCGCGATGGTGGTCGTCCCCGCGGTCTGGGTGTCCGCCGAGTACGCGCGGTCCTGGTCGGCGCTCGGCGGGCCGTGGGCGCTGCTCGGCGCCACCCAGTGGCAGCACCCGGCGATCCTCGGGCTGGCCTCGACGGGCGGGATCTGGCTGGTCAGCGCGGCGGTGGCGGCGGTGAACACCGGGGTGCTGATCGCGCTGACCTCGGTGCACTGGCGGCCGCGGGCCGTCGCGGCCTCGGCGACCGTGCTGGTCCTGGCCTCCGGACCGGCGCTGTTCGCGCTGCGCGAGGCACCCGCCGGAGCCGGGTCCGTCACGGTCGCGCTCGTCCAGCCCGGCATCGTCGAGGACCCGCAGGCACGGTTCGACGCGAGCGTCCGGGCCACCGCCGCCCTGGTCGGGCAGCCGGTGGACCTGGTGGTGTGGGGCGAGAGCAGCACCACGGCCGACCTGGACCACGACCCGGCCGCGCTGGACGCGCTGCGCGGACTCGCCGCGACCACCGGCGCCCGGATCATCGCCGGGGAGGACGCGCGCAAGGCGGACGGGAGGATCTCCAAGGACGCGGTGCTGGTCTCCCCGGCCGGGGTGGTGGACCGCTACCGCAAGATCCGGCTGGTGCCGTTCGGCGAGTACATCCCGCTGCGGCCGGTGCTCGGCTGGATCGCCGGGGTCAGCCGGGCGGCGGGCGAGAACCGGGCGCCCGGCACCGCGTTCCACCTGCTGCCGGCCACCGACCGGACGGGCGCGCCGCTGCCGGTCGGGGCGCTGATCTGCTTCGAGTCGGCCTTCCCCGACATGGCCCGCACCGCCGCGCGGGACGGCGCCCGGGTGCTGGTCTACCAGTCCTCGACCTCGACCTTCCAGCACACCTGGGCGCCCGAACAGCACGTCTCGCTGGCGGCGATCCGGGCCGCCGAGACCGGGCGGCCGGCCGTCCAGGCCTCGCTGACCGGCGTCTCGGCTGCCTTCGACGCACAGGGCCGGGAGCTCGCCCGGCTCGGCACCGACGACACCGGCGCGCTGACCGTCCGGCTGCCGCTCACCGTGCCCGGGACGCTGACCTGGTACGACCGGGTCGGCGACGTGGTGCCGGTGGGGGCGCTGCTGATCACGGCCGGGGCGGCGGCGGTAGCCGTGGCGGGACGACGGCAGCGGCGGCGGTAGCGGCGGCGGTAGCCGTGGCGGGACGACGGCAGCGGCGGCGGTAGCGGCGGCGGTAGCCGTGGCGGGACGGCGCTCGGCTCAGCCCTCCGAAGGGGCGTGGTAGATGCCGAAGGCGGCGCCCTGCGGGTCGCGCAGCACCGCGATCCGCCGACCGCCCGGCACGCCACCGGCGGGCATCAGCACGTCCGCGCCCAGGGCCACCGCCCGGGCGACGGTGAGGTCGGTGTCGGCACAGGAGAAGTACGGCAGCCAGTGCGGCGGCACCTCCGGCGGGAAGCCGTCGCCCATCACCAGCATGCCGCCGAAGTCCCGGCCGGCCAGGCCCCATTGGGTGTAGTGCTCGGACGGGGCGACCGACCAGCCGAAGACCGCCGGGTAGAAGTCGGTCGCGCCGGCCGGATCGCGGGTGAGCAGTTCCACCCAGCCGAGCGAGCCGTGCTCGTTGAACACCCCGGCGCCCTTGAAGGCGCGGGCCTGCCAGAGGATGAAGACGGCGTGGGAGCGGTCGGCCGCCACCGCGAAGCGGCCGTGGTCGAGCACGTCGGCGGGCTCCTTCAGGAGGCTGCCGCCGGCGTCCGCGATCCGCGCGGCGGTGGCACCGGCGTCGGCGACCGCGAAGCAGACCGTCCAGGCCGTCGGCTGCCGCGGAGCGTAGCGCGGCATGATCGCGGCGACCGGGGCGTCCCCCAGGAACATCCGGACCCCGTCCCCGTCCTCGGGGCGGGTGCCGTCGTCCTCCCGCCAGCCGAACAGTTCGCGGTAGAAAGCCCTGGCGGCGGCCGGGTCGGAGGTGCCCAGCTCGACCCAGCAGGGGGCGTCGGTGGTCACGGAGGTCAGCTTCATGGCATCGGTTCTCCAGCTCGGTGTCGGCCCCCGGGCCCTCCCCGCCCAGGATGCGGCGCGGGAAGGGACAGGGGCGGACGCTGGTGGGCCGAACGGGGGCGGGGGAAGAGGCGACGGCTGACGGAGGGCGAGTAACAGATGACAGATGACAGCTGACAGATTTCATCATCTGTCAGCTGTCATCCGTTACCTGTCATCTGTCAGCCGGCACCCGTCAGCGCCGCAGGGCCCGCGCCACCGGGATCCAGAGCTCCGCCTCGGCGTCGCCCGCCCCCGGGACGAAACGGGTCTGCAGGATCTCCGGACCCGGCCGGGCCTCGTACGGGTTGGACGGGAACCACTGGGTGTACACGTCCGCCCACATCTCCTGTAGCGCCTGCGGGAACGGCCCGGAGTTGCGAAACACCGCCCAGGTGCCCGCAGGCACGTCCAGCACGTCCAGGTCCTTCGGGACGACGGCGTCCTCGCACGCCACCACCGCGTGCCAGTAGTCGAGTTCGACCCCCTCCTCCCGGACGGACGGGATGTCGTCGCTCACCGACACGATGCCGACCGGGTCCGGGCCCGTCAGCGCCGCGATCCGCTCGACGGTCTCCGTGCCGAGCCCCTTGATGAACTCCGCGATGTGCGGGTTGACGCCCAGGTAGATCAGGGGCACCCGGGCCTTCCTGCCGACGATCCGGAAGTCCGGCTTCTCGACGATCCGGTATTCCATGCTGCTACTTCCCTCCACGACGAGTCGGAAGGACATCCGGGGCTGGGAGGTGAGCACCGCACCGTCGCGCCGGGCCTCGCCCGGCCCGACCCCGTGCACGGCCCGGAACGCCCGGGCGAACGCCTCGCCCGAGCCGTACCCGTACCGGATCGCGATGTCGAGCAACGTCCGCTCACCGGCGAGGACTTCGGCCCCCGCGACGGTCAGTCGCCGGCGCCGGACGTACTCCGACAGCGGCATCCCGGCGAGCATCGAGAACAGCCGCCGGAAGTGGTACTCCGACGTCATCGCGATCCGCGCCAGCTCTGCCGCGTCGACCTCGCCGTCCAGGTGCCGTTCGATGTGCTCCATCGCCCGGTTCAGGTGTTCCAGCACTCCCGCCCGTCCTTCCTCGTTGATCACCACCGTAGGAAGGACCCACCCTGCCGCACCCGACGATCGGTGCCCGCTCCGGTCGGGTACCGATCGCCGGGTCACCAGCGGAGACGGCTGCTCAGATGAGGCCCTGGGCCAGCATCGCGTCCGCGACCAGCTCGAAGCCCGCGATGTTGGCGCCCACCACGTAGTCGCCGGGCCGGCCGTAGCGCTCGGCGGTGGTGAAGCAGGAGTCGTGGATGTGCTTCATGATCGCGGCCAGCCGCTCCTCGGTGTGCCGGAAGGTCCAGGAGTCGCGCGAGGCGTTCTGCTGCATCTCCAGCGCGCTGGTCGCGACGCCGCCCGCGTTCGCCGCCTTGCCCGGGCCGAAGGCCACCCGGGCCTCCTGGAACACCCGCACCGCCTCCGGGGTGGTGGGCATGTTGGCGCCCTCGGCCACCGCGAGGACGCCGCCCCGCACCAGGGCGAGCGCGTCGGCCTCGGTCAGCTCGTTCTGGGTCGCGCAGGGCAGCGCGACCTCGCAGGGCACGCTCCACACCCCCGGCCCCTCCACGAACCGGACGTGGCTGCCGCGCAGTTCGGCGTACTCGGAGATCCGGCCGCGCCGGACCTCCTTGACCTCCTTGAGCAGGGCGAGGTCGATGCCCTTCTCGTCGACCACGTAGCCGGTGGAGTCGGAGGCGGTGAGCACCGTCGCGCCGAGCTGCTGCGCCTTCTCGATCGCGTAGAGCGCGACGTTGCCGGAGCCGGAGACCACCACCCGGCGCCCGTCCAGGCCCTCGCCGCGGCTGTGCAGCATCTCGGCGGTGAACAGCACGCAGCCGTAGCCGGTGGCCTCCGTCCTGACCTGCGCGCCGCCCCAGCCCAGGCCCTTGCCGGTGAGCACGCCGGCCTCGTAGCGGTTGGTGATCCGCTTGTACTGGCCGAAGAGGTAGCCGATCTCGCGGCCGCCGACGCCGATGTCCCCGGCCGGCACGTCGGTGTGCTCGCCGAGGTGACGGTGGAGCTCGGTCATGAACGACTGACAGAACCTCATGATCTCGGCGTCCGAACGGCCCTTGGGGTCGAAGTCGGAACCGCCCTTGCCGCCGCCGATCGACAGCCCGGTGAGCGCGTTCTTGAAGATCTGCTCGAAGCCGAGGAACTTGACGATGCCGAGGTTCACCGAGGGGTGGAACCGCAGCCCGCCCTTGTACGGGCCG
Organism: Kitasatospora sp. NPDC086791; assembly: GCF_040685975.1. Classification (NCBI taxonomy): domain Bacteria; kingdom Bacillati; phylum Actinomycetota; class Actinomycetes; order Kitasatosporales; family Streptomycetaceae; genus Kitasatospora; species Kitasatospora sp. NPDC086791. Next base: position 604,936 of record NZ_JBFBOC010000002.1, on the reverse strand, counting down.
AGGGCGCTGCTGAACTCCACCCGGAAGCCGCGGTTGACGTGGATGTCGCCGGAGTCGTCCGTCCACGGCACCCGGAACATCAACTGCCGCTCGGGTTCGCAGATCCGCTCGATGATCCGGGCGTCGAGGAGTTCGGGCCGGTGGGCGAGCACCGGGGCCAGGGTCTCCAGCACCTCGTGGACGGCCTGGTGGAACTCCGACTCGCCCTTGTTGCGGCGGACCACGTCCGCGAAGAGGGACTCGACCGCGCGCTGTTCGGCGTCGAAGCGGGGCCGGGTCGAGGTGTCGGGGGCGGAATCGGGGCGGCTCAGGGGCATCTGTTCAGGACCTTCCGTGATCGTCGGTGGTCGTGCGCGGGGCGTTCCCGCGTCCAGGAGACGCGGGCCGTTCCCGTGCCCAGGAAACGGGACGAAGTCCCGCAGTGTCGACACCCCGGACCGTTCTCCTTCCACATGTCGGAAGGTCGGGCGGGAACACCCGGGACGGACGGGGTGTTGTGCGCCTCCGTGGTCGCGTCGGACATCGGGCGATTCAGTTGTTCAAATTGGAACAACCGAGTACGGTCGACATCCGATCCCCCCGATCGATCCGGATCCCGATCCGACCCGGCTCACCCCCGATCGACGAAGGCCCGCCCATGCCTCAACCCGGCTCCGCCACGGTGCGCTCGCGTGTGCGCATCCCGCTGACCTTCCCCGACGGCTACCGCGCCGAGGCGGAGGTCTCCACCTTCCACGGCCTCGCCGACGGCGCCGAACACCTGGCCCTCGCGCTCGGGACGGTCCCCGAGGGCGGTACCCCGCTGGTGCGGCTGCACTCCGAGTGCCTGACCGGCGACGTCTTCGGTTCGGACCGCTGCGACTGCGGGCCGCAGCTGCGCGAGTCGGTGGAGCGGATCAGCACGGCCGGCGGGTACCTGCTCTACCTGCGCCAGGAGGGCCGGGGCATCGGGCTCTACAACAAGCTCGACGCGTACGCCCTGCAGGACTCCGGGCTGGACACGTACGACGCCAACACCGCGCTCGGCCTGCCCGAGGACGGCCGGGACTACACCGCCGCCGCCCAGATGCTCGCCGCGCTCGGCACCACGGGCATCGACCTGCTGAGCAACAACCCCGACAAGGCCGCGCAGTTGGCCGGCCTCGGGATCACCGTCCGGCACCGGGTGCCGACGGGCGTGCACCTGTCGGAGAGCAACGTCCGGTACCTGACGGCGAAGGTGGAGCGGACGGGGCACTCGATCGAGCTTTCCCGGCTGGTCGGCTGAGCCTCCCGCCGGAGGCGCGCACCGGACGGCCGACCGTGGGTGCCGGCCACTGGACCGTCACCGGTGCCGGCCACGACCGCCGCCTCGACGTCACCCTCACCACCACCGACTTCGCCGCCGACATGTACGAGATCCGGGAGAACGGGCACTACATCTCCCGCCACCCCTACCGCCACCAGGCCGACGCCGCCGCGCGGCAGCTGCTCGCCGACGGCGTCGAGATCGGCGAAAGGACACCAGAGCCCCCCGCGGCCTCCACTCACCGCTGCTCCGCCAGTCTTGCCGGCCGCTGGCAACAGGCCCCACCCTCACCACTCTTCGCAACCGCTGTCTATGGCCCCATGTCTGTCGAGCAGCAGGATGAAGGGAGTTCGCCCCTTATCCACACGGCTACTTGCGCCCTCGCCAGGCTCCAGGTCGCTGAGCTGGTAGTTCGTCAGACGCGAGGTGGTTCGTCAGACACGAAACGCCTGACAGGACGGTCGTGCACCCGCCAGGATGAGCCCACCGGTTGTGCAACTACGCGGACCCAGAGTCACAGGGAGCATCGTGCAGCCTCTACAGTTCATCGGGATCATCTCCAACACGCCAGAGGTTGACTCGCCGACCATTTGGCGCGACCCGGAGAACGGCGACCTGATCATCCAGTCCTACAAGGCCAGCGAAGAGGACTTGAGCCGCTGCAAGGAGGTTGGTTCGATCCCCGGGCACTCGACTGACGTGCCTGACCACGAGACCGTGATCCGCCTCCCGGAAGAAATGATCAAGTTCATCGTGGACCTCGCCGCAGGGCTGGCCACTCAAGCGGGAGAGAAGGAGTAGCGTGGCCAACCCGATCGCCACGGCCATGGCAGAGGCCAAGTTCTCTGCCGTGCACCTGGAGATGCGCGACAACTACACGCCGAACGACCCGCAGTTCCAGCGCTATCGGGAGGGTCTTCGCTACAGCCCGGACGACCGGCCGGAGTGGTTCCAGAACTGGACCAACCTCGCCGGAGACGTGATCAACCGTGGTGTGGTCATGCGCCGGGCTCGGATCGTCTCCGAGCCGGTCACGGAGTACATCCGCTACGAGCACCACGTGACGTTCCTCAACGTGGCTATCGGCGAGCAGGTTCGCTGGCTTCCGCGTCGGTTGGCGGCAGACATTGCTCTGCCAGGAACTGACCTGTGGATGTTCGATGACTCCAAGATCATGTTCACCTTCTTCTCGGGTGACGGGGATGTGGTGGACCGGGAGTGGACGACCGAACCTGACGTCGTTCAGCTCGTGAAGAACGCCTTCGAGACCGTGTGGCATCGGGCGACTCCGCACGAGGACTACGTGCTCAAGTAGCCGAACGAGATGCGTACCTCTCGCTCATCGAGCGTTCAGCAGGCCCGGAAAGCTCTAGCCGAACGGCTTAAGGAGGTCCGGAAGGACTCCGGGCTCACCGGGCCTGCTCTCGCCCTCGCGTGCGGTTGGAGCAAGTCGAAGTGCTCCCGCATCGAGAACGCGATCACCGCACCGTCCGAGCAGGACATCAGGGATTGGTGCCGCGCCTGCGGAGCAGACGACCAGGCCGCGGACCTGGTGGCTTCCCTCCGCTCGGTGGAGACCATGTTTACCGAGTGGCGACGCATGGAGCGGAGCGGGCTCAAGCGCGCCCAGGAGATGGTCCTGCCGTTGTACGAGCGAACCGCCCGGTTCCGGGCGTACACACCTGGAATCCTGCACGGTCTCCTCCAGACCCGGGACTACACCCGCTCGGTACTCCAAGCCACCCAACGCCGTCGTGTTGCCGTGGACGACGTGGAAGAGGCCGTGCAGGTGCGCATGGAGCGGCAGGAGATCCTGAGAGACCACGGGAAGACCTTCGCCTTCATCATCGAAGAGGCATGCCTGTACCACGGCCTTGGCGGCGCGGAGGTAGCCGCCGGCCAGCTCACCCACCTGATCGCTGTGGCGTCCCTGGCGAACGTGAGCCTGGGAATCGTTCCGAGGGGTTATTTGCGTCACTCCATGCACGTCGAAGCGTTCTCGCTCTACGACTCGTCACAGGCCAACGTTGAACTCGTCTCCGGGTACCTCCAGATCACACAGCCCTCCGAGGTGGCCATGTACATCAGCCGGTTCGGGGAACTGTCCACAGATGCCGTGCACGGCGCTGCCGCTCGCACCCTGATCTCAGAGGCGATTGACTCTCTCGAGTGACTGCTGTGCAACTGCGTGCAACTTGTTGGAGAGCGTCTGGCTGAAACTCCTACGGTCTATCACGCACCCCCACCGCCACGGCGAAGGAGGACAGACCGATGGCGAGACGCAGCCCCGAGCGTGAGTACCACGAGGTTGTAATCAGCCCGAGCACGGACGAGTGGGGCCGGGCCCCTGCAGGCTGGAGCCCGCTGGACGACTACCGGAGGGCCAACGCCGCCGGGCGGGCCCCCTCGGTGGGCACGGCGCTCCAGATCGACGCTGTGCGTTCCACCTGCCCCTGCCGGGACTGCGTGGCCCGCAGATCGGCCGCGTGACCTGCACGGGCACCCCGTCCGCCTCGGTGTACCGAATGCGCAGCACCTCGTGCCGGGCCACCACCTGGTCCAGGGCCCGGCCGAGCGCCCGCCGCGCTGCGGGCCGCGCTCGGCGTAGGAACGCCGTGGACGATCAGGACGAGTACCGCGACGCGGCCGAGCAAGCCGCACACGGAGTCCCCACCCCAGTACCGGTCGCTGTCGCCTCCACGCTCTCGCTGTTCGCGCTGATAGCGCCGGCAACCGCGCTCATCGCCTCAGGCCGCTTCTAGCCAGCACCCGCGCCTCCGGGCGCCCACAGTCTCCCGGCCCATCGGAAAGGATCTGATGGGCCGGGCCGCACCACCACGCACCACTTGCCCGCCCGCATCCGGGCGAGCAGAGCCAACCCGATTGGAGAGGCACGTGAGCACCGCCACCATCAAGCCCAGCGCCGAGCTGGACGAGCTGGGCAAGTTCTTCACGATCGCCGCGCGCCAGATCGACGCGGGCCAGACCGCGCCGCAGATGTTCTCGGCCGCGATCGACGCGGCGTGGCACGCCCTGGCTGCGGCCCCGGGCGCGCACGAGGCGTTCACCCTCCAGCACGCCGGCCGCAAGCTGACCCACGTCGAGAGCGCGGGCAACGGCTTCATCTCCTGGGTGAGCGCGTACGAGGAGGCGTACGGCCCCCTGCCGGAGATCTGGTTCACCGATGCCAACGGCACGGTCAACACCGAGGCCCTGGGCCGCTACCGGGACACGGGCGAGGTCTACGCCGAGTGGGACTGCTCGCCCGCCGGCGGAGACGGCGACGACGACGGCGTCATGGCCCCGGAGAAGACCACCCGGTGATCACCGCACCATCCGACGGAGCGTCCCGGCCGACCACCGGGGCGCTCCGCCTCACCGAGGCCCGGGCGGAGAGCCCCGTCAGCATAGACGTGAACGGGTACCTCGCCGACCTGTACGAGCACTGCCCGTTCCTGCGGCCGTCCACCCGCCGGGGCATGACCGGCTGGACCGTCTACCAGATCACACCGGGCAGCCACCAGTACGCCGTGGAAGCCGAGTTGTTCCATGCCGGGGTCCAGGCCGCGGAATGGGTCCGCCCACTGATGGGTCGGCCGTACGGTGTTCTCGCATGCGAGAGCGTGGTGTTGCTCGGGCACTGCGAAGGCGCTGACCACCGGGAGTTGATGGCCTGGCCCCATTGGGCACTGAAACACCTCTACGCCCCCGTCGGAGTCATGTTCGGCAAGTTCGCCCACGGCGCTGTCGAGACCGGCCGGCGCGGGCAGAGCATCCCGCCGCCGCCCTTCTCGTTCCTCCCGGTACGGGCGGGCGTCCGGCCGCTGGACCCGAAGTTCCTGGAGGCAACGCCCGACCTCGCCACGGCGCTTTCCGTGGCGGCCGACGACGGCCGGGACGTCTTCGAGCACATTCCTTGCGAGTGGAAGGCAGTACGAGAATGGGCGAGTTCACTTCCGAGGCCGCAACGGCGCTGATGGCGGCGGCGGGCATCTGTGGGCCGTTCGAGCTGGAGGAGATCAGCAACCGGCGGGGCTCGGCGGTGTGGAAGGCCAGTGGTCCGCAGGGCATGGTGAGCATCAAGCTCGGCATCGGGGACGCCGCCGAGGTCACCGCCCGCGAGGCGGCCGTGCTGGACCGGCTTCCCGGGTACACCGTGATCGCCGGCCGCTTCGCCGACGGCGTCTGGTACGTCGCCCCATGGCTGGCCGGGCCGTCCACCTGGGACCTCTTCCGCACCGTGCGCAAGGGTGACGGCGGGAAGGCCGAAGCCCTCGCCGCTGCGGTCGGCCTGTGCCGCGCCGTGGCGGACCTGCACGAAGCCAGTTGGGTACACGGGGACCTCCAGCCCCAGCACGGCATCCACACCGAGCAGGGCGTCCGTCTCCTCGACTTCGCTTGGACGCGGCAGGTCGGCACCACGCCTTGGTCAGCGTTCGACGGCACGATGATCCACCTCACCGCGCCCGAGCTGGCCGCCTGGATCATCAACGGGCCCCAACCCGTGGACACCACGCAACCGGCCGACGTCTATGCCCTCGCTGGAACCCTGTGGACCTGCGTAACCGGTCACTGGCCTCTGGACTACGAGACCGCCGGGCTCGGCAAGGGAACCCCGCCGGATGCGATCCGCAAGGCCATCGCCCACCGCGCCGTCCCGCTGTCCACCACCCTGCCCTGGCCCTCCCTCCAAGCAGGTCTGCGGCACGCCCTCCTGGCCGCACCCGACGACCGCCCGACCGCCGCCGAGCTGACGACGCTCGTGGAAGCCGCGGACGCGTGATCGAACTGCGGGAGCTGGTCTCCGGTGACGCCGACGCCCTACTTCGCATCTACAGCGCGGAGGCGACGAAGTACCTGGGAAGGGCCCCGATGGACGCCGCCGAAGCCCGGTTCTACGCCCGAACCGCCGCAGCCGCCGCGGCCTCGACCCCGCGCACCCTGTACACGCTCGGACTCACCGCGAGCGATGACCTCCTCGGAGTCGTCAAGCTCCACCTGGACCGGCCCGTTGCCGCGATCAGTTACATCCTGCGGCCCGACGCCTGGGGCCTGGGCCACGCCACAGAAGGGGTCCGCACGATCCTCGCTCTGGCCTTCGGCCACCTCGGACTGCCCGAGGTCCACGCCAAGCACCACCCGGACAACCCCGCGTCGGGCCGCGTACTCCTCAAAGCCGGGTTCACACCCACCGGCGTGGCCGGTGGATTCCGCACCTACGCCATCCAGCCCCGTCCCGCTGGCTCCGCGTCGGCCAGCACCGCGGCGTCGAGATCTGGCAGCGCGGACTGCCCTTCGATATCCGCGTATTCGACCGGCACTGACCATCTCGCACCCCCGCCGCCGACAACCCCCACCGGCGGGCCCGCCCCCGTTCCGTGACTGCCCCCGGTGTCACGGAACGGGGGCCTACTCGTCCGTCCAGGAGAAGCCTTGCGACCGGAAGTCGATCACCAAATAGGCTCCCCCGCATGACGCCTACGAAGCAGCGGGGACTGATGGTCTCGAAGTCGAGATAACCCGAGGCGACCCCGCTGCCCCACGGGTGGTCTATCTGCCGTCCGCGGAGCTGGCTGAAGCCGAGTTGACCATGGACCGCCTGTGCGCCTACTCGAACAAGATCCGGCAGGAAAAAGCGATCCGCGCCGTCAGGCGTCAGGCGTCCCGGAAGCCGATGACCCGCTTGACCGCGCCGCGCAGCCGGCGGTCCGCCGCCGTCAGGGGCAGCCGCTCGCGGTAGTACGCCGGGGACGCCACCGGCCGCGCGCCGAAGCTCTGTTTGAACTCGGCCAGCGAGGAGTCCGGCCTGGCGTCGCCCATGTCGTAGAGGCTGCTCCCGGCCGCGCAGGCGTCCTCGACGGCGAGCCGGTGCAGCAGGTGGTTGGCGTGGACCGGGTGCGCCAGGCGTCGGTCCATCGCCCCGCGCCAGTACTTGGTGTGGGTGCCGTGCCGCAGCACGACGATCGCGGCGGCCGGCTCTCCACCGCAGCTGGCCAGCCAGATCGCGCAGGAGGTGCCGAAGCGCTCCGCGACCGCCTCCAGCAGGCGCGGCGGCTCCTCGCGCTGACGGCGCCACCGGGCCAGGGCCAGCGGCTCGTGCTGCTGCTCGGCCCAGCGGACGACCGACTCCCGGTAGAGGCGCTGGAACTGCGGCACCAGCCGCCCGCTCCGGTCCACCTCCACCTCGACCTCCGCGCGTTCGGCCCGCCGCACGCCCCGGCGCACCTGCTGCCGGAAGCGGTGGGCCCAGACCTCCTCGAAGCCGCCTTCCAGGTCGAGGAGGTAGGTCGTGCGGTCGACCGGTGCGAAGGCGCCCGGCACGGCCTCGCCCCAGACCGGGGCGGCCCGGGGACCGAACCGCACGGCCACCCGCAGGACGGGCCGGGCCGCGAGGTCCTCCAGGACCAGCCGGGCCTCCCACGCGTCCGGTGCGCCGTCCGGCACGACGGCGCCCCCGACGCCCCACCCGGGCCAGGACTCCTCGGTCAGCAGCCGCGTCGCCCAGCGACGGTGCCGGACCAGCGGGACGAGCACGTGCCGACCGCCGTCGAACCGGTACAGCCTGCTCGCGGGTGCTGCGGCACTCCGGCCGGGTGCTGGTGGCGGCGGTCGTGCTGCTGATCGCCGTCGCGCCGTGGGGGCTGCTCCTGTTCGGCCGCGACTACGCCCAACACGGCACGGTGGTGCTGTGGCTGCTCGCGCTCTCCGCGCTGCCGAACCTGCTCAACACCACGGTCGTCGCGCTGTCCCGGGCCCGGCGCCGGATGGGCGTCGTGGTGGGCGTGCTCGCGGGGCTCTCGATCGTCGTGCTGGGGCTGACCGCGCTGCTGCTGCCGGTGCTCGGCATCACCGGCGCGGGCGCGGCGTGGCTGATCGGCCAGACCCTCGTGGCGGCCGTGCTGCTGTGGCGCCGCTCCTGGTGGCTGCCCGGCCCGGCGCGGTGACGGGGGCGACGGAACCGGGCAGCGGTGCTTGCCGGGCCGAGGAGCCGTGCGGCCCGGACGGGGAGCCGTGCGGGTCAGCGGCCGGCCCGCAGGACCGTCCGCTGGACGGCGAGGCACACCAGGGGCAGGGCGATCAGCACGGCGGCCCAGAAGGCGCTGTGGCCCCAGAGCCCGGCGATGCCCCGGTAGAGCGGCCCGGCCACCGGGATGCGCAGCGCCTCCATCGGGCCGAGCGGCGGCGGCAGGGCGCCGAGCAGCAGGGTGCCGAGCAGCCAGAGGGCGAAGAGCCGGCGCGCGGTGCGGGGCCCGGCCAGCGTGCCGGCCGTCGACACGGCGGCCAGCAGCACGGTGAAGCCGGTCTGGTAGTCGGCGCCGACCAGTCCGGTCCCCCAGGACTCCGGGGTCGGGTGGTGCCCGGAGGCGGCCAGCCGCACCTCCACGGTGGCCCACAGCAGGACGACCAGCACGAAGGTGCAACCGAGCGCGAAGCGGGCCCGCTCGCGCGTACCGGCGCGGCCCGGGCTCCAGTTCCGCGCCACGGGCGCCGGCCCGCTCCGGCCGGTACCGCTCCGAACCGGCCCGGTCCGACCCGGCCCGCCGGTCCGGCCGCTCCCACCCCGGACACCAGCACTAGCACCGGCACCGACGCCGCCCCCGGCACCGGCGGGCCGGGCCCGCCGCCACTGCTCGGCGGTCCGCGTCCGGGCGTCGTGGGCCGTCCGCATCAGACGGGCGGCGCGCTCGGTCAGCACCACGGCCACCCCGACCCCGACGGCCGCCGCCACCCCGGCCCAACTGCCCATGCCGCCCTCGAACACCACCACCCGGTCGACCACGGCGGGCGGCGGCTTGAGCACCGTCATCGGCGGCCCCAGCCGCAGGTAGCCGACCGCCCCGGCCCCGGCCGCGGCCAGTGCCAGCGTCCCCCGGCCGACCCGGGCGGGGAACACCACCAGGATGACGGCGGCCGCCAAGGCCGCTCCCAGCTGCGGCGCCACCGACCGGGCCGCCAGATCGCCGGCGGTGCGCAACCGGTCGCCGAACGGGCCGTTCGGCAGGATCGCGAGCGCGTTGCCGGCGTCGACGCTGATCCGCGCGAGCGCGGCGGCCCAGAGCACCAGTGCCAGGGACACGAGCACCAGCAGGGCCGCCGCCGCCTGGCGCGGCAGGGCGGTCCGGGCGTTCGGCCACCAGACCCGGGCCCGGGGGGCCAGGTACGCCCACAGGCGTCGCGCGGCCGGTTCCCGGCCTTCCGTCCGCGTCCGCCCGGGTACGTCCTGCACGGCGTCGGCACGCCTCGCCCGCAGCGCCTCGGCGGCGACCAGGGTCGCGCAGCCGGGCACGGTCCCGGGGTCGGCGCGCACCGCGCGGCGGCGCAGCGCCGACCAGCGGCGGCGCACCCCGGTGTCCGCCGTCCCGCGGCCCGTGGCGGCGCCGGCGGCGCCGGTGGCCGTGCCGGCCCGGGCGGCCGTGGCAGTCCTGGCCGCCGTGGCGGCCCGGGCCCAGGCGGCCAGCGCGACGTCCGCCACGACCGCGGCCACCACCGCCAGGACGGCTGACACCCGCGCGGGCAGCGGCAGCCGGTGCAGCGCGGTGGGCAGCGGGGAGAGACGGCCCAGCAGTCGGGCGTGCTCCTCGGGCTGGACGGTCAGCCAGACCGCCAGGCGGTAGGCCTCGGCCCGTTCCTCGACGCTCAGCCCGTCCCCGGTGCGTCGGCCGCCGCCGAGCTCCCGGGCGGCCCGGTCGGTCTCCGCCACCACCTCCGGTACCCGGGCCATCGCGAGCAGCCGCCCGCAGTGCGCGCCGTGACACTCCCGGTGGTCGCAGTCGTAGCGGGCGGCGACGGTGTGCACCGAGGCGGCGAGCAGGTCGTCGATGAGGGCGACGGCGTCCGGCGCGGCGGCGAGCCGGGTGAGGCCGGCCGAGTCGATCGGGCGCTCTCGGTACACCGGGGTGGCCGAGGGCGCGAACGCGGCGCCGAAGGCGAGGACGGCGAGCGCGGCCGCGTCGGCCCGCCGGGCGCCCCGCGCGGTGTCGACGGCCCGCAGGTAGTGCAGGTCGAACAGGGTGTCCTTGACCTCCTCGCGCAGCCAGGCCAGCAGTTGCTGCGCCCCGCCGTCGACGAGCCACTCCGCCGCCTCCCCGGAGCGGTTCAGCATGCTCCAGGCCAGGACGGACGGGGCGTGGTACGGGTCGCCCAGGAAGGTGACCGGCCGGTGGACGTGGCCACCCGCGGCGCCCGCCGGCGCGCCCTGGGGGCGCACGACCGTGGGGCTGGCGCCCTCCAGCCAACCGGTGACCTGCTCGGCCTTCCAGCGGTGGGCCGGGTTCCTGGTCAGCAGGCCCTGGAGCAGCATGAGCCGGCGCGGGTCGGTGACGGCGGAGAGGTCCGCCTGCTCCCCGAAGACCAGGTCGTACTGCAGCACCTCGTCGCTGACCAGGAGGCCGTCCGCGTCCAGGTAGTGCGGGCGGCCGGAGAACAGCTCGTACAGCACGTTGCCCAGGCCCCACCACGGCCCGGCCGGGTGGTTGGCCCCGGCGAGCTGTTCGGGGGCCATGTAGGCGACGGTGACCTGCATCTCGGGCGAGAAGCTCCGGCTGGCGGTGAGGCGGGCGACGCCGCCGAAGTCCGAGATCACGAACTGCCCGGGCCCGCCGCCGGGGCGCACCAGAACGTTGGAGGGCTTGAAGTCCACCGGGTTGCGCCGGATCGTCCGCTGCCAGAAGTCGAGCATGGCGACGAGTTCGCGGATGATCCGGTCGGTCTCCCGCGGGTCGGTGTGCCGGCCCTCGCGGTGCAGGGCGGCGATGTGGTCGGCGAGGGTGACCGGCAGGTACTCCATCGCCACCCAGGCGCAGTCCGTCCCGGCGTGCTCGACCTGCCCGAAGTCGATGATCGCGGGGACGTGCCGCCGGTAGGCCTCGGTGCGCAGGTGCCGCAGCAGGTCGGCGTCCATGGCGTGGCCGGCCCGCGCCACCTTGACCGCGGCGTCCCCGCCGCCGTCCGTGCGCCGGACGTGCCAGACGGTGCCCTCGGTGCCCGAGCCGGCGACCCGGTACGGCTCGTAGCGGTTCAGCAGGGCCGCCGGGAAGGCGCCGCCGAAGTGGCCGCCGCGGGCGGGCGCCGGACGGCGGGCGACGGTGCTCGGCGTCTCGGCGTCGCGCGGTGGCGGGACGACCTTGGTCGGCGCGTCCGGGTGGGCGCGGAAGCGCTTGAGCCTGGAGGGCGGGCCGGCTGTCGGGACGTCCTCGGAGCGGCCCCAGGGCCGCCGGTCCACCCGTGTGCGCGGTTCAGAGCCCGTCGGCGCACCGTCGGCCATCCTGCCGTTCCCCTTCCAGCCGACACCTTGACGCGTCATCATCTCGCAGGCTACTGAAGAAGGTTGCCGACTTCGACAGCTTTCGGACCGGCCCGTGGCCAAGACGTTACCCACCCCGCGGCCGGGGGCCGCGCCGCCCGCCGGACCGGCGGCGGTTTCGCCCGGCGGGGGCGGGCACGCAACGCGGCCGGGCGGACACGGATCAGGGCTGTCGCTCCCGGCCGGGCCGGCGCAGGCTGGACGGAACGGGGGGTTCGACGAGGAGGCGCCCCGATGCCCGTGCCGGTCCCCGGTCCCGCGGCCGCCGGTCCCGCGGCGCGTCCTCGCCCGCCCCGCACGCCCTGCCGCCCCTGCCGGCCCCGCATGCCCCGCACGCACCGCGGGCAGCCGGGGGCAGCCGGGGGCCGGGCGGCTGGAGAAGCAGGCGGGACGCCGGATGCCTAGAGCGGGAAGGCACAGCGGCTGCTCGGCTCCGCGGGCGCTGTCCCCGCGGCTGCCGATGGTCCTGGTACTGGAGGCCGCGATCGTCTGCTCGCACCAGCTCACCCCGCTGATGCTGATCAGCTCGCTGGCCGTGCTCGCGGTGCCCCGGCGCAACCGCCGGGTGGTGCCGCCCCCACTGCTGGCCGCGGTCGCGATGACGGCGGTGTGGGACGCCACGGTGGCGCAGCCGTACCTGGCCGCCAACCCCGGCCAGTTCGTCCGGGCGCTCACCACGCCGGACTCCAACATCGCCTCCGGGTTCGCCAACCTCGGGACCGCCTCGGCGGACCAGGTGATGGTCGACTGGATCGACCGGGGGCCGTCCGCGACGGTGGTGCTGCTGGCGGTGCTCGCCGTGGTCCGCCGCCCCTGGGTCCGGCGCACCCCGGTGCCCTGCCTCGCGCTGGCTCCGCTGCCGCTGCTGGCGGCCAACAGCTACGGCGGCGAGATGCTCTTCCGCACCTACCTGTTCGCGCTGCCCACCACCGCGTTCCTGGTGGCCGCGCAGCCGTCGTCGGGAGACGGTGTCCAGCTGGGGGTGGGTACGGGAGTGTCCGCCGATCTCGATGCCGAGCGCGTCGAAGTCGGCGAGCTGGCGCCGGCTGAGCATCTCGGCGGGCGGCAGCAGGCCTCCCTCGGCGGGGTGGCCGGGGGTGTGCAGGGCGCCGGTGGTGACGAACAGGGTGGCGGGCAGGTCGCGACTCGGACCTCCGGGCATCGCCACCACCTCCGGGCGCGGGGCGACTCAGCCCTCGACCGGGCGCCCCTTCGGCTCTTCCACGATCCGCCGGGCGATCTCGGACGGCCGCACCGGGCGGCCGAAGTGCCAGCCCTGCGCCCAGTCACAGCCCATCGTCCGCAGCCGCTCGGCGTCCTTGGCGGTCTCCACGCCCTCCGCGGTGACGGTCAGCCCGAGCGCGTGCGCCATCGACACCAGGCCGCTGACGATCCGCCACCCGGTGGACTCGTCCTTCCCCGGCTCGTGCAGATCGCCCACGAAGGACCCGGCGATCTTCAGCCCGGAGACCGGCAGGTCACGCAGGTAGGCGAGGTTGGACCAGCCGGTGCCGAAGTCGTCGACGGCCAGCGACACCCCGAGGTCGACCAGCCCGTGCAGGGTGCGCAGCGCCTCGTCCTCGGGCCCGACCACGGTCGACTCGGTGATCTCCAGCTGCAGCCGGGCCGGGTCGAGTCCGGTGCCCTCCAGGATCCGGCCGAGGTCGGAGACCAGCCCGGCGTTGCGGGCCTGACGGACCGCCAGGTTGACGTTGAGCTGCGGCGCGGCGTCGCCGAACCGCTTGATCCAGTCCGCGGCCTGACCGCAGGCCTGCTCCAACACCCAGCGGCCGAGCGGCATGATCAGCCCGGTCTCCTCGGCCGTGGTGACGAACTCGTCCGGCCCGAGCACGCCGAGCTGCGGGTGGCGCCAGCGCACCAGCGCCTCCACGGCGGCCAGCCGGCCGTCCGCGAGCCGGTAGAGCGGCTGGTAGTCGATGAAGAACTCGCCGCGGTCGAGGGCGGCGGGCATCCGCACCGACACCGCGTAGCGGCTGACCGCGCGGGCGTTCTCCTTGGGGTCGAACAGGGTCCAGCGGCCGCGGCCGGCCTCCTTGGCGCGGTACAGCGTGAGGTCGGCGGCACGGACGGCGGCACCCGGGGTGGTGGTGGACACCCGCCGCTCCAGCACGCCGACGCTGGCCCCCACCGCGAGCTTGTGGTCACCGATCAGCACCGGGCCGGCCAACGCCTTGAGCACGCTCTTCGCGGCGGCCACCGCCTCCTGCTCGCCCCGGCACCTCTCCAGCAGGACGACGAACTCGTCGCCGCCGAGCCGGGCCACCAGGTGGCCGAGCGGGGTGAGGGCGGCCTTCAGCCGGGCGGCGACGGCGGACAGCAACTGGTCGCCCATGTCGTGGCCGAGGCTGTCGTTGACCACCTTGAAGCCGTCGAGGTCGACGTAGCAGAGACCGAAGCGGGCGCCCGGCTCCGGGTCCTCGAACAGCTTCTCCAGCCGCTCGAAGAAGGCCGCGCGGTTGGGCAGGCCGGTCAGCGGGTCGTGGGTGGCCTGGTGGCGCAGCCGCTCCTGGAGCCGGTAGCGGTCGGTGACGTCCTCCAGCATCGCCACCTGGTACTGCGGGGCGCCGTCGTCGTCGCGGATCAGCGAGACGGTCAGGTGGGTCCAGACCACCTCGCCGTCCTGCCGGTAGTACGGCTTGTCGAACTGGAAGTACTCGCGCTTGCCGCTGATCAGCTCCTCGTACGCCTCCCAGACGCCCGGGGTGTCCTCGGGGTGCACGAGGTCGCCGACCCGACGGCCGATCATGTCCGCGGGGCCCGCGCCGAACAGCTCCTGCAGCGCCTTGTTGACGGCCATGATGTTGCCGTCCGTGTCACCGATGCCGATGCCGATCGCGGCGCTCTCGAACAGCGCGCGGAACCGGGCCTCGGAGGCGCGCAGCGCCCGTTCGGCCTCCTTGCGGGCAGCGTCGGCGGCGGTGCGGATCGCCTCCTGCTCGCGCAGCGTGCGCTCGCGCAGGGCGGCGGCCCAGCCGGCCGCGAAGGCGCCGGTCAGGGCTGGGCCGCGGTCGTCCGTGAGCGGCTGCGCCTGGAGCAGTTCGACGGCCCGGGCCAGCAGCACCGGGTCGGTGAAGTGCGCGTCGACCAGCTCGGCGCCGGCCTGGGTGGCCAGCCGCGGCTCGAACGGCTCCTCCTCCTGGGCGCGGTGCAGCAGCGCGGCGGTGCGGGTGACCAGCCGGTTGAGCAGGTCGGGGTGGACGGCGATGCCGTGGTCGGCCGAGAGCAGCCGGGACCAGTCCTCGTGGAAGCGGTCGGCGCTGTCGGGTACCCGGGTGGTGTTCATCGGGCGGCCCCGGGTGCGTCGGCCGGCCGGGGGGCGCGGGGCGCGGCCGGCGCCGCGCTCCGGCCCGGCGCGCCCAGCGGTGCGCCCCCGGCGGTCGCCGCGCGGGGCGGGCGGCCGTCGGGTCCTCGTCCGTCGCGTCCGCTCAAGGGCGGAACCCCACGCCCGCCACCCCGGTCATCCGCTCGGGGTGCTCACCGACCGACTCCGGCTGATCGGGGCGCCACTGCGGCAGGTAGACCACGCCCGGCTCGACCAGCTCGAAGCCGGCGAACATGGCGGTGATCTGCTCGCGGGTGCGCATGGTGAGCGGGGTCGGCGTCATCCGGTAGAGCTTCTGGTGGTCCTCCGCCTGGTCGGGACGGCCCTCCAGGGAGGCGTGCGACAGCACCAGCGCGCTGCCGGGCGGGAGGGCGTCGCGGATCACGCCGACCAGCCTCCACGGCTCCTCGTCGTCGCTGACGAAGTGCGCGACGGCCACCAGCAGCACGGCCACCGGCTCGCCCGCCGCCAGCAGCTCGGCCACCTCGGGGCGGGCCAGCAGGTCGTCGACGTCGCGCAGGTCGGCCTGGACGACCGCGCTGGCCGGGTCGTCCTCCAGCAGCAGGCGGCTGTGCGCGACGGCGACCGGGTCGCGGTCCACGTAGACGACCTCGGCCTCGGGGCGGATCGCCCGGGCGATCTCGTGCACCGCGCCGAAGGTCGGGATCCCCGAGCCGATGTCCAGGAAGCGGGTGACGCCCTGCTCGGCGAGGAAGGTCACCGCACGGCGCAGGAAGGCCCGGTTGGAGCGCATGATCTGCGGCAGCTCCGGCCACAGGGCCAGCGCCTTGCGGGCCATCTCCCGGTCTGCCTCGAAGTTGTGCGAGCCCCCGAGGTAGTAGTCGTAGACCCGTGCGGCGTTCGGTTTGTCCAGGTCCGTACCCTCCGGTACCCAGCTCGGTCGCCGCATGCCTGTGACTCCTTCACTCCGGTTGCGGGGAAGCAGTGCCGTGGGTGCACTGCTGTGACAGCTGAGACTACAAGCACAGAAGATCCTCCTCCGCACCCCGAACGGGTGCAAGCGGAGTGCGCGGCTCCCGAAGGACGCCGGGGGCGCCCGGAGGATGCCGCGTCGCGGAGGCGGTCCTGCTGCGGTGCGGGGTGACGGAGGTGCGTCCTGCGGTGCGGGGTGACGGGGGCGCGTCCGACCAATGGGCGTGATGACCGGTGGCATCGAGGACTACGCCCTCATCGGCTACCTGCAGACCGCCGCCCTGGTGGGCCGGGACGGATCGGTCGAGCGAGTGGCAGGCCCCCGACGGGCGGGTGCGGATCACCGACTTCATGCCGCAGCGCGGCCAGGGCGGGCAGCGCGACCCGCAGCTGATCCGGATCGTCGAGGGCCTCGAAGGCACCGTCCCGATGCACGGCGCCCTGCGGCTACGCTTCGACTACGGGCGGATCGACCCATGGGTCCGGCGCACCGGGCACCACCGGGTCGCCGTCGCCGGGCCCGACTCCGCCTGGCTGCGGGTACCCGCGGGGGTCCACACGTACGGCCTGGACGGCGTCACCACCTCCGAGTTCACCGTCACCGCCGGGCTGCGCGTCCCCTTCGTCCTCACCTGGCAGCCCTCCCGCCTGGCCTCCGCCCCGCGCACCGACCCCGAACAGGCGCTGCTCGCCACGCTCGACCGGTGGCAGCGCTGGGCGTCCGGCTGCCGGTACCGGGGCGAGTGGCGGACGGCCGTACTGCGCTCGCTGCTCACCCTCAAGGCGCTCGCCTACGCCCCCACCGGCGGGATCGTCGCGGCGGCCACCTCCTCCCTGCCGGAGCGGATCGGCGGCACGCGCAACTGGGACTACCGGTTCTGCTGGCTGCGCGACTCCTCCATGACGCTCTCCGCCCTGCTGCGCGGCGGGTTCCGGGAGGAGGCCAGCGCCTGGCGCCGCTGGCTGCTGCGCGCCATCGCCGGCGGCCCCCGGTACGTCCAGGCCGTGTACGGGGTCGCCGGGGAACGGGTGCCCGGCGAGACCACCGCCGCCTGGCTGCCCGGGTACGAGAGCTCGCGGCCGGTCCGGTTCGGCAACGCCGCCGTCGACCAGCTCCAACTCGACGTCTACGGCGAGGTGGTGGACACCCTCCACCTCGCCCTGCTGGCCGGGCTGCCGATGGAGCGGCACGTCTGGACGCTGCTGCGCTCACTGATGGACCACCTCGAACGGCACTGGCGCGAGCCGGACGAAGGGCTCTGGGAGGTGCGCGGCGGGCGGCGGCACTTCGTCCACTCCAAGGTGATGTGCTGGGTGGCCGCCGACCGCGCCGTCCGGCTCGCCGAGGCCACCGGGCTGCCCTCGCCGGTCGACCGCTGGCGGGCGCTGCGCGACGCCGTCCACGCCGACGTCTGCGCGCACGGCTACGACCGGCAGCGCGGCGTGTTCGTCCAGCACTACGGCGGGCGGGGGCTGGACGCGGCCACCCTGTTCGTGGTCAAGAGCGGCTTCCTGCCACCGGACGACCCCCGGGTCGTCCGCACCGTGGACGCCGTCCGGGACAGGCTCGACCACGGCGGGCCGGTCCGCCGCTACCGGGCCGGGACCCACGGCGACGGGCTGCCGGGCGGCGAAGGCGCCTTCCTGGCCTGCTCGTTCTGGCTCGCCGACGCGCTCGCCGCGACCGGGCGAACGGGCGAGGCGCGGGCGCTGTTCCCGCGGGTGGTCGGGCTCGCCAACGACCTCGGGCTGCTCTCCGAGGAGTGGGACCCGTACGCCAGGCGCCAACTCGGCAACACGCCAAAGGCGTTCAGTCACGTCGCGTTGGTGAACACGGCCTTCGCACTGGCCGAACCGGGGTAGCGGCGGGGCGGGTTCGGGCGGACGGGGGTGCGGCTAGGGTGAGCCCGTGGACCCCAACCACTACCGTTTCCGCAGCGTCTGGCGGCTCGCGGCGCCCGCGCCGGCCGCGTACGCGGCACTGGAGGACGTCCGGAACTACCCCCGCTGGTGGCCGGAGGTCATCGCGGCCCGGCGGACCGGGGAGGACTACGGGGAGGTGGTGGTGCGCGCGCTGCTGCCGTACCGGCTGCTGATCGGCCTGGAGACGCGCCGGCGCGACCCGGCGGCAGGGGTCTTGGAGGTCGCGATGCGCGGCGACCTCGACGGGTGGTCGCGGTTCACCGTCGCCCCGCATGACCCGGACGACCCGGACGACCCGGACGACCCGGACGACCGGGGCTGCGGGGATGGTGGGGGCGGCGGGGGCTGCCGGGTGCTGTTCGAGGAGGACACCCGACCGCAGAAGGCGCTGCTGCGCCGCCTGGCCCTGCCCCTGCATCCGGCGTTCCGGGCCAACCACGCGGTGATGATGCGGCGGGGGCGGCGCGGGCTGGCGGCCTACCTGGCGGGCGGGGTGACGGAGGGACAGGGCTGACACCTTTCAGCGAACACCTTTCAGCGGACAGATAACAGATTTCGAAATCTGTCCGCTGTCATCTGTCACCTGTTAGCTGTCCGCTGTCGTCCGCCCCCGCCGGGTGGCGGCCCCACCCGGGGCTAGCGTGGCCGGAGCGTCCCCACCCACCGGAGGCCCGCCCATGACCCCGACACCCACCGGCCCCACCGACCCTGCCGACCCTGCCGACCCTGCCGACCGCACCAGCCCCGCCGACCACGCCGGCCCCGACGGCTTCGGCTTCGACGCCCCCTTCGACCGCACCGGCACGGGAAGCAGCAAGTGGGCCCGCACGGCCGGCGCCCCCGGGGTGATCCCGATGGGCCTCGCCGACATGGACCTCCCCGGCCCGCCCGCCATCGCCGAGGCCCTGCGCCGGCGCGCCCGGCACCGCGCGTACGGCTACACGGTGTGCGACCCGGCCGGCCGCTCGCTGGTGGCCGGCTGGTACCGCGCCCGGCACGGCGTCGAGGTGGATCCGGACTGGGTCCTGCTGCTGCCCTGCGGCCCACGCACCGCCCTGCGCATCCTGCTGGAGACCGTCCCGCAGGACACCGCGCGGACGCGGGCGCACGTCCTCTTCCCGACGCCCGAGTGGGGCGGCTTCGCCCAGCTCTGCCGCGCCGCGCGCCTCGGGTACCGGGAGCTGCCCCTGGCCACCGGCCCCGACGGCCACCGGCTCCCGTCCGGACCGCTCCCCGGCCCCGCCACCGCCGTCCTGCTCAGCAGCCCGCACAACCCCTCCGCCCGGGTCTGGCCCGCCGACCAACTGCGAGCCCTGGCCGACCGGGCGGCGGAGGCGGGCGCCTTGCTGGTCTCGGACGAGGTGCACGGCGACCTCACCCACCCCGGCCACGTCCACCCCGTCGCCGTCACCACCGTCGACCCGGCGCACCGGCACCTCGTCGTGACCCTCAACTCGGTCGGCAAGACCTTCAACTGCTCCGGCATCCCCAGCAGTTTCGTCCTCGTCCCCGACCCCGCGCTGCGCGCCCGGTTCGCGGACGCCCTGGCCGGTTACGGCCTCTGGGAGGGCGGCCTGCTGGAGCAGACCGTGCAGCGGGCGGCGCTGCGCGAGGGCGGCCCGTGGCTGGACGCGCTGCTCGCCCACCTCGCCGCCGCCCGTACCCGGCTCACCGACCGGCTCGGGGCCGCCGTCCGCTCGGCACCGCAGGCCTCCTACCTGCTCTGGCTGGACGCCGCCGCCCTCGGCCTGCCGCCCTCGGCCGCCCGGCGGGCGCTGCTGGACCGGTGCGGCCTGGAGGCCTCCGACGGCGCCGATTTCGGCCCCGGCGGTCACGGTTCGCTGCGGTTGAACTACGCCCTGCCGGGCCCGGTGCTGGACACCGTCCTGGCCCGACTGGCGCGGCTCGACCTGCGGTGACCCGGGCATGTGCCGGGGTCACGCACACCGGGCGGGCACCCCGCGCACAGCCCGTCCGAACCATGCCCTCACCCGTTCGCCACACCTCTGACCTGCGGAAAGGAACGTTCACACGATTTTTGCGAAGCGCCCCCGCATGCTCCGTAGCAGACTGGGCAAGGTAGACCGGGCCGCAATCGTGATCCCGAGGATGGTGAGTCCGGTGATACCGACATCCCGCACCACTCCGCCCGACCGGCAGAGCGCGCCACCGCCCCCGACGGGGGTGACCCCGCTGACCGAATCGGGGGCGCGCAGCCACGTGTCGGGCGTCTGTTTCAAGATCGGACCGCCTCGACTGGTGGGAGTCGAGGTCGAGTGGTTCGTCCATGACGATCGATGTCCCACCCGGCCCGTCCGGCCGGAACTGCTCCACGCCGCGCTGGAATCGCTGCCCCTCGGCGGCACCGACGGCACCTCGCTCCCCTCCGGTTCGCGCCTCACGCTCGAACCCGGCGGACAGGTCGAGCTCAGCTCCCCGCCCGCCATCGGCCTCCTGGCCTGCGTCGACGACACCCGACGCGATCTGACCGCCCTGCGGGCCGCCTTCGCGGCACAGGGCCTGCGACTCACCGGAACCGGGACGGACCCGTTGGCCCGCCCCCGACGGATGGTGCTGGACCACCCCCGCTACCTCGCGATGGAGCGCTTCTTCGACTCCGCCGGGCCCTGGGGCCGGATCATGATGACCGGTACCGCGTCGGTGCAGGTGTGCCTGGACGCCGGCGAGGCGGACGGCCCGCACGCGGTGGAGCGCCGCTGGCAGCTGGTCCACCGGCTGGGCCCGGTACTGGTCGCCGCCTTCGCCAACTCCCCGCTGCTGGACGGCAGGCCGACCGGCCACCGGTCGACCCGGCAGACCGTCTGGTCCCGGATGGACCCGACCCGCACGCTCGCCCCGAAGCCGGACCACGGCGACCCGCGCGAGGCCTGGGCGCAGTACGTGCTGGACGCCGAAGTGCTGTGCGTGCAAAGGGCGGAGGGGCTGCCCTGGACGGCCCCGCCCGGCGTGAGCTTCCGCGACTGGATCCGCGGCGCGGGCGAACGCCCGCCCACGCTCGCCGACTTGGACTACCACCGCACCACCCTCTTCCCGCCGGTGCGCCCGCGCGGCCACCTGGAGCTGCGGATGATCGACGCCCAGCCCGGGGACGGCTGGATGGTGGTCGCCGCGCTGGTCACCGCGCTGCTGGACGACCCGGTGGCCGCCGACACCGCGCTGGCCGCGCTGGAACCGCTGGACTCCGCCGACCGGTCGGACCGGGCCGACGGCCCGCGACCGCCGCGCAGCGGGGCCTGGCGCCGCGCCGCCACCCTGGCGGTCGCCGACCCCGAGCTGCGCCGCGCCGCCCTCGCCTGCTTCGCCGCCGCCGACGCCGCGCTGGGCCGCCTGCCCGGCGCCGGGTGGCTGCGCACCGCCGTCGCCGAGTTCGCCGAGCGCTACCCCGCGCGCGGCCGCTGTCCGGCCGACGACCAGTTGGACGCCCTGCGCTCCGGCACCCTACGCACTCCCACGGAGGAGGCCGCACCATGACCGACGTCCGACCGAACGGCCCGACCGCAGCCCCCGCCGAGGGCACCGGATGGGCAACCGCCGAGGCGGCCCGCGCCACGGGGACCGCCCGCACCACCGAGACCGCCCGCACCGCCGAGACGTCCCGCGCCGCCGAACCCGCCCGGGGCATCGAGGCTGCCCGGGGCGTCGAGGACCTGCGCGAGGCCATCGCCGCCGAGCTGCTGGCCGCCCGCGCCCGGACCGCCGCGCTGACCGACTGCGTCGAGGACCGCGACCTCACCGCCCAGCATTCCCCGCTGATGTCCCCGCTGGTCTGGGACCTCGCGCACATCGGCAACCAGGAGGAGCTCTGGCTGCTGCGCAACGTCGGCGGCCGGGAGCCGATGCGCCCGGAGATCGACGGGCTGTACGACGCCTTCCAGCACCCCCGGGCCGAGCGCCCCAGCCTGCCGCTGCTGCCGCCCGCCGAGGCCCGCGCGTACTCCCACGAGGTGCGCGGCCGGGTGCTGGACCTGCTCGCCGCCAGTCCGCTGGAGGGCGCGCCGCTGCTGACCTCCGGCTTCGCGTTCGGGATGATCGCGCAGCACGAACAGCAGCACGACGAGACGATGCTGATCACCCATCAGCTGCGCACCGGCGAACCGGCCCTGGCGGCTCCCCCGCCGCCGCCCGCGCCCGCCGACGCGGCCACGCTGCCGGCCGAGGTCCTCATCCCCGCAGGCCCGTTCACCATGGGAACGGACACCGAGCCGTGGGCGCTGGACAACGAACGCCCGGCGCACACCGTCGACCTGCCGGCCTTCCTGCTGGACACCACCCCGGTCACCAACGCCGCCTACCAGCGCTTCATCGCGGACGGCGGCTACCACGACCCGCGCTGGTGGACCACGGAGGGCTGGGCGCACCGGCAGCGCGCCGACCTGACCGCCCCGCTGTTCTGGCAGCGCCAGGACGGCGAATGGCTGCGCCGCCGCTTCGGCGCCGTCGAGCCGGTCGAGCCCGACGAGCCGGTGCTGCACGTCAGTTGGTACGAAGCGGACGCGTACGCCCGGTGGGCCGGACGGCGGCTGCCGACCGAGGCGGAGTGGGAGAAGGCGGCCCGGCACGATCCGGCCACCGGCCGCTCCCGCCGCTACCCCTGGGGCGACCGGGCTCCCGGCCCGGAGCACGCCAACCTCGGCCAGCGCCATCTGCGCCCGGCCGCCGCCGGCAGCTACCCGGAGGGCCAGTCCCCCTACGGCGTACGCCAGTTGATCGGCGACGTGTGGGAGTGGACGGCAAGCGACTTCCGCTCCTACCCGGGCTTCCTGGCCTGGCCCTACCGGGAGTACTCGGAGGTCTTCTTCGGCCCCGAGCACAAGGTGCTGCGCGGCGGCTGCTTCGCGGTGGCGCCGGTCGCCTGCCGGGGCACGTTCCGCAACTGGGACTACCCGATCCGGCGGCAGATCTTCGCCGGATTCCGCACCGCCCGCGACCTGGAGCTCACCTGATGTGCCGTCACATCGCCTACCTGGGCGAGCCGATGGCGCCGCAGGACGTGCTGGTCCACCCGCCGTTCGGTCTGTACCGGCAGTCCTGGGCGCCCCGGACACAGCGGTACGGCACGGTCAACGTGGACGGCTTCGGCCTCGGCTGGTACGCGGACGGCGACGAGGTGCCCGCCCGCTACCGCCGGACCGGGCCGATCTGGGCCGACGGGACCTTCGCCGACCTGGCCCGGGTGATCCGCACCCGCGCGCTGCTGGCCGCCGTGCGCTCCGCCACCGAGGGCTGCGCGGCGGGCGAGCACGCGGCCGCGCCGTTCGGCGCCGAGCGCTGGCTGTTCAGCCACAACGGCGCGGTGGCCGGCTGGCCGGGCAAGCTGGACGCCCTGGCCGCGCTGCTCCCGCCGGCCGAGCTGCTGGAGCTGGAGGCGCGCACCGACTCGGCCCTGCTGTGGGCCCTGACCCTGCACCGGCTGCGAGCCGGCGCCGGGCTCGGCGAGGCCCTGGCGGGCACCGTCGCGGACGTCGCCGCGCACACCACCGGGCGGCTCAACCTGCTGCTCACCGACGGCACCGCGATCGCCGCGACCACCTGGGGCGACACCCTGCACCACCGGACCCTGTCGGGCCTCGGGACGGTGGTGGCCTCCGAACCGTACGACGACGAGTCGGGCTGGACACCCGTCCCGGACGGCTCGCTGCTGCTGGTCGACGCGCGCGGCGCCACGGTCCACCGGCTCCCCGGTCACAGCTGACTCGACACTCTCCCTTCATCTTCTGAACAGAGGAACCACCCTGTCATGGACACCTTCGCACTCACCCGACTGCTGCCCGCCGACCACTTCAGCACCGCCCTGCGCCACGACGTGCAGCACGGCCTGACCGCCGACCCCAAGCGGCTGCCGCCGAAGTGGTTCTACGACGCGCGGGGCAGCGAGCTGTTCGAGGAGATCACCCGGCTGCCCGAGTACTACCCGACCCGCGCCGAGCGGGCCATCCTGACCGCCCGGGCCGGCGAGATCGCCGCCACCACCCGGGCCCGGACCCTGGTCGAGCTGGGCTCCGGTTCCTCCGAGAAGACCCGGCTGCTGCTGGACGCCCTGCGCGCGCTCGACACCCTGGAGACCTACGTCCCGGTGGACGTCAGCGAGAGCGCGCTGACCGCGGCCGGCAGCGCGCTCGCCGCCGAGTACCCCGGGCTGGCCGTGCACGGCGTGCTGGCCGACTTCACCGCCCGGCTCGGCCTGCCCCCGGACGGCGGCCCCCGCCTGGTCGCCTTCCTCGGCGGCACCCTCGGCAACCTGCTGCCCGAGGAGCGCGCGGCCTTCCTGCGCGGTCTGCGGGCCGCCCTCGACCCGGGCGACTTCCTGCTGCTCGGCACCGACCTGGTCAAGGACCCGGCGGTGTTGGTCGCCGCCTACGACGACTCCGCCGGGGTGACCGCCGCGTTCAACCGGAACGTGCTCACCGTGCTCAACCGCGAGCTGGGCGCCGACTTCGACCCGGACGCCTTCGAGCACGTCGCGCTCTGGGACGCCGACCGGGAGTGGATCGAGATGCGGCTGCGCTCGCTGCGCTCGCAGACCGTGAAGATCCCGGCCCTGGACCTGCCGGTGCACTTCGCCCGGGGCGAGGAGCTGCGCACCGAGGTGTCGGCCAAGTTCCGCCGCGAGCGGGTGGCCGAGGAGCTGGCGGCGGCCGGGCTGCGGCTGAGCCACTGGTGGACGGACCCGGAGGGCCGGTTCGGGCTCTCGCTCTCCGCCCCGGCCTGAGCGACGCGACGGCAGCGGGCTCGACGGCTCGACAACGGACGGGGCGGCTCAATTTGCTTATTCACCTTACGAATTCTCTGAGCAGGGATTGAGCCTCCCCGTGTACAAGACTTAAATGAAGAGGGGTTACGATCGCGGCTACCGAGCTCAGTGTTGAGTACCAGGAGTCAGATCGTGAGCGTCACCCAGCAGCCCTCCGGGGCGGTCGAGGCCCCCGCGCCCGGCCGCCTCGGCTTCGTCGTCTTCATCACCGCCGCCGCGGCCCTCGGTGGGTTCCTGTTCGGCTACGACAGCTCCGTGATCAACGGCGCCGTCTCCGGCATCCAGGCGAAGTTCGGCGTCGGCGACGGCGTGACCGGCCTGATCGTCTCCTCGGCCCTGCTGGGCTCGGCGATCGGCGCGGCGCTGGCCGGCCGGTTCGCCGACCGGTACGGCCGCATCAAGGTCATGAAGGCGGGCGCGCTGCTGTTCGCGGTCAGCGCGGTCGGCTCGATGCTGCCGTTCTCCGCGTGGGACCTCGCCCTGTGGCGCGTCCTCGGCGGCGCGGCCATCGGCATCGCCTCGGTGATCGCCCCGACCTACATCGCCGAGGTCGCGCCGACCAAGTACCGGGGCCGGCTGGCCTCCTTCCAGCAGGCCGCGATCGTGCTGGGCATCGCGATCTCCCAGCTGATCAACTGGATGCTGGCGCAGGCCGCCGGCGGCGACACCCGCGGTCAGCTGCTCGGCCTGGAGGCCTGGCAGTGGATGCTCGGCATCTGCGTCGTCCCGGCCGCGGTCTACTTCGTGCTCGCCTCGGTCATCCCCGAGTCCCCGCGCTACCTCATCCAGGCCGACCGCCTGGCGGACGCCCGCAAGGTGCTCGCCGAGGTCGAGGGCGAGGGCGTGGACACCGAGGCCCGGATCGCCGAGGTCCGGGCGCTGATCGCCTCCGACCACCGCCCGCGCTTCCGCGACCTGCTCGGCGGCCGCTTCGGCCTGCTGCCGATCGTCTGGGTCGGCATCGGCCTGTCGGTCTTCCAGCAGCTGGTCGGCATCAACGTGATCTTCTACTACTCGTCGATCCTGTGGCAGTCGGTCGGCATCGACCAGAGCAACTCGCTGATGATCAGCTTCATCGGTTCGGTCATCAACATCCTCGGCACCGTGATCGCGATCGTGCTGGTCGACCGGATCGGCCGCAAGCCGCTCGCCCTGATCGGCTCGATCGGCATGGCCGTCGCGCTCGGCACGGCCGGCTGGGCGTTCTCCTCGGCCACCGGCAGCGGCGACAACCTCACCCTGCCCGACCTGCAGGGCACCGTCGCCCTGATCGCCGCCAACGCGTTCGTGCTGTTCTTCGCCATGTCCTGGGGCGTGGTCGTCTGGGTGATGCTCGGCGAGATGTTCCCGAACCGGATCCGCGCCGCCGCGCTCTCCGTCGCCGCCTCCGCCCAGTGGATCGCCAACTGGGTGATCACCGTCTCGTTCCCGTCCATGGCGCGGTGGAACCTGTCGGTGACCTACCTGATCTACGCCGCCTTCGCGGCGCTGTCCGTCCTCTTCGTGGCGAAGTACCTGAAGGAGACCAAGGGCGTCCGCCTGGAGGACATGGGCTGACGGCCGCACATCGGCTGATCAGCTGGTCTGCCGGTCGGCTGATCCGGCCGTCGGACCTTCGGCCCCCGCACCCTAGCGCCATCGGCGCGGGTCCGGGGGCCGAATCGTTCACTCCCTGCGGCGGCCCGGACACCTCCGGTACTCCTGTGCGACAGGAGGGATGTGTCCTTGATCTTCGACCGGCTTCGCACCCGCAGAACCACGGCCGCCGCCCCGACCGGCGGCTGCCCGTACGCCCACACCCACACCCACCAGACCCCACCGGAACACCCGACGCACCCGACGCCCCAGGACCAGCCGTCACCCCGGGGCCGATCCGCGCGCCCGGGGCCGTCGGTCGTCCCGCCGTCCGCACCACCGCCGTCCGCACCGCCGCCGTTCACCGACCCGGACCAGGCCGCCGACTTCATCCGGCAGTTCCACCACGAGCAGCCGGTCGCCGGGCCCCCCGGGCCACGGCTGCGCGCCGTCCTCGACGAGATCGACCGCACCGGCAGCTACCGGCACACCCGCGCCGAACTCACCTACGGTGCCAAGCTCGCCTGGCGCAACGCCGCCCGCTGCATCGGCCGGCTCTACTGGCGCAGCCTGCTGGTCCGCGACCTGCGCCACCTCGCCTCGGCCGACGACATCGCCGCCGAGTGCTTCGAGCACCTGCGGCTGGCGGGCAACGGCGGCCGGATCCGGCCGGTGGTCTCGGTGTTCGCCCCCGACCGCCCGGACCGCCCGGCCGCCCGCATCCTCAACCAGCAGCTCGTCCGCTACGCCGGTCACCGGGTCGGCGGGGAGTTCGTCGGCGACCCGGCCGGCGCCGCGCTCACCGCCCGGGCCCGCGACCTGGGCTGGAAGTGCGCCGAGGACCGCTTCGAGGTGCTGCCGCTGCTGATCCAGGAGCGGCCCGACGGACCCCCCGCCCGGTACGAACTGCCGGACGACACCACGCTCGAAGTGCCGCTGCTCCACCCCGACCACGACTGGTTCGCCGAGCTCGGGCTGCGCTGGTACGCGGTGCCCGCGATCAGCGACCTGACGCTGGAAATCGGCGGCGTCCGCTACCCGACCGCGCCGTTCAACGGCTGGTACATGGGCACCGAGATCGGCGCCCGCAACCTCGCCGACGCCGACCGCTACGACATGCTCGGCACCGTCGCCGAGCGGCTGGGCCTGGACACCTCCGGCCACCGCACGCTCTGGCGCGACCGCGCGCTGATCGAGCTCAACCTCGCCGTGCTGCACTCCTTCCAGCAAGCCGGGGTGACGATCGCCGACCACCACACCGAGTCGGAGCGCTTCCTCCGGCACGTCGCCCAGGAGAAGCGGCTCGGCCGGCCGACCCCGGCGGACTGGAGCTGGATCGTGCCCCCGGTCTCGGGCGGGCTGACGCCGGTCTACCACCGGTACTACGACCCGGTGGACCCGGCGCTACGCCCGGCCTTCGTCCCGCGCGAGGCCTGGTGACGGCTCCGCTCCGGACGGCTCCGTCCGCACCGGCGCGGACACCGGCGCTGCGGCCGATGCGGCCGCCGACGCGGCGTCAGGGCTGCCCGGGCAGGCGGGCGAAGCGCAGGCAGAGCCCGTCCAGCAGCGCCTCCAGACCGGTCTCGAAGGCGCCCTCGTCGACCGTCCCCCGGTGTCCGGCCAGCCGGTGCGCCTCGCCGAGGTGCGGGTAGTCGGCCGCGTCGTAGACCTCGGCGTCCGCCGGGAAGCCGGCCGCGAACGAGGCCAGCGCGGAGCCGGTGACGAAGTAGCGCATCAGCGCGCCGATCCGGGTCGCCTGGCCGCGCGGCCACCCGGCCTCGACCAGGTGCCCGAAGACCGCGTCGGCCAGGCGCAGCGCGTTCGGCCGCCGCCCCGGGCCCTGGGCGAGGACCGGGACGATGTTGGGGTGGGCGGCCAGCGCGGCCCGGTAGGAGCGGGCCCAGTCGCGCAGCGCCTCCGCCCAGGGAGCCCCGGCGGCCCCGCCGGTCCCCGCGGCCGCTCCGCTGCCCACCGCCCCGGCGCCCCCGAACATCGACAGGTCGACTTCGCCGATGACGCTGTCCACCACCGCGTCCAGCAGCT
Source organism: Kitasatospora sp. NPDC086791 (assembly GCF_040685975.1). Taxonomy (NCBI): domain Bacteria; kingdom Bacillati; phylum Actinomycetota; class Actinomycetes; order Kitasatosporales; family Streptomycetaceae; genus Kitasatospora; species Kitasatospora sp. NPDC086791. The sequence continues at coordinate 576,756 of NZ_JBFBOC010000002.1, read as the reverse complement.
CGTCCTTGGTGGCGAAGTGGTTGTAGAGCGAGGGCCCGCTGACCGACAGCTCGGTGGCGAGGCGGCGGGTGGAGAGGGCGTCCAGCCCCTCGTCGTCGATCAGCCGCAGCGCGGCGGCGACGATGCGCTCGCGGCTGAGCAGCGGGGTGCGTGGGCGGGCCATCTCGGCGGCTTCCTCCGGTTCCTCCGGCCGGCTTCCCCCGGTCGGGTGCGGTGGGGACCGATTCTGACAGGTGCCCCTTCCCAGCACGGGCCGGGCGGGCTACAGTCCCCCCATAAAACTTGCAGCGCTAGTTTAATCGGTCCGGACCCGGCCCCGGGCCCTGGACACCGGATTCGGGAGCCGCCGTGAACCTGGAGTTGTCCGAGGAGCAGAGCGCGGTCCGGGACCTCGCCACCGCCTTCACGGACCGCGAGATCGTGCCGTACGCCGCCGAGTGGGACCGCGCCGAGTCCGTCGACCGCGCGATCGTCGGCAAGCTGGCGGAGGTCGGCTTCCTCGGCCTGACCATCCCCGAGGAGTACGGCGGCAGCGGCGGCGACCACCTCGCGTACTGCCTGGTCCTGGAGGAACTCGGGCGCGGCGACTCGGCCGTGCGCGGGATCGTCTCGGTCTCGCTCGGCCTGGTCGGCAAGTCGATCAACGGCTTCGGCACCGAGGAGCAGAAGCGGCACTGGCTGCCCCGGCTCACCTCGGGCCGGGCGCTCGCCTGCTTCGCGCTCACCGAGCCCGGCACCGGCTCGGACGCCGCCAACCTCACCACCCGGGCCGTGCGGGACGGCTCGGACTGGCTGATCAACGGCGCCAAGATGTTCATCACCAACGGCACCTGGGCCGATGTCGCCCTGGTCTTCGCCCGCACCGGCGGCGACGATCCCGAGCGGCGGGGCCACCGGGGCATCACCGCGTTCCTGGTCCCCACCGACCTGCCCGGCTTCACCCGCACCGAGATCCACGGCAAGCTCGGCCTGCGCGGCCAGGCCACCGCCGAGCTCTCCTTCGAGGACGTCCGGGTGCCGGACGACGCCCGGCTCGGCGAGGTCGGCAAGGGCTTCACGGTCGCGATGGCCGCGCTGGCCAAGGGCCGGATGTCGGTCGCGGCCGGCTGCGTCGGCATCGCCCGCGCCTGCCTGGAGGCCGCGGTCCGCTACGCGGGCGAGCGCGAGCAGTTCGGCCGGCCGATCGCCTCGCACCAGCTCGTCCAGGAGCTGCTGTCCGGCATCGCCGTGGACGTCGAGGCGGCCCGGCTGCTCACCTGGAAGGTCGCCGACCACATCGAGCGCGGCCTGCCGTTCGCCACCGAGTCCTCCGTCGCCAAGCTCTACGCGAGCGAGGCCGCCGTCCGGGCCGCCAACAACGCGCTCCAGGTGTTCGGCGGGTACGGCTTCATCGACGAGTACCCGGTCGGCAAGTACCTGCGCGACGCGCGGGTGATGACCCTCTACGAGGGCACCAGCCAGATCCACCACCTGCTCATCGGACGCGCCCTCACCGGCGTCAACGCCTTCTGACCCACCCCTTTCGATAAGGAGCCCGACGACGTGCGTCCTGTCTACTTCGCCGCAGCCCGCCGCACACCCATCGGCCGGCTGCGCGGAGCGCTCGCCACGGTCCGCCCGGACGACCTCTCGGCCACCGTGCTGCGCGCCCTGCTCGCCGACGTACCCGCCCTCGACCCCGCCCGGATCGACGACGTCTACTGGGGCGCCGCCAACCAGGCCGGCGAGGACAACCGCAACGCCGCCCGGATGGCCGTCCTGCTGGCCGGCCTGCCGGAGACCGTCCCCGGAGCCACCGTCAACCGGCTCTGCGCCTCCGGCCTGGAGGCCGTCACCCTCGCCGCCCGGGCCATCGGCTCCGGCGAGGCGGACGTGGTGCTGGCCGGCGGCTGCGAGTCGATGACCCGCGCCCCCTTCGTCCTGCCCCGCCCCGACGAGGCGCTGCCGCACCGGATGGAGACCTACGACACCCGGCTCGGCTGGCGGCTCACCAACCCCCGGATGGCCGAACTGCACGGCGTGCTCAGCATGGGCGAGACCGCCGAGGAGGTCGCCACCCGGCACGGCATCACCCGCGAGCGCCAGGACGCGTTCGCGCTGCGCAGCCACCAGCGGGCCGCCGCCGCCCGCAAGGACGGGCACTTCGACGCCGAGCTGATCCCGGTCGAGCGGCCGGACGGGGTGACGGTGAGCCAGGACGAGGGCATCCGCGAGGACACCAGCCTGGCCAAGCTCGCCGGGCTGAAGCCGGCCTTCCGCCCCGGGGGCTCGGTCACGGCCGGGAACGCCTCGCCGATGAACGACGGCGCGGCCGGGCTGGTCCTGGTCAGCGAGGAGGCGCTGCGCGACCTCGGGCTGCGACCGCTCGGCCGGTACGTGGCCGGCGCCTCGGCCGGGGTGCACCCCGACGTCATGGGCATCGGCCCGGTGCCGGCCACGGCGAAGGTGCTCGGGCGGGCCGGCTGGTCGCTCGCCGACCTGGACACCGCCGAGCTGAACGAGGCCTTCGCCGCCCAGGCGCTGGCCTCCGCCGACGGCATCGGGTTCGACCCTGAGCAGGCCGACGAGCTGGTCAACCCCAGCGGCGGGGCGATCGCCCTCGGCCACCCGCTGGGCGGTTCCGGCGCCCGCATCCTGACCACCCTGCTGCACCGGATGCGCCGTACCGGCGCGCGGCGCGGCCTGGCCACCATGTGCGTGGGCGTGGGGCAGGGTACGGCCGTGCTGGTCGAGAACGTCTGACAGCGGACAGCGGGCAGCCGGCAGTCGACGGCCGGCAACCCGGCGGCTGATACGTGACGGGCGACAAGTGACAGCTGACAGCTTTCATCATCTGTCGGCTGTCATCTGTCCGTCCTGATCCGTCAGCCGTCTCCACCCACACTCTTCCAAGGCTTCCAAGGAGTTCACATGACGCGTTTCACGGGGAAGGTCGCCGTGGTGACCGGCGCGGCGCAGGGCATCGGGGCGGCCACCGCCCGCCTGCTGGCGGCGGAGGGCGCGGCGGTCGCCGTGGTCGACCTCAGTGCCGAGCGGGCGGCCGGGACGGTCGCCGAGATCACCGCCAAGGGCGGCACCGCCCGGGCGTACGGGTGCGACGTGGCCGACTACGACGCCGTCGAGGCGGTGTTCGCGCAGATCGCGGCCGACCTCGGCGGGGTGCACGTCCTGGTCAACAACGCCGGGATCACCCGGGACAACCTGTTCTTCAAGATGCCCAAGGCCGACTGGGACGCGGTGCTGACGGTCAACCTGACCAGCGCGTACAACTGCAGCCACGTCGCGCAGAAGTACATGGTGGCGCAGAAGTACGGGAAGATCGTCTCGCTCAGCTCACGCTCCGCCCTCGGCAACCGGGGCCAGGCCAACTACGCGGCCGCCAAGGCCGGCATCCAGGGCCTCACCGCGACCCTGGCGATCGAGCTGGGGCCGTTCAACATCAACGTCAACGCCGTCGCCCCCGGTTACATCGCCACCGCGATGACCGCGGCCACCGCCGAGCGGATCGGCAGTTCGGCCGAGGACCAGCAGGCCGAGGTCGCCGCCCGGACGCCGCTGCGCCGGGTCGGGCAGCCGGAGGAGATCGCGTCGGTGGTCGCCTTCCTGGCGAGCGAGGACGCCTCCTACGTCAGCGGGCAGACCCTGTACGTCAACGGCGGCGCCCGGTAGGCCGGTCGGCGGGGCGAGGTCGTCCGGCCGGGACGCCGTGGTCCCGGTCCTGGTTGAACAGGCGACGAGCAGCGGATACGCTTGATATTCATTGAATATCACTGACGTGTCATCACATGGCCGTCTCAGGTGCGCGGTTACCTTCACCTGGGACGGCCTTTACCTTTTCTCGTGGCCGAGCATGACCATGGCGTTGATCGTATGACCCCACCAACGGACTATGGCATGATCATGTGGCTCTCGATGGGATGGCCCAATCGACCCGACCGGACCCGGTCGGGCCCTGCGTCCCAAGGAGTTCCATGGGCAGCCCCGCCTCCCTCCGTCGCGCCCTGGCCCTGCTCGCCGTCGGAGCCACCGCCCTCACGGCCGGCACCGTCGCCGTACCGGCCGTCGGCACCGCGACCGCCGCCCCCTCGCACGACCTCGCGGGCGTCCACGTCCGCCCCGCCTCCTTCGGGCACCACAACGTCCAGGCCCGCCCGGCCCCGCTGACCACCAGCCAGTGCGTCAGCCAGATCGGCATCCACTGCTACTCGCCGGTCCAGTACCGCGAGGCCTACAACCTCAACCCGCTGTACCAGCAGGGCGTCACGGGCAAGGGCCGCACGATCGTCATCGTCGACTCCTTCGGCTCGCCGACCATCCAGCACGACCTGGAGGTCTTCGACAAGCAGTGGGGCATCCCGGACACCAACGTCGAGGTGGTCAAGTGGGGCAACGTCCCCGTCTTCGACCCGAAGAACCCCGACCACACCGGCTGGGCCGGCGAGACCACCCTGGACGTCGAGTACGCCCACGCGGTCGCCCCCGACGCGCACATCATCCTGGTCGAGACCGGCGTCGCCGAGACCGAGGGCACCACCGGCCTGCCCGAGATGATGGACGCCGAGAAGAGCCTCATCAAGCAGGGCCGCGGCGACGTCATCTCGCAGAGCTTCGGCGCCACCGAGAACACCTTCCCGGGCTTCGACAAGGGCGACTTCAAGTCCATCAAGGACCTGCGCTACGCCTTCCAGGCCGCTGCCGACCGCAACGTCACCGTGCTGGCCGCCTCCGGCGACAACGGCGCCACCGACGCCAAGGAGAACGGCACCGACCTGTACCCGTTCAAGGTCAACTCCTGGCCGTCCTCGGACCCGCTGGTCACCTCCATCGGCGGCACCCAGCTGACCCTGGACGACGCCGGCAAGCGCACCGCCGACGACAAGGTGTGGCACGACCAGTCCGGCGCCGGCGGCGGTGGCGTCTCCGGCGTCTTCGAGCGCCCGTGGTACCAGGCCGGCGTCGCCAACGTCACCGGCAACCACCGCGGCACGCCCGACATCAGCATGAGCGCGGCCGTCGACGGCGGGGCCTGGACCTACGAGTCCTACGACCCGACCGCGGTCGGCTGGCACCTCACCGGCGGCACCAGCGAGGCCACCCCGATCTTCTCGGGCGTCGTCGCGCTCGCCGACCAGCTCGCCGGCTACCGCCTCGGCCAGATCAACTGGCGTCTCTACGGCCTGAGCCTGCTGCCCGCCCAGTGGAGCGGCATCAAGGACGTCAAGCAGGGCGACAACGGCTGGGGCGGCGTCACCGGCTACAACGCCACCGAGGGCTACGACCTCGCGAGCGGCCTCGGCACCATCGACGCCGCCAAGTTCGTCCACGCGATCGCCGGTCGGTGATCGGGCAGCGGCTCGGCCGGCCCCGGTAGCGGCTGACTGCTGACGAACCTGACGAACGACAGCGGACAGATAACAGATTTCGAAATCTGTTATCTGTCCGCTGTTTTCTGTCTTCTGTTTCCGTCTGCTGGTGCCTTCTGCCGACTGCCCCCGTCCCCGGGCTCCTGCTGACCCGTCAGCCGGTGGCGGCCAGTTGGGTGAGGTAGCGCTCGGCGGCGCGGAGCTTGCGACCCTCGGGGCCCGGCAGGTGGGCCCGCAGCTCGATGATCTCCGGGGCGATGCGGATGGCCTCCGCGCGGTCGGCGATCGAGCGCCAGCAGGCCTCGGCGTTGGTGGCCGCCCGCTGGGTCTCCGGGTGGTCCGGGCCCTGCGAGCGGAGCAGGGCCATCGCCACCTCGCGGTAGATGTCCGCGGCCTCGGCCGGCCGGCCCGCGAGCCGGCACACGTGCGCCCGCACCTGGCGCACCTGGAGGACCGGCTCGGAGACGGCGCCGTGCTCGGCGATCGCCTCCAGTTCGAGGGCGAAGGCCAGGTCGGTCGCGGCGGCGTGGTCCCCGGCGTCGGCGCTGCGGACGATCCGGCCGATCACCTCGCGGTAGTCCGCACGGGGCCGGCCGTCCGCCGGGGCTTCGGCGGGCGGAGCGTCGGCAGGCACCGCATCGTCAGGAACAGCGCCGGCCTCGTCGGCGGGGACCTCGTCCGCCGTCTCCTCGACCGGGTCCGCCGCCACCTCGTCCACCGCCACCGGGCGCTCCACCTGCGGGAGTTCGGCCCCGGCGACGACATCCGCGTCCGCGTCCGCGTCCGCGTCCTCCGACCGGCCCTTGAGGAGCGTGACGCCCGCCGAGGACGCGGTGTCCTCGGGCGTGATGTCCTCGGGCGTGGTGTCCGCAGGAGCGGTCTCCACCGGGGCGGGCTTCTGCAGGGCCACGCCCGGAGCCACCCCGGACTCGGCAGGCTGGGCGGATTCGCCTGACTCGACAGCCCGGGCGGGCTCGACGGACTCGCCCACCTTCAGCAGGCTGACCGGACGAGCCGGCCGGGGCGGGGTCGGCGGCACGCCCGGCTTGACCAGGCTGACCGGGCCACCCGCGAGCACCGGGACGGCGGGAGCGGTCGGCACCGCCCACGCGGCGAGATCGTCCTGCGGCCGCGCTGGCCGCGGCGCCGGGGGCGGTGGGAACTCCGCGGGCACCGCGTCCGCGACCGCCGCCGTGTCCGCCACCGGCACCGCCACCGGCACCGCGTCCATCACCGGCGGCAGGTCGGCGAACGGGCCGTCACCGCGCCGGGCGGTGTTGCGGAAGAACGGACGGTCGGGGGCGTGCGCGGCCAGGATGATCACGTCCGGCCGCAGCACCGAGTACACCTGCTGCCGCAGCTGCTCGGGCGCGAGCACCTCGCCGGCGCCGGGCCGGCCACCGTGCAGCGCCTCGATCAGAGCGCGGGTGAAGGTGCCGATCTGCTCCGGGTCCGGGCTGACGACGGCCCACAGCGGGATGCCCGCGCTGAGCGGCGAGACGGCGCCCTGGAGGTACGGCCAGGCGTTCTGATCGGCGCTCAGGTCCGCGATGACGAGGGTCTGCCACTCGGCCGGACGGTGGCTCAGCTCCGCGGCGACGGCCTGCCAGGGAAGGCCGTCCTGCTTGGCGTCGCGCAGGGTCAGCTGGAGCTGGCCGCCACGCTTGTCGGCGACCACGTGCCCGCCCAGGTGGACCAGCAGCGGCCCGGGGTGCCGGGAGGCGGCGCGCAGGTGGGCGAGGACGGTGTGCGGGTCGCCGGCGCCGGGGAGGTGGACGGCGTCCACCGCGTCGGCGGCGAGCAGCACCTGCGGCGAGACGGCGGCGAGCATCGCCGAGAGCACCGGCGCCTGGGCCGGGCCGCCCCGACCCCAGGCGCGGCGGCCGGAGTTGCCGTACCCGCCCTCGATCACCAGGATCCGTCCGCGCGGCGCGGCACCGAGCCCGCCGGGAGCGACCGCCGCGGCCGGGACCGGGACCGACGGCGGCACGGCCGAGGACGCCGGACCGACGGCGGGCAGGCCGGTGAGGGTCCATCCGGTCGACGGGACGATCGGCGGGACGGCCGGCGGGACAGGCGGTGCGGCGGGCGGTGCGGGCACCTGAGCGACCGGAGCAGGCGCGGAGACCGGCGCCGGACCGGGTACGGGCACCGACACGGGCGCCGGAACCGGAGCCGGTACGGCCGGGGGCGCGGGCGGCGGCTCGTAGAGCGCGGCCGGCCCGGGCGGGTGGGCCTCGGCCGGGAGGCGCGGGGCCGGCGGTACCGCGTCCCAGGGGCCCGAGCCCGCTACCGGGTCGGGACCTCCGGAAACCGCTGTCGTCTCCGCCATGTGGTGGTCACCGCCCCGCCCCGCCGCTCCCGCGGCGTCTGATGCCCTCGCCTGTGCGGTGCCTGCCACCGCACTCCGTGCGCGCCACCCTACGAGATCCCGGCGCGCCCGATCCAGGCCGGGTCGCCGATCGGCGCGCCACGCCACCCGCGGTGCCCGCTATCGTGCCGTCATGACCGGTACCGACCACCCCTTGCTCTTCCTCGACGTGGACGGACCCCTGATCCCGTTCGGCGCCCCTCCGCCGGGCGGATACCCCACCTACCGCGGCCCGTACGGGTCCGACGCGCTGCCGGGCGGGAACCCCTTGGTGGCGCGCGTCGACCCGGCACTGGGGCCGCGACTGCTGAGTCTGCCGTGCCGGCCGGTCTGGGCGACGACCTGGCTGGAGGACGCCGACGAATGCCTCGCGCCGTGGCTGGGCCTGCCGCAACTGCCCGTCGTGGACTGGCCCGTGGAGGAGGAGGACGTGCCGGGCGGCGTCCATTGGAAGACCCGCACCCTGGTCGCCTGGGCCGCCGGCCGCCCGTTCGTCTGGGTGGACGACGAGATCACGGAGGCGGACCGCCGCTGGGTCGCGGCCCACTCCCCCGCCCGCGCCCTCCTCCACCGGGTGGACCCCCAACGCGGCCTCACCGAGGCGGACTTCACCACCCTGGACAGCTGGCTGCGCACCGCCTGAGCACGTGCTCCGGGCGCCCGGTCGGCCGCGTTCGCAGGAACGTTCACAGGAACAGCGGGTCGACCGGCGGCCACGGGTAGCCCAGTCGCTCGGCGGCATCACGCGACCCTCCCCAGACCTCGGCGGTGGCCCGGGGATCGCCTGCGGTCAGCCGCGCTTCGACGTGCTCGGCCTGGTCCGCCGGGTCGTCCGCGGAGATCGGGAGGGCGATCCCGAACTGGAGCTGATCCGCATCGGCCCGGTCCCGGGGATGCCTCAGGAGGACGTGGATTCGGTCGGGTTGCTCACGGGAGGCCCAGACGTCCTCGACCTCGCAGTCCCACCCGACGAGCCAGTCCTCGCGCCCCCTCAGCCCCGCCTCAAGCAGCCGCGCAACCGCTCCCGCCGGCCACTCCCCACTGCGGTCCGCTCCGGCTCGCCGGACCTCCGCCCCGTACTGATCCGCGGCGAACCGGAGCTCCGGCAGGTCGACGTCCTGATTGGCCCGGTCGCGCCAGGCCGCCCAGACAACGTGATCCCCGTCACGCCTGACCGTCAGGTAGAGGGCACCACAGCACTCCTCCGAGCCGCACCCGGACCAAGCGAGGCGAACCTCGTGGGGCGTCGCCGTGGCATGCAACGGCCCGTCCGGGCCCGACAGATACCGGGGGCCTCCTCCCAGGTACCGAGAGCCTCCCACGCCACCGGGGACCACCTCGGCCAGAAGATCCCGGCCGTTGACGATCGGGCGGACCTCCACGCCGCCCTCGCCGGGCGGCGGGCACAGGATGCTCAGGCTGAGACGGTCCGGTTCCGTGGTCATCGGTCAATGATCGCGGAGCCGACCGCTGCCGTCAGGTGAATTCGCGCGGCCCCTGCTCAGGGCGGCAGTTCGGGCCGCCCTCGGGCTCGCGGACCCGGCCCGGGGCGGCGGCCCTCAGGAGCCCGCGAGCAGGTCGCGCAGCAGGGCCACGGTGTCGGCGTCGAGGTCGCGGCCGGTGCGACGGCTGAGGGCGTCCAGTCGGTTGACGGCGCGCAGGAGCTGGTCGCGGGCGCCGGCCGAGGCGTAGGCGTAGAACAGGTCCCGGTGCAGGAGTTCGACGTCCGGGGCGACGGCGAGACCGCGGAAGACGGCGGCCTCGGCGCTGCGGTGGTCGCCGTACTGCAGGCGGCGGGCGGCCAGTTCGTGCGCGGTGTCCACGATCGCCGCGATCATGTCCTGGCGTTCGGCCTCGGCCCAGCCGTACGAGGCCGGCGGGGCCTCGGCGAACGGGGCCCCGCGGACCAGGGCGAGCGCGTGGGCCAGGGCGGCGTCGGCGGTGGCACTGGTGCTGCGCATGCCGCGCCGGTAGAGGCCGCGGAACTCGTCCCAGTCGCAGGTGACCGTCGGGGCGAAGGAGTAGCCCTCGGTGGTGTCGGTGGGCAGGAAGGCCCGGCCCTCGGGCGAGGTGCCGAACCAGGCCGCCAGATCGGCGAGTTTGGCCGGCAGCGGGCTCGTGGTGTCGGCCGCGGGGTGCGGGTCGAGGTGCGCGGCTCCGGGGTGCAGGTCCTGGTCGAGGACGTGGTGGTCGGAGCCGGGGCGCAGCGCGAGGTAGACGGCGAGTTCGGTGAGCCGGGGCAGCGCGCCGGGCGAGGCGGTGCCGAGGATGCCCGCGACGTCCACCGGGCCGAGCAGCCGGATCCGGGGCGCGTTGCGCGGGGCGTGCGCCTCCGGGGAGCGGAGGATGGCCAGCAGGTCGTCGCTGTCGCTGCGGCCGGATGTGGTCCGGGCGACGGCGGCGACGGGGGCGATCGGGGCGACGGCGGCGGGGCCGGGTTCCACGGCGGCCGCGGTGGCACCGGCTTCGGTGCCCCCGGTCTGCCCGGTTTCCACGGCCTCGGGCTCGGGCCCGGGCCCGGCGGCGGTCCCGGTAGCGGTCCCGGCGGCGGGAGCGGGAGCGGCTTCGGCGGACGGCGCCGCCTCGCCCGCCGGCTCCGGCGCGACGGGCGCCGGCCCGGCCGGCGCCACCGGCACGACCGGCACGACCGGCACGACCGGCTGGACGGCGAGCACGGCCGTCGGGGTGTCCACCGCCCCGGTGGCTTCGTCACCGGCCCCGGCGGCGGCCCCGTCCACCTCCGGCGCGCCCGGCCGCCGCAGGTCCCGGGTGGCCTCGTCGCTCGCCGCCTGCCGCCCCTGCCCGTTGACCGCGAACCGCGCCGGACCTGCCGGAACGGCAGCCGGACCGGCCGATCCCGACCCCGACGATCCCGAGGTCGGTGAGCCCGAGGTCGGCGAACCCGCGGTCGGCGATCCCGGCCCGGTCGGTACCGGCGCCGGCGTCACCGGGTCCGTGCCCGCGAACGGGCTGGCACCGGTGCCGATGACCCGGGCCAGCAGCCGTGGGCCTGCGACGGTGCCCGCACCGCTCTCCGACGCACCGACGGCGGCCCCGACCGAGGCCCCGACGGCGGCCAGCACCGGTACCGCGGCCGGAAGTTCGGTGGTGTCGGTGTCCTCGGGCCCGTCCAGGGTCCAGGCCGGGGCGGGGTGCTGGGTGCTGTCGTCGGCGGCCCGGAGCAGCTCGGCGACCTGGTCGTACTGGTGGCCGCTGAGCCGCTGCAGCTCGACGGTGAGGTGCAGGCCCGGGATGGCGGCCTGGCCGCTGGTCGGGAGCGTCCAGCGGGCGACCGGGCCGGTGCCGCGTTCGGGGGCGCGGGTGATGACGGCGACGCAGGTGCGCGGGCGGCCGTCGAGCAGCCGCCCGAGTTCGGCGGGGATCTCGCCGCCGGGCTGCTGGGCGCAGAGCACGATCTCGGGGGTCCACGACTCGTCGGCCTGGCCCCGGCTGCGGGCGTCGCGCGGGCTGGCGGCCTCGGCGGCGACCAGGGTGGCGCGGGCCTTGGCGGTGCGCGGGCCGAGGGCGGCGAGCGCGGCCTCCAGGGTGGTGTGGCGGTGCACCCGCTCGGCGGCCGGGCCGCTGATCGGCACCTCCTCGGCGAGGTCGACCAGGTGCAGGTGGAGCCGGTCGGCGAGCGGGCTGTGGGCGAGCTCGATGGCGAGGGTGCGCAGCACGTCGCGGGCGTCGTCCGGGTGGCCGGCGAGGTGGAGCAGCCGGACGGCCTCCAGGTCGGCGAGGACCACCGAGCCGTCCGGCGAGGTGCCGAGGGTGACGAGCGCGGGGTACGGCGCGGCGGTCTTGCGGGCCTGGGCGGCGTTGAGCAGGTCGCCGGAGTCGGCGCTGCACCACCAGACGTTCGCGGCGTGCGCGGCGCGGAACGGCGCGATCGGGGTGGCCGGGCCGGACAGGTGCAGCTCGACGGTGTGGTCCGGGGTGATCCGGGCGGCGACGATGGCGGGCAGGCGCTTGCCGCCGCGCACGGTGTTGCGGGCCAGGGTGCGCAGGGCGCGGTCCAGGAGTTCCAGTCCGGCCTGGTCCTGTCGGGCCAGCAGCTCGTTCTCGAAGGCGGCGGCCTCGACGGCGGGCATGGCGATGCGGTGCCGGGGGCGGCGGACGCGCTGCTGGGTGCCGCGCTTGTGGGCGACGGTGCCGACCATGATGGCGGCGAGCAGGACGCCGACGGTGGAGGCCGTGAGGGCGATGGAGTAGTCGTCGCTGGGGGCCGGGTCGGCGTGCGCGGCGGGGGCGGGCGCGTGGGTGGGTGCCGGGGCCGACTGCGGCGCGCCCTGCGAGGGCGCGGGGGCCTGGGTGGTCGGCGCAGGAGCAGGCGCAGGAGCAGGCGCGGGAGCGGGTGCGGGTGCCGGAGCAGGGGCAGGAGCAGGAGCAGGGGCCGGAGCGGGCGCGGCGGCCGCCCCCGGCACCGTGAGCACCATCCCCGGCACCACCACGTCCGGGTTGGTCAGCTGCTCCCCGTCCGGTGCCTGCACCCCCTTGTTCGCCTCGAACAGCTTCGGCCACTCCTCGCCGTCGCCCAACTCCCGCTGGGCGATGGCCGACAGGCTGTCCCCGGCCTGGACGGTGACGGTCCGCTGACCGCCAGCCCCCGCACCGGGCTCGGTGCCGGCCTGCGGCGTCGTGCCCTGCGGAGCCCCCTGTGCCGCACCGCCCGCCGGAGCCGGAGCCGGTGTCGGGGCCGGAGCCGGAGCCGGTGTCGGAGCCGGAGCCGGAGCCGGAGCGGGGCTCTTCGCCGCGTCCGGCTTGGCGTCCGCCGGCATCAGCAGTTCCCACCCGGGCTGGATCGGCCGGTCGGCGTCGAACCGGGTGCCCGAATCGTCCATCGCCCGGCCGTCGTTGAGCTTGGCGATCTCCACCCAGCGTTCACCCGAGCCCAGTTGGCGCTCGGCGATGGTCCACAGGCTGTCGGCAGGCCGGCTGTCCCGCACGGTGTACGTGGGCTGCTGCTCGGCGGCGGGCGCCGGCGCGGGCGCGGCCTGCGCGGCGGGCAGGGCGGCGCGCTGCACGCCCGGGGTCAACTGCGCCTGGACGGCGGGGGCGTGGGCCGGTTCGGGGACGGCCGCGAAGGCCGAACCGGCCACCGGCAGCAGGGCGAGCACCGAGCCGACCAGCCCGGCCGCGAGCCGTTGGCTCCAGCCGAAGGCCGGGATCCGGCGGGCGATCCGGCCGCGCAGCTGGGCGGGGATCTCCAGCAGGACGGAGAGCGCGAAGCACCCCCAGGCGAGCCAGCCGACCACCACCAGCGCCCACAGGAACAGCCGTCCGTCGTCCGGACCGGTGAGCGCCTCGCCCACGCCGCCCGGCGCGACCTCGCCCATGCCGGCGACGGCGTGGGTGCCGTACAGCAGCAGCGCGGGGACGCCGAACAACAGGACGAGCAGGGCGACCAGCGCGCCGAGCGCGGTGATCAGGGCGCCGCCGCGGCCTCGACGGCGGGGCGGTCGGGGTGCGGGGGCGGCGGGTCGTCGCGCGCCCCCGCCGCCTCGATGCGCGGCCCCGGCCCGGCCGGTACGGGCCTGGGCGGTTCGGGCCTGGTCCTTGGCACGTGGCGCGGCCATCAGTCGGTCTCCGCTTTCTCGACTCCGTGGACGAGGGTCGCACTGCCCTTGCCCGTTACCTTCCGCTCCCCGAGAGCGCCCAGCAGGACCGGCCGGTAGTCGGCCTGCACGGTGACGGTGACGACCTTGCCGTCACCGGAGAACTCGATGTCGCCGGCCTTCAGGCCGTACAGGCCGAGGTAGGCGTCGGCGGCGTCCCGGACGTACTTCTCCTCGACCCGGAAGCCCGCCCCCCGCAGCACGGCGGCCTGGTCGAGCTGCTGTCCGCCGACCCGCGCGGCCTCCTGGGCGTAGGCGTCGGTGCGCTCGGCGACCCGCAGTCGGCCGCCCGCGTCGATCACCAGGGCGATGACGAGCACGACGTAGGCCGCGCAGATCGCGACGAAGAGGGCCACCGCGCCCCGGTCGGACCGGCGCGCCCGCGCCCGTCGCCGCAGCCGGCTCACCACCCGCATCCCCTCCCCCCAATCCGCACGCTGCTCTCCCCACCGGCCCCCACCGGGCGCCGCTCGGTACCGTTCTGTCATCCCCCGGGCGCTCTCCGCTTGCGTCTCCCCCGCACGGGCCGCCTCCAATCCCCCGTCTTCCCGGTGGTGGCGGCACGTTTCGTCATGCGCCCCGGTAACGGTCCACCACCGAGGTGAACTCGCCGACGAGGTGCTTCGTCACGGGTACGCCGGACGGTCCGCCGAGCAGGTCGGCCAGTTCGACGTCGCAGACCACCGTGACCTTGACGGTCGTGACCGGGCCGCCCGGCAGCCCCAGCTCGCCCTTGACCACCCGGACGTCGCCGTTCCGGCAGGACACGCCCTGCTGGCGCAGCGAGGCGAGGGCGGAGTCCCTGGCCGGCTGGTCCATCCCGTCCACGCTGCGCTGCAGCGAGGCGGTCCGGGCCCCGGCACGGGCGGCGGCCTCCACGCTGCCGGCCGTGGTCTGCACCCGTCCGGCGGCGATGGCCACCAGGACCAGGCCCACCACGGGCGGCACGACGATCGCCGCCTCGATCGCGACCCCGCCGCGGTCCCGCCGTCGCGGGCGCCACCGGCGCAGGCGCGAACCGGGCGGGCGCGCACCGGTCCGTCCCCGTCTCACGGCTTCACCACCGGTGGTACGAAACGCTCCCGCGGCGCCTCCGCGAACTGCGTGATGGTGGGCGCCGAGAGCCCGGGTATCAGCAGCGGCGGCGTCAGCTCGACGGTGACCCGGATGGTCACGGGCGTGCTGCCGTCGGTCGTCACCGTGTAGCCGTGCGCACCCTGCCGGTCGAGGAAGTCCCGGGCCTGGCGCCGCGCCGCCTCGTTCTTCACCTCGTCCGTCGCGTTCCCCTGCACCCGCCCGGCGTCCACGCCCTCACGGGCGGCGGTGAGCGCGACCTGCCGGTCGTACCACCACAGCGCGGCCTGGACGACGAGCAGCAGGAGCAGCAGGACGACCGGGAAGACGATGGCGAGACTGACGCTCATCGACCCCCGGTCGTCGCTGCGGCGGAGAGGACGGTGCGTCACTTGGTGGCGCCGCCCGCGCCGCCCGGCATGTTCGGGTCCTGCTCCACCTTCTGGACGACCTTGTCCTTCAGCAGGTACAGCGCGGTCGCGACGGCTCCCGCGACGAACACCAACGCGATGATGGCGAGGGCGAGTTCGATGCTGATCGCGCCGCGGTCACCGCGCGCGCGGGCGGCCCGGAGCCGGCCGAGCCGCAGCGTGAACAGCAGCAGGGCGAATTGCACCGGTAGCAGGACGGGCCGCAGCACCCGGCCGGCCAGGTGGGCGAGTCGTACGGTCATCGGGTTCTCCCGGGGGACGTGACGGTGTGGTGTGGTGGTGCGTGGTGTCGGCTGCTCTGGAACGGACGTGGATCAGGCGCGGTCGAACGTCGGGCGCCGGTGTGGATTCCGGCGCGAGGCGGACATCGGGCGTCAGTTGAGCATCTGGTGGAGCGCGGGGAAGACGATCAGGACGGTCATCAGCAGCGTCAGGGCGGCCCCCGGCGCGACCATCCGCTCGCTGTCGGCGTTGGCGCGGGCGAGGTCCTCGGCGAGCAGTTCGCCGCGCAGGCCCTTGGCGCGGGCCCGCAGGGTGTCGTACACGGCGGCGCCGTCGGTGCCGGACAGCCGCATGATGTCGGCCACGTCCTGCAGCGGGCTGAGCCCCAACTCCTCGGCCAGCGCGTCGAGTCCGGCCCACGGCGGGAGGCGGTCGGTGGCCGCGCGCTCCAGCGCGTCGCGGATCCGCCGGAACACCACGCCCTGCCCGACCGAGGCGGCCCGGCGCAGCGCCTCGGCGGGCCCGCAGTCGGCGGCCCGCTCCAGCGCGACGAGTTCCAGGTAGGCGGCGATGCCGTGCAGGTACTCGGTGCGAGCCTCCTTGGCCTCGCCGCGCGCGATGGCGTCCGGGACGAACCACAGCAGGCCGGCCAGCAGCGGCCCGGCGACCAGCGGCAGTGCGAAGGGCAGGCCGATGTCCATCAGCACGGCCATCGCGCCCAGGTAGGCGGGCAGCACCAGCCCGATCGCGGCGAACAGCAGCTTGTGCACCATGAACCGGGCCGGGGTGCGGCCGATCAGGGCGAGTTCGCGGCGCGGGACGGAGACCCCGCGCAGCTGGAGGGAGCGCTCGCCGATCCGGTCGTACCAGCGCGGCCGCTCGTCCGGGTCCTGCACGCGGTCGGCGGGGACGGCGTGCAGCCGGTCCAGCGCCTGGCGCAGGTCCGGGGGCGCGGGCCGCAGTTCGGCGACCAGCAGGGCGAGGCCGCCGGCCGCCACGGCGCCCGCCAGCACGGACCAGGGGGAGATCACCGGACCTCCCCGAGCCGCTCGGCCGGCGCGGGCTCGGCCGCCCGGGCGCTCGTCCGCCGTCCGCTCCTGCTGCGCCGGTCGGGCGTGAGCAGCCGGGGCACCGGCGGGTGGGAGGCCAGCGCCCGCATCCAGGCGATGATCACGACGAACAGGGCGGCGACCACGGCGAGGACCAGCTGACCGAGGACGGTCCCGTACGGCCGGGTGTACTCGGTGTTGAAGGAACCGACCGTGACGACCAGCACGATGATGCCGACCAGCCAGCGGATGGTGGTCCGGTGCTTGGCCCGGTCGGCCTCGATCGCGCGGCGCTGACGGACCTCCTCGCGCACCGAGTCCGCCATGTCGGAGAGCGTGCGGGCCAGGCCGGGGCCGCTGTCCCCGGCCCGCAGCACGAGCGCGGCGAGCACCTTGTCGGCGGTGGCGTCGGCGAGGCTGTCGGCGAGGGCGTGCAGCGCCTCCTCGGGCCGCCAGCGGGCCTGCAGCCGGGCGGCCAGCTCGCCGATCTCGTCCTCCAGGGCGGCGGGGGCGGTGCGGCGGCTGGTGATGATGGCCTGGTTGAGGCCGACGCCGAGCAGCAGCACGTCGGCGATCCGCTGGGTCCACTCGGACAGCGCCTCCAGCCGCTCGATCCGGCGGGTGTCCGGGCGGGTGGTGTCGAACAGCCAGGGCAGGCCGAAGACGGCCAGCGGCACCAGCAGCGCGGTCAGCGGGATGCCGGTGAACAGCCAGGCCAGCGGCGCGCCGACGAGCGCGAGCGGCAGCTGGACCCGGCGCAGCCGCACCATCCGGGGCGCGGCCGAGCCGGGCGCGCCGTACCAGAACACGTGGGCGCGCCCGGCCAGCAGGTTGGTCCCCGCGGCGGTGTCCACGTCGTCCACGGTCTCGCTGCCGCGGGCCCAGGCCACCAGGGCCACCAGGCCGCCCGCGACCGCCAGCCCGCACAGGGCGAACAGCAGCATCACCGCGCGCCACCGCCGATCCGCAGCTGCAGCGGGGTGGCCCAACTCCCGTACCGGGAACCGAGCAGGCCGGCGTCGAAACCGGCCCGGCGCAGGTCGTCCAGGCACTGCGGCGGGGTGTGCGGGACGGCCCGCGGCTCACCGAGGTCCGGCCGGGGGCCGAAGACGGTGTTCAGCGCGGGGCGGCCGCTCTCGCCGAGGCCGGTGACCTCCAGGACGTGGGAGACGTAGCGGTGCCGGCGGCCGCCGACGGCGGTCTCGTCGACCATGGTGACGTGCACGATGAGGTCCAGGGCGTTGGCGGTGAGCCGGTAGGCGAGCGAGTCGGTCATGTGCGAGCCGTACTCCAGGCAGAGTTCGGCGATGCGGTCGACCACCATGTGCGGGCCGCGGGCGTGCAGGGTGCACATCGAGCCGCCCTCGCCGTTGGTCATCACCCGCAGCATCGGGACGACCTCGCCGGAGCGGACCTCGCCGACGATGATGCGCGAGAGGGTCATCCGCAGCGCGGCCGGGATGAGGTCGCCGATCGACAACTCCCCGGCCAGCCGCCCCTCGACGCGCTCGCCGTTGCCCTCGCGGGCCTCCATCGGGACGACCTGGCGCAGGTGTCCGAGGGTGTGCAGCCAGAGCTCGAACTCCGACTCCAGGGTGCCGATCCGCTCGTCCGGCGGGATCTCGGCGGCCATCGCGCGCAGCAGACTGGTCTTGCCGACGCCCTGGGTGCCGGTGATCATCACGTTCTTCCGGGCCCGGATCGCGGCGGCCAGGAACGCGGCCAAGGTGCCGTCCAGGGTGCCGAGTTCGACCATCTCGGGGAGCGTCGCGGAGGCCACCCGGTGGCGCCGGATCGCCACGTACGGGCGGGGCGTCACCTCGGTGAGCGCCTGCAGACGCATGCCGCCCTCCAGCCGGAGCGCAAGGGTCGGGCTGGCGGTGGACAGGCTGCGCTCGCCGCCCCCGTGCTGGCGGGCCAGGTCCTGCAGCAGCTCGATGAGTTCGGCGTCGCTGTCGGCCACCGGCGGTACCTGGCGCAGGGGTTGGTGCACCTTGGAGACCCAGACGTCGTCGCAGCCGTTGATCAGGATGTTCTCGATCTCCGGGTCGTCCAGGTACGGCTGGAGCCGGCCGGCCCGGAAGAGCAGGTCGAAGACGGCCTCGGCGAGCGCGCGGTCCTGCTCCCGGGTGGGCGGGATGCCGTGGGTCTGCGCGTAGGCGTCGGACCAGCGGGCGACGGACTCCTCGATCAGCGCCCGGCCGCGCTGGCGGCGGGTGGCCCGGTCCGGCTCGGAGCCGGAGGTGGCGGTCAACCGGCTGATCTGCTGGTGCAGTTCGGCCGCGACCTGGCGCTTCAGCTCGCGGGCGACCTGCGGGTCGACGGCCGGCCGGGTGGCGGCGCCGCGCAGGTCCAGCGAGGGCAGCTGGGCGGGTACGGCGGTGGGCCCGGACGCGCCGGGCTGCGGCGCGACCGGGCCGGGCGAGACCGGCTGCGGCGCGACGGGACCGGGTGTGAGCGGGCCCGGTGCGAGCGGGCCGGTCGCGGGCGCCGGAGTGGCCGTCGGCACGGTCCAGGGCAGCGCGGCCGGGTCGGCGGCGGGGCGCTGGTGCAGGGGACTACCGCGCACGGAGCACCTCCCCGGGGTTGTGCGGGTACTGCCCGTTCACCTGCACCTGACCATCCGTCACGCTCGGTTGCTGAAGCGGGTACCGGTCGTCCTGATCGTCCTGCTGCGGCGGCTGCACGTGCGCCGGGAACGGCGCCGGTGCGGCCGGCTGCGGCGCGAGCCCGGCGAGCGGCGCCACCGGGCCGGTAACGATCACCGGCGGGACCGGCTGGGGCGGGGTGTACGACGGCGGCTCGGCCTCCGCGGCGTCGTAGGACGCCTGGCCGTAGGCGCTCTGTCCGTGGGCGGCCTGTCCGTACGAGGTCTGCCCGTACGGCGTCTGCCCGTGCGAAGCCTGCCCGTACGAGGTCTGGGCATGGGGAGCCTGGGCATAGGGGGCCTGCCCGTACACCGTCGATGCGGGCGTCGGTATCGGCTGGATCGGCACCGAAGGCGCGGCCGGCGCCACCGGGGTCGGCTGCGGCGTCGGCACCGCACCCGCCGCCGGAGCGAGCGGCGCCGGCCGGACCTTCGCCTGCCCCACCCCCGACGCCGCCGCCGCTTCGGCGTTCGGCGCGAGCCGCTGCCGCCTGCGGCGGACCAGCAGCTGCACCTCGTCCGCCGCCGACCGCGCCGTCCGCATCAGCTCGGAGCGCACGAACCGCCGGTCGGTGGTGTCACCGCCGTCGGAGAGCACCTTCGCCGTCCGGGTGGCGTGCGGCAGCACCCCGAGCACCGGCAGCCCGAGTTCGCGCGTCACCTCCGCCCGCGCGTACGGCCCCTCGGCGACCAGCAGCAGGCCGAGCGCGTCCGTCCCGGTGCCGGCGGAGGCCAGGTCCTCGGCGAGGGCGGACAGCCGGGGCCGGACCGAGCTCAGCCCGCGCAGCGTCGTCCGGACGGTCACCGCCACCACGTCCGCCCGGCGGGCCAGCACCGCGCTCGCGCCGGTGGCGCCGGAGCGGCCGAGGTCCACGATGACGTCGTAGCCCTGCTGCTCGATGCCGTGCAGCAGTTCGGCGAGCGGCTCCCAGGTGTAGGCGAGGCCGGGGGCCTGGGTGGGATCGGTCAGCCCGGGCAGCAGCAGGCGCACGGCGTCGCCCTCGGGCGAGAGGTCGATCAGCTGCTCCCAGATGGTCTGCGCGAGCAGCCCGCGCCGGTCGGCGACGGCCAGGTTGCGCAGCCCGTAGACCGCCTCGACCCGGCCCTCCAGGGCGCCCGCGAGCACGGCGCCACCGTCCGGGTCGGCCTCGACCAGCACGATCCGCCGGCCGGGCTGGAGCGGCCAGGCCAGCAGCAGCGCCAGAGCGGTCGTGGTCGCGCCGGGCGCGCCCGGGCCGCCGACCACCGCGATCACCGCCATCAGGCGCCACCCGTCGCGGTCGGGGACCCGGGCACGCCGGCCCCGGCGGAGGCCGTGCCGGCCGCGGGCGTACCCGTGGCGGGCGCCCCGCCCGGTGCCGGGCTCGGCGCGCCGCTGCCCCCGGCCGAGGCGCCGCGCGGTGCCAGCAGCACCTGGATCCGCCCGCTCGCCACCCACTGCGCCAGCCGGGGCCCGTCCGCCGTGCCGACCGCCACGTCGACCACCTGGCTGCCGTCGGTGTCCACCCGGCCGACGGTGATCACCGTCGCGGGCAGCGAGTCGGCCCGGCCGTTGTCGGGCGTGTAGACCACGACCAGTTGCACCCCGGGCAGGAGCCGGCTGGCGGGCAGCTGGCTGCGCTTGGCCGACACCCCGACCACGATCTGCCCGGGCTGCACGGTGAGGCCCTGGGCCAGGTCGCCGCTGGTGAGCATCGCGCCGCGCTTGAGGTCGGTGGCGGCCCGCATGCCGATCGCCTTCGTCCGGTCCAGGGCCGACACCGGGTGCAGGGCGGGGTCGCCCGCGATCCGGGCCACCACCAGATCGTCCTCGGTGATCACCTGGCCCCACGGCACGTCCCGGGCGAGGGCGAGCACCGCGACCCGCTGGCCGGTGCTGTTGTAGAGGACGGCCCCGCCGAGCCCACCGGCCGCGATCAGCGCGACCGCCATCGCCAGCACCGCCGGCCGCCGCCGCCTCGCCCGCATGGTCCGCCCGGGCGCGTGCGGCACCGCCCGCCCCCGGCCCTTGCCCGGACCGCCGCCCTGCTCCTGCTGCTCCGGGAGCGCCACGGACGCCACGGCGCCCGCGGGTGTGCCGGATCCCGGCGTCGCGAATGTACGGTTCTCCACCGGGTTCCGCCCTTCCCTCGTTCGTCTCTGGATCATCGGTGGTCGAATCGCCTTCGTGGCGAGGTCAGTTGAGGACCTGCATCTCGGCGACCTTGAGCGTGAAGCCCGAGGACTGCGGGATGTCGACGTCGAAGGTCTTGGCGTTCGGCCCGGTCACGACGACGTGGCCCTGCCAGTTCGCCGTCACGGTGCCGGCGAAGACCCCGTCCTTCCTGGTGCCCGAACCGACGGCGAACTCGTACCCGCAGTCCGGGGACTTGGCCGCGCCGTACTTCGGGTCGTACGGCGTCCCGGGCTTGTCGCAGGTCACGCCGACGCCCTTGTCGAAGGTCCAGGTCACGTTCTTCAGCACGGGCGTGACGGTCACCGAGGCGCCGGGCACCGCGAGCGTCTTCGGCTCGGGCGCCTTGACGCCGTCGAGCCAGAGCCAGACCGGCGCCTTGACCACGGCCGTGGCCTTGGGCGCGACCCCCGCCGCCGGCTTCGGGAACCGCATCTCGTGGGCGAGGCTGAGGCCGATGGCCGCCAGGTTGAGCACCGGCGGTCCGGCCGGCGCCTGCGACTCGAACACGCTCTGGACGCCGTCCGTGCCGCCGCCGGTCTGCGGGCAGATCTTGGTGTAGACCGTGCCCTCCGAGGACTTGTGCCCCTCCCACTCGGGCGCCCCCTCGGGCGGCTGCGGGACCTGCACCTTGAAGTAGCAGCCCACGTCGCTGTTGAACCAGCCGCGTTCCGGGTCGTGGCAGGCCCATTCCACGCCGTGGTAACTGCACACCAGCGGACCGTCGGAGGAATTGTTGCCACCGCCCGGCTGGGTGGACCCGGGTTTCGGGGTGCTGCCGCCGGTGTGGACGTCCGAGCAGATCTTGTCGGGGGCGCACTGCTCGGCGCCCCCGATCGGTGGTTCGTCCGCCGACGCCGTCAGCGCCGTGGAAAGCAGCAACCCGGCGGACAACGGTGCGAGGATCACGAATCGCCGGGCCCGATGACGCCTGTTCGGATTGGTCAGCATGTCCGGTCCACCTCCCGCTTGAAGTCGTAGATCAGCCAACGTGCTTGGAACCAGCGCAGGGACGCCGTCGCCAGGTAGCGGTTCAGCCGCTGGGCCGGGTCCTTCGCGGCCCGCGTGACGGCGTCGACGCGATGCCAGTCCGACACGTCGACGCAGTCCTCGATCACGGCGGTCTGCGGATCGGCCCGGAGATCGACGGCCTTGACCACCGCGGAATTGCGCGGTGTTCCGGTCATCACCAGTTTGGCGTCGCGCAGTTGACGGAGGCCGACGAGGGCGTCCGACAACGCACGGCCGGAGGAGTAGGACTCCAGCGTGAATCCGTCCGAATCCGTGCGTGCGAATGCCTCGGTCTGCGCCTGCCACCAGTCCTGATAAGTCTTCAGGGCGAGTCGGCCCATCGCTCCTTCCGGGCCGTCGGTCGGCGCGATGGAGGCGTTTGAGGAACCACTCGAAGGAGTGAGCGGAACCACTCCCGCAACCGTGGGCGCCGCCGTCCCGAGATGATCGACGGAACCGCCGGAACCACCGCTCGCACAAGCCCCGAGCAGCAACACCAGAACCGCCCCACCGACCCCAACCGCCCCGGGGCGCAACACATTTCCGCGCTGCCGCATCGCCCACCTCGATCGCGACCGACCCGATCCGTGATCCACGGCCGCCAGAAGAATTCCGCTGTCCCGCCGGTCTTTCCGCTGGGGATCGATTCTTCGCCAACCCACCCCTTCACGGCAACACCTCGGGCCCCCTGACCTTACGCGGAAGGCGGTTCCGTCGGGGCACTTTCCCGCCACAGAACGGCCAACAGTTCTTCGGAAAGCGACAATCCGGCCAATGCGCCCCGAACCGCGGCCCGATTGCGCATCAACAGGCGCCCGCCGTACGGCGGAACGAGCAGGCGCGCGCCCGGCGCACCCGAACTACCGGCCGGTTCCGCCCCGTCCGTCAGCGCCGCCACGGCGGGCTGCAGGTCCAGCGGGGCGACGGCCGCGGGGGCGCCCGGGACGCCCTGCCGCAGGACGGTGGTCAGGGCCCGGCTGAACGAGCCCGCACCGCCCGGCAGTACGGCGTCCCGGCCGCGTCTGCCCGGGGCGTAGCGCCCGATCCGGCCCCACAGCGGGACGCGCGAGTAACTCAGCAGTTCGCCCGCGCTGTCCTCGCCACCGCGTTCCAGCGCCGCCCAGGTGTCCCGGTCGGCCACCGCGTCGACCAGCAGCAGCGCCTCCTCCTGGTCGCCGTGCACCATCGCGCTGACCACCCAGTCCCAGGCCAGGCCCCTGCGGTAGGCGTTGTCAGGGGTGCTGCCGCCGGTGACCAGGGCGAGCCGGCGCCCGCGCGGGTCGGCCATCAACTGGCCGACCAGGCAGACCACCAGCCAACGTCCGGGGTGCTGGGCGGCCTCCCGGACGACGGTGAGCATCGCGTTGGCGTCCGCGTCCGGCGGCGCCGTGACGACCCGGCAGCCGGCCGCGCCGGTGTCGAAGAACATCCCGGGCAGCACCTC
This sequence comes from Kitasatospora sp. NPDC086791, assembly GCF_040685975.1. Lineage (NCBI taxonomy): Bacteria > Bacillati > Actinomycetota > Actinomycetes > Kitasatosporales > Streptomycetaceae > Kitasatospora > Kitasatospora sp. NPDC086791. Next base: position 553,356 of record NZ_JBFBOC010000002.1, on the reverse strand, counting down.
GGCCAGCAACCCGGCACCCTCCGGTGCGAGCGCCGCACCACCGAAGGCCCGGTCGGGCCCGCCGTCCGCCCCGATCACCACCAGATCGACCCCGCCCGCCATCGGTCCCCCCTCCTGGCCGGCCCCGGCGCACCCGGGACCGCCGCCCACCACTGTGGTCCGCCCGCCGCGCGTTTCGCGGGCGGACCGCCCTCCGCGTCACCGCCCGCCTCACCGTTCGGGTCCGCGGCACCGTTTCGCCGCCGGGCAGGCTATCGCCCCGGGCGGCCGACGACGGGGCTCACGACCCGTCCGCTCAGGGACCATGGGCCCTATCGGCGCGCGCGCCGACCGAGGACGATCGGACGCATGGAGCGTGAGGACCGTGTGGAGACCCTGAGCGAGGCCGAGTGCCTGCGGCTGCTCAGCACCGTGCCCGTCGGGCGGGTGGTGTACACCGAGCACGCACTGCCGGCCGTCCTGCCGGTCTCCTTCGAGGTCCTGGACGGGCGGTTGGTGCTCGCCGTGCGCCGGGGAAGTGCCACCGCGCGCGGGCTTGACGGCACGGTGGTGGCCTTCCAGGCCGATCTGCTGGACCCGGTCACCCGCACCGGGTGGAGCGTGCTGGTGCACGGGCGGGCCGACGTGGTGCGCGACCCCGAGCAGGTGCGGCGGATGCTGCGCTCCGGCCTGCGGCCGTGGGTGGGCGACCCGGAGCCGCTGTTCGTCGCCCTGGTGCCGGAGCTGGTCAGCGGCCGGCGGCTGTTCCCGACCGGGGTCGGCGCCGTGGGGCGGGCCGCGCTGCGGCCGTGAGCGGCCGCCCCGGCCGGGCTCCGACTGCCGCTCCGGCCCTCGGTTCCCGCTCCGGCCCTCGGTTCCCGCTCCGGTCTTCGGATCCCGCTCCGGTCTCCCGCCCCGGTTCCACCTGGGGCTCCTGACAGATACCGATGGGTAGGCATACGCTTCCGGCGTCCTGGCCCCACCCCGGGCCCGTCCCTCTCCAGGAGCGCACCGTGACGACCTTCGCCTCCCTCGCCGAACTGACCGCCGCCGTCGGCACCGAGCTGGGCACCAGCGAGTGGCACACCATCGAGCAGCGGCAGATCGACCTGTTCGCCGAGGCGACCGGCGACCACCAGTGGATCCACGTCGACCCGGAGCGGGCCAAGGAGAGCCAGTTCGGCTCGACCATCGCCCACGGCTACCTGACCCAGTCGATGATCCCGGTGCTGGCCAAGGAGTGCTACGCCGTCGAGGGCGTGCGGATGGCGCTGAACTACGGCTCCGAGAAGGTGCGCTTCCCGGCCCCGGTGCCGGTGGGCACGGCGATCCGGGCCACCGCCGAGCTGCTCTCGGCCACCGAGGTGCCGGGCGGCGTCCAGGCCCTGGTGCGCTTCACCATCACGAGCGGGCAGAGCGCCAAGCCGCACTGCGTCGCGGAGACGATCACCCGCTTCTACGTCTGACCGGCCGCGTCCGGCGGGCGGCGGGTACCGGCCCGCCCGCCGGAAACGCGGCCGGGGTACGCCGATTGGACCGCACCGGGCCCTCCACCAGGTCCGGACGGCCCACGGCGAGTAACCTCCGACGAGATGGTTGTCGCACCGCAGTGACCCCCTGCAGCTCGCCGTGACTTCGGACGTCGCCGCGGTGCGCGCCCCGGCCCGCCCGGCAGCCGTGACCGTCCTTGGAGGAGCCGTGCCCCGCCCCGTCCCGTGGTTCTCCCGCCTCGTCGGTCTGTCCTCGCAGTTCGTCCCGCCGCCCTCCGGCCCCGCCGCCGACCGCGCCGTCCCCGGCCTGGCCGGACTGCCCCGGGCCGCCTGGCACCGGGTCCGCACCGACGCCTTCGGCGCCGAGCCACGGGGCGAGCGGCTGGCCCGGATCCGCCGCTCCCCGCAGTACGCCGACGGCGCCTTCCGCAACCCCGTGCCGACCCGCCGCCTGGTGTACGAGCGCAGCCCGCTGGAGATCACCCGCGCCCAGCTGACCGGGGACAAGACCCGCCGGTTCCCGGCCGCCGCCGTCCCGGTGCACCGGCTGCTCCCGGACGACCTGGCCGCGCCGCCGGAGTCCGGGCTGCGGCTCACCTGGCTGGGCCACGCCACCGTGCTCGCCGAGATCGGCGGGCGGCGGGTGCTGCTCGACCCGGTCTGGGGCGAGCGCTGTTCCCCGTTCGCCTGGACCGGCCCCAAGCGGCTGCACCCGGTACCGCTGCCGCTGTCCGAACTCGGGCCGGTGGACGTCGTCGTGGTCTCCCACGACCACTACGACCACCTGGACATGGCCACCGTCCGGGCACTGGCCGGGACGGAGGCGGTGTTCGCCGTACCGCTCGGGGTCGGGGCGCACCTGGAGCACTGGGGCGTGCCGGCCGAACGGATCGTCGAGCTGGACTGGTGGGAGTCGGCCGAGGTCGCCGGGCTGACCCTGACCGCCACGCCGGCCCGCCACTACTGCAGCCGCGGCCCGCGCACCAGCTCGCTGTTCCTGTGGGCCTCCTGGGTGGTGTCCGGCGGCGGGCACCGGATCTTCCACAGCGGGGACACCGGCTACTTCCCCGGGTTCGCCGAGATCGGCCGCCGGCTCGGCCCGTTCCACGCGACGATGATGCAGGTCGGGGCGTACAGCGACTTCTGGCCGGAGGTGCACATGACGCCCGAGGAGGGCGTCCGGGCGCACCTGGACCTGGGCGGCGAGCTGCTGCTGCCGATCCACTGGTGCACCTTCAACCTCGCGCTGCACCCCTGGGACGAGCCCGCCGAACGGGTGGTCACCGCTGCCGAGGCGCTCGGCGCCAGCCTGGCGGCGCCCCGGCCCGGCAAGCCCTTCGAGCCCGCCGACCCGCCCGCCCTGCGCCTCTGGTGGCGCGCCGTCGCCGTCGCCCGGGGCGCCGTCGAGCCCGCGGCCGACGTGCGGGAGCCCGCGGTCGGTACGCGGGAGCCTGCGGCCGGGTCGGCTCCGGAGACGGCCGGGGCGCTCGAAGAGGTAACGGAGTTCAGCTGACGGAGTTCAGCGAACAGACTTCAGCCGACAACTTTCAGCGAACAGATTTCATCATCTGTTTGATGAAAGTTGTTCGCTGAAACATGTCAGCTGTCAGTTGTCAGCCACCGGTCGCCACCACCCGCCGCCCCGGTTCACCCCGCGAGGACGTCCCGCAGGGCCCGCGCCTCCTTGACCACCCGGCTCGACCCGGCGCGCTCCGCCACCGCCGTCACCTCGGCCATCGGCCCGCGGGCCCCGGTGCGCCGCGCGCAGTCGGCGGCCAGCGCGACCAGGTCGCCCAGCCCCCGCACGGACGGATCGGTCGCACCCAGCAGGCCCGGCAGCGCCGGCCCGAGCACCGACCACACCGTGACACTCGCACCGGTCTCCGCCGCCATGGTGAGCGCCGCGCCCAGCCGGGTCGCCAGGACCGTGCCGCAGGCCACCAGCCCGCCCAGCTCACGCCCGAGCAGCTCACCGTCCAGGTCCCCGCGCGCGGCGAGCACCAGCAGGGCGTCCACCGCCGCCGTCCGGTCCTCGGTGTGCCGGGCGCCCAGGCCGTACGCCAGCGCCAGGTGCAGCGCGAGCCCGGCCGGGCCGCCGGCCTCGGCGAGCAGCGGGAGGTGACGGCCGGCGCCGCGCTCGTCCCGGTCGGCCCCCTCGGCGAAGGGGTCGAGCCAGCGCGCGGCCAGCTCCTCCCGGTGCCACGGGAGCATCGCGAACCAGTGTGCGACCGGCCGCCGACTCCAGTCGTACACCCTGCGGGCGCGGGCCACGCTGGGCTCGGTGCCGTCCAGCAGCGCCAGCAGCTCGGGCGCGAGCCGTTCGCCGTCCGGCCCCTGCGGTCCGGTGCCGATGCCCGGCTGGGCGACGGCGACCCGCTGGACGTCCTCCCACCAGCGATCCCCGTGCACGTTGGCCCGCCGGAGGCCCTGCCCGGGCGCGAACAGCACCCGCTCGGACGGCTGACCGGGCAGCCCACCGGTGCGCAGCCAGTGCGCCAGCCGGCGCCCGGCCGGGGAGGTGAGCGCCCCGGCGGCCCTCAGCACCGCCGCGTCCGCCTCCGCTCCCTCCGCACGCTCCGAGCCGTCCGCCCGCTCCACACCCTCTCCGCCTCCCGCACCGACCCGCAGCAGGGCGGCGGACAGGTCGACGGCTCCCGCGGTGACGCCCGCCGCCTCGTACCCGGCGATCCGCTCGACCAGCACCGCCGCGTCCAGCGCGCCGGTGGCGTCCGTCGGGGTGGCCAGCAGGTACGGCGGCCGGGTGGCCGTCACCTGCCAGGCCGCCTCCTCCAGTCGGGCGGCGAGCGCGGCGCCGGGAACCGTCGTGCGCGCGCCGCGCAGCGGGGAGTGGTTCCGGCCCCGGAGGGCGTCCCAGAGCCGGCGCGGCGGCGTTTCGCCCGCCACCGCGGCCACGACGAACAGCACGTCCCCGGGCGTGCAGTCCCCCCACTGGCCGGCGCCGCTCCACGGATGCGCGCGGCGGACCGGCTCCAGCGCCGCGAGCAGCGCGGCCCGGTCCAGGTGGGCCTGCCGGACCAGGCCGTCCAGCACCCGCTCGAAGGCCGTGACCCCGGGCTCCCGGGAGGCCAGCAGGGCGGACAGCTCCTCCGCGAGTTCGGCCGCCGAGGCGACCGGAGCGCCGAGCGGGCTCGGCACGGGGACGGGCGGCAGGACGTCGTTCCAGCCGGTGTCCGGGTCATCGTCGTCGCCGCCGACCGGCACGCCGACCGGTGCACCGAACAGCTCACCGGCGCGCCGGTGGTGGACCGGGTTCAGCGCCTCGGCCGCGAACCGCAGCTCCGGCAGCACCGCCTCCCCCGCCGCCGCGAGGTGACGGGCCACCACGTTCAGCGCCCGCTCCTGGACGCCGGTGTCCGCGCACCCGAACGCCTCGGCCGCCGCGAGCACCACCGGCCCGGAGCGCCCGGGCGCGCGCCGGGCGGCCCGCTCCAGCCAGCCCAGCTGGGCGCGCACCAGCTTCTTCTCGGTCCGGAACAGCACCACCGCCGAAGCCTCGTAGAGCACCTCGGGCTCGATCAGCCCGGCCTCGTCCAGCGCCGCGAGCACCCCCTGGGCGTGCCCGGCGATCACCGACGGGCCGGCCAGCAGCGCCGCCACGTCGCGCACCCGGGCCGCGTACTCCTCGGGCGTCGGGGCGAGCGCCCGCAGCACCTCCAGGAAGGCGCGCTGGTCGGCCGGCTTGCCGCCGCGCAGCAGTCGGGCCAGGCAGCGGTCGATCACCGCCGCCCGGTCCACCACCCCGGCCGCGGCCAGCTCGGCGATCGCCTCGGTCCAGACGTCGCCGGGGCGCGGGCTCAGCCGGATCGTCAACGCGTAGCCGACGTCCGCGAGTTGGAAGACCACGGGCAGCAGCACCGGGGTGAAGGAGTCCGCGCGCAGTTGCTCGGCCAGCGTCGGACGCGGGCCGCCCCGGCCGCAGGAGCCGTCCAGCCAGGCCCGGGCGAAGGCCTCGTCCCTCGGCACCTCGCAGCCGGTGCGCCGGACCACGGCCTCGATCAGCGGGTACATCGACCAGCCCCAGCCCCGGACCGGCCGGGCGGCCAGCCGGGTGGCCACCTCGACCTGCCACTGCTCCGGCTGCGCCTCGACCACCGTGTGCAGCGCGGAGTTCCGGGCCCAGTCGCGGACGGTGAGGTCGCCGCCGGCCAGCCAGGCGGCGGCGCCGGCCGGCCCGGCGTGGCACGCGGCCCCGGCCACCAGCAGCCTGCCCCTGGTGTCGATGGCGCCCTGCGACCAGTCCTGGCGCAGCTCCTTGCGCAACGCCTTGAGCCCGGGCAGGCAGGCCCGCCGCTGCGCCGCGTCCAGCCCGGCCAGCAGCCCCGGTATCCGCTCCAGCCGCCCGGACCGGACGGCCGCCAGCAGCTCCTCGACCCCGTCCGGCCGCCCCGCGTCCGTCGTCGTGCTCACGCCCCGGCCCCCTTCTCCACCGACTCCGCCGACCCCGTCACCTGCGACTCCACCGACCGCGACTCCACCGACCGCGACTCCGCCCCCGCCGACCGCACCATGCCGACCGCCAGCGCGTGCTTGCACGGCCCGCGCCCGCCCCGGTACTTGCCCCACCACAGGCAGGTGCAGCTCATCCGCCCCGCCTCGTCCGCGCGCACCCGCTGGAGGTGGTCGTCCACCGTGACGACGGCCGTCGCGCCGCCCTCCTCCAGCCGCACCGCGCCCGCCTCGACCAGTGCCCTGGCCGCCCGCAGCCGCGGGTTGGCGGTGTCGGCGCGCCCGGCGTCGTACGGGAGCTGCCGGTGGAAGTACGCGGCCTCGGCGGTGTCGTAGCCGATCTGGCCGGCGGTGCCGAGCCGGGTGAGCGCGGCCCGGACCCGCTCGGGGCTCAGGCCGGACTGCTCGGCCAGCTCCCCGACCTCGATCCGGGGCTCCCAGGCGAGCAGCACCGACACCAGCTCGGCGTCCCGCTCCGCCGTCGCGGTGGCGAGTGCGTCCAGCACCCCGCCCTCGCCGGAGAAGCCCCGGGAGGCATCGGGCGACAGCGTCAGGGTGAGCCGCATGCCGGGCAGCACCACCTCCCAGGCGGAGCCGGCCGGCTCCCCGGCGGCCACCGGCCCGTACACCCGCAGGGCGAGCGCGTGCCGCAGCACCCGCTGCAGCGCCACCAGCCGCTCCGGCCCGGGCAGGCAGACCGCCCCGGGCACCGGGCGGGTGGTCGGCCGCAGCGTCCGCCCGGCCGGGACGACCCAGCCGACGCCGCCCCGCCCGCCGCGCGGCAGCGCGCGCAGGAACCGCACCGCCTCGGCCGCGGGCAGCTCGGCCCGCAACTCGAAGCCGGCCGCGACGACCTGGGTCTCGGCGAAGCCGCGCAGCCAGCGCTCCGGCAGCGGCACCTTCTTCTCGACCAGCGGGCCGTCGAAAACGGTGACCTCCAGCGTGTCCGGCCCGACCGCGAGGTGCAGCGGGTCGGCCGGGCCGATCCTGGTCAGCGCCTCCCGCAGCGGGTCGTTGACATCCACGTTGGTGGTGCCGTGGCCGATCTCGTCGCCGTCGAGCCCGGCCTGCAGCACGTCGAGCCGGGCGTAGACGCCGCAGCAGCCGGAGAAGGACTCGAAGCGCAACCGGTCCCCGTTGGCGGTGACCACCGGGTCGAGCGAGGCCCGCAGCTGCGGCTGGTGGTAGCGGGCGGCGGCGACGTCCGCTACCGCGAGCAGCGCCGCGGCGGCGGGCGCCGGGTCGGCCAGGAAGCCCGCGAAGAAGCGCGGGTTGGCGACCGCGCCGAGCGGGGTTGCGCCCCCGGAGGTGGCCAGGTCGAGGCGTCGGCCGTCGGCACCGTCGAGGACGGCCGACGGGCGCAGATAGGCGTACGCCTGTGCGGATCGCGTCATGCCGAACACGCTAGGTGAGGGGTCTGACAGCCCCTCGCGTCACGTACTGGACTGAAACGTGTTCTACGGGCCACAGCACCTCGGGAGCGTTACCCATGTCACACCACGACACGGTTGGCTTCTGCCACTATGACCTCGTGACCGACCTGACCGTATCGCCTGTCCGGGCCGCCCGGGACGCCCGCCCGGCCTCCCCGTTCGCCGAGCTGCTGGAGCTGGAGCAGCTGGACGAGAACACGTTTCGGGGCTATTGCCACGCCGGTGCCCCGATGCGCGCCTTCGGCGGCCACGTCGCCGCGCAGGCGCTCGTCGCCGCCGGGCGCACCTGCGAGGACCTGCGCCCGGTGCACTCGCTGCACGGCTACTTCCTGCTGCCGGGCACCCCGGCCCAGCCGATCGACTACGTGGTCGAGCGGGTGCGCGAGGGCGTCTCCTACACCACCCGCCGGGTGACGGCGGTGCAGCGGGAGAGCGAGATCTTCTCGCTCTCCGTCTCCCTCAAGCACCCCGAGCCGGGCCCCGACCGCCACCGCGAGGTGCCGTCGCTGCCCGGCCCGGAGTCCCTCCCGGACGCCGTCGCCGGCGCGCCGGAGGAGGTCCGCAGGGCGGTCGCCGTCGGCGGCGGCTTCCGCGACCTCGACGTGCGCTTCGTCCCGCCGCAGGCCCCCGGGGTGCCACCGGCCGTCCCGGGCCTGCTCCAGCAGTTCGTCTGGATGCGCACCGCCTCCCCGCTGCCGGCCGGCGACCCGCTGCTGCACGCCGCCGCGCTCGTCTACCTGTCCGACCTCACCCTGGCCTCCACCGCCGGGCTGGACGAGCAGCCGAACTTCTTCCAGCGCACCGAGCCGCCCACGCTGCTGATGGCCTCGCTGGACCACGCGATGTGGTTCCACCGCCCGTTCCGGGCCGACGAGTGGCTGCTGTTCGCCCAGCGCAGCCCGTCCTCCTCGGACGGCCGGGGCCTGGCCCTCGGCGAGTTCTACGACCGGGAGGGCCGGCTGGTCGCCTCGGCCGTCCAGGAGGCGCTGATCCGCCGCCAGCCGTAGGGCCCGCGGCGGCGGGCCGGCGCCGGGGTTCGGGAACGGACCCGGTGCTTCCGCACCCCGGTGACCCACAGGCGAACGGAAGGGGGCCGGTCGGCGTCATACTCCTGAGCGGCCCCGGCCCGTATCATGGTGCGGGTGACCAAGGTTGACCTGTCACCACGACCGGTGGAGGCGATGTCTCCGCGTCAGCTCGAACGCCGCGAAAGCCTGATCGCGGCCGCGCTCGCCCTGGTGAACGAGATCGGCGTCGAGCGGCTGCAGATGAAGCAAGTCTGCGAGCGGTCCGGAGTCGCCCTGGGGACGGCGTACCGCTATTTCTCCTCCAAGGACCACCTCCTGGCGGCGGCGATCGCCGATTGGCACCGCCTGCTGCTGGCCGACCTGGTGGCCGAGCTGCGCGGGCCCCGGGCGGGGTCGGGCGACACCGACCGGGCGGTCCGGTTCGTCCGGGGCGGGATGCGGGCCTACCAGCGGCAGCCCGAACTCGCCCGGCTACGGGTAGCCGTGGCCGCCTCCACCGATCCGTTCGCCAGCGAGGCGCTCCAGGGCATGGCCCGGGCCGACAGCACCGCCCTGCAGGCGGTGACGGCCGAGGTGCCGGCCGCGTCCAGCGACCTGGTGCGGCACATCGTCGCCCACGCCTGGCAGGGCGAGCTGACCGCCTGGGTGACCGGCCGCACCACCCTCGGGGACGCCCGACGACGCCTGGAGGACGTGGTGCGGCTGGTGCTGACCCCGTACGAGACGCGGTACCCGGCCCCGTACGAGGTCCAGTCCACCGGTTGAGCCCGGGCGGATCCGGGCCGGCGGCCGTCCCTCAGAGGGCGTTCGATACCGATTTAGGCTGCCGCGAGCGGTTTCGGGCGGAGGTATTGCCCGGTTCTGTCCGGGCTGGCGGTCAGGCGGTCGGCCATGGAGTTCACCATGGCCCACTGGATCATCGAGCGTGACCGGTCCGGCAGTTCCTCGTAGTCGCGGTGGAGGCGCCGGTACCGGGACATGATCCCGAAGGTCTGCTCCACGCGCCAGCGGATCGGCTGCACGACGAAGCCCTTCTGTTCCTTGTCCCGGGCCACGACCTCGACGTCGATGTCGAGTGCGGCGCCGTGCCTGACGACGCCGTTGTTGTAGCCGGCGTCCACCCACGCCTTGGTCACCGTGGGCCACTGGGCGGCGAGGGTGTCCAGGACCTGCCTGCCGCCGGCGGAGTCCTGGACCCCGGCGGCGGTGACGATCAGGACCAGGAGCAGGCCGAGGGTGTCGGTGGCGATGTGGCGCTTGCGGCCCTTGACCCGCTTCCCACCGTCGTAGCCCTGGCTGTCGGCCGGGGCGTTCGGCGAGGCCTTCACCGACTGGGCGTCGATGATCGCCGCTGTCGGCAGGACCCGACGGCCCTTCTTCGCCCGCAGCTGGTCACGGAGCGTGTCGTGGATCTGCTCGGTGGTGCCGTCGCGTTCCCATTCCTTGAAGTAGCCGTAGACGGTGGTGTGGGGCGGGAAGTCGTGCGGCAGGTAGCGCCAGGCGATCCCGGTCCGCGCGACGTAGAGGATCGCGTTCACCACCTCGCGCAGCTCGGTCGTGGGCTCACGCCCTTCGGCGCGAGTGCGTCGCCACTCCAGCAGCATGGGCTCGATGAGCTCCCACTGGTCGTCCTTCAGGTCCGAGGGATACCGGCGTCGTTCCGTCACGGTTGATCAATATCGCGGACACGGACCCGGCCGCCACGAGATCCTGGAACCGAGTCCGTGCCGCACCATTCAAAGCCGGACAGTTGGGGGGAATCCCCTATCGAACGCCCTCTCAGGCGGGTTCGGACCACCGGCCACCGGGCCGCGTCAGACCACCGTCACCGGGTGGGCCACCACCGCGCCGAACAGGTAGCCCTCCCGGTTGAACACCGCCCGCTCGGGCTGGCTGTTCCCCCGGCGGTCCGTCGCGCGGGCACGCAGCTCGTACCGGCCGGGCCGCTCGGGGCGCCAGTCGACGCTCCAGCGCGCCCAGTCGTCGGCGTGCGAGCCGCCGTGCAGCGCGGCGCGCCGCCACGTCCGGCCGCCGTCGCTGCTCACCTCGACCCGGCGCACCGCCGCCGCGCCGGACCACGAGCGCCCGTGCAGCCGGTGGCTGCGGCCCGCCTCCAGCACCGCCCCCGGGGCCAGCTCGAACGCGCTCCGGACCACCTGCGCGGTGAGCGGCTCGCCGCCGCCGGGCGGGTGATCGGGCCCGAACATCCGGTAGAAGTCGGTGTTCCACGGCGAGTGGAGCGGGTGGTCGGCCACCTCGATGGTGCCGACCCACTTGATCGAGGCGATCCCCACCCAGCCGGGCACCACCAGCCGCAGCGGCGCACCGTGATCGGGGGTCAGCGGCGCGCCGTTCATCTCGTACGCGAGCAGCGCGTCGTCCAACGCCTTGGCGACCGGCAGCGGGCGGCGCACCGGGCCGTGGTCGACGCCGTCGACCACGTAGTTCGCGTCCAGGCCGGTCGGCAGCACGTCGACCGCCTCCCCGGTCAGTCCGGCCGCCCGCAGCACCTCCGCCAGCCGGACGCCCCGCCAGGCCGCCGAACCGATCCCGCCGAGCGTCCACGGCGTACCCGGGACGCTCTGGCCCTGCTGGCGGCGGAAGTAGTCCCGGCCGTTCCCGGCGCACTCGATCACCGCGCTGATCCGGGTCTCGGGCAGCGCCCGCAGGCCCGCCAGGTCGAACTCCACCGGCCGCTCGGCCGTCGGGGCGCCGCGCAGGCCGCTGCCGTACAGCCGCAACCGCCAGGCCCCGGGGTCGATCAGCGGGGTGCCGGTGTGGTTGCGGACGAAGAACCGCTCCACCGGCACGTGCCGGCCGACGGCGGCCGAGCCGTCGGCCGCGCGCAGGGCCTCCCAGCGCATCTCGGCGTTGGTGCCGTGCGCGACGAACCACTCGGCGGGCAGCGGCTTGACGATCCCGGACGACCCGCCGCCCGACGCGGCCCCGCCGGACGGGAGGTCGGCGGGCGGCAGGTCGGCGGGCGGGGCACTGCCGGACGCGGCACTGCCGGCCGGGGCATCGGCGGGCACGGCACTGGCGGACGCGGCGTTTCCGGACATGGAGCCTGGCACCTCCTCGGCGGCCGCCCGGCCCGGGGCAACACCGGCGCGGCCGACGCGGGCACGGTGAGCGCCCCGGCGGCGGAGGGGTTCGTACGGTGTCCGAACCGCGCTCCACACCCTCAGCGTAGGCGCTCCGGCGCGGTACGTGACCACGGCGGCGTGCGACCGTGCCCGCTCCGGCCACCTCGCCGCCCCGCCGCCGGCCCCTCCCGCCTCCACCCCCAGCACGGTCTGCGGGACGCCGTCCAGGTCGCCGTCGGCGACCCGACTCCACCCCGCTGACCAGGGCGTACGCCCCGCTCACGGGGGGTGGGGCGTACGCGGCCAATCGACGCCCAACCCCCGTCCGGACTTCACCCGCGCGTACCGACCGTTCACGCCGCCCTGGCAGCCTCCCTGTCATGAACGCCAGCCCTCAGGCGCCCTCCCAGGAACCGCGCCTCCCCATGCCCCAGCGGCACCGCCGCCTCCTCGCCTGCACCGCCGTCCTCGCCTCCGTCGCCCTCGGCGCCCTGGGCGTCGGGGCCACCGTGGAAACCGTCGAACACGGCCCCCTCGCCAGCGCCACGGCCGGCAAGTAGCCGCACCGCAGCCACCACCTCCCGGCACCGCAGCCCCGCAGTTCGGGCGCGGTGCTTCTGCTTTTCCCGGGCCGGGCCGGGCCGGCCCGGGCCCCGTGGCCGTGGCGGCAGAGTTCCCGGGCGGTCGGTGCCGGCCGGGCGGGCGCTACGGCCGCGGCTCGGTGCGGGGCCCCGGCGGGGGCGGGACGAAGGGGGCCGGGCGGGAGTGGCGGCCGGTGCCCGGGGTGGGCCGCAGGTCGGGGGCGGGGGCGAAGCGGGCCGCCGGCGCGCGGAGGTGCCAGGTCGGCGGGCGCTTGGGCTGGGGGGTGGGGGTGATCAGGCCGAGGCGGTGCAGCAGGTCCAGCGAGTCGCGGCGCAGCGCGGTGCGGTCGGAGAGGTAGCGGGCCGGGAGTCCGTACTCGTCGGCGATGTCGCCGAGGACGCCGTCTATCAGTGCGTCGGCGATCGGGACATCGCCGTCGGCCGTCTCGCCGGGCAGCGGGCGGACCTCCTCGACCAGGCGCTCGACCAACAGCAGGGTGGCCTGGGCGAGGGTGCCGGCGCCGGGGAGGGCGAGGTCGGTGAGTTCGGCGGCCGGGTCGAGCAGGGCGACGCCCTCGGCGCGCAGTTCGGCCTCCAGGCCGAGGAACTCGGCGAGCGCGGCCGGGCCGCTGAGCCGGTGCTCGTGCAGCCAGGCGCGGCGGTCCTCGGAGAGGTCGGCGGCGAGGACCGCGGGCGTCTCGGCGAGCAGGCGGCGTACGGCGGTGGCGGGTTCGGCCTCGGCGGCACGGCGGATCAGGTCGGCGGCGTCGTCGGCCAGGGCGGGCGGTCCGGCCGGGACGGCGCGGGCGAGTTCGCGGTCCACGGTCAGGACGTGGGTGTCGTCGGCGGGGTCGTCCGACAGGTAGCCGAGCACCTCCCACCCGGCCAGCGTGGCCAGCGCCATGTCGACGTCGGCCGGGTCGGCGGCCGGGCCGGGTACGGCGGCGCGCATCGCCGCCAGCAGCCGCCGGTACTCCAGTTGCTCGGGTGCGTCGACCAACAGGGACAGGGCGAGGGCGAGTTGGGCGTAGCCGCCCGGGGTGAACGGCGCGCCGGTAGTGGGGTGTTCGAGGCGACGGCCGGCGCCGGGACCGAGGCCGGCCTTGCAGAGCCGGGCATGCCAGGGCCCGACCTCCAGGCGGTAGCCGAGCAGGGTGTCGAAGCGCTCGGCGAGCCAGTCGCGGTGACGGCGGATCAGCGGGAAGCCGTCGGCGTGCGGGCCGGAGGCGGTGACCAACGGGTGGGCGAGCAGCAGCCGGGCGGCGATCCGGCGCTCGGCGACGGGTAGCTCCTCACCGGAACGATCCTGCGTGACCGGGGGCGGCGGCGGAAGGGCACCGGCGGCCGCCTCCGGCAGCGTCCGGGTGCGCTCGGGCCTGCGGTGCCTGCCGGGCCCACCGGGCTTGGCGCCTGACCGGACGACGGGCAGTGCGGCGGAGTCGCGCCGGGCGCGGCGCAGGCCGCCGTCGCCGCGGGACTCGCGGGCCTCGCGGGAGCGCGCGGAGGCGACGCCGTGCGCGGTGGGGCCGTGCCACCAGCTGACGTCGGGGTCGGCGGGCTCGGCGGACGCGCCGAGGTGGCGGGCGGGGTAGAGACCGAAGGAGGCGGCACAGAGGTCGTCGGCGGTGCCGGGGGTGGCGGCCGCGAACCAGCGGGCCAGCCGCAGCAGCCCGGGGTCGGGCGAGAGGGCGGCGTCCTGGCTCGGGTCGCGGATCGTGTCGCGGATCGTGTCGTGGCCGGCGTCCCGGGTGGCGCAGTGGGTCTGCGCGTCGTCAGCACCACCTGCGCGGGCGTCCCCCGGCACCGCTCCGGCGGTGTCCGCGTCGGCGCCGCCCGTGGCACCGGCCCGCGTGACTCCGCGTACGGCGAGGACGGCGTCGGCTGTTCCCCGGCCTGCCCCGCCCGCGCGTCCGTCCGGCCTGCCGGCGGCCACCCGGGTGGCGCCGACCGCGTACTCCTGCTGATCCATGTCGGGGTCCAGAGTAGACGGTGCCCGGGTCACCCGGTGGCAGCAACCGGCCTCCTGAGGAAGTCTCCGCAAGAGCCCTCGAACCGGCCGACCGCCCTCCGCTCCCCGGCCGACCAGCGTCCCGCTCCCCTGCGGCCCGGTTCCCGGCCGTCCCGTCACCCGCCCGACCCCGCCCGGGTTACGCACCGGTAACCTGTTCCTCCGCCGCACGTCCGGCTCCCTCAGGGGCGAGCCGGATCCCGCACCGCCCGACCGTCGGAGGCCGCGCAAGCATGAGCATTCGTACGACCACCCGTGCCGTCCTCGGCTCGCGCCTGCGTTCGGCCACCGGGCTGTTGGGCGGCTTCGCGGCCACCTCGGCGGCACACCTGGGCTCGATCCTGTCCGGCGCGTCGGTGCTGCAGAACGCCACCAAGCCGGCGCTGATGCCGCTGCTGGCCGCGCACAGCGCGGCGGCGGCCAGGACCGCCGGTCGGGAGGCGCCCGAGCTGCTGGCACCGGCGCTGCTGCTGAGCGCGGGCGGGGACGTCCTGCTCCAGCTGAAGAACGACCCCGCGTTCCTCGCCGGGATGGGCTCGTTCGCGGCCGCACACGTCTGCTACGTGACGATGTTCGTCCGGCGCGGCGCGCTCACCGACCGCCGCCGGGCCCTGGTGGTCGCGGCCGCGTACGCGACGGCCTGGGTGGCCCTGGTGGGTCAGCTCTGGCCGGACCTCGGCGACCTGCGGGTCCCGGTGGCCGGCTACAGCCTGCTGCTCACCTCGACGGCCGTGACCTCGGCCGGGCTGGGCTGGCGGACCGGGCTGGGCGGGGCGCTGTTCCTGCTCTCCGACACGCTGATCGCCACCAAGCTGGCGAAGTGGCGGGAGCTGCCGGGGCATCAGTTCTGGATCATGGCGACCTATGTGCTGGCCCAGTACCTGCTGGCCGGCGGACTGCTCGCGCACGAGGAGCAGCCCACGCGGCGGGAGCCCCGACCGGTCTGACGCAGCGCCGCAGCGCCGCACCGCCGGACCCCGTTGGCGGGTCCGGCGGTGCGGCGCAGGGCGCGGAGGGGGCGCGAGGGCCGTCAGGCACCGCGCCTCCGGAGCAACCAGAAGCCGCCGACGCCTCCCGCGACCAGGGCGAGGCCGCCGGCCAGCTCCGCCGGGTCCGCCGCGACCGAGCCGCCGAGGCCGGTCTCCACGGCGCCGTGCGGGGCGACCTGCTGGCTGCCTGCGCCGGACTGGCCGAGCGAGCCGGCCCACTCCCCCGCCGCCTTGCCCCAGTCGCCGAGGCTCTTGTCGGGGGTGGTGGCGGCGACGGTGGTGACCGTCACGGTCGTCGAGAAGGCGCCGCCGTTCGGGCAGGTGCCGTCGACCTTGCTGTCCCCGGAGTGCTGGGAGGCGAGCCGGGCGGAGCCGGTGTGCTTCCCGTCGGAGCCGAGGGTGAGGGTCGCCGGGCCGCCCTCGAAGGCGGCGGAGTGGGCGGTGATGGTCTTGGCCTCGGGCTTGTCCGACTTCTCGCAGGAGACGGTGACCGTCACGGTCTGGCCCGGTGCGGCCTGGGACGGGCTGACCGAGGCCGCGCCGTCCCTGGCGTGAGCGAGGGGGGCCGTCAGGCCGGTCAGCGCCGTCGCGCCGATCAGGGCGGCGGCGGCCGTACGCATGGGGCGCATGCCGGAACCTCCGGGATTCTCGGGCGCAGCCGGGGACTCCCATGTCCACGTGGTCGTCAACTGCACCCGGTCACTCACCGACGGTAGGCACGCGCCCCGGGCTCGGCCAGCGCTCAGGACCGTTCGGGTTACGGCCCGTCACCGCTGGTCACCGGGGTGCCGCCCCGGCGCGGCTCACAGGTCGAGGTCGACCACGACCGGCGCGTGGTCCGAGGTGCCCTTGCCCTTGCGGGCCTCTCGGTCGACGTAGCTGTCGGTGACGGCGTCGGCGAAGGCCTTGTTGGCGTAGGTGAGGTCGATCCGCATGCCCCGGTTCTTGGGGAAGGCGAGCTGGCGGTAGTCCCAGTAGGTGTACGGGCGGTCGTACTTCAGCGGGCGCGGGACCACGTCCTGCAGGCCGATCCCGCCGAGGGCCTCCAGCGCGGCGCGCTCGGCCGGGGTGACGTGGGTGAGGCCTTCGAACGCGGCGACGTCGAAGACGTCCTCGTCGGCCGGGGCGATGTTGAAGTCGCCCAGGACGGCGAACGGGCGGGAGCCGGCGGCGTCCTCGACGGAGGCCTTGCGCAGCGCCTCCAGCCACTCCAGCTTGTAGTGGTAGTGCGCGTGGCCGACCTCGCGGCCGTTGGGCACGTAGACCGACCAGACCCGGACCGGGCCGCAGGTCGCGGCGATGGCGCGCGGCTCGACGTCGGGCAGCAGGGCGCCGTCGGCGAGGTACC
The DNA here is from genome assembly GCF_040685975.1 of Kitasatospora sp. NPDC086791. NCBI lineage: Bacteria > Bacillati > Actinomycetota > Actinomycetes > Kitasatosporales > Streptomycetaceae > Kitasatospora > Kitasatospora sp. NPDC086791. The sequence goes on along the minus strand of NZ_JBFBOC010000002.1, from coordinate 536,947 downwards.
CGGGCTGGCCGGGCAGGTCGCGCACGACCTCCTCCAGGCCGAGCCGGGAGACGACGGCGACGCCGTTCCACCGGCCGGTGCCGTGCGCGGCCGTCTCGTAGCCGAGCTCGCGGACCTCGTCGTACGGGAAGGCGTCGGCCGCGCACTTGAGCTCCTGGAGGCAGAGCACGTCGGGCTTGGCGCTCTCCAGCCACTCCAGGAGCTTGGGCAGCCGCGCGGTGACGGAGTTGATGTTCCAGGTGGCGATGCGGACGGTCACGGCGGGCGGCCTTCCCGGTGGTTCGGTACGGACGGGGGTCCGGATCCGGAGGGGTGCGGACGGGGCGGGCCGGCCCTGGTGAGGGAGGCCCACCCCGAACATACCGCCCGCCACTGACGATCCGGACGGCCCCGACCCGCGGCCACCGGCCCCGTCGGGGCGCGGACCCGGCCCGATCGGCGCGTGCGGGGCCTGCCCGGTCAGCGCGGGCCGGTCAGCGCGGGCCGGTCAGCGCGGGCCGGTCAGCGCGGGGCCCGCCCGGTCAGCGCGGGGCCCGCCCGGTCAGCGCGCGGGCCGGACCACCGCCGCCGAGCCGCCACCGCGCCGCACGGGTTCGGCGGCGGCCACCCAGCGCCCGTCCGGCAGCCGTTCCACGCCCGTGGCGGCGCCGATCTCGGCCACGCCGGTGAAGACCTGCCCCAGCGCCTCCAGCTCCGCCCGCTCGGGCAGCGCCAGGAAGGCGGGCTCGGCCTGGGTCGCGGCCGTGTTGCGCTGGCTGGCCCGTGGCGCGGCGATGGCCTGCTCCAGGCTCAGGCCGCGGTCGAGCCGCCCGAGCAGCACCTGCAGGGTGGTGGTGATGATGGTCGCGCCGCCCGGGCTGCCGGTGGCGAGGAAGGGCTCGCCGTCGCGCAGCACGACGGTCGGCGACATCGAGGAGCGCGGCCGCTTGCCGGGGCCCGGCAGGTTGGGGTCGGGGACGCCGGGGGCGAGCGGGGTGAAGTCGAAGTCGGTCAGCTCGTTGTTGAGCAGGAAGCCCCGGCCGGGGACGGTGATGCCGCTGCCGCCGGTCTGCTCGATGGTGAGCGTGTAGGAGACGACGTTGCCCCAGCGGTCCGCGACCGTCAGGTGGGTGGTGTTGGGGCCCTCGTACGGCTCGGCCACGGCCTGGCCGGTGTCGGCGCAGTCGGCCGGGTGGCGGGGGTCGCCGGGGGCGAGCGGGCTGGTGAGCGCGTGGTCGGGGCTGACCAGGCAGGCCCGGGAGGCGGCGTACCGCGCGGAGAGCAGCTGCCGGGTGGGGACGTCGCCGGAGGCCGGGTCGCCGACCCAGCGGTTGCGGTCGGCGAAGGAGATCCGGGAGGCCTCCAGGAAGTGGTGGTAGTACTGCGTGCCGCTGTAGGCGGAGACGTCACCGCCGTCCTCCAGGATGTTGAGCGCCTCGCCGACGGTGGTGCCGCCGGAGCTGGAGGGGGCCATCGAGTAGACGTCGTAGGCGCCGTGGGTGACGTGGGTGGGGTCCTGGTCGCGGACCCGGTAGGCGGCGAGGTCGGCGGCGTCCACCGCGCCGGGGCGGGCGTTGCGGCCGGAGGCCGGGTCGACCGGCGGGTGCTGCAGGGTGTTGACCACGTCCTCGGCCAACTGCCCCTGGTAGAAGGCCTTCACGCCGTCCTTGGCGAGCAGCCGGTAAGTGGCGGCGAGGTCCGGGTTGCGCAGGACGCTGCCGACCTCGGGGGGCTTGCCGCCGGGCAGGTAGAGCTTGGCGGTGGCCGGGAAGTCCTTGAACCTGGCCTGGTTGTCGGCGGTCTGGCCGCGGAAGGTCTCGTCCACGACGAAGCCGTCGTCGGCGATCCGCTCGGCGGGTTCGAGGGCCTGGGCGAGTGACCTGGTGCCCCAGCGGCGCAGTGCGGCGTCCCAGGTGGCCGGGGTGCCGGGGACGCCGACGGACAGGCCGCTGGTGACGGCGTCGGCGAAGGGCAGCGGCTTGCCGCCCTCCAGGAACAGTCCGGCGTCGGCGGTGCGGCCGGCGGTCTCGCGGCCGTCGATGGTGTGCACCCGGCCGGTGGCGTGGTCGTAGTAGACGAAGTACCCGCCGCCGCCGATGCCGGAGGAGTACGGCTCGGTGACGCCGAGGGCGGCCGCGGCGGCGACCGCCGCGTCCACCGCGTTGCCGCCCTTGCGTAACACCTCGATCCCGGCGGCGGTGGCGTCGGCGTCGACGGTGGCCACCGCTCCGCCCCAGCCCACCGCCTCGGGCGCCTTCGGCGGCGGGGTCGCGGCTCCGGCCGGCAGCGCGGTGGACCAGAGCAGTGCGGTGGTGAGCAGCAGTGGTGGGGCCAGGCGGGTCAGAGTCCTCACGGGTCCTCCTGAGTCGACGTCAACTCAGTTGTTCCACAGGCGGGATGTTCCGACAACCACACCGTGCCACTACCGACCGGTAGTTGACAGTACGGAAGCAAAAGGGGGACGGACGGCCGAGCGGCGAACAGCTGACAGCTGACAGCTGACAGAGTTCAGCGAACAGAAAACGAAATCTGTTCGCTGAACTCTGTTCGCTGAATGTTGTCAGCCGTCAGCCGCCCACCCCGGGCACCCCCGGCTCCCGACACCCCCACCCCTACAACGCGCTGCGCTCCACCCGGCGCCGCTTGATGGTGCGGAACCGCCGGGCCACCTGGCGGGCCAGGTCCGCGGCGCCGACCAGGCCGGCCTCGTTGCCGAGGGCGGCGTGCACGATGGCGGCCTCGGGGCGGAAGCCGCGGCCGGTGAGGGTGCGGCGGAAGGTGTCCCGGGCCGGGCCGAGCAGCAGGTCGCCGGCCTCCGAGACACCGCCGCCGATGACGAAGCGGCCCGGGTCCAGCCCGGCGGCCAGGTTGGCGATGCCGACGCCCAGCCAGGTGCCGACCTCGTAGAGCAGCTCGATCGCGGTCGGGTCGCCCTCCTGCGCGGCCTCGGTGACCAGCGGCCCGGTGATGCCCTCGACCGTCCCGCCCGCCCGCGCCAGCAGCGCCTGCACCACCGGGGACTCCTCGGCGACCAGCTCCCGCGCGTCGCGCACCAGCGCGTTGCCGGAGGAGTACTGCTCCCAGCAGCCGCGGTTGCCGCACGGGCAGCGGTGGCCGCCGGGCAGCACCTGCATGTGCCCGAACTCGCCCGCCAGCCCGTACTTGCCGCGGTCGACGTAACCGTCCCGGACCACGGCTCCGCCGATGCCGGTGCCCAGGGTGAGCATCACCATGTGGTCCTCGCCCCGCCCGGCGCCGAAGCGCCACTCGGCCCAGGCGGCCGCGTTGGCGTCGTTCTCCACGATCACCGGGAACCGCAGCCGCTCGCTGAGCACCTGCTGGAGCGGCTCGTTGCGCCAGTTGAGGTGCGGGGCGAACAGCACCCGGGAGCGGTCGGCGTCGACCCAGCCGGCCGCGCCGATGCCGACCGCGTGGACGTCGTGCCGGTCGGCCAGCTGCAGCACCAGCTCGACGATGACGTCCTCGACGACCTTGGGGCTCTTGCTCTTGTCCGGCGTGTCGGTGCGCAGCTTCTCCAGCACCTTGCCCTCGCCGTCCACCACGCCGGCGACCACCTTGGTGCCGCCGATGTCGACGCCGATGGTGGGCAGTCGCAGTATCCCCGCGGGCAGGGCGCGGCGGCGCCGCTCGGCGCGCGGGCCGAGGCCGAGCAGCGTGGGCAGGACGGGCGGCCGGGTGCCTTGAGGGCTGGTCACGACTGCGGACGCTCCTCACGGGAGTCGGGACTGGAAGGACGGAAAGGACTGGAAGGACCGGAAGGACCGGAAGGGCCAGAGGGGCCGGAAGGGCTGGAGGGAAGGCCGGGCCGGGCCAGCTCGTGCGAGAGTTCGGCGAGGTCGGAGCCGCCGGCCATCTCGGTGGTGAGCTGTTCCAGGCCGATCTCGGCCCGGGGGTGACTGCCCGCCATCCGGCCGCGCTTCAGCAGGGTGAAGTGGTCGCCGACCAGGTACGCGTGGTGCGGGTTGTGGGTGATCAGCACGACCCCGAGCCCGGCGTCGCGGGCCGCGGTGACGTACTTGAGCACCACCCCGGACTGCTTGACGCCCAGCGCCGCGGTGGGCTCGTCCAGGATGAGCACCTTGGCGCCGAAGTGCACCGCGCGGGCGATCGCCACGCACTGGCGCTGGCCGCCGGAGAGGGTGCCGATCGGCCGGTCGACGTCGTGCAGGTCGATGCCCATCTCGGCGAGCGCCGTGCGGGTCGTGGCGCGCATGCCCTCGGCGTCCAGGCGCAGGCCGCCCCAGCGGCGCGTGCCCCGCTCGGAGCCGAGGAAGAAGTTGCGCCAGACCGGCATCAGCGGGACGACGGCGAGGTCCTGGTAGACGGTGGCGATGCCGCGGTCCAGGGCCTGGCGCGGGGAGTCGAAGCGGACCTCCTCGCCGCCCACGGTGTAGCTGCCCTCGTCGTGCCGGTGCAGCCCCGAGATGATCTTGATCAGGGTGGACTTGCCGGCCCCGTTGTCGCCGAGCACGCAGCTGATCTCGCCGGCCCGCAGGGTCAGCGAGACGTCCGAGAGCGCCCGGACGGTGCCGTAGCTCTTGCCGACCCGGTCCAGGGAGAGCAGTTCGTCGTTCATCACGGCCTCGGTACTCGTTGCGACCTCGGTACTCTTCCCGGCTTCGGCATTCTTCACGGCCTCCGGGCTCGTCGCGCCTTCGGCACTCATCGCGGCCCCCGCTCGGCCCGGCGCTTGACGTAGGCGTTCAGCAGTGCCGCCAACAGCAGCATGGCGCCGAGGAAGAACTTGAACCAGTCCGGGTTCCACTGGGCGTAGATGATGCCCTTGCTCGCCATGCCGAAGATCAGCGCGCCGAGCGCGGAGCCGACCACCGAACCGTAGCCGCCGGTGATCAGGCAGCCGCCGATGACGGCCGCGACGATGTAGATCAGCTCGTTGCCGACACCCTCGCCGGACTGCACGGTGTCGAAGGAGAACAGCAGGTGCTGCCCGAGCACCCAGGCGCCGAAGCCGACACCCAGGTAGAGCACGGTCTTCGTCCGGGCGACCGGCACGCCGACCGCACGGGCGGCGTCCGCGTCGCCGCCGACGGCGAAGATCCAGTTGCCGAAGCGGGTGCGCAGCAGCACCCAGCTGCCGACCACCAGCAGGCCGAGCCACCACCAGACGGTCGCCTTGATCGTCAGCCCGCCGATGGTGACCTCGGAGGCGAACAGCCGGCGGCAGGACTCGAAGCCCTCCATGTCGGCGATCGACTTGGTGGAGACGGTGCCGGAGACCGCCTTGGTGATGCCCAGGTTGGCGCCGGTCAGCATCAGGAAGGTGCCGAGGGTGACGATGAAGCTGGGGAGCTTGGTGCGGCCGAGCATCCAGCCGTTGAACCAGCCGATCGACAGCGTGGTCGCGAGCGAGACCAGCACGCCGACCCAGGTGACCGCGGTGAACTGGTACGAGACCAGCGAGGAGGTCAGCGCGGCGGTGGTGACCAGCACGCCGGCCGAGAGGTCGAACTCGCCGCCGATCATCAGCAGCGAGACCGGCACCGCCATGATCCCGATGGTGGACGCCGCGTAGAGCACGGTGCCCAGCGAGGAGACCCGCAGGAACGGTTCGGCGACGACGGCGAAGACCAGGAACACCGCGACGGCCGCGATCAGCGAGCCGAGCTCCGGGCGGGCGAGGAGCCGCCGCAGGGCCGCCGGACGGTCCTGGAGCAGACCGTCCCGGGCGAGCAGGTCCGGAGCACTCACCGGGTCCCCCTCGCCACGTACTCGGCGAGCGCGGCGGCGTCGTCCTTGGTCAGGATCTGCGGGCCGGTCTCGACCGGCTTGCCGCCGCCGAGCATGTCCAGGTTGGACTTGTACAGCCAGAGCAGGTCGACGCCCTCGTAGCCCTGGAGGTAGGGCTGCTGGTCGACGGCGAAACCGACGCTGCCGGACTTGAGCCCGGCCACCACCTGCGGGCCCAGGTCGAAGGTGTCCAGCTCGACGGAGCGGCGGGCGTCCTGGACGGCCTGCAGTCCGGTGGCGGCCATCGCGCCGGAGAGGGTGAGCACGGTGTCGATGGCCGGGTCGGCCTGGAGCTTGGCGGAGATCGCGGCGCGGGCGTCGGGCATGTCGACGCCGTTGACGTAGAGCACCTGGAAGGACCCGCCGGACGTGGCCCGGGCGCCGGAGCAGCGCTGCTCCTGGCCGACGTTGCCCTGCTCGTGGATGACGCAGAGCACGTTCTTGCGGCCGCGGGCGGCCAGTTCGGTGCCGGCCGCCTGGCCGGCGGTGGACTCGTCCTGGCCGATGTGGGTGAGCGCGCCGAACTTCTGCGAGTACTCCTGGCCCGAGTTGAGGGTGATCACCGGGATGCCGGCCGCCTTGGCCTTGGCGAGGACGTCGGCCATGGCGTCGCCCTTGGCGAGGGTGACGAGCAGGCCGTCGACCTTCTGGTCGATGGCGGCCTGGACGAGCTGGACCTGGTTCTGGGTCTGCGCGTCGTTGGAGTACAGGAAGGTGATGTTGTCCTTGGCGGCGGCCTGCTCGGCGCCCTTGCGCACGGTGTCCCAGAAGGAGTCTCCGGCGCCGGAGTGGGTCACCATGGCGACCTTCCAGCGCGGGGTGGTGACGGCGCTGCCGCCGGCGGCCGCGGCCTTGGCACGGGCCTCCTCGGCGCGTCTTCCTCCGGTACTGCTGCATCCGGCCGCGGCGACCGCGAGGGCCAGGACGGCGCACACGGGCCAGAGGCGTGGGGACGGGCGAAAGCGGGTGATGCTCATCCCCATAGTCTCCCTGGCCTGGTCGTACGCCATCGCACCGCCTCGCCCGGCGGCCCGCACGCCCCGGGAGGTAGGGTTCGCCGGGGGACCTTTCCTGGAAGTTCGCTGAACATCTGGTCCGGACGACCCCCGTCCGGGTGACAGACTAGGCGCCGGTCCGAAGGGGGCTCATCGCGGAAAAGTGATGTTCCTCTCAGGTTCCGCACAGAATCGGACGGCAACCGATCATCGGTCGCCGGCCGTCTGATGACATTGACGCGCGTTCGGGCGACTGGGGCCCCGGGCGGCGAGCGACCCGGATACGAGAACGCGATGGAACTGACAGGTACGCCATTCTTCCTCCTCACCGTCCTTCTGGTGCCGGTGTCCATCACCGTGGCGTTGCTGTTCTGGGGGAAGGTCGGCGGCCCCCAGCCGGTGAAGGTCCTGTCCCGGATCGTCATGATCATGTTCTGTCAGGTCACGGCAGTCCTGATGGTCTTCATCATGGTCAACAACGCCAACCTGATCTACGGCAGCTGGGACGACCTGCTCGGCACCGGCAACCACGTCCGGGCGGTGCCCCAGGTGCCGCCGGCGGACCAGGGCGGCGCGGGCGGCAACGGTGACGCCGCGAAGGACAAGCCGAAGGTGAAGCAGAGCTTCGGCGGCGTGAACGACCCGGCGGTCCCCAGCGACGTGCAGAAGACCGATCTCAAGGGCCAGCTCTCCGGCGTCGACGGCGAGGTGCTGGTCTGGCTGCCGCCGCAGTACAACGACCCGGCGTACAAGGACAAGAAGTTCCCCGTGGTCGAGCTGATCCCGGGCTTCCCGGGCTCCTCCTCCACCTGGTACGGCACGCTCAAGGTCTCCGAGCAGCTCAAGCCGCTGATGCAGCAGGGCAAGGTCGCGCCGTTCATCCTGGTCTCGCCGCGCACCCTGCTGCTCGGCAACAGCCAGGACGCCGGCTGCACCGACATCCCCGGCAAGATCAACGCCGACGCCTGGATCACCCGCGACGTCCCGCAGATGGTGCTGGACAACTTCCGCGCCGACCCGTCCGCGGACCGCTGGGCGATCGCCGGCTACTCGGCCGGCGCGCACTGCGCGGCCAAGCTGTCGCTGGCCCACCCCAACCGCTACCGGGCCGCCATCGCGATGTCCGGCTACAACGACCCGGCGAACGAGAAGGACTCGCTGGTCGGCAAGGACCCGAAGCTGCGCGAGGCCAACAACCCGGTCAACATCCTGAAGGCCGCCCAGCAGGCGCCGAAGGTCGCCATGCTGATCAGCGCTTCCAAGGGCGACGGCTACGAGGACGGCGAGGCGATCCGCGCCGCGGCCAAGGCCCCGACCACCGTCCAGGTGGAGGAGGGCACCGGCCCGCACACCACCGAGCAGTGGAAGAAGATGGTGCCGGGTGCCTTCACCTGGCTGACCTCGATCATCCCCGCCCAGTAGCGGACCGCCGCACCGCACACCAGCACGACCGCACGACCAGGGCCCGCCGCGAAACCGTTCGCGGCGGGCCCTCGCGCGTTGCCGGGTGATCCGTCAGGCCAGCTCCAGCGCCAGGTAGAAGTCCACCCGGTCCTCCAGCCGGGAGAGGTCACGCCCGGTCAGCTCCTCGATCCGGCCGATCCGGTACCGCAGGGTGTTCACGTGGACGTGCAGCTGCGCGGCGCAGCGGGTCCAGGAGCCGTCCGAGCGCAGGAAGGCCTCCAGGGTGCGGACCAGGTCCGCCTGGTGTTCGAGGTCGTACCCGACCACCTTGTCCAGCAGCCGGCTGCGGAAGGCGCGGCGCACCTCGTCCGGGACGGCGGCCAGCAGCAGGACGTGCGAGGCGAGTTCCTCCGGCCCCGCGACGCAGACCCGGCCGACCCGGGAGGCGGCGATCCGACGGGCGTGCCGGGCCTCCTCCAGGGCGCCGCGCAGGCCGCCGGCCCCGGCTACGGGGGCGGAGACGCCGAGGGTGATCCGGCCCTCGGAGCCGAGCCCGGCCTCCAGCGGGGCGAGCAGGTCGCGCACGGTGTCGGCGGGCACCGGGCCGTCCAGGACGGGCAGCACCACGACCGCGCCGGTGCCCGTCCCGGCGACCAGGGCACGGTCGGAGGTGGCGCCGAGCGCCTCCTCCAGGACGGCCCGCACGGTGCCCTCGGGCAGGCCGGTGCCCTCGGCGCTGAGCACCAGCCAGGCGTCGTCCTCGGCCTGGGACCTGGGCTCGGGGCTCTCGTAGCGGGCGGCCATCGCCGAGGAGGCGTACAGGGTGCGGCTGATCTCGGCCGGGTCGGCGTCGCGGCGCAGCAGGGCGAGCACCTCGTCGGCGAGGCGGCGGCGCAGCCGTCGGCCCTCGTCCCGGCGGTGGCGCTCGGCGGCGACCAGGCGGGCCAGGTTCTCGGCGAGCTGCTGGCGCTTGGTGGTCCATTCGGTGATGTCGCCGGCCACCGCGAGCATCCAGTCGGCGAGCGGCGCCTCGTGCTCGGCGGAGGCCGCGGCGGGCAGCAGCGAGTAGGCGCCGGTGGCCAGGCGGGCCCGGTGCGGGGGGCGGCGGCGCTGGCGCCGGGCGGCGAGGTGGGCGCGGACGAGCTGGTCACGGTCCGCGGCGGAGAGGCGGTCGGCCGGGCCGGCGATCACCGCGCCGGTGGGGGCGAGCACCCAGCAGTCCAGGTCGAGGTCGCCGCCGAGCAGGTCGAGCACCGCGTCCAGGCCGCCGCCACCGGCCGCCGAGACCAGCAGCCGGTGCCGGTCGACCAGGGCGGCGAGGTCGGCGGCGCGGTCGGCGGACACCTGGCGGCCGATGAACTCGGCGACGGCGCCGAAGGCGATGTCTTCGGGGACGGCGAGCAGCGGCATCCGGTGCCGGTTGCAGGCCTCGACCAGGTCCTCGGGCACCGGGCCGACCTCGGCCTCGCCGGCCGCGAGGGCGACCGCGCCGCCGGCCGCGATGGTCCGTACGAAGCGATCGGAGTCGGCCGGGACGGTGCGCCAGAGCATGCCGGTGAGCACCAGTTCGCCGCCGTGCAGGTAGCGTCCCGGGTCCTGCAGGTCCGTCGTCATCACGCCGCTGACCTGCCGGTCCAGCTCTTCCTCGGCCGCGAGCAGGCGCAGGCGCGGGGCGCCGGGGGCGAGCAGGTCACGGACACGCATCCGCGGACTCCTTCGGGGCTGGATCGGGGCGGGCAATCGGGGCAAGTGCTCGGAACGGGTGATCGGAACGGGTGATCGGAACGGAAATCGGGAAGGAGGTCGGAGGGAACGGGTACCGGGCCTTCGGTCCGGGGGGTCACAGTGTGCCCGAACATCCGTGCCCGGTGTGACGCATGACCGACGGCCGGGACGCGGGCCCGTAGCCCGTCCGTCACGGCCGGATTACGGTCGTAGGTAGCACCCGGCCAACACCCGGGCTGCGGGATTCTGCTCCTTAGAGGAACGTACAGGATGCCGGGCGGGACCACAGCCGGGGCTTCATGCCATCGGTGACTGCCAGCGGGCCGCGTCACAGGGGTTCACTGGGCGACACGCCGCCGGACACCCGGCGGGCGACGACTTGAGGAGACACCCGCATGGAGTTCCTTCGGCCCGCCACCTGGGACGAGGCACTCGCGGCGAAGGCCGAGTACCCGGCCGCGCTGCCCATCTCGGGCGGTACGGACGTCATGGTCGAGATGAACTTCGACGTGCACCGGCCACCCGCGATCCTCGATCTGAACCGCATCCCCGAGCTGACCGAGTGGTCCGACGACGGCGGTGTCGTGAAGCTCGGCGCCTCGGTCCCGTACACCCGGATCATCGACGAGCTGTCCGGGCCGCTGCCCGGCCTCGCCCTGGCGGCCCGCACCGTCGGCTCGCCGCAGATCCGCAACCGCGGCGGCGTCGGCGGCAACCTCGGCGGGGCCTCTCCGGCCGGTGACGCGCACCCCGCGCTGCTGGCCGCCGGGCGGGACGTGTTCGTCGAGGCGGCCTCGGTGCGCGGCACCCGGATGATCCCGATCGACGACTTCTACGTCGGTGTGAAGCGCAACTGCCTGGCGGCCGACGAGCTGATCCGGGCGGTGCACATCCCGGTGGCGGACGGCCCCCAGCAGTTCTCGAAGATCGGCACCCGCAACGCGATGGTGATCGCGGTCTGCGCCTTCGGCTTCGCCCTGCACCCGAAGAACGGAACCGTGGGCACCGGCATCGGGTCGGCCGCCCCCACACCGCGCCGCGCCGTCGAGGCCGAGGAGTACCTGCAGGACGTGCTCGCCGAGCGCGGGCTCTGGGAGTCCGGCGGCCTGCTGGGCACCGAGGTGATCCAGCGCTTCGGCGAGCTGGTGAAGACCGCGGCCTCGCCGATCGACGACGTCCGGGGCACCGCCGACTACCGGCGCCACGCCCTGGCCGTGATGGCCCGCCGCACCCTCACCTGGTGCTGGAACGACTACGGCAAGCAGATCGGGAGCGCGGCATGAGGGTCACTTTCACCGCCAACGGCAAGCCGGTCGAGGCCGACGACGTGTGGGAGGGCGAGAGCCTGCTCTACGTCCTGCGCGAGCGGGTCGGCCTGCCGGGTTCGAAGAACGCCTGCGAGCAGGGCGAGTGCGGCTCCTGCACCGTCTACCTGGACGGCGTCCCGGTCTGCTCCTGCCTGGTCGCGGCCGGCCAGGTGCAGGACCGCGAGGTCCGCACGGTCGAGGGGCTGGGCGAGGAGAACGGCGAACTGGGCCTGGTCCAGCAGGCGTTCGTCGACGCCGGCGCCGTCCAGTGCGGCTTCTGCACCCCCGGCCTGCTGGTGCAGACCGACGCCCTGCTGGAGCAGGACGCCCGGCCGAGCGACGACGACATCCGCGAGGCGCTGTCCGGCAACCTGTGCCGGTGCACCGGCTACGAGAAGATCATGGACGCGGTGCGGCTCGCCTCGGCCCGCAAGTGCGCCGGGAAGGGCACGGCATGACCACGCGCACGATCCAGGGCCAGAAGAACCTGCAGAACATCGACCAGGCCTCCAAGGACGGCATCGGCGGCTCGCCGCTGCGCCCGGACGGCCAGCTGAAGGTCAGGGGCGAGTTCGCCTACTCCTCGGACCTGTGGCACGAGGACATGCTGTGGGGCACGACGCTGCGCTCGCCGCACCCCCGCGCCGACATCCTCTCGGTGGACGTCTCCGAGGCGCTCAAGGTGCCCGGCGTGTACGCGGTGCTGACGCACGAGGACATCCCCGGCTCGAAGTACTACGGCCTGGATGTCAAGGACCAGCCGGTCCTGGCCATCGACCGGATCCGGTACCAGGGCGAGGCGATCGCGCTGGTCGCCGCCGACCACCCGGAGACGGCCCGCCGCGCGGTGAAGAAGATCGCGGTCGAGTACGCGGTGCGCACGCCGATCGTCACCGAGGAGCAGTGCCTCGACCCGGAGACGCACGGCTACGTCCACGAGCCGCACGAGTACAAGTCGCACGCCCACGGCAACATCTGCCACGAACAGCGGCTGGTCTCCGGCCGCGGCGTGACCGACGAGGTGCGGGCGCTGGCGGACGTCATCGTCAGCGGCGACTACGAGGTCGGCATGCAGGACCAGGCCTTCCTCGGCCCCGAGTCCGGCCTGGCCGTGCCCGCCGAGGACGGCGGCATCGACCTCTACATCGCCACCCAGTGGCTGCACGTGGACCGCGAGCAGATGGCCCCGGTGCTCGACCTGCCCGAGGAGAAGGTCCGGCTCACGCTGGCCGGCGTCGGCGGTGCCTTCGGCGGCCGCGAGGACATCTCGATGCAGATCCACGCCTGCCTGCTGGCCCAGCACACCGGCAAGCCGGTCAAGATCGTCTACTCCCGGGACGAGTCCTTCTACGGGCACGTGCACCGCCACCCGGCGAGGATGCACTACGAGCACGGCGCCACCCGTGACGGCAAGCTGGTCTTCGCCGACGCCCGGATCGTGCTGGACGGCGGAGCGTACGCCTCCACCTCGCCCGCCGTGGCCGGCAACGCGGCCTCGCTCGGGCACGGCCCGTACGTGATCCCGAACGTCCGGATGCACGCCATCGCGCTCTACAGCAACAACCCGCCCTGTGGTGCGATGCGCGGCTTCGGCGCGGTGCAGGCGGCGTTCGGCTACGAGTCGCAGATGGACAAGCTGGCAGCCGAACTGGGCATGGACCCGGTGGAGTTGAGGCAGCTGAACGCGATGTCGGAGGGCGACTACATGCCCACCGGCCAGCGGATCGACTCGCCCGCGCCGGTGGCCGACCTGCTGCGGCGGGCCAAGGAGATGCCGCTGCCGCCGCCGCTGGACACCGAGCACCCCGACGTGCGCCGACTGCCCGGCGCACTGTCCAACACCTCGCACGGCGAGGGGATCGTCCGCGGCGTCGGCTACTCGGTCGGCATCAAGAACGTCGGCTTCTCCGAGGGCTTCGACGACTACTCCACCGCCCGGGTACGGCTGGAGGTCATCGGCGGCGAGCCGGTCGCCATGGTGCACACCGCGATGGCCGAGGTCGGCCAGGGCGGCGTCACCGTGCACGCCCAGATCGCCCGCACCGAGCTGGGCGTCGAGCAGGTCACCATCCACCCGGCCAACACCGAGGTGGGGTCGGCCGGTTCGACCTCCGCGTCGCGCCAGACGTACATGACCGGCGGCGCGGTGAAGCTGGCCGCCGAGGCCGTCCGGCGGGAGCTGATCGAGAAGGGCCGCCGGCGCTACGGCTGGACCCACCAGGACATCGTGCTGGCCGGCGGCAAGGTGGTGTCGGAGAGCGCCGGCGTGCTGGTCCCGATGGTGGACCTGCTCGGGGACGAGGCCGTCGACTTCACCCGCGAGCACCACCACCGGCCCACCCAGCCCTTCGACAAGGAGACCGGCCAGGGCTTCGGCCACGTCCAGTACAGCTTCTGCGCCAACCGCGCGGTGGTGGACGTGGACGTGGAACTGGGCCTGGTCAAGGTGGTCGAGCTCACCGCCGTCCAGGACGTCGGCAAGGCGCTCAACCCGCTCTCGGTGGTCGGCCAGATCCAGGGCGGCTGCACCCAGGCGCTCGGCCTCGCGGTGATGGAGGAGATCATCGTGCGGGACGGCAAGGTCCGCAACGCCTCCTTCACCGACTACCTGATCCCCACCATCCTGGACACCCCGCCGATCCCGGTGGAGATCCTCGAACTGGCCGACCCGCACGCGCCGTACGGGCTGCGCGGGGTCGGCGAGGCGCCGACCGTGTCCGCGACGCCGTCGATCGTGGCCGCCATCCGCAACGCCACCGGTCTCGCACTCAGCCGGATCCCGGTCCGGCCGGAGCACCTGACCACCGAACAGCCCGGCTGACGGCGGGCGTTCACGCTTCCCGGGGCGGCGGCGCTCGTCCCCGCCGCCCCGGGGGGCACCCCCCGGGAAGCACCTGGGTCCTCACCGGGGTGTTCGTGCTCCCCTTCGCGCTCACGCCGATCAAGTCCCGGCCGGGCGTGCACTGGAGAGTCGCCGGTTGCCGGTTGCCGGCCGTTGGCCGTTGGCCGTCGGCCGACGGGCCGCCGCCGTCGGGCCGCACCGCTTCCGCGCCACTGTCCGGCCGCGCCCGTTCGGCCGCACTGTTCGGGACCGCCTGCTTGCACAGCCGTTCTGCAACACCGCCGCCGTACCGGATCGTTTCCCGTACGGCGGCGTCCCCGCTACTGTCGGAACCGTGTAAGGAGCCACCGCCATGCAGGACATCGCCGAGCAGCTGCAGGCCTGGCACGCGGCCGGGCGCGCCTTCGCCGTGGCCACCGTGGTCGGGGTGTCCGGCAGCGCTCCGCGCGACCCGGGTGCGGCCCTGGCCGTGGACGCGGCCGGGGAGGCGGTCGGCAGCGTCTCCGGCGGCTGCGTCGAGGGCGCGGTGTACGAGCTGTGCCGGGCCGCGATGGAGAGCGGCGAACCGGTGCTGGAGCGGTTCGGGTACAGCGACGAGGACGCCTTCGCCGTCGGGCTGACCTGCGGCGGGGCCCTGGACGTCTTCGTCCACCCGGTCGTGCCGGGGGCCGACGCCGGGCTGGACGCCGGGATCGCGCACCTCGCCGCCGGCACGCCGGTGGCCCTGGTCCGGGTGATCGCCGGTCCGGGCGCACTGGTCGGCGCCACGGTGGCCGTGACCGCGGACGGACACAGCGGGGCGCTCTCCCCGGCGCCGTCGGTGGTCGGCGGGCTGGAGCGGGCAATCGTCGCGGAGGCCCGGGCGATGCTGGAGGCCGGTCGCACCGGCCGGCTCGTGCTCGGCCTGGACGGGCGGCCCTGCGACGAACACGAGCGGGGCACCGTCAGCTGCTTCGTCGAGTCCTACGTGCCCGCGCCGCGGATGCTGGTGTTCGGGGCGATCGACTTCGCCGCCGCCGTGGTGCGGATCGGCAGGTTCCTCGGCTACCGCGTCACCGTCTGCGACGCCCGGCCCGTCTTCGCCACCGCCCGCCGCTTCCCGGAGGCCGACGAGGTCGTGGTCGACTGGCCGCACCGCTACCTGGACTCCCAGCTCGGCCGGATCGACGGGCGCACCGTGCTCTGCGTGCTCACCCACGACGCCAAGTTCGACATCCCGCTGCTGGAGCGCGCCCTGCGACTGCCGGTCGTCTACGTCGGCGCGATGGGCTCGCGCCGCACCCACCGGGACCGGCTGGCGAAGCTGCGCGAGGCGGGCCTCACCGGGGCCGAACTCGCCCGGCTGCGCTCCCCCATCGGCCTCGACCTCGGTTCGCGCACCCCGGAGGAGACGGCGGTCTCGGTCGCCGCCGAGATCATCGCCCACCGGCGCGGCGGCGGCTGCCTGCCACTGAGCGCCGGCGACGGGCCGATCCACCACGATCACCACGACCGCACCGAGCGCCACGACGGGTCACCGGTGGCGGCGGAGGGGACGGACGGTCCGGAGGTCGCCGCGGCACGGTCGCGGCCGCCGCGTCCCCACGCCGCCTGACGTCGCGCGGCGTGAACCGGCGTGGCTCGACGCCGCATTGCGTGGCCACCGGGGCGGCGGGACGCTGGAGTTGCGGACTCACCCCGAGCCCGGGGAAGGAGCGGGGACGATGCGCGCCCTGCTGGAAGTCACCCTCGACACCGGAACCTCCAACAAGCTCATCGCCGACGGCTCGGTCGGCCCGGTCCTGGAAGGGATCATCAGCAAGCTCAAGCCGGAGGCGGCGTACTTCTTCGCCCGCCACGGCCGCCGGGCCATGCTCTTCGCCGTGGACGTCCAGGACGAGGCCTCGGTGGTCACCGCCTGCGAGCCGTTCTGGCTACAGCTCGACGCCGACGTCCAGATGTTCATCTGCATGAACGCCGAGGAGCTGCAGGAAGGGCTGTCCCGGCTCGGCCGGCAAACCGCCTGATCAGGCCACCTGATCAGTCGCCGATCGCCAGCTTCACGCCGAAGCCCACCACGACCGCGCCGGTCACCCGGTCCATCAGCCTGCGCGCGGCCGGTCGGCGCAGCCAGCCGCGCACCACCCGGGCGAAGCCCACCAGGACCGTCGACCAGAGCAGGCCCTCCACGACGTGGACGCAGGTCAGCGCCACGCCGGCGGCGAAGTGCGGCACACCGGCCGGGATGAACTGCGGCAGCACGGCCACGTAGAAGACCCCGACCTTGGGGTTCAGCAGGTTGGTCAGCGTGCCCCGCCGCCAGCCGTGCCGGAACCCGCCCTCCGCCGGCTCGTCCTCGGCCTCCGCCTGGGCACCCCGGTTGCGCAGCATCCCGATGCCCATCCACACCAGGTAGGCGGCGCCCGCCCAGCGCAGGACCTCGTACGCCACCTGCGAGGCGGTCAGCAGCGCCGTCACCCCCGCGGAGGTCAGCGTCCCCCAGATCAGCGTGCCGGTCTGGATCCCGAGCACGACCCCCCAGGCCTGACGCCGCCGTCCGAGGGCGGACGTCCGCAGGATCAGTGCGGTGTCGAGCCCGGGCGTCAGGGTGAGCAGCCCCACGACGAGGGCGAAGGACGACAGAGCGGTTGTCATCTCCATGGACCTCGATGCTCTCACAGCACCCGGACCGCGCCTCGGGCGGTGTCAGTCCGCGGCACCGGGCGGCACGACCCACTCCGTCGGCTGACCGGTGACGGCGGCGATCATGTCGTAGTCGCCGTCGTAGTGGATACCGGGCAGAGGCCGACTCATCGATCAGGTAGCGCTCACTCACCCCTTTCCACCGGCCCGGTGAGGTCGGGCAGACCGCCCTCGGCGAGCCAAGCCATGAAGGCCTCGCGCTTGCGGCGCTTCACGAGCTCTTCCAGAGCCCCGTTCACGGTCGCGACCTTCGTCGTCGTACCGAGGATCTCGGCAGCCTCGGCCAGCAGTCGTCGTTGACGTTTATCACGGTACGGGCCATGGACGACCTCCCGGAGCGGGCCTGCGGTATCACATTCAACCCTGCTTGATAACGAAGGCCTCGCTGGTCCGTTCCGGTGACATCCACCCGATCAAGTGACGTTGAGGCGGGCGGCGAGGCGGAGCAGGCCGGGGCTGAGGCGGGAGAGGAAGCGGGCGGCCTTGGCCTCGGGGGTGACCGGGACGACGGGCTTGCCGGTGCGGACGGCGCCGAGGATCGCGGCAGCGACCTTCTCCGGGGGGAAGCCGCGGCGGGCGTAGAGCTTGGCGGCGCGGGCCCGCTTGGCGGCCTGTTCGTCGGCGGTGGTGGCGGAGAAGGTGGAGGTGCGGGTGATGTTGGTGTTGACGATGCCCGGGCAGATGGTGGAGACGCCGATGCCGTGGCCGACGAACTCGGCGCGCAGGCAGTCGGAGAGCATGAACACCGCGGCCTTGCTCGTGGCGTAGGCGGTGAGCGCCTTGGAGGGCAGGTAGGCGGCGGCCGAGGAGACGTTGACGATGTGGCCGCCCTGGCCGCGGTCGGCCATCAGGGTGCCGAAGGCGCGGCAGCCGTGGATCACGCCCCAGAGGTTGACGTCCAGGACGCGCTGCCACTCCTTCTCGGTGGTCTGCAGGAAGGTCCCGGAGTGGCCGATGCCCGCGTTGTTGACCACCACGTCGGGCACCCCGTGCTCGGCGGCGACGGTCTGCGCGAAGGCGTCCACCGCGGCGCCGTCCGAGACGTCCACCCGGTAGGCGTGCGCCGACGGGCCGATCAGCGAGGCGAGTTCGGCCGTCCGCTCGGCGGCCGCGAGGTCCAGGTCGCAGACCACGACCCGGGCGCCCTCCTCGGCGAAGGCGAGCACGGTGGCCCGTCCGATGCCGCTGCCGCCGCCGGTGACCACCACCAGCCGGCCGTCGTCCAGGGCGGGCCGGTCCTGCGCCGCCCCGGCGGCGCGCCCGGGCTCGTTGCGGGCGGTGAACTCGCGGACCAGGCCGGCCACGGTGGCTCCCCTCTCCAGCAGCGCCGACCAGTGGCCGGCGTGCAGCGTCCTGCGGGTCAGATCCGGCACCCAGCGCTCCAGGCCGTCGGAGAGGTAGGTGCCGACGTAGCGGTCCCGGGTGAGGGTGATCAGCTGGACCGGCACCTCGGTCCGCCGCTCGCGCGGACTGCCCATGGTGGGGCGGAAGTTGGCCCGGTACAGCTCGATGCCGCGGACGGCGTCGCGGCGCAGGCTGGGCTGCGGGTGGTCGGCGCGCGGGGAGACGTGCTCCAGGTCGCGCAGCACCCGCGGCCAGGCCCGGGCGAGGCCGAGGCGCCAGACGCCGGGGGCGAGGTAGGGCAGGTGGAAGGCGGTGATGTACCAGGAGTGCAGGCCCTGGTGGAGCAGCTGCTTCAGGTGGCGCGGGGTGGGGCGGCGCAGCCGGTGGCGCAGCCAGTACCCCAGGTGGTCGAGGCTGGGACCGGACATCGTGGTGTACGAGGCGATCCGGCGCTCGGCGCCGGGCGCGGTGACGGCCTCCCAGGACTGGATCGAGCCCCAGTCGTGGGCGACCAGGTGGACCGGGCGGTCCGGGCTGACCGCGTCGGCGACGGCGAACAGGTCCTCGGCCAGCCGCTCCAGGCGGTAGCCGTCGCGGTCCCCGGGAGCGCCGGACTCGCCGGCGCCGCGCACGTCGTAGCGGACCACGTGGTGGTCGCGGGCGAGGTCGGCGGCGATGTCGTCCCAGACGGCGTGGGTGTCGGGGTAGCCGTGGACCAGGAGGACGGTGGGGGCGGCCGGGTCGCCCTGCTCGAAGACGGCGAGCGGCAGGCCGCCGGAGTGGACGGTCCGGCGGCGGGTCGGGGTCGTCATCGGGGTCGTCATCGGGTGGCCTCCAGGGTGGTCGGCTCGGCGGTCGGCTCGGTCGCGGTGGCTGCGGTCCCGGCGGTCTCGGCGGTCTCGGCGGTCTCGGTCCAGCGGCGGACGTGGGGCAGGTCGTCGTCGAGCCAGTAGGCGTCGTCCTCGGTGACCACCAGCAGTTCCTCGAATTTGATGCCCACACCGCGGAAGCCGATGTGCGGCTCGACCGCCCACAGCCCCGGGGTCGGCGCGTGCCGGGACGACCGGCCGTCCGCCCAGAGCGGCGAACGGCCGTGCAGACGCTCGGAGATGAGCTCGCGGCCGAGGGTCTGCAGGGTGCGCACGCCGAAGCCGAGGACGTTCACCCCGGCCGGACCGCGGGTCACGGTGCGGGTGACCTGGTGGCCGATCACCCGGCCCGGGTAGACCTGGTGGCGGTTGTCGTAGCCGTGCGCGGCGAGCTGCGCGTCCACCGCCGCGTACACCTGGTCGAGCGGCTTGCGAGCCCGCACCTCGGCGAGGATCAGCTCGCGGTAGACCCGCAGGTCGGCGGCGAGCCGGTCCCAGACCCGGTTCTCGCCCACCTTGCCGCCGTAGCCGATGTCGGCGGTGTAGCCGTCCACGACGGGCGCGCAGTCCAGGACGTACGGCATGCCCTCCTCCAGGCGGCGGTTGCCGGCGAAGAACTGCAGCGGGGTGTGGAAGTGCCGGAAGGCCGTACGGTCGCCGAACCAGGCGAAGGGGACGTGGAAGAAGTCCTGCACCCCGGCGGCGACCAGGCGGCGGCGCAGCTCGGCGGTGGCCTGCCGCTCGGTGACGCCCGGTTCGATCCAGCCGGCGACCTGCTCGGCGCAGTCGTAGGCGAGTTGCTGGGTCTCGCGGAAGCGGGCGAGGTCGCGCTCGGTGTAGCGGAAGGCGGGGGTCGCTTTCGCCATGGCGGGGCTCCTTCTAGAGGTCGAGCACGAGGGTCTCACCCTCGGCGGCCCGGGAGACGCAGGGCAGCAGGGCACCGGCGGCACGCTGCTCGGGGGTGAGGCGGCGGTCGCGGTGGTCGGGCGAGCCGGCCAGCAGGCGGACCTCGCAGGTGCCGCAGAAGCCCTGGTGGCAGGAGTACGGGAGGTCCGGGCGGGCTTCGCGGAGCACGTCCAGGGCGGACCGGTCGGCGGGGACGTCGAGGGCCGGGCCGTCGGTGCCGAGGCGGACGGCGAAGGGGGCGCCGTCGGTGACCGGGGCGGCGCCGAAGCGCTCGAAGTGCAGGCCCGCGGCCGGCCCGCCGGACCCGACCGGGCCGCCGTCCAGCGCCCGCTGCACGGCGGCGAGCATCGGGGCCGGGCCGCAGCAGTAGACCGCCGCACCGCGCGGGGCGTGGGCGAGCAGTTCGGCGCCGGTGGGGACGCCGCCGTGCTCGTCGTCGGTGCGCAGCACCACCCGGTGCGGGTCGAGGGCGCGCAGCTCCTGCGCGTACGGGAGGGTGTCGGCGCTGCGGCCGACGTGCACCAGGCGCCAGTCCAGGCCTTGCCGCTGCGCCTCGCGGGCCATCGGGAGCAGCGGGGTGATGCCGATGCCGCCGGCCAGCAGGAGGACGGCGGGCTCGGCGCAGAAGGCGAAGCCGTTGCGCGGGTGGCGGGCGGTGAGGCGGGTGCCCGGGTGCAGGGTGTCGTGGATCTCGACGGACCCGCCGCCGCCCGCGGGCAGCCGCCGGACGGCGATGCGGTAGGCGGCGCGGTCGGCCGGGTCGCCGCTGAGGGAGTAGTGGCGCTCGCGGCCGGAGGGCAGGACGAGGCGCAGGTGGGCACCGGGCTGCCAGGCCGGGAGCGGGCCGCCGGAGGGGTCGGCGAGCTGCAACTCGACGACGTCGGCGGCCAGTCGGCGGCGGGCGGTGACGACCAGTTGCAGCGGCGGGGTGGGCCGGCTGGACGGACGGCGGGGGTTGCGGCGCAGCAGGGGGCCGCCGAGGGCCTGCACGTAACGGTCCTGGAAGGCGGTGAGGCGGCGCAGGAAGCGGTCCGCGCGGGGGCGTCCGTAGAGGTCGGGGGGCGGGGTGAGCAGGTCCATCCACGGTCCTTGGCGTCGGGGGTGGCGAGTGGCGGATGACGGGTGACGGGTTTCAGGTTTCAGACTTCAGCTGACAGATAACAGATGACGTCTTCTGTCAGCTGAAACCCGTCGGCGGTCAGCCGCTCGCGGCGGCGGCGCGGGCGGCCGGGGAGGTGGCGAGGTAGCCGAGGGCCTGGCTGGAGGACCCCTCCAAGGTGGGGTGGTAGCCGGGCTTGAGGTACCGCAGGCCGGAGCGGATCGACTTGACCGGGTCGGGCAGCAGGCCGCGCCTGGTGATCCGGTAGGCCTCGCGCCAGCTCGGGCGCAGCCGCCCGTCCAGCGTCGGGTCCGCGGCCAGCAGGAACCGCACCCCGCGCACCCAGAGGTGGACCAGCAGCGGGCCGGCGACCGCCATGGTGCGGACCCGGCGCACGTACCCCGGGTCCAGGTGGACCAGCAGGTCGAAGGCCACGCTGCGGTGCTCGACCTCCTCGGCGCCGTGCCAGCGCAGCAGGTCGAGCATCGTCGGGTCGGCCTCGGCGCGGTCCAGCCCCGGGGAGTTGAGGATCCAGTTGCCGAGGAAGGCGGTGTAGTGCTCGATCGCCGCGATGGCGGCGACCCGCTCGATGAGCCCCTCGCGCTGCCTGGCCGGGGACAGCCCGGGCCGCTCCCCGAGCACCCGTTGGAAGACCCAGGCGACCTGCCGGACGTACGGCCGCGGGTCGAGCCCCTGGCCGAGCAGGTGGTCGAGGACCTCCTGGTGGGCCTCGGCGTGGATGGCCTCCTGCCCGATGAAGCCGAGCACCTCCTCGCGCAGCCGCTCGTCCCGGATGAGCGGCAGCGCTTCCTTGAACACCTTGACGAACCAGCGCTCGCCTTCGGGCAGCAGCAGGTGCAGCACGTTGAGGATGTGGGTGGCCATCGGCTCGTCCGGGACCCAGTGCAGCGGCAGCTCGGCCCAGTCGAAGCGGACGTCCCGGGGTGCCAGGACGAGGCTGTCGTGCACGCGCGCGGCGGGGACGGCGAGGGCGGGGACGGGGGTGGAACGGGGCATGGCAGGCGCTCCTGACCTGGGGGCGGCGGCTCGGCTCAGGGGAAACGTACTCGCGGGTAGCGACGGGGACAAGGGGTTCGGCGGCCCTTATCGACATCGAGTCTAATAAGTGATGTGCGCCGCGGAACGTCCCGGGAAACACGCGAGCCCCGTCGGATCCCGACGGGGCTCGTACGTGGCGGACGGACTGCCGTACGGTCAGACCGCCATCGCCAGCATCAGCGGCGCGGCCCGGGCCGCCAGCAGCTCGGCGGCGGCCTTCAGCTTGTGGATGTTGTCCACCGGCATCGAGGTGGCCAGGCAGCCGACCGTGCTGCCCGCCGTGATCGGCACCGCCGCGCAGACCGTGCCCAGCGCGTACTCCTGGATGTCCAGCACCGGCACGGTGGCCGGCTGCCGCTCCAGCCGGTGCATCAACTGGTCGGCGTCGATGACCGTGCGGGAGGTGAGCCGGGCGACCGGGTGCCGGGAGAGGTGGTCGAGCCGGGCGTCCGCGTCCAGCTGGCCGAGCAGGCACTTGCCGATCGCACTGGCGTGCGCGGTGGCCCGGAAGTCCACCCACTCCTGCACCGCCGGCGCGTAGTCGGCCGCCGAGACCGCCTCCACCGACAACTCGCCCTCGTGGTAGCGGGTGAAGTACACCGCAGCGCCCAACTCGTCCCGGAGTTCAGCGAGTTTGCGGTTGAGACGGGCCTTGACCAGCTGCTCGCGGTTGTGCTGACCGAGCAGGGCGAAGGTGCCGCCGAGCACCCAACCGCCGTCCTGGCACTGGAGGTAGCCCTCGATCTCCAGGATCTCCGCGAGCCGCCGCACGGTGGGCAGCCCGAGCGAGGTCTCCCGCGCGAGGGTCACCAGGGTGGCGCCGTCGGGGTGGCGGTCGACCGCCTCCAGCAGTCTGAGGGCGTGCTGCAGGGAGGTGAACGGGCCCGTGGGGCCCTGGTCCAGCGCGGCGTGACGACCCGGGGCTGGTGTCGACATGTCGTCCCCTTCCGATGTCCCCCCACGGAGCGACCGCGGGCACGCACCAGCCTATCGACCCGGCGGCTCCGGCGACTGCCGTCCGTGAATATCCGTGAACATTCCGTGGAGCAACCTCCGGTCGCCCTGGGCGAACGCGGCCCGGCCGGTACGGTCGGCGACCGCGGCGCCGGGCTCCGCGGTCGGCATCTCGGGCCTGGCGGGTCCTTCCGCGGTCGATGAGAGCGGTGCGCGGAAACCGGATTGACGGTCCGTCACGTCAGAGGCGTGCGGCCTCAGATGCCGAGCAGGCGCCAGACGGCCGAGCGGCGGCGGGAGGAGTGCTCGCCGTCGGGGCCGTCGACCGGCCGGAGTGCCGCGACGGCGGCGCCGGCCGCGGCCGGGTTCGCCAGCGGGCGGGCGGCGGTCAGCGCGGCGGCCTCGTCCGCGGTCAGCCCGGCCTCGGTGAGGGCCGCGGCGGCCTCGGCGGCCGGGACGGCGTCGAACCAGCGCAGCGCGAGGGCCGCGCGGCCGGCCCCGGTCAGGCGGCCGGTGAGCCGGAGCCGGGCGAGCCCGCCGTCCGGGTAGACGTTGATCCGCACGTGGGTCACCGGGCGGCCCGGGGGGAGCCGGAAGCGGTGCCGGGTGTCGGGCTGCAACCGGGTGCGCGGCAGCAGTTCGAACCACTCGTCGACGGCCGGGTCGGCCCCGGTCGAGGCGTCGAAGCCGACCAGGTCGGCCCAGCCGGGGGCGTTGGCGACGAAGTGGGTGGTGTCCACCTCGGCGGCCAGCACCTCGCCGCCCCCGGCCAGGGCGATCCGCACCCAGTCGTTGGCCTTGTCGCGCCGACGCCGGGTTTCCCAGCCCTCGCCCATGACGGAGGCGCGGCCGGGCGCGTTCAGGTTGTGCGGGGAGGAGAAGTAGCGGTCGGACGCCGCCTCGGCCACCCCGCCGTACTCCTGGGCGGCCAGGTCGAAGGTGAGGCCGTCCAGCTCGCGCGGGTCGGGCAGCACCTCGCCGTGCACGCGCAGCCGGGCGACGCCGCCGTCCGGGAAGATGTTCAGCCGCACGTGGGTGTAGCGGGTGCCGTCCTCGACGGGGAACTCGTGCGCGGTGTTCCCGCGCAGCGGGGTGCGCGGCACGAGCGTGGTCCACGCAGCGTCCCGCAGTTCCTCGGGCGAGGGGTGGCCGGGCACGGACGCGGCCTCGACGGAACCGGACTCCGGGTAGTTGCCGGTGAAGTGGGCGGTGTCCACGATCACGCCGCGGATCACGCCCCCGGCGCCGAGCCGGACGATCACCCAGTCGTGGTCCCGGTCGGTGGGGTGCGGCTGCTCGGCCGAGACGCCGCGGCGGCGCTTGGACTCCCAGCCGTCCATGATCTGGCCCTTGTGGCCGAAGGTGTGCGGGCGGAACTCGGCCGGCTTGGCGACCAGCAGGTTCTCGGCGTCCGCGAAGGTGTCCTCGTTGGTGGCGACGACGCCCGCACCGAGGAGCCGGGAGGCCAGGTCGACCAGCTCGGTGAAGGGAGCACTCGGGGTGTCGGCAGTGGTCACTGACTCTCCATCAGGCGCGATCGGACGGGGTGGCGGTGCGGGTGGTGGCAGCGGTACGGGTCGCAGCGGCGGTGCCGGTGGTGGTGGCAGTGCTGGTGGTGGCGCTGGTGGCGGCAGTGCTGGTTCAGGCGGCGGTGGCGGGCCGGGCGAGCTGCCGGCCGAAGGGCCGGGCCGCGGTGTCCACCGCGCGGCCGCGCAGCCAGGTGCCGCGCACCGCGCCGGTGAGGGCCCGGCCCGCGTACGGTGTCACCGGGTTGCGGTGGTGCAGCTCGCTCGCCCGGACGGTGAACTCGCCCTCCGGGTCGAAGGCGACCAGGTCCGCGTCGTGGCCGGGGGCGATCGCGCCTTTGATGCCGGTGAGGCCGACCAGTTCGGCCGGTCCGGCGGACATCCAGCGCACGAGGTCGGACAGGGTGTGGCCGCGGCGGCGGGCCTCGGTCCAGACGGCCGGCAGGCCGAGCTGCAGCGAGGCGATGCCGCCCCAGGCGGCCGCGAAGTCCCCGCTGCCGCCGTACTCGGGCAGCAGCTTGAGGTCGGGGGTGGACGGCGAGTGGTCGGAGACGACGGCGATGAACTCGCCGTCCGCCAGGGCCTGCCAGAGCGCGTCGCGGTTGGCCTCGTCGCGGATCGGCGGGCAGCACTTGAAGGCGGTGTCGCCGTCGGGCACCTGCTCGGCCGCGAGGGTCAGGTAGTGCGGACAGGTCTCGGCGGTCACCCGGACGCCGTCCTGGCGGGCCCGACGCAGCAGCGGCAGGACGGCGGCGGAGGAGACGTGCAGGATGTGGACCCGGGCGCCGGTGCGCCGGGCGGTGTCGAGCAGCCGGGCGACGGCCGCGGTCTCCGCGTCGGCGGGGCGGGAGGCCAGGAAGTCCCGGTAGTGGACGCCGGGTTGCCGGGGGGCGGCGTCCAGGACGGCCGGGTCCTCGGCGTGGATGACGGCCGGGGCCCCGATCCGGGCCTGCTCGGCCAGGGCGGCCTCCAGGTCGGCGGCCTCGACGTGCGGGAACTCGTCCACCCCGGAGGGGGCGAGGAAGCTCTTGAAGCCGAACACGCCTTCCCGGTACAGGGGTTCGAGCTCGGCGACGTTGCCGGGGACGGCACCGCCCCAGAAACCGAGGTCGACCCAGGCCTGCCCCTCGGCGGTCTTCCGCTTGGCCAGCAGTGCCTCCACCGTGGTGGTGGGCGGGATCGAGTTGAGCGGCATGTCGATGATCGTGGTGACGCCGCCGGCCGCGGCGGCCCGGGTGGCGGTGGCGAAGCCCTCCCACTCGGTGCGGCCGGGCTCGTTGACGTGCACGTGGGTGTCGACGAGGCCGGGCAGCAGGGCGGTGTCACCGAGGTCGGCGAGTGCGGCGGGTCCGGCGGCTGCGGCGAGTTCGCGGTCGCCGACCGTGAGCGAGCCGTGCGCGACGACCCGCTCGATCTTCCCGTCCCGGATCAGCACGTCCGCGGGGCGCTCGCCGTCGGGCAGGACCACCCGTCGGGACCGGATCACCGTCGGCTGGCTGAAAGGCATGGGAGACCTCCGGAACCTGGGAGTCGGGGGGCGTGGCTTGGCGGCGGGGTCGAAAGGGGTTCACGGGTGGATCGCGGGCGGTTCGAGGGCGGTTCGGGGGCGGTTCGGGGGTCGTTCGCAGGTGGTCCACGGGCGGCCCGGAGACGGCCCGGGGACGGTCGAAGGCGGGACGGGGCGAGGGATTGCCGGGAGCCTAGGCCCGCCTTCAACAAAACGTCAATGGACGAACGCACGAGGGTTCAGCGCGACAGCAGCTCGTCGGCCAGTTTCCACCCGGCGGCCTCGGCCAGCTCGCCGGCCTTGGTCAAGCTGTCCCCCGGCTGCTCGGCCAGGTCGGTCAGCGCGATCGCGGCGGTGAAGCCGGCCGCCCGCCACTGCGGCTCGGCGAGCTCCAGTCGGCCCGCCACGGCCGCCACCGGGACGCCGGCCCGGGCGGCAGCCGCGGCGACCCCGGCGGGGGCCTTGCCGTGCAGCGTCTGCGCGTCCAGGCAGCCCTCACCGGTCACGACGAGGCGTGCCCCGCGCACGGCCTCCTCGAAGCCCAGTAGGTCGAGCAGCAGCTCGATGCCCGGTCGCACGGTGGCGCCGAGCACAGCGAGGGCGGCGAAGCCCACCCCGCCCGCGGCCCCGGCGCCGGGCGCCTCCCGGACGTCCCGCCCGGTGGCCTCGGCGACCAGGTCGGCGAACCGGGTCAGCCCTTCCTCCAGAACCAGCAGGTCGTCGCCGTCCGCGCCCTTCTGCGGGCCGTAGACGGCGGCGGCGCCGCGCGGCCCGAGCAGCGGGTTGTCCACGTCGCAGGCGACCACGACCTCGATGCCGGCCAGCGCGTCGGCCGGCGGCCCGAGCTCGATCGCCGCGAGCCGGCGCAGGGCGGCCCCGCCGGGCGGGAGTTCGGCGCCGGCGGCGTCGCGCAGGTGCGCCCCGAGCGCCTGCACCATGCCCGCGCCGCCGTCCGTGCAGGCGCTGCCACCGAGGCCCAGCACGATCCGTTCGGCCCCGAGCGAGACGGCCCGGGCGATCAGCTGGCCGACCCCGTAGGACCCGGCCGTGAGCGGGGCGGTCCGGCCGCCGGGCAGCCGGGCGAGCCCGGAGGCCTGCGCCAGCTCGACCACGGCGGTGTCCCCCCGGACGGCGAGCGCGGCGTCCACCAGCAGGCCGGTCGGACCGGCCACCTTGGCCGGAACCCGGTCGAAGCCGGCCGCGAGCGCGGCGGCCAGGGTGCCCTCGCCGCCGTCGGCGACGGGCAGCTCGCGCACCTCGGTGCCGGGCACGGCGCGCCGGATGCCGGCGGCGATCCGGGCCGCCGCCTCGGCGCCGTCCAGGCTGCCCTTGAACTTGTCGGGCGCGACGACCACATGGCCCTGACGGGGGGTGGGGGGCATGGTGCGGTCCTCGCTTCCGGACGGGCGTGGCGGTGGCACGCTACGGCGTGCGTCAAGCATGTGCCCGGCGCTCCGGGGGTGCGACCCCCTCCCCGCCGTATCCCCCTCGTCCCGCTCCCGGGGCACGAGGGGCTCCCTCGGCGGGGAGGGGCCGGGCGACGCGCGGGCACGACCGACGTGCCCCCGGGAGGGGGTACGCGTCACCGGCTGGAGCGACCGGCAGGCGGGCGGATGAGCCCCGGCCCGCCCGCCGGTCGGGTCGGACCTCCTGACAGCGCGGGCACGACCGGATGGGTGCACGCCGCCAGGACACGGCCGCTGCCCCTCGCCCGGGGGCCTCCACCACCGGGATCCCGACTGTTCGATCACCCGACCCCTGCCCGCCCGGACCCCCGCTCGATACAGTGATCCCGTGCGATTGATGGTGGAGTTCACGACAGAACCGTTCGAATTGGACACGTTCCCGGAGCACGCCGCGGCAGCTCGCAAGGTCGTCGACGAGGCCGGCCTGGCCGTGTCGGTCGGCCCGTTCGGGACCGGCGCCGAGGGTGAGGCCCAGCAGGTCCTCGCCGCGGTGACCACGCTGCTCCGGGAGACCCTGGACGCCGGGGCGACCCGCATCTCGGTCCAGATCAGCGTCCTGGAGGAGGAGGGCAGCGCACCGTGACCGAGCACGTGGAACACCCGCTCGCCGCGGCGGTGAAGCCGCTGCTGGACGCGGTCGGCGCGACGCCCGTCCCACTGGGCGAGGCGAGGGCCGAGGACATCGTTCTGGAGTGGGAGGGCGCGCCGGCCCTGGCCGTCCGGCTGCCGCACCTGGGCAGCGCGCTGGACCGGCTGCTGGCCGAGATGGCCCGCCAGTTCGACGGCCGCCCGCTGGCCGAGCTGGACCGGGTGGAGAAGCAGCGGGTCGTCGCCCTGCTGGAGGAGCGCGGCGCCTTCACCGTCCGCCACGGCGTCGAGACGGTCGCCTCGGCCCTGGGCGTCAGCCGCTTCACGGTGTACAACTACCTGAACCGCCAGGACAGCTCGAAGCCCTCCTGAGGAGGCGGCCCCCAGAAGCCCGCCCCCCGGAGCCCGACGGTGTCAACACCGCCGAGGAGCCCCCTCGGGGGCTTCCGAACGGGCGACCCCGCCCGTGCGGCCGGTCCGGACCGGCCCGCGGCGGGGCGCACTTGGCGAATCACACACGAAAGGGCCCGGCAGCGCCGGCCGGTTCAAAACGTAACCACCAACCGTTCAACAAAGTGTTGACGATCGAGTGGGGTCGATCTAGCTTTTCCGGGTGGCACCACTCTTCAGGAGGTCCACCCGTGACCAACCACCCCCACGCCCTCGACGCCCTTGACACCCTGGCCGCGGCCGACACCGCGAAGCTGGAGGCGATCCTGCTGGAGGTGTGCTCCAGCCCCCGGTGGGCCGCCGCGGTCGCGGAGGCCCGCCCCTGGTCCGACCGCGAAGCCCTGCTCGCCGCCAACGCGGCGGCCATGACGTCGCTCGCGGTCGAGGACCTGCACGACGCGATGGCCGGCCACGCCCGGATCGGCACACCCAGGACGGGCGACGCCGCCTCCGGGCGCGAGCAGGCCGGGATCCAGGGCGTGGACCGGGCCGTCCTCGACGAACTCCGCGAGGCCAACGCCGCCTACGAGGCGAAGTTCGGCCACGTGTTCCTGATCTGCGCGACCGGCCGCACCGCGGTCGACATGCTCGCCGCACTGCGGGAGCGCCACCCCCATGACGCCGCCACCGAGGCGGAGATCGTCCGCGAGGAACTGCGCAAGATCAACGACATCCGCCTCAACCGCCTGCTCGACGGCTCCTGACCCAGCCATCCTGACGTATCGTCAGATCCCGCCGGGCAACGAGCGCATGCCCTTCCCGTCGCTCGCGAACCGACGCATCATCACCTCTGCCATCAGTAAGGTCACTTCACCCATGACTGGCATCTCAACCCACGTGCTCGACACCAGTCTCGGCCGCCCGGCCGAGGGTGTCCCGGTCGAGCTCGCGCTGCACACCGAGGGTGGCTGGCAGGTGCTCGGCGCCTGCGCCACGGACTCCGACGGCCGGGCCAAGGACCTGCCGGCCGTGGAGGCGGGCTCGGTCGTCCGGCTGCTCTTCGACACCGGCGCCTACTACGCGCCCACGTCGCCGGAGCCGCCGTTCTTCCCGGAGGTCTCGATCGTCTTCACGGTCGCACCCGAACAGCACCACTACCACGTTCCGCTGCTGCTCAACCCGTTCGGATACTCGGTCTACCGCGGAAGCCAGTAGACCGACCTGGAAGCTCTAGGAGCCTCGCCATGGTCCACGTGCTCGGTCAGAACCAGTACGGCAAGGCGGAGAACCGGATCGTCCGGATCTCCCGCGACTCCACCCGGCACGAGATCAAGGACCTCAACGTCTCGGTCTCCCTCCGGGGTGAGTTCGAGGACGTCCACCGCACCGGCTCCAACGCCAACTGCCTCCCCACCGACACCACCAAGAACACCGTCTACGCCTTCGCCAAGAAGTACGGCATCGAGTCGGCCGAGGCCTTCGGGATCATCCTGGCACGCCACTTCGTCGACGACACCGAGCGCGGTGTCGTGCACGGCGCCCGGATCCGGATCGAGGAGTACGCCTGGGAGCGGATCAAGACGCCGGACAGCCCGGCCCGCGTCATCGGCTCGGAGGAGGTCGGCCACTCCTTCGTCCGCAACGGCCAGGAGGTCCGCACCACCGAGATCTGCTACGACGGCGAGACCGTCCGGGTCATCTCCGGCCTGAAGGACCTCGTGGTGATGAACTCCACCGACTCGGAGTTCTGGGGCTACATCAAGGACAAGTACACCACCCTGCAGGAGGCGTACGACCGCATCCTCGCCACCGAGGTCACCGCCCGCTGGACGTACGGCTACCGCGGCGCGGACGGCGAGGCCCAGCCCGACTGGAACCGCTCCTACACCCAGGTGAAGCGCCACCTGCTGGAGGCGTTCGCCGAGACCTACTCCTACTCGCTGCAGCAGACCCTGCACGCGATGGGCACCCGGGTCCTCGACACCCGCGCCGAGGTGGACGAGGTGCGCCTCGAACTGCCCAACAAGCACCACTTCCTGGTCGACCTGGAGCCCTTCGGCCTCGAGAACGAGAACGAGGTCTACTACGCCGCGGACCGCATGTACGGCCTGATAGAGGGCACCGTGCACCGCG
Source organism: Kitasatospora sp. NPDC086791 (assembly GCF_040685975.1). NCBI lineage: Bacteria > Bacillati > Actinomycetota > Actinomycetes > Kitasatosporales > Streptomycetaceae > Kitasatospora > Kitasatospora sp. NPDC086791. The sequence continues at coordinate 506,403 of NZ_JBFBOC010000002.1, read as the reverse complement.
AGGGCGTCGTCCCCGTCATCCCGGTCGCCTGACCTCCCCCAGCGCCGTGGACTCCGCCCGGAACCGCCGCCGCCCCACACACCGCCCGACGCGCGCCCCTCCCGCCTCTCCCCCACAGGAGTGACACCATGGCAGTCCAGCCCCCGCCCGCCGACCAGCGGATCGTGATCGAGAACGTCGCGATCGCCACCGTTGACGCGAACGACACCGAGTACGCCCGCGGCCACGTCGTCATCCTCGGCAACACGATCGAGGCGGTCGGCGACGGCCCGGCCCCGGCGTGGCTGGACAACGTGGTGCGCCGGATCAACGGCGAGGGCCACCTGGTCACCCCCGGCCTGGTCAACACCCACCACCACTTCTACCAGTGGATCACCCGCGGCCTCGCCCAGGACCACATCCTGTTCGACTGGCTGGTCGCCCTCTACCCGACCTGGGCCCGGATCGACGCGAAGCTCGTCCACGCCGCCAGCCAGGGCTCCGCCGCCGCGCTGCTCAAGTCCGGCTGCACCACCGCCTCCGACCACCACTACGTGTTCCCCGAGGGCGGTGGCGACGTGCTCGGCGCCTCGATCGAGGCCGTCCAGGAGCTCGGCCTGCGGTTCACCGCGCTGCGCGGCTCGATGGACCGCGGCCGGAAGGACGGCGGCCTCCCGCCGGACCACGCCGTCGAGGAGCCGGACGACATCCTCGCCGCCTCCGAGGCCGCCGTCGACCGGTACCACGACTCCTCGTTCGGCTCGATGCTGCACATCGCGCTCGCGCCCTGCTCGCCCTTCTCGGTCTCCACCGACCTGCTCCGCCAGTCCGCCGAACTCGCCCGCCGCAAGGGCGTCCGGCTGCACACCCACGGCTCGGAGACCGCCGAGGAGGAACAGTTCTGCAAGGAGCTGTTCGGCATGGGCCCGACCGACTACTTCGAGTCGGTCGGCTGGCTCGGCGAGGACGTCTGGATGGCGCACTGCGTCCACATGAGCGACTCCGACATCGCCAAGTTCGCCGAGACCGGCACCGGCGTCGCCCACTGCCCGTCCTCCAACGCCCGCCTCGCCGCCGGCATCGCCCGGGTGCCCGACATGCTCCGGGCCGGCGTCCCGGTCGGCCTCGGCGTGGACGGCACCGCCTCCAACGAGTCCGGCCAGCTCGGCACCGAGCTGCGCAACGCCCTGCTGATCAACCGGCTGCACGGCTCCCCCACCGCCCTCACCGGCCGGCAGGCGCTGCGCCTCGGCACGATGGGCGGCGCCCGGGTGCTCGGCCGGCAGGACGAGATCGGCTCGATCGAGGCCGGCAAACTCGCCGACCTGGCGCTGTGGAAGATCGACGGGGTCATGCACTCCTCCATCGCCGACCCGGTCGCCGCGCTCACCTTCGGCGCGCTGCCGCCGCTGGCGGTGCTGTTCGTCAACGGCAACGCGGTCGTCGAGCAGGGGCAGCTGACCACCGTCAACGAGGACCGGATCGCGCGCGACTGCGCCCGCGCCGCCAGGGAGCTGGCGTCCCGACCGGTCTGACCGCACCCGCTGGGGCGGGTCTTCGGACTCCCGGGGGCGCCCGGGGACGGTGCGCCCCCGGGTTCCGCGCACCCCGCGGCGGGTGCGCGGACCGGATCGGGATCAGCCCAGCAGGGGAAGCGCCGGGAGGGTCAGGAAGTCCTCGAACTCCTCGGCCAGGGAGACCTGTTCGAAGAGCCGGGCGGCCTCGCTCCAGCGCCCGGCACCGTAGGCCTCCTCGCCCAATTCGGCGCGCAGTTCGGCCAGTTCGGCGGCAAGCAGGGTGCGGACCAGCTCGGCGGTGGCCTTCTCCCCGGTGTCGGCGAGCACGACCCCGTTGTGGATCCACTGCCAGATCTGCGAGCGGGAGATCTCGGCGGTGGCGGCGTCCTCCATCATGTGGAAGATGCCGACCGCGCCCAGTCCGCGCAGCCACGCCTCGATGTAGCGGATGCCGACCTGGACGGCGTTGCGCAGCCCGGCACGGGTGCAGGTGCCGCCGGCGCCGGCGATGTCGAGCAACTGGGCGGCGGTGACCGGTTCGGACGGACCGGGGTCGTCCTTCTGGTTGGGCCGCTCGCCGAGCACCGCGTCGAAGGAGGCCCGGGCGACCGGCACCAGGTCCGGGTGGGCGACCCAGGAGCCGTCGAAGCCGTTGCCGGCCTCACGGTCCTTGTCGGCCTTGACCTTCTCCAGCGCGGCCGCGTTGACCTCGGGGTCCTTGCGGCTGGGGATGAACGCGGCCATGCCGCCGATCGCGTGGGCGCCGCGCTTGTGGCAGGTCTGCACGAGCAGGCGGGTGTAGGCGGCCATGAACGGCGAGGCCATGGTCACGCTGTTGCGGTCCGGCAGGATGTAGTGCGCGCCGGCGTCGCGGAAGTTCTTGACGATCGAGAACAGGTAGTCCCAGCGCCCGGCGTTGAGACCGGCCGCGTGGTCGCGCAGCTCGTACAGGATCTCGTCCATCTCGAAGGCGGCGGTGATGGTCTCGATGAGGACGGTGGCGCGGATGGTGCCGTACGGGATGCCGAGTTCGGCCTGGGCGTGGGTGAACACGTCGTTCCAGAGCCGGGCTTCGAGGTGGCTCTCGGTCTTCGGCAGGTAGAAGTAGGGCCCGGAGTTGGGGTCCTCGGCGCCCCTGGCGAGCAGCCGGGCGGCGTTGTGGAAGAAGTACAGGCCGAAGTCGAGGAAGGCGCCGGCGACCGGGACGCCGTCGACCAGCAGGTGGTTCTCGTCCAGGTGCCAGCCACGCGGGCGGACCACGACGGTGGCGAGCTCGGCGGCGGGCTTGAGGGCGTAGGCCTTGCCGGCCGCCGTGGTGAAGTCGATCCGGCCCTCGTAGGCGTCGATCAGGTTGACCTGACCGCTGATCACGTTCTCCCAGGTCGGGGAGGTGGCGTCCTCGAAGTCGGCGAGCCAGATCCTCGCCCCGGAGTTGAGGGCGTTGACGACCATCTTGCGGTCGGTCGGGCCGGTGATCTCGACCCGGCGGTCCTGGAGGGCGCGGGGCGCCTCGGCGACCTTCCAGTCACCGGCCCGGATGTCGGCGGTCCCGGGGAGGAAGTCCAGCGTGCCGGCCGCCGCGATCTCGGCGCGGCGGGTCTTCCGCCTGGCCAGCAGCTCCTGCCGACGGTCCTCGAAGGCGCGGTGGAGGCCCGCGACGAAGGCGACCGCCTCCGGAGTGAGCACCTCCTCCGCCCGGTCGACGTGCGGACCGGCGACGGTGACGACCGGAACGGCGGGGGAGGCACTTGCGGGCGCCCCCAGCCGGAGGCTGGGGGAGGTCCCCTGATCTGCAGCCATGAGCAGGACACTCCTAAGACGGTCGATTCTGTACAGTGGAGACTAGTTTCCGCGATACAGAATTTCAACGACTTGTTGACGAGGTCGCCGGATTCCGCTCCTCCCCGACAGTGAAGGGAACGCCGGTGGTCGCGACCCCCGACACAGCATCGACGACAGGCGCCGACCGCGCGAGCGGCGGCGTGCAGTCCGTCGAGCGCGCCTTCCAACTCCTGGAGGCGCTGGCCGACTCGGGCGGCGTGGCCACCCTCAGCGAGCTCTCCACCAGCTCCGGCCTCCCGATGCCGACCATCCACCGACTGGTTCGCACCCTCGTCCAGCAGGGCTACGTCCGTCAGGACACCGCCCGCCGCTACACCCTCGGCCCCCGGCTGATCCGCCTCGGCGAGACCGCCGGCCGGCTGCTCGGCAGCTGGGCCCGCCCCTACCTGGCCGAACTCATGGAGGCCACCGGCGAGACCGCGAACCTGGCGGTGCTGGAGGGCGGCGAGGTGGTGTACGTCGGGCAGGTGCAGTCGCGTCGTTCGATGCGGATGTTCACCGAGGTCGGCCGGCGGGTGCAGCCGCACTGCACCGGCGTCGGAAAGGCGCTGCTCGCCCAGCTCCCCGAGGACGAGGCGCGCGCCGTCCTCGGCCCCAACCCGCTGCCGGCGCACACCGAGTACACCGTCACCGACCCGCGGGAGCTGATGCGCCAGCTCGCCGAGGCGCGCGAGCGCGGCTACGTGGTCGACGACCAGGAGCAGGAGATCGGCGTCCGCTGCATCGCGCTGGCCGTCCCGGGCGCGCCGACGCCCACCGCGCTCTCGGTCTCCGGGCCGGAGGCCCGCGTCCGGGCGCTGGAGGAACAGGCCGGGGCCGCCTCGCTGGTACCGGTGATGCACCAGATCGCCACCCGGCTGGGGCAGGTGCTCGCCCCCTGACCACCGCTGTCCGGTGCCCGGCGCCTGACGTCACATCAACTCCCTTCGCCGGCAGGACACGCTCCGGCCGACGCCGAACGTCCTCCGATCGGGCGAACGGCGGGCGGGGCGGATCCGGTCGCGACAGCCACTCGGCAACCCTGGTGCGGACGCGGCCCGCGACGGCGCGGGTCGCCGGAGCACGAGAGCAGGGTGTGCGGGATGAAGCACCAGGATGTACGGGGCGTCGCGAGGGACGGCACGGAACAGCACGGCGGCGTGAGGGGCGAGGACCGGGGCAGGAGGTTCGGCGGGGCCGGTCTGGTCGCGGCCGTGGCGGCGGGCTGCGCGGTGGCGGCACTGGCCACCGGCCCGTCCTGGGCGCTGCATCGGCCGGGGCCCCGCCCGGCGGTGGACGTCGTCGCGCCGGGCACGCCGGGCACGTCCGGCGCCCCCGAGGTGTCCACCCTGCCCGCCCTGGTCGCCGCGCCGTCCGACTCCGATCTGCAGGTGGTCCGGATCGACCCGGACCCGGCGCCGCCCGGCGGCAGCACGGTCGTCCACGGCTTCGTCGGCAACGGGGGCCCGGACACCACCGCCTCGCCGTTCACGGTCACCGTCGACCTGCCGCCGGGGGTCACGGCGACGGGACCGTACTTCCCCGCGGACTGCCAGGTGCTCCTGCTCGGCCGCCGGGTGCGCTGTGTCTTCGGGCCCGGCCTGAAAGAGGGTCGCAGCGCGACGGCGCTCGTCCGGGTGAATCTCTCCCCCACCCTGCCTTCGGGCGAGCGACTCCTCGGGGAGGTCTCGGTGCAGAGCCCGGACGACCGGCACCGGGGAAACAACCGGACGCCGTTCGAGATCACGGTCGAATAGAGCAGCAACGAGTTCCTGAAACGCGTCGTCCCATCGGGCGCCGGGCGCCGGTGAGCGGCTGCCGGTTCCCGGCGACCGGTGGGACGTGCTCCGCGTCGTCGGTTACCGGTAGACGCGGACGTAGTCGGCGGCCATGGTGATCGGGGCGGTCCCCTGCGGCGCGGGGTGGTACTGCCCCGCGCACACCGAGAGGTTGAGGATCAGGTAGGCCGACCAGTTGGCGCCGACGCCCTTGCCGTCCGAGAAGACCTTGACGCCGTTGACGTACCAGTCCACCGAGTCGGCGCCGTAGTAGGTGCCGATGGTCACCCACTGGTCCTTCGCGACGGCGCTCGCGTCGGTGTAGTACTTCGCGTTGCCGGGGTTGACGTGGTTGGTCAGCTCCAGCAGGTTCGGGTTGTCGGGGTGGTACTCGAAGGAGTCGACCTCCCCGTTGCCGTTCTTCCAGGTCCACAGGGCCGGCCACGCGCCGGTGCCGGCGGGCAGCTTGACCCGGGTCTCGGCGTAGTCGCCGGTCTTGACCTGGAAGCCCTCGCTGGAGCCCTCGGTGGTCAGGAAGCCGGTGTTCCAGGACTGCTTGCCGTTCTCCAGGGTCGGGCCGCCGGGGGTGGCGGTGAAGGTGGCGACCCCGTTGGCGACGCTGACGTTGTTCTTGTTCAGCCAGTCCAGCTTGTTGTCGTCCGGGTTGTGGTTCCCGTACTTGTACGAGGTGGTCTTGTCGCCGACCCAGCGCTGGCCCCAGGAGATCGCGCTGTTGAACTCGTCGGACCAGGTCAGCGACTTGCCGGCGACCGGGGAGGACGGCGCGGGAGTGGTAGGGGTCGCCGTGGCGCTCGGGGTCGGGGCGGGGGTCGCCGTGGGGGTCGGCGCCGGGGTCGGGGTCTTGGTGGGCGCCGGGGTGGGCGTGGCCGTCGGGGTCGGGGTCTGGGTCGGGGCGGTGGCCGAGACCACCAGCTGCTGTGCGGGCAGGTTGTGCCAGACCCCGCCGAGGTCCTGCCAGAAGCCGAACTGGGAGTACGTCCCGGCGGGCAGGGTGCGCGCACCACTGGTGAAGTTCACCCCGCTCGGGCAGATCTGCACGTCGGAGGCGTTGCCGGGGAAGTCGAGGTTGGTGCCGCTCGCGTCGCGCACGCCCACGCCCACGGTCTTCGCGGTGAAGCAGGCCGAGGAGTGCAGGCCGAGCGAGGCGGTGGCGGCCTTGCCCGCGACCATGGTGGCGGGGCCGAGGCGGTCCTGGGTGACGGTCGGCGCGGGGGTGGTCGCGGTGGCGGTCGGCGCGGTGGCGGCCTGGGCGCCGGCGACGGCCGGCAGTCCGAGCAGGCCGGCGCCGCCGATGGCGAGCGCCCCGGTGGCGGCGAGGGCGGCGTTGCGGCCGCGGTGGGAGGGGCGGGCGTGACGCGGCGCGCGGCGCCGGGCAGCAGGCTGGGGCATGGGGTGACCTCTGCGACGCCTGCGAGGTTAGCTGTCGGGTTCGGGCTGCAGTTGCCCGGCCGCCGGTGGAACGGCTTCACCCCTAGCCTCGCCCCGTACGCGCGAGCGCACGGACCGGGCGCCTACCTCGGTTTCCCCGCTCCCGTCCGCTGTGGTGCTCGGTGGCCCGCCGGCGGGTGGACGGGACTCGGCGTCCCGGCGGCGGGGTCCGCGACGGCGGACGACCGTTGCAGGCTAGGCAGGCCGTCCGTGAACGGACAACTCCGCCGGACCGGTTGTCGTACAGCTCACAGCGGTGTCGATCAACGACGCTGGGTAGCGGCCGAGTTGATCACTTCACCCGGCCCGGCCGGATCCCGGCCGGGTGCCCGCGTGACGGTCGCACGCCTCGGCGGGTGGCACGGCGGCTGCCCCTGCCGTGGCAAAGATCTGACCGAGTGCGCCCCGTCGGATAAATTGGAGCTCCGACATTTTCCGCAGTGCACAAGACCCTCAAGACCACCAAGACCCGAAACGAGGAGCCGCCCCACCATGACCGCGTCCCCGCCCGCCTTCGCCGGCCGCACCTACGTCTTCCGGGCCGACAACGGCGCGGCCTTCCGCAACACCTACTCGGCCGACGGCACGCGGCTGCGCTGGGAGGGCCTCGGCGAGTCCGCGGGCCAGTGGGAGGACGTGCGACTGCACGTCGCCGAGGTCGCGCCGGAGATCTACTTCGTCAGCTGGACGGAGCAGAGCGGGATCACCGTCAGCCATGTGATGGACCTCAACAAGCTGACGGTACGGGCCTTCTGGACCTTCGAGGGCGAGGGCGGCCGGGTCGGGCAGCTGCACACGGGGACGCTGGAGCGGGTGGCCTGAACCGCGTGACGACCGAACCCCCGAGGCTGTGGCCCCGGGGGTTCGGTCTTTGGTCTTCGGTCTTTGGTCTTTGGTCTTTGGTCTGTGGTCTGTGGGCGTTCCGCCGGACAGCAGGACGATCAGGCGGTCGGGTTCGGCACCCTGAGGTGCTGGGACAGCCACTCCAGCGAGGACGGCAGCAGCGCGCTCCAGGTCTCGAAGTTGTGGCCGCCCTTTTCGAGCATGCTGTAGGAGACCTTCATCGGGCTCCGCGCCGCGTCCACGAAGGCCTCGGTCTCCCGCCGGTAGTCGCCGTCGCCCCTCTTGGTGCCGGCCAGCAGCACCGACACGTTCGGCTGCGGCAGGTTCTTCAGCCGCCACACCAGGTTGGCCTCGTCCCGACGCTGCCTGCTGCCGCCGAACAGGTCGCCGGTGGTCGGGTCGTCGGCGGCGTCGTAGTAGGCGGAGAGGGCGACGGCGGTCGGGAAGACGTCCGGGTGGCGCATGGCCAGCTTGAGCGCGCAGTAGCCGCCGGTCGAGTTGCCCATGAAGGCCCAGGCCTGCGGGTCGGACGAGACCCGGAAGCTGGCCTGGATCGCCGAGGGCACGTCCTTGGTGAAGTACGTGTCGGACTGCGGGCCGTTCGGGATGTCCTCGCACTCGGTGTCCTGCGGCAGCGCGGGCGAGGGGCGCACCAGGACCATGACGGTCGGCTGCATCCGGCCCTCCTGCAGCAGCTTGAGCGCCGCGCCCGGGTAGTTGAACCGGGTGATCAGGTTCTCGGCGATCCCGGGGAAACCGGTGCTGACGATCACGGCGGGGAACTGCTTCTGCGCGTACTCCGGCTGGAAGTACTGCGGGGGCAGGTAGACGTAGCCCTCGGTGGAGAGCCGGCTGACCGCGCCGTCGATCCGGACCTTGCGGATCTCGCCCGACTGACTGGGCTCACGGCCCATCGCGCCGCCGCCCTTGACCGAGGCGTGGCCGATCGTCTCCACCAGGAGGCGTCCGGAGGCGTCCGCCTTGTTGTGGATCACCACCGGGCCGGCGTCACCGGTGCCCAGCAGGTCGTCCCAACTGCTGTAGAAGGCGAAGTAGCTGTTCGCCACCAGGCCGAGCGCCGCGAGCACCGCGAGCTGGGTGGCGAGCAGCGCGCCGATCCGGCCGAGCACCGCCTGCCAGGTCTTCCTCGCCAGCCTGGGCCACAGCCAGACCGTTCCCCCCATCACCACGACGGCGATCAATACGGTCAGCGCCAGCACCTTGTGGCTCGTCAGACCCATGTCCTACTTGCTCCCACGCCTCGAACTCCAGTCCCCTCCGCTGGGGACATCCGAGGAGGTCACCCCGGTTCCCCCGCCGGGGCGCGAGGACCAACCCTAGCGGTAGCTGGGAGAAGGCTGGTGATCGCTGGGAGGTCACGGGGAACAGGTGACAGGTTTCAGCTGTCAGAGTTCAGAGTTCAGATAACAGATTTCGAAATCTGTTATGTGAACTTTGAACTCTGAACTCTGAGGTCGCGCCGGAGTGGCCAGTCGGCGGGCGTGAGGGTTCGGGGCGCCATGATGGCCATCACTCAGGCTCCGGCCACCCGGCGGTAGCCGCCGTGCCGGCCCGGGTCGAGGACGGGGTACGGGTACCAGTCGACAGCGTGACCGCGCAGCAGCACGTAGGCCGGGTAACAGCAGCGGGAAGGCCCGCCGGCCGAGCACCACGACCGGGCGGATGCGCCGGGCGGGCGGGTCGACCAGCCAGTCGGCGAGCACGACGAGCGACATCACGCGGTGCACGACGTCGCCCGATCCCGGGCTGCTGCCGGGCTCACGGGGTGCGCCAGTCGACGGCGAAGGCCGCCGCCGGGTTGGCGGTGAGGAGCAGTCCGGGCAGCTCGGGGCCGAAGGCGCGGGCGAGCCGTGGGGCGAGGTCGGTGAGCAGGCGGGCCGGGCCACCGGCCTGCCGGGCGGTACGGGTGGTGGTGTCGGCGCCGAGGAGCACCCGGGAGGCGTGGCCCGCCTCGACCAGGTCGGCGATGACGTCGAAGGCCCGGAGGTCGGCCGGGTGACCGCTCCGGGAGGGGCTGTCCAGTGCGAGGTGAACACCCTCGGCGGCGAGGCTGCGGTACACCGAACGGTCGGGGAAGCGGGTGAGGTGCCCGAGGATGATCCGGTCCGGCCGGACTCCGTGCCGGCCGCTGAGCCGGAACAGGACCTCGTGCGGATCGCCGTCGGGTTCGAGGTGGACGGCGATCGGGGCGCCGGTGGCGTGGTGGGCTTCGGCGGCTGCGGCCATCGTCCGGCGGGTGTGCGGGGTGGTGCGGCCCGCGTCGTCCGCGACCTTGATCAGCCCGGCCCGGACGGGCACGACGGCGCCCGGGCCTTCGCCTTCGGTCGCGCCCGGGCCTTGGGAGGTGCCCGGCAGGCCGGTGGTGAGCTCGGTGACGAAGCGTTCGGCAAGGTCGTCGGGGGCCGCGTCGGTGCCCGGCGGGTAGTGCACCGCCTGGTGCGTGCCGGTGGCGGCCACCAGGTGGACCCCGGTCGCGTGGGAGAGGGCGGCGAGCCAATCCGCGCCCCGGCCCATGCCGGACGGGGTCCACTGGACCAAGGTGCTGCCACCGGCGGCGGCGTAGGCGCGCAGCACGCCTTCGGCGGCGGCGGGGTCGTCCAGCTCCTGTCCGGGGAGCAGCGGGCTGCGGATGAAGAGGTGGTCGTGGGAGTCGGTGACGCCCAGCTCGGCGGGGTCGAGGTCGCCGAGGACGGTACGGATGATTCGGCTCATGCCTGTGCCTCGGGGACGCCGGTGGCCGCGGCGGCTTCGGCGAAGGTGGCGGTGGCGACGCGCAGGCCGGCCAGGGCCTTGGGGACGCCGACGTACGGGGCGAGGTGGACGATGACCTCCGTGATCTCCTCCTTCGTCATGCCGATCCGCAGGCTGCAGCGCACGTGGTCGGCGAGCTGGGGTTCCACGCCGCCAAGGGCGGTGAGGGCGGCCAGGTTGGCGATCTGACGGTCGCGCGGGGCGAGCCCGGGGCGCTGGTAGGTGCCACCGAAGAGGCTGGTGACGATCCAGTCCGGGAAGCCCGGGGCGAGGGCGTCCAGACCGCCGAGGGTGCTCGCGGCGACCGGGCCGGCGAGGTCGGCGAGCAGGGCGTAGCCGGCTTCGCGGTCGAGCGGGGCGGGGGTGAGGCCGGTCGGCGACAGCGGGGCGGACATCGTCGGGACTGAGGCCGTTGGGGTTGAGGTCATCGGGGCAGAGGTCATCGGAGTGGCTGGTCCTTTCACCAGTGGCGGCCGGCCGGCAGCCGGTCGAGTTCGGGGCGGGAGAGGTGCAGCACCTGGTAGCGGGTGCCGGTCGCCTCCTCCGGGGCCGGGCCGTGCCAGAGGGCGATGCGCAGCAGTTCCCAGCGGCTCGGATCGACGGCCACGGCGGCGGTGTGCAGGGCCGGGTGCGCGGGGAGTTCGGCGAGCGCCCGCTCGACGGCCTCGGCCGGATCGGCGGTTTCCGGCAGCCGTACGGTGTCTCGGGTGGCGGTGGTCGGGGCGGTCGTACCGCCGCTTGCGAGGCCCGCTCCGAGCCAGTGACGGACGACGGGGCGGCCGAAGTCGGCGCTCAGGCCCCGGAAGCCCGGGCCCCAGAGGAAGCTGTTCATGCCCTCGGCGGTGCGCCAGAGGTAGAACGGCGCGTACTGGTTGACCGGCGAACCCAGGTGGCCGCGCTCCCTGACCAGGTACGCCTTGAGGCCGAGGCCCGGGTAGGCGTCGAGCAGGTGGCCCTTGTCGGCGACGCGCTTGCGGATGATGCCCATGTCGTAGTCGGCGGGGAGGGTGATCTCGTACTGCATGGCGTGCACGGCGGGACTCCTCGGGGGTCGGTGGGGCGGCGGCGTCGGGCTGCGGCGGGTTGCGGGTCCGGTCCGCCCGTCCTGGGCGTCCTACAGGTCCTGGACGGCCAGGACGCTCTGGATGCTCCGGACGTTCCGGACACTCCGGACGCCTTGTTCGTCAGGCCGTTCGGTGTGCCGCGAGCAGGCCGAGGGCGCCTCGGACGGCCCGGTCGAAGGGCTCCGCGCTGTCGGCGGCGCGGGCCAGGACGTAGCCGCCCTGGACGACGGCGACCACGGCGGCGGCGGTGTCGGCCGGGTCGAGGCCGGGGGCGAACTCGCCGTTGGTCCGGCCTTCGGCGACCAGCTCGGCGATCCGGCCGCGCAGCCAGTCGAAGGTCTCCTCGACGGGCGCGCGCAGGTGCGGGTCGGCGACCACGTCCGGGTCCTGGGCCATCCGGCCGATCCTGCAGCCGCGCAGGACGTCGCGGTCACGGCGCAGGTACGCGGCGATGCGGTCGTACGCGGTGCCGGGGGCGGCGAGGTCGGCCTCGGCGATGCCCCGCAGCTGCTCGGCGCTGCGGCGCAGGGCGGCGGCGGCGAGGTCGGGCTTGCCGGTGAAGTGGTGGTACATGCTGCCCTGGCCGACCCCGGAACGCTGCTGGATGGCCTTGGGACTGGTGCCGACGTAGCCGCGCTCCCAGAGGAGGGCCTGGGTGCTCTCGATGAGGCGGTCCTGGGTGCTCATGCGGATCACTGTACATACCAGTAGGTACAGAAGGCCAGCGATCTCCCGGACCCGCTCCGGCCTCCGGGCGCTCCCGGCACTCCCGACACTCCCGGCGGCCGCCGAACGATTGAGGGCCGTGCGCCGCCCCCCGGCGGCCACGGCCCCTCGACCGTTCGTCATCCCCCGTACCGCCGAACGGCATTCCGGCGCGATCGGTGGCGCACGTCACGTCACGCACGGTTGCCGGCGTCACGCCGTGTAGGGGGTGCGCGGCGCGCTGCGCGGGCGGGCGCCAGAACGGTCGTCACCCGAGTTCGCGCCGGATCACGGGAGCCATCTCCCCGGCGAACAGCTCCCGTTGCTCGCGCTGCGCCCCCTCGGTGAGCGCGTCCACGCCGATGCCGACCACCTCGTTGCCGAAGGCCTCGTGGTAGCGGTGGATCTTCTCGATCACTCGCTGCGGACTGCCGACCAGCGCCGATCCGCGCTCCAGCGCGTCCTCCAGCGAGCCGAACGGCGAGTTGTTGTGACGACCGGCGGCGGAGTCGAACAGCGCGCTCCAGTACGGGCGGTAGCCCTCGACGGCGTCCTGCGAGCGCTTGGCGACGTACAGTCCGCCGAAGCCCCCCGCCCACCCGGGCCTGCTCCGGGGCGCGCCCGCAGTGCGCCCGGCGCTCGCGGTAGTGCTCGACCAGCGAACGGTACTTCTGCAGCGGATGGAAGGAGTTGGCGGAGAAGAGCTGGTCGCCGTGGCGGGCCGCGAGGTCGGTGGACTGCCGGCTGGTCGCGCTGCCGTGCCAGACCGGGACCGGGTCCTGCGGCGGGCGCGGCCACACGGCCCTGCCGTCGAGCGGTGGCGGGCATGGCGGGCATGGCAGGCGCGGTGGACACGGTGGGCACGGTGGGCACGGTGGGCACACCCAGGACCGCCATCACGGCTCCCCTCGCCTCGTCCCACCTCGCACGCACACGATCCTCCGCGAGCACAGGCACCGGTCAGAAGCGGGGCAAGAACGTGATCCGCCGGGACCGACTGGCAGGATGTCCGGCATGAGCTACCTCGCCACGGATGACCGCTATGCCTCGATGACCTACCGGAAGGCCGGTCGCAGTGGCGTCCAGCTGCCCGCCGTCTCGCTCGGCCTCTGGCACAACTTCGGTGACGCCCAGCCGCTGGAGGTGCAGCGGGCGGTGCTGCGCCGGGCCTTCGACCGGGGCGTCACCCACTTCGACCTGGCGAACAACTACGGTCCGCCGTACGGCAGCGCCGAGCGCAACTTCGGCCACCTGTTCGCCCAGGACTTCCGGCCGTACCGGGACGAGCTGTTCATCGCGACCAAGGCCGGCTGGGACATGTGGCCCGGCCCGTACGGCAACGGCGGCAGCCGCAAGTACCTGCTGGCCAGCCTCGACCAGTCGCTGGACCGGATGGGGCTGGACTACGTCGACGTCTTCTACTCGCACCGCTACGACCCGGACACCCCGATCGAGGAGACGATGGGGGCGCTGGACAGCGCGGTGCGCTCGGGCCGGGCGCTGTACGCCGCGATCTCCAACTACCCGGCGGAGCAGCACCGGGAGGCAGTGGCGATCCTGCGCGAGCTGGGGACCCCGGCGCTGCTGCACCAGTCGGCCTACTCCATCCTCGACCGGCACGTGGAGGACGGCGGCGTGCTGGACGCGGCGGGCGACACCCAGACCGGCCTGATCGCCTACTCACCTCTGGCCCAGGGCCTGCTGACGGATCGCTACCTCTCCGGTGACGTGCCGGTGGGCTCGCGGATGTCGGTCGGGAAGTTCCTGACCGAGGAGGCGTTGACCAGGCCGACGCTGCAGCGGCTGCGGGCGCTGGACAAGGTCGCCGAAGAGCGCGGGCAGACGCTGGCGCAGCTGGCGCTGAGCTGGGTGCTCCGGGACCCACGGGTGGTGTCCGTGATCATCGGCGCGAGCAGCGTGGCCCAGCTGGACCAGAACCTCGACGCACTGGCCGGCGGACCGCTGACGGCGGAGCAGCTGGCGGAGATCGACCGACTGAGCCGGTGAGCCGGTGACCTGCCGGGCTGCCGGGGCGCCCGGCCGGAACGCATGACGGGTGACAGATGACAGATGACAGATTTCGAAATCTGTCATCTGTCATCTGTTATCTGTCGGCTGACCTCCGACATCCGTCAGCGCGTCAGCGCGCCGACCCGTCAGCGCCGGCCGATGCCCAGTGCCGGCAGAACCGTTTCTGCAACCCGGTGGGCCTCCTCCAGCAGCGGGTTGCCCGAGAGGATGAAGGTGTCGACGCCCAGCGCCTCGAACTCCTGCAACCGCTCGATCACCTGGGCGGTCGAGCCGACCACGGCCGTCCCGGGGCCGGGCCGGAACAGGCTCATCCCCGGCCAGAGGTTGGGGTGGGTCTCCAGCTCCCGGGCCCGGGCCGGCACCCTGCCGCCGTGCTGGCGGAACTGCCGCTGCCAGCCGACCCCGTCCTCTCCCTTGGCGTCGCCCAGCTGGCGCGCGTACGTCGCCTCGCTGGTGACGTCCAGCAGCCGGTCGGCGGCCGCCCAGGCCTCGGCCTCGGTGTCGCGGACGATCAGGTGCAGCCGCAGCCCGATCCGCAGGGTCCGGCCGTGTGCCGCCGCACGCGCGCGGACCAGGTCCAGCTTCTCCTTGAGCAGGTGCGGCGGCTCGCCCCAGGTCAGGTACACGTCCACGTGCTCGGCCGCCATCTCGATCCCGGCCGCCGAACTGCCGCCGAACCAGAGCGGGATGCCGCCGGGCTGCTCCGGGGTGAGCTCGCGCAGGCTCGCGCCCGCGTTCTTCAGGTCGTAGAACTCACCCTTGTGGTCGAAGACCTCACCAGCCGTGAGGCGCTTGACGATCGACCAGTACTCACCACTGAGCCGGTACCGGTCGTCGTGCTCGACGTCGAGACCGTACTCGCGCAGCTGCGCCGTCGAGCCGTTGACCACGTTGAAGCGCAGCCGGCCGCCGTGCAGCCGGTCGAAGCTGAGCGCCATCTTGGCCAGCAGGGTGGGCGAGATCAGTCCGGGGTGGACCGCCAGCAGCGGCTTGAAGGCCGGGGTGGTCGCGGCCGCGAGCGCGCTGCCGAGCGTCCAGACGTCGTGGAGATCGGTCGCCAGCAGGGCGCCCGTGTAGCCCAACCGCTCCACACTGCCGGCGAGTTGCTGCAGGTACCGCAGGTCCACCGGACGACGGCCGGACGGCTCCCAGGGGTAGTGGCCCTCGCGCGGGATGATGTACCAGAGGACTTCGGCGGCCACGGGTCAGACCGCCTTGGCGAGCGCGGCGGCCACCGGGGCCTCCAGGGCGGGCAGGTGGGCGTCGGCGACGGTCAGCGCGCGGCCGATGAAGCCCACCCCGTGGAAGATGTCCGCCGCTTCCTGCTGCTCGGCGACGAACCCGGCGGTGGCGGGCTCAAGTCGCCACGGCAGCGCGGCCAGCGCGGTCTGCCAGTCGGCGGCCGCACCGCCCAGCTCCCCGGCCGCGATCGCGGCGGCCTCGGCCGGATTCGCGGCCACCCAGGCATCGGCGCGGCTCAGCGCGCGGGTGATCGCGGCGACCACCTCGGGGCGCCCGGTCGCGAACTCGCGCCGGGTGAAGAACACCGAGCGGTCGGTGATCACGTCGCCGGTGCGGATCAGCTCCCGGAACTCCCCGCCGCGTCGGGCGGCGGCGAGTTCGGCGCCCTGTGCGATCCAGCCGGCGATCTCGCCGTCGCGCAGCCGCCGGGCCTGGTCCTCGCCCGCCGCCGGGCGGGCCGGGGTGACGTCCTCACCGTACGTCAGCCCTTGCGCGTGCAGGGCCTTGGCCAGCAGGTGGGTCTGCCAGGAGCCGACGCCGAGGACGACGGTGCCGCCCTTCAGGTCCGCGACCGTCCGGACCGGGCCGGCGGCCGACACCAGCAGCGCGCCGTGGTCCGGGCGGGGCGCGGACACCGCCGCGTAGACCAGGTCGTGGCCGGCCGCCTGCGCGGTGATCGGCGGGGTGGAGCCGGTGCCGCCGAAGTCGATGGTGCCGTCGGCGAGCAGCGTGCCGGTGCGGGTGCCGTCGGCGTAGTGGTGGAAGGCGCCGGTCTCGCCGAGCGGGGCCAGTTCCTCGTCCAGGTAGGGGAGTCGGGCGAGGTAGTAGAGCGAGGGGTTGCTGGCGTGGACGCCGAGGGTGACGGTCATCTGTTCAACTCCGGTGGTACGGGCTCGGTTCGGCCGGGGAGGGCGAGGTGAGCGGGGAGGGCGAGGTGAGCGGGTGGTCAGTGGACGCCGAGGTCGGCGAGCAGGCGGCGGCGCAGTGCGGCGAAGGCCGGGTCGGCGGGGTCGCGCGGGCGGTCGACGGCGACCGGCTCGTCCCGGGCGAACAGTCCGTCGCGCAGGACCACCACGCGGTCGGCGAGCCGGACGGCCTCGTCCACGTCGTGGGTGACCAGCAGCACGGCCGGGCGGTGGCGGCGGACCAGGTCCCCGACCAGGTCCTGCATGCGCAACCGGGTGAGCGCGTCCAGGGCGGCGAACGGTTCGTCCAGCAGCAGGAGTCGGGGCTCGCGGACGAGCGCCCTGGCGAGCGCGACGCGCTGCGCCTCGCCGCCCGACAGGGTGGCCGGCCAGGCGTCGGCGTGCCGGTCCAGACCGACTTCGGCGAGCGCCTTCAGCCCGGTCTCCCGGGTCGCGGCACCGCGCGGCAGACCGACCGTGACATTGGCCAACACCCGCTTGGACGGGACGAGTCGGGGCTCCTGGAACACCACCGTACGGGCCGGAGGGACGAGCACCGTGCCCTCGTCGGCCCGGTCGAGCGCGCCGAGGATGCGCAGCAGCGTGGTCTTTCCGGTGCCACTGGCGCCCAGCAGTGCCACGAACTCGCCCCGGGTGATGGAGAGGTCGACACCGTCGAGGACGGCCCGGGTGCCGAACACCCGGCGCAGTCCGCGCAGATGGACCGCCGGGACGGCCTCCGCAGCCCCGCCTCGCACGGGCACGCTGCCGGGTGCGGAGCCGGGCACGCCGTCAGTGTCGGTGTCGGTGTCTGACGTGGTGCTCGGCGAGGTGACGGCTGTGGTCGCGGTCATCGGGCTGCTCCCTGGACGGCCTGGCGCCACGGCATCAGCAGGCGCTCCAGGACTCGGACGATCCCGTCGGCGGTGAGGCCGAGCAGCCCGTAGATCAGGATGCAGACGGCGAGGACGTCGGTGCGGGAGTAGTTCTGCGCCTGGGCCATCAGATAGCCGATCCCCTCGGTGGAGTTGATCTCCTCGGCGGCGATCAGGGCGATCACGCTGAGCGTCATGGACAGGCGCAGTCCGGAGAGCAGGGACGGCAGCGCGCCGGGCAGCACGACCGACCGTACGATCGCCCAGCGGCCGAGGCCGAAACTGCGCATCGCCTCGACCAGTTTGCGGTCGGTGCTGCGGACCCCGCCGGAGGCGGACACGTACATCGGGAAGCTGGTGGCGACGGCGATCAGGGCGACCTTCGCGGTCTCGGTGATGCCGAACCACACCATGAACAGCGGGACGAGTGCCAGGAACGGTACGGTGCGCAGGACTTGGATCGCCGAGTCGAGCAACTCCTCGCCGAGCCGGGTGAATCCGGTGATCACACCGAGCACCAGACCGATGGAGGCGCCGAAGAACAGGCCGAGTCCGGCGCGGGTGAGGGAAACGGCCAGGGCGTCGGCCAGCTGGCCGTTGCCCCACAACTCCCCCACTGCTTGGCCGACCTGGGCGGGCGAGGCGAGCACGTCCTCGGTGAGCGCGCCGGTGGCGGAGGCGAGTGCCCAGGCACCGAGCAGGGCCAGCGGGCCGAGGGTACGCAGGGTCACCGCGAGCGCACGGGGGCGGGGCCGGTGCCGCCCGCCGCGCGGGGCGACCAGTCCGGCATCGAGCGCGGCCCGGGTGGCATCGGCCGCGAGCTCTGCCGTGGGCTCGGTCGTGGGCTCGACCGCGCGTCCGACCGCGGGTCCGACCGCGGGTCCGACTGTGATGTCCGATGCTGCGGTGGTCACTTGGCGCCGTCCCCGAGCTTGTCGATGTCGATCAGGTACGGCTTGACGTCCACGAGCTGCTTGGTGACCTTCTGGTCGGCGAAGAACTGGGCGACCGTACCGAAACGGGCGATGTCCGCGTCGGAGATGGCGCCGGCCGGGGCACCCTGCTTGCCGACGTTCACCGCGACGTCCTTCTCGGCGGGGGTGACGGCGGTGGGACCGGAGTCGGTGAAGACGTTGAGGTAGGCGGCCGGATCGGCCTTCTCCTTCTGACCGTTCTCGCGCAGGTAGGCGTAGAAGGCCTTGACCACCTCGGGGTACTTGTCGACGAAACCGTTGCGCACGGCCCAGACGGCGTAGTTGTCGGAGCCCACCTCCTGGCCGTTGACCAGGAAGTGCGCGCCGGCGTTGGCGACGGCGGGCGTCGAGAAGGTGTTCCAGGTCGCCCAGGCGTCCACCTGACCGGAGTTGAACACCCCGGAGGTCTGGTCGGCGCGCAGGTAGACCCGCTCCACCTTGTCCGCCGGGATGCCGTTCTTGGCCAGCGCCTTGAGCAGCAGGTACTCGCTGGTGCCGCCCTGGGAGACGGCGACCTTCCGGCCCACCAGGTCCTGGACGGACTTGACGGGCGAGTCGTTCTTCACCAGGATCCCCTCGCCGACGCCGTCGGGCGCGGTCTGGGCGAACAGCTTGAAGCCGGGCTTCTGGGCGAGTGCGGCGACGGCCGAGGTGATCGAGCCCTGGGCGACGTCCAGTTGGTCGGCGGAGAGGGCCTGGGCGGCGGGGGCGAAGGGACCGGCGCTGCCGGTCCAGGCGACCTTGGCGTGCACGGCTGCCAGGGCCCGGTCCAGCGAGCCGTCCTTCTTGCCCCGGGCGAGGAACCCGTTGTTCCCGGGGTCGGGCAGGCGGAGCACCACATCGGCCTTGCCGTCGGCCCCTCCCCCGGCGGAGGCCTTGGCCCCGTCGGCGGACGAGCCGCAGGCGGCCAAGGCGGTGGAGGCGAGCAGCGCGGTGGCGGCGAGGGCGAGGCGGGGGGTCTTCACGGGGGTCTCCAAGGGGGCGACGGATGACAGCTGACAACTGTCGAAATCTGTCATCTGAAAGCTGAACGTTGAACTCTGAAAGCCGTTCACTGACAGCCGTCGGCTGAAAGCTGCTGACGGTGATCTCGTGGGGTGATCTGCGGATGTGCTCTGAGGAGTCGATGTGCTCTGCGGGGATGTGGCCTGCGGACCGAGGCGGGAAGGCCGTGGGCACCGGCGGCTCAGGAGGCCTCGGGAAGGCCGTGGGCACCGGGGTGCGGTCGCCCGCTCAGTCCCCCGGTACACCCGCCCGCCGCCGGCCCAGCAGCTCGCGGGCGGCGCGCAGCGGCTCCGGGTCCGCCCAGGCCTGAACGTCCACCGGCGCGGCGAGGAAGCCCTGCTCCCGCAGGAAACGTTCCTGCAGCTCCAGCAGCTCCAGCCGCTCCGGCGACAGGTCCAGGTGCAGGGTGCGATGGCTGCCCGCCGCATAGGCCCCGGCGACGCCCTCGGCGCCGGCACCGGTCTCGGCCCGCAGGATCCGGGCCACCTCCGCCGGTCGCTCGGCCGCCCAGTCGGCGGCCTCCAGCAGGACCGCGAGGAAGCGCGCGACCAGTTCGGGGTGCTCGTCCAGCAGGCGCTGGTGAACGGTGACCGGCCGGGGCGTCCCGTTGTTGACCCGGGCCCGCCGGTCCGGCGCCGCGTCCAGCTCCACGGCCACCTCCGCGCCGATCCGCCGAGCCGCCTCGACGGCGAGCGCCCCCTTCACGTACACCGCGTCCACCACGCCGTCCCGCAGCGCGGCCAGCTCGGCCGACCACTGCCCGCCACCCGGGGCAGCCGGCACGTCGACGGGTTCGGCATCGTCGAGGGTGAGCCCGGCGAGCGCAAGTGCGCCGCGGAAGCCGGCCAGGGCCATGGCCCGCCAGAAGTCGATGCCTATTCCATGATGTGGGACCGCCAGTCGCAGCCCGCGCAACTGCCCGGGCTCGGCGATGCCGCTGCCGGCCCGAACCAGGACCACCTGGCGCTCCTCGATCCAGGTGAGGCCGATCAGCCTGGTCGCCGCCCCGCGCGAACGGGCCCACAGCGCGGGCACGTTGCCGCCCTCGCGGAACAGCCCGGTGAGCGCGTGGGTGTAGTGGTGGTCGGCGGCCTCCTCGGGCGAGGCGTCCTGGAGCGAGCGGACGGCGATCCCGTCGGCGGCGAACTCCCGGGCCAGCCAGCCCTGGTCGGCCGCGATCCCGGTCGCGGTGGGCACCGGGCAGCGGGTGAACCAGAGGGTGTCGGGAAGGGCGGAGGAGCTTGCGGAACGACTGGTCACGAGGCTTGGTCCTCTACGAAGGGCACGGAGGTCAGAGAGAGCGGGAAGGGGCGGCGAGCGCAGGGGAGACAGGAAAGGCACAGTGGGCGCGGGGTACACGAAGGACGCGAAGGACGCGCCAGGCCCAGGCGAACTACCCGGCAGACCGCCGGAAGGGCGTGGATCCGGGCGCTCCCCCGGCACACCACGGGCCCCGGGAGGCGGAGGGATCGCGCACCGCCGAGGAGGCGGTGGCACGGCGCGCGAGAAGCGGGTCAGCGACAACACGCACAGGAGGGCAGACACCGGCAGGACGTCACGGCGCAGCTCCTTCCTGTGAGTCGGGACATCCGCGCCGCCCGATCGGAGGTGCCGTGCGGCGCGATGTGAGGAGCGTTCCACGGCGGTCGAGTCGGAAGCAAGCTTTTGCCACATGGTGGGATCACTTGTTCATCAACGCCATTCCATTGCAACGTCATCGACACATTCCCGCAGCACCGGCTGCCCTACGCTGAGACTCCCTCCGGCGGTCCGCCCGGAGCCCGAACCGAAACGCGAGGTGTCATGGCCGAGGCCGCCACCGCCGTCCAGAACCCGCCGGCCGGTGCGCAGGCCGTCCAACGGGCGCTGGGACTGCTGCACTGCTTCCACGACAACGGCCCCGACCTGAGCGCCTCCGACCTGGCCCGCCGGATGGGCCTCTCGGTCTCCACCGCACACCGGCTGGCCCGTACGCTGGTCAGCGCCGGGTTCCTGGAGCAGGACGAGCAGAACGCCCGCTACCGGCTCGGCCCGGCCGTCGCCGAACTCGGCCAACTCACCTACCACCAGCGTGGACTGCACCTGGCCGCACCCGAGTTGGAGCTGCTCTCCCGGCGCACCAAGGCGACGGCGGACCTCGCGATCCGCAGCGGCCCGCACGCGGTGATCCTGGTCGGCGGGTCCGTCCGCCCGGACACCGGACTGGGCCTGCGCCGTCCGCTGCACTCCACGGCGCTCGGCAAGGTCCTGCTGGCCTGGCCACGCCCGGGCGAGGCGACGGCGTCGACGCTCGGTCCGCTACGCCCCTTCACCGACCGCACGATCACCGAACCGACGCTTCTGGACGAGGAGTTGGCGAGGGTCCGGGCAGCCGGGTACGCACTCAACGACGGCGAGTCGGCCGCCGGGGTGCGGACGGCGGCCATCCCCGTCCTGGACGGCGCCGGACAGGCCCGCTTCGCGCTCGCGGTCCGCTCGACCCCGGCGCACCTCACCGACGAACGGCTGGACTGGTTCCTGGGCCACGCCCGCACCTGTGCCGACGCCCTGGCCGTGCTCCTGCTGCCGCCAGGCCAACGAGCCTGACGGATCGTCATGTCAGCCCGTCAATCACGGCCGCGCGCGCAGTGGCCGGCTGCCCACCCCTCCTGGAGGTACGGCAGCCGGCCACTGAAGCCGACGGCAACGATCAAACCGCAGAGCGGCAGGCGATCAGACGCCGGCCGGGGTGTACTTGTAGCCGACCCGACGGACCGTCACGATCGTGTCGCGGTAGGCGGATCCGAGCTTGCGACGCAGCCGCGCGACGTGCACGTCGACCGTCCGGCCGTCCCCGACGTGGCCGTAGCCCCAGACCGCGGAGACCAGGTGGTCCCGGGTGTGCACCCGCTGCGGGTGCTCGGTGAGGTGGGCCAGCAGCTCGAACTCCAGGTAGGTGAGGTCGAGCAGCCGCCCGTCGACGTAGGCGTTGCGCCGTTCGGTGTCGACGCTGATGCCGCGCCCGGCCGGACGCACCGGGCGGACGCCCGCCGAGGCCTGGGCCGCGGCCCCGGACCCGGTCGGCGCGACGGGCGCGACGGGTGCGCCGTGCAGACCCGGGCCTCCCGCCGCCGAGTTCTCGGCCGGCACCAGCACCAGGTACCCGACCATCGGGCTCCCGTTCGCGCCGAACTGCGTGCCGTACTGGGCGAGCAACCCCTGCGGCAGCGCGCCCTGCGGCACGGCGGCGACGACGGCCGCCCCCTCCGGCAGTGCGGCGAGCAGCGCGAGCGGGGCCTGCGGGACGACCGCGCCAGGCTGCGGCAGGACGGTCGCCGTGGCCGCCGGGACACCCACCGGGCGGGCCGGGGTGGCGTGCGACGGACGGACGTCCGCCCCGGACCAGCGGTCGGCCACCGGGGCCGGGGCGACGGACGACCTGACGGACGACCCGATCGACGGCCTGCCGGACGGCCCGACCTGCGGCCCGACGGACGGCCTGACGGAGGGTCCCGTGATCCCGGCCGAGCCGGTGGCTCCGGGGACGGCGGCGGGTGCGGACGCAATGGTGGGGACGGACGGAACCGAGCGGACCGCGCGCAGGTGCGGGGTCGCGGTGGGCAGGGGCAGGGTGGCCGTGGAGGAAGAAGACATGGTGTGCCGCTCATTTCGCGCGTGACGGACGGGGTGGAGTCGTCTGCGCGTCGACCGGGCGTACTGCCGGGGCTGGACCGGACGGAGCCGGGTCAGCCGGCGGAGAGCCGGGACGCGCTGGGCGAGCCCGGACACGTCTGATCGAACAGGTGCGGCTGCCGGGACGGCCAGAACGGTTCGAGGTCGTGGCGACCCCGCCGACTGTCCACGGCGCGGCTCGCGCGCCCGTTCCACCGTCCGGTCCGGCCGTCACCCGCGCACATCTCGGGGGCCGTCACGGTCGTTCGGGTACGGCCGAAGGCGGCGGGGGAAGGTCTGAGGCAGACGATGTTCACTGGTGGTCTCTCCGCTGGGCGGGTCCGGTTGGTCGGCCGCGGCACGCCGGACGGCGTTCCGCTACGGCCTGGTCGACGGGATCGGCGGTGCGTCGGGCGACGGCCGGTGGGCCGGGAGTGCCAGGGACGTACCGGGACGGGACAGGCCGGTCAGCGACAACACGCGCTACAGACCAGCGCGTGGTCGATGTAACGGCGGACGGTGAGCACCGGAACGGCAGCGCCCGAGCGGGCGGATCCGGGCGCGAGGGGGCCGGGCACGGTGGTGACGAGAAGTCGTCGGCCGACGGTCATCCTGCTGCCCTCCCCCTTGTTCCACGCGTGGCGACGCGCCACTCCGGGTACGCGCCGGCGGTGCCCCGCCGAATCGTCGGAGGCCGTCCGCCGGTCGGCAACGCCCGTGTGAACGGAGCGTTTCCGGCGCTCCCGACAGCATGGCCGGGCGGCCCTCGTCCACAGAGCCTTCCACGACCGGGCCTGTCTAGGCAACCTTCCGCACTCCGAACGTCCGGGATGCGGACAACCGAATGAGACGTCGGCCCGAGCAGGGTGCCCACAGCGCCTCCGCCGATGCTTTCTCAGGCTCCGACCGGCCACCGGAAAGCCCGGGAAATCCCGGAAGCCGCGAGGCAACCCCCCGTCAGACCCGGGCGGGGGCCCGGTGGCGGCGCGCCGCGGCGTGCTCGACGAGGGCGACGAGCAGATCCTTCCCGTCCGCCCGCAGCCGCGCGTCGCAGAGCAGGACCGGAATGCCCGGGTCCAGGTCGAGCGCGTCCCGCACCTCGTCCGGCGAGAACCGCTTGGTGCCCTCGAAGCAGTTCACCGCGACCACGAACGGGATGCCGCGCTGCTCGAAGAAGTCGACCGACGGGAAGCAGTCGGCCAGCCGCCGGGTGTCGGCGAGCACCACGGCACCGAGCGCGCCGCGCGCCAACTCGTCCCAGACGAACCAGAACCGGTCCTGCCCGGGCGTGCCGAACAGATAGAGCGCGAGGCCGGGCCGCAGGTCGATCCGACCGAAGTCCATCGCGACCGTGGTGGTGCGCTTCGCCTCCACGCCCGCGGTGTCGTCCACCGGACGGCCCAGCTCGCTGAGCTCCTCCTCGGTGCGCAGCGGCCGGATCTCGCTGACCGAGCCGACCAGGGTGGTCTTGCCCGCGCCGAAGCCGCCCGCGACCAGGATCTTCACCGCGACGGCCGGACCGCCGCGCCACTGCGGGTCGTTGGCGTTCGCGGGGTGGGACGCGGCACCGTCCGGGCGGAGGTAGTGGTCAGAGCGCACGGAGTCCATTGATCACGTCTCGCAACAGGCGCTCGTCCGGCAGCTCGGCGAGCGGAACGGGTCGGGTGACGCTGATCAGGTCGGCGTCGTAGAGGTCGCCGAGCAGCACGCGCACCACGCTGACCGGCAGGTCGGTGAAGGAGCCGAGTTCGGCGACGGAGAGCGGCTCACTGCGGCACAGCGCCAGCAGCGTCTGGTGCTCCGGGTCGAGGACGTGCGCGGGCACGGCCCCCGCGTCCGGCCCGGGCTCGACGGCGATGACCAGCGAGATCAGGTCGAACAGCCCCTCCTCGACCGGGCGGGTGCGGCCGCGGGTCATCGAGTAGAGCCGCACCACCGGGCCGGCCTCGTCGTCGAACCAGCGGTCGTCGACCGGGGTGCGCGGCCGGAACAGGTCGATCTCGGGTTCGTCCGGCTCCACCGGCTCCGTCGGCTCCGCGCCCACCGGGGCGTCCGCATCCTGGGACGCGTCCGCACCGGCAGGCGCGGTCGTGCCGGCAGGCCCGTCCGTGCCCACCGGCAGCTCCGGACCGTCCGGCACGTCCGCCCTGGGATCCGCCATCGGCCCGCTCATCTCCCCGGCGGGGCGGTTTCAGTGCGCGGCTCGGCGGCCATGTGCTCGCCGACCCGCTTGACCAGCAGGGCCATCTCGTAGGCGATCTGACCGATGTCGGCCTCGGCCTCGCTCAGCACGGCCAGGCAACTGCCGTCGCCGGCGGCCGTGATGAACAGGAACGCCTCGTCCAGCTCGATCATGGTCTGCCGGACGCCACCGGCCTTGAAGTGCGCGCCGGCGCCCTTGGCCAGGCTGTGGAACCCGGCCGCGACGGCGGCCAGGTGTTCGGCGTCCTCGCGGTCGAGGTCGCGGGAGGCGCCGGTGGCCAGGCCGTCGCTGGAGAGGATCACCGCGTGCCGCAGGGCCGCGACACGCCCCACGAGGTCGTCCAGGAGCCAGGTGAGGTCCCCGGACGGCTGCGTCGAAATGGTCATGAATCAGTTCCTTCCGCTGGAGCGGGTGGTGCAGGTGATGCGGGTCGTGCGGGTGGTACCGGTCGTTCGGATGGTGCGGGTACGGCGTGTGGTGCGGGTACGGCAGGTGGTACAGGTGCGACGGGTGGTGCGGGCACGACGGGTGGTACTGACAGTACGGGTGATCCGGGGCCCGGGGTTCGACGGACCGGCGGTCCGGCCTGCGGCCGACGGGCCAGCGTTGCCCGCCCGGTGTCCGAGGGCGCGGGCAGCGCCGCCGGGGCGGGCGCCGGGCCGATCGCCCGGCGGGACGGGTCCGGCGGCTGCCAGGCCGGTACGGCTACGACGACCCGGCCGCGCGACGAGCCGTCGCGGTCCTTGGCGGCGCCGGTACGGTCCACCGGCGTGGTGGCACCGCGTCCCCGGGTGAAGCCGCGCTGGAAGGAGGCGAAGGTCGCCCGGGCCTCCTCGGGCGAGCGCTCCCGCACCTCCCGGGCGTCCGGAGCGGAACCCGCGCCCCCGCTCGGGTCCTCCGGCCCGCCCGCGTTGCGGAATCGTTCTTTCAGCTGTGGCGCCAGGTTCGCCTGCCGGATCCGACGCGGCAGACCGCCCGCCGTCCGGGGTGCGGCGTCCACCGGCGGCGCCCCGGCGACCCCGGCGGCCCCGGCAGCCTCGGTGGCGGTCGCCGCAGTCGCAGCGGTCGCCAGGGCCTCCTCGGCCGCGGCCACCACGACGTCCTCCCGCCGGTGCCGCCCCGTCCCGGACTCCTCCCCGGCGTCCACCCCCGGCGCGGGGACCAGGACCGGTCCGCTCCTGGTCCGCGAGGCCCGACGCGGCAGGCCGCCCGCCGTACGCCCCGCCTCGGGCGCGGAGGGCCGCGGCCCGCCCGCCACCCGGTGCCGACCGCCGGCTCCGGACCCGGAGGATGAGGCCGACGAAGACCCGCCCGGAGCCCCTGCCTCGAACCCGACGCCACCGCCCGCACCGCCCGACCTCGGCCCGGAGCGCGACCCGAAGCCCGTCCCGGACCCGGAGCGCGGCCCCGAGCTCGACCCGGACCCGGAGCCCGGCACCGCGACCAGGTCCCGCTGCCCGCCCCGACCGGTGCCCACCGACCGCCGACCGCCCGCAGCCGGCTCCGGCTGGCCGTCCGACGCCTCCGCCAGCAGCTCGCGCGGGATCAGCACCACCGCCGTCGTCCCGCCGTACGGGGACGGCCGCAGGTGTACCCGGATGCCGTGCCGCCGGGCCAGCCGACTGACCACGAAGAGGCCCAGCCGGTCGGTGTCGGCGAGGTCGAACTCCTGCTCCACGGAGAGGCGTTCGTTGATCTCGGCGAGCAGTTGCTCGCTCAGCCCGAGCCCGCGGTCGTCGATCTCCAGCGCGAAGCCGTGCGCCACCACCTCGCCCTGGACGGTGACCTGGGTGGTCGGCGGGGAGAACACCGCGGCGTTCTCGACCAGTTCGGCGATCAGGTGGGTGACGTCCGCGACGGCGCTGCCGAGCAGGCCGGTGCCGGGGAACGGCCGGACGGTCACCCGGGCGTACTCCTCGACCTCGCCGACCGCCGCCCGGACCACGTCCACCATCCGGACCGGCTTGCGCCAGGCCCGCCCGGGCGAGCCGCCCGCCAGGATGATCAGACCCTCGGCGTGCCGCCGCATGCGGGTGGTGAGGTGGTCGACCTTGAAGAGGTCCGCCAGCTCCGTCGGGTCCTCGGTGCGGCGTTCCATGGTGTCGAGCAGGGTGAGCTGACGGTGCAGCAGCACCTGGCTGCGCCGGGCCAGGTTGACGAACACGGCCGAGACGCCGCGCCGCAGTTCGGCCTGTTCGACGGCGGCCTCGACGGCGGCCCGCTGGACCGCGTTGAAGGCCTGGCCGACCTGGCCGATCTCGGCGTCGCCGAAGTGCAGTTCGGGCGCCTCGGTGGCCACGTCCACCGGCTCGCCGCGGCGCAGCCGCAGCATGACGGAGGGCAGCCGGGCGCCGGCCAGCTCGTTGGCCGCGTTGCGCAGGCCGATCAGCTCGCGGACCAGGCCCCGCCCGATCCGGAACGAGATCATGATCGACAGCACGATCGCGACCAGCCCGATCGCACCGGCGATGCCGCCGCGCCAGAGCATCCCGATCACCGCGGACCGCGCGCGGTCATCGAGCCCGGCGGAGATCCGGCTGTTGATCGCGGCGAGGTCGCCGAGCGCCCGGTCGGCGGTCTCCCGCCAGGAGTCGCCGTTGAGCGCCTGGACCACCCGGTCGGGGCCGCCGGCGCCGACGAAGTCCGCCTCGGCGCGGGCCAGTGCGCCCCAGGCCTCGCCGCTGCGCAGGGCGATGTAGTCGGACTGGTCGGCGGGTTCGAGCTCGGCGACGTAGACGGTGAACAGCGCCTGCTGGTTGTGCAGGGCGTCCAGCGCGATCTGGTACTGCTCGGCGGTCGGCTTGGCGGCGCCCGAGCGCAGGCCCTCCATCGCCGCGTCCTCCTGCGACAGGTACTCGCGGGCGCGCACCAGCTCGATCAGGATGGTTCCCTGGCGCGGGAGTTGGCCGGTCTGCCGGGCGACGTAGGCGGAGCGGAAGCCGAACACCGGCTTGACCAGGTCGCTGTACTGGTCCAGCGCGAACTCCCAGTTCAGCGCGGCCCGGCCGACCTGGGAGCGCAGCGGGCCCATCTGGTCGGCGGCGGCGACGATCTGCAGGAAACGGCCGCGCTGGGAGGAGGAGAGCTTGCCGCCCGCACTGTCCTTCATCTGCTTCAGGACGGCGAGGCTACGGTCGGTGAGGGTCTTGGCGCGCTCGTAGGCGTCCCGGGCCACCGGCGAGCGCGGGTCGGCCAGGCGCTGGACGGCGGCGCGGCGCTCGTTCTGCAGGTCGGTGGCGTACTGGTCGACCGGGCCCGCGAACTCCTTGTACGTACGGCTGATCCTCAGCTGGCTCCAGACGTCCCCGGTGGTGGCGATGGTCGCGTACACCCACAGGGCGGTGAGCGCGACGATGGGCACCAGGAGCAACGCGATGATCTTCGCGCGGATCGAGCTGCTGCGCAGACGCATGGAGTCCTCGGTCGGGAAGTGCCAGGCGCGGACGGGGAGGGTGGGGGCCGTGGAAGCGGTGGCGGGCCGGGGAGGGGTGGGGCACGGTGGGGACGGAGAGGAGGGATTCGGAGGGGGCTCCCGGCCGCAGGTCTGCGCGACTCTACTACGCCCTGACCACACGTTCGAGGGTCGAACCGATCCACTTCTCCGCCTTGCCCCGCACACGTCAGAAACCGGTCGGGAACTCCTCCGCTTCGTGTCCGGATCATCCGCAGACGTCCGGATTTTCCGCCCGCCCGACACCCTTGACTCCTCCCGACCGCCCTGGCCGGGGCGTTCCTGAGTCCTTCCTGGATCTTCCCTGAGTACCCCCTCCCGCCCCACCCGGTCCCCCTGATCCGCCCTCAGTCCCGCCCCGACCCCCGCGCGCTTCCGTCCCACCTCCCGCCCGCCTCCTCCCCGTCCTCCCGCCCGCCGCTCGCCTGCTCACCGCCTGCCTCCTGCCTGCTCACCGCCCGCTTCCCCGATCGCGACACCGTCCGACCGCACCCGTGCCGATCTCGTCGCGTCACCGTCACAACCCTGGGCAGTGACGGAGCGATCCGATAGTTTCGCTCCACCCGCACAACCGGGCGCCGCCCCGGCGGCCGGAGCGCGGGCCGGGCCGGCGGAAGGCGCGGGGAGACGCGAACTGGGGAGGATCGTGCGCGAGTTCACCACCCCCGCCCCGGCCGGGCCGGAGGCCGCCGGAGGACTCGCCGACTCGCTGTACGACACCGCCGAGCGCACCCCCGACTTGGTCCAGCTGTCCTGGCGAACCGGCGACGGCCAGTGGCAGGACGTCACCGCCCGGGAGTTCCGGGACCAGGTGCTCGCCCTCGCGAAGGGCCTGCTCACCCACGGCGTGCGCTACGGCGACCGGGTCGCCCTGATGTCCCGCACCCGCTACGAGTGGACGCTCTTCGACTACGCGCTCTGGTCGATCGGCGCGATCACCGTCCCGGTCTACCCCACCGCCGCCGCCGAGCAGGTGCGCTGGATCCTCGCCGAGACCCAGGCGGTGGCCTGCCTGGTCGAGGACGAGGACGCCGCGATGACCGTCGGCGCGGTCTGCGACGCGCTGCCCGACCTCACCGGCATCTGGCAGCTGGACCGCGACTGCGTCGCCGCGATCACCGAGGACGGCCTCGGCGTGCCGGACTCCCTGGTGCACCGCCAGCGCCTCGGCGTCGCGGCCGAGAACATCGCCACCGTCGTCTACACCTCGGGCACCACCGGCCGCCCCAAGGGCTGCCTGCTCACCCACGCCAACCTGGCCGCCGAGGCCGACGCGCTGCTCGCCGGCTGGGGGGACACCCTGCGCGACGCCGGCGGCAGCCAGCCCGGCACCCTGCTGTTCCTGCCGCTCGCGCACGTCTACGGGCGGGCGGTGCAGATCGCGGCGATCCGCGCCGGCTTCCGGATCGGCCACGTGCCCGAGGTGTCCACCGACGCGCTGCTGCCCGCGCTGGAGACCTTCCGGCCGACCTTCCTGCACGCCGTCCCGTACGTCTTCGAGAAGATCTTCCAGCAGGCCCGGCGCACCGCCGAGGACTCCGGGCGCGGCGAACTCTTCGAGCAGGCCCGGCAGGTGGCCGTCGACTGGGCCGCCGCCCGGGAGCAGAAGGCCTTCGGCCGCGGCCCCGGACCGGGCGCCGCGCTGCGGTTACGCCACCTCGCGTACGAGCGGACCGTCTACCCGAGACTGCGCGCGGTGCTCGGCGGCCGGGTGCGCAGCGTGATGTGCGGCGGCTCCTCGCTCCGGCGCGAACTGGGCCTGTTCTTCACCGGCGCCGGGCTGCAGCTGTACGAGGGGTACGGGCTCACCGAGACCTCCGCCGCGATCACCGCCAACCCGACCGGGCGGCAGAAGCTCGGCACGGTCGGGCAGCCGGTGCCGGGCGCCTCGGTGGCGATCGCCGACGACGGCGAGGTGTGGGTGTGCGGCGGCTCGGTCTTCGGCGGCTACCTGAACCACCCGCAGTGCACCGCCGAGTCGCTGGTCGACGGCTGGTTCGCGACCGGCGACCTGGGCCGGCTGGACGAGGACGGCTACCTCACCATCACCGGTCGCAAGAAGGACCTGATCGTCACCAGCAGCGGCAAGAACCTCGCCCCGTCCGGCCTGGAGGAGCGGGTCGCGGCACACCCGCTGGTCTCCCAGTGCCTGGTGGTGGGCGACGACCGCCCGTACGTGGCCGCACTGATCACCCTCGACCAGCCGGCCCTGTCGCACTGGCTGAAGACCCGCGGCCGGGAGGAGCTGGACGCGTGGGCGGTGCTCGCGGACGAGGAGCTGCACGTCGAGATCCAGCGCGCGGTGGCGGCGGCGAACACGGCGGTCTCCCGGGCCGAGTCGATCCGCGCGTTCCGGCTGGTCCCACGGGAGTTCAGCCAGGAGCAGGGGCTGCTGACGCCCTCGCTGAAACTGCGGCGGACGGCCATCGCGGAGTACTACGCGGAGGACATCGAGGAGCTGTACCTCTCCTGATCGGTATGTCCGTTAGGTGTTCTGACGGTCCGTCTTGTCCGGTGCGGGGCGGACGCGGTGGCCGCCCGGTTCACCTGCCGTTCCCTTGACGGGCCGATTGGTCCAGTCCATTGTTTCTCTTCGGTCCGAGTGCGGCGCACCACCACCCCCCTTCGCCCACGTCCCCTGTACTCACGCCCCTGCGCTTCCGCCCCCTCCGGGAGCGCCCGGGTTCCACGGTTCTCCGTTCGCGTCACCCTGATTCCGCTCACGCCCTCCCCACGGGCGTCTCCCCCACACGCTGGAGTCCTCACGTGTCGATGTCCACGCGCCTGTCCGCGCTGGCCGCCTCCGCCGCGCTGCTCACCGCCTTCGCCGTACCGGCGGCCTCCGCCGACCCGGCACCGTCCGCCCCGGGCGCGCCCGCCACCGCGACCGTCAACCTGGCGACCAACCCCGGGTTCGAGCTGCCCGCGCCTAGCCTCGCCGACTGGGGCAGCATCCCCGGCTGGAACTGCACCGGCGGTCCGGCCGAGGCGGCCGTCACCACCGTCGCGCCGCGCTCCGGCACCTCCGCCCTGACCGTCACCCCGGCGAGCGCCGACTCCACCGGCGAGTGCGCCCAGACCGTCGCCGTCCAGCCCAATACCACCTACACCGCGTCCGCCTGGGTGCGCGGCAGCTTCGTCTACCTGGGCGCCACCGGTACCGGCAAGGACCTCCCGCCCGCCTGGACGGAGAGCACCCGCGGCGGCTGGCAGCGGCTGACCACCCGCTTCACCACCGGTCCTGCCGCGCGCAGCGTCCGGCTGTACGTGCACGGCTGGTACCAGCAGGGCCCGTTCTCGGTGGACGACGTCCGGGTCGACGGCCCCGCGCCCGCCCCTGCGGTGGCGGCCAGTTCGATCCCGACCACCGACAAGGTCGTCTTCTTCACCGTGGACGACGGCTGGCAGCGCACCCCCGAGGCGGAGCAGTTCATCGCCGACCACCGCCTGCCCGTCACCACCTTCCCGCTGCCGATGCCGGCCGGCACCGACCCGGGCTTCTTCAAGCGGGTCACCGCCGCGCCCGGCTCCTCGGTCCAGGACCACACGGTCTCCCACTCCGACCTCAGCAAGCTCCCGCTGGACCAGCAGCAGGTCGAGATCTGCGACGCCCGCGACACCCTGACCCGCCTCTTCGGCACCGCGCCGGTGGTCTTCCGCCCGCCGTACTTCGCCTCGAACGCGGACACCCTGCAGGCCGCCGCCAACTGCGGCATCCGCACCGTGCTCACCGCCGACGCCGACTTCAGCTGGGGCGCCGCCAACGTCTGGCACCCGGGCCCGCTGCAGCCGGGCGACGTCATCATCATGCACTGGACCGACACCCTGGCCACCGACCTGCAGCGCGCCCTGGCCGCCGCCGACGCCGCGGGCCTCAAGCCGGCCGGCCTGGTCGACTACCTGCGCTGAGGCGCCGGGGCCGCTGGCCACCGGTCTGCGGCCCTCCCCGGCGAACCCGACGCGCCGCCACCTCCCGGGGGAGCGGCGGCGCGGTGTCGGGTCCGGGCCGGGCCGAGCGGGGCCGAGCGGGTCGGGCGGGGCCGAGCGGGTCGGGCCAAGCGGCAGCCGGAACGGCGTTGCCGCCGCCCCCTCCCCGTGCCTCTGGAGGGGGCGGCGGCACCCGCGGCAGAGCGGCGCCGGAGACCGACGCGGCCCCGTCAGGACTGCGAGAACACCGGGAGGTAGCCACCGGCCTGGCCGGAGGCCTTCGGGTGGTAGCTCTCGTCGATCGGGAGGGTGGTGCTGTTCAGCCAGGTGGTGAGGCTGCCGCAGATCTCGTGGTTGGTGAAGATGCTGCGGACGTCACCGAAGGTGAAGCCGGCGTTGGCGGCGCGCTTGGCGAGGACGCCGTCCAGGGTGTCGGCGGCGCCGTTGATGGCGGCACGCTTGGTGTCGCCGATGCCGAAGAGGCAGTCACCGCCGACCTTGTAGATGTGCGGGTAGCCCATCACCACGACGTGGGCCTTCGGCGCCCTGGACTTGATGGCGGAGTACACCTGGTCCAGCTGGGCGGGCAGGGTGTTGAGCGCGTAGTTCTTCGCCGTGTCGACGGCGTTGAGGCAGGAGCTGTCGGAGCCCAGCACGCAGGTCTGCATGGTGTCGGCGAAGCCGGCGTCGTTGCCGCCGACCGTGATGCTGACCAGCGTCGTACTGGCGTCCAGCGCGGAGACCTGGCTGTTCAGGACGTCGCCCGTCCTGGCGCCCGAACAGGCGACGAACTTGAAGGAGGACGGCGAGTGCGCGTTCTTCCACAGGTACGCGTACGCGTTGGTGCTGCGCTTGCAGCTACCGCTGTCGCTCAGGTAGCTGCCGGCGCCGACACCGGCGGAGTACGAGTCACCGAGGGCCACGTAGTTGACGCCGGCCGCGCTGGCCGACGAGGCGGCGAACAGCGTCGTCATGGTGAGGCCTGCCGCAATCGCGGCGATGGACAGGGAACGGGCAGGGCGGATCATGACACCTCCAGGGTGGGGGGTGGGGGGTGGGGGCGTGGCGTGGGTCACAGAAGTGATACCAGGCGGTAGGGGAACCCGGAAGCGGTCATGCCAAGGCAATTGACGAGCCGTCTGATAACGGAGAGATGAACTGCCGCCCACAGTAGGTGAGTTATGACTGGTCAGCGGGGGTTCGCCATGACGCGCGTAGTACTCCGCGCGTAGACCGACAACTTTCGACCGTTAAGGCTGGGGCAAACCTGGAGTCGACGTCAGACCACCGTTGAGTCAGTTTCGACAGGAGTAGGCCGTCGGGGCGAGAGCGCGGCAACGAGCACGAGGAGACCGCGGCGGGCGCGAAGAGGCAGCGGCGAGCGCGCGCGGGTACGACCGGGCGCGTGGGTTCGACCGGGCGCGGCCGGACGCCGTCGCGAGCCACCGCCGCCGCCAGGACCGAACGCGCCGCGTGCACGGAAGGCACGGAAGGCACGGAACGTCAGGACACCCGGCGTCACTCAGGCCCCGGCCCCGCCGGACGGTCCCCGGAGCCGGCCCGGTCAGCCCCACGCGCCCGAGTGGCCGCCGCCGGGGTACACGGTGCCCGACGAGACCGTGCAGCCCTCGACCGGCAGCTCCTCGATCGTCTCGTTCGCGGCGGCGGGCACGCCGAGCCAGCGGACGGCGGTGGCGACCGCGGCCCGGGCCTGGCGCAGCCCGGGCACGCCCCAGCCCAGCAGCTCGACCGCGAGCCCGGGCGCGACCAGCAGCCGCCGGTAGTGCCGGCCCGAAGCGGGGTCCGCCGCACTCGGCCCGACCTTCCGCAGCGCCGCCGCCATCCGGACCCGCGCGCACTCGTGCCCGCCGTTCGCCGAACCGACCCGGTCGTAGAGGTAGCCGAGGTAGTACGGCCGACCGATCACCGCCTGCGCCTCCTCGGCGGCCTCCCTGGCCAAGGCGGCCGCCGGGTCCCCGGCGTCCTCCGGCTCCAGCGAGCCCCCGGGCAGCGAGCAGATCCCGTCCCGGGGGTTCACCAGGGTCAGCACCCGCCCGTCCGGGGCGAACAGCCACCCCCAGGACTGCTTGACCGGCAGCCCGTCCGGCACCTGCTCGCCCGGCCGCCACGGCCAGCCCGCTGTGGGACGCCGCCGCACCTTCCCGAGCAGCTCGGCGATCTCCGCGCTGTACTCGATCGGGCTCATGCTCTCGCCCCGCGGCGCTCGGCAGAGCCGTCGGCCGGCCCGGCGGAAGCCCCGGTCGCCGCCCCGGCAGGGCCGCCGGCCGTACCAGCCCGCAGCCCGCCGGGCACCCCGTCGGCCACCCCGCGGGAGGGGGCGGCGCAGGAGCCCGCGGAGACCTCGGCCGTGGCGTCCGCCCGCGCGCACCCCCCGGCACCGGGCGCGCTCCGCTCGCTCATGCGTCCCCCTCTCGCTGTCGGGCTCGCCGGACCGGCGGTGCGCGGAGGGGACCTGCAGGGCGCGGTACGGAGCTGAGCGGCCGGAGCGGCGGCGTGGGGTACCGCGCGCTCCTGCTGTTGATCTTCTCCGAAATCTTCCCCGAACAGGCGGTCGATGAACAGTCCCCAGCGCCGCATGGTGGATGCGGAGGCGGTGAAGGCCCTGATCATCCCAGCGGCCCACCCCCTCCCCGGGGCCCCGGGAAACCGGGCAGCGGGAACCCCGGCCGCGGGTCCACGCCCGGCGGGAACGGCAGCCCGCGCGCCGCGTCGTCGGCGAGCTCGTCGAACACCTCGTGCGCGGTCATCGGCCGCAACCGCCCGCCGTCCAGCGCCCACCCGCGCACCGGCGGCCGGGCCGGGGCGTCACCGGCCGGGCGACCCGCCGGGTTGCCGGGCGACGCGTCGGCCCCACCGCCCGCCGACGGATCACCGTGCAGCAGCAGCGCACCCGCGCCGCCGGAGGCGACGCCCGCCGCCAGCGTCACGCAGAACGCCTCGGTGTCCCGCCCGGCAGGGTGCAGCCGCCCGTCCTCCACCCGGACGTCCACCGCCGAGGTGAGCTCCTCGCCGTCCTCCGGGCCGTGGCAGCGCAGCGTCAGCAGGTGGCAGCCCTCCCCGGCGCCCTCGGCCAGCGCCAGGTACACCGACGTCACGTACCGCATCACCGCCGCCATCCGCCCCTGCCCGGCCGGGTCGTCGCCGACGGCGTCCAGCAGGGCCGCGCAGGCCACGGACATCCGCAGCCGCGCCCGGTGGTCGTCCATCAGCACGGGCAGCAGCTCGGCCAGCCGCTCCCCCGCGTAGACGAAGGGCTCCCCGGCCAGCTCGGGATCGCCGGCGTAGGCGACCCGGGCCGCGGGCATCCGCGGGTCGAGGCCGAGCGCCTCGCAGTAGTCCTCGAAGTCGTCCGCCTCCAGGACCCGCAGGTGCACCTCCAAGCCCTGCCGGTGCAGGGCCGTCAGCTGCTCCTCCGCCCACCGCAGGTAGTCCCGGTGACCGAGCCCGCCGAACAGCCCGTACCGCGCGAGCCCGGCGAAGTCCCCGGCCCCGACGGCCAGGGCCACCGCGACCGGCTGCGGCGGCGCACCCCGGGCCCGCCCGCCGCGCCGCGCCCGCGCACCACCCCCTCCCGCGCGCCCGCCCGGCGACCGCCCGCCCCCGGGCGGCGGTGCTCCACCGGGCCCGCCGCCCGGCGCCCCGCCGACACCGCTCCCCCGCCCGCGCCCGGCCAGCACCAGCACCCGCCGGCGCCCCTGAGACGCCCGCGCGCCCGCAGCGCCCACCACCTCGCGCACCAACTTCCGCACCGCAGCCATGGTTCCTCCCGTTCCTCACTCGACCGACACCGGACAGCACCGGCCGCTCCGAACGCCGGAGCCGCCGACGTCGAGGAACATACACAGAGCCACTGACAATTCACCCCGGGTAATCGAACACCGGGCGTCGGAACCGCTCTCCCGCCCCTCTCCGCCCCTCCCGAGGCCCTGTACCCCGCACCCCGTCGACGGTCCGGGCGCCCGGCAGCGGCCCGACCGGCCCCCGGTACGCGTGAGACGCACGCCTCCACGGATCCGGGCGGGATTGTCAGTGCCGCGCGTTAGGGTCGGGGACCATGCGACTGCTGCATACCTCCGACTGGCATCTCGGGCGCACGTTCCACCGGGAGAGCCTGCACGACGCCCAACGGGCCTTCCTGGACCACCTGGTGGAGGTGGTCCGGGCCGAGGGCGTGGACGCCGTGCTGGTCGCCGGGGACGTCTACGACCGGGCGCTGCCGGGGCTGGAAGCGGTCGCGATGTTCGACGACGTCCTGCACCGGCTGGCGGATCTCGGCGTGCCGACGGTGTTCATCAGCGGCAACCACGACTCGGCCCGCCGCCTCGGGGTCGGGGCGGGGCTGATCGGCCGGGCCGGGATCCACCTGCGGACGGATCCGGGCGAGTGCGCCAGGCCGGTGGTGCTGGCCGACGGGCACGGGCCGGTCGCGGTGTACGGGCTGCCGTACCTGGAGCCCACGCTGGTGCGCGAGCGGTTCGGGCTGACGAAGGGCGGGCACGCGGCGGTGCTCGGGGCCGCGATGGAGGAGGTCCGGGCCGATCTGGCGGCGCGCCCGGCCGGCACCCGCGCGGTGGTGCTGGCGCACGCCTTCGTCACCGGCGGCGCGCCGAGCGACAGCGAGCGGGACATCGCGGTCGGCGGCGTCGCCGCGGTGCCCGCCTCGGTGTTCGACGGGGTGCACTACGTCGCGCTGGGCCACCTGCACGGCTGCCAGACGCTCGCCCCGCACCTGCGCTACAGCGGCTCCCCGCTCGCCTACTCCTTCTCCGAGGTGTACCAGGGCAAGAGCATGTGGCTGGTCGACCTCGCGGCCGACGGCTCGGTGGCCGCCGAACGCGTCCCCTGCCCCGAGCCGCGCCGCCTCGCCACCCTGCGCGGCACCCTGGCGGAACTGCTCACCGACGAGCGGTACGCCGAGCACGAGCAGTCCTGGGTGCAGGCCACGCTCACCGACGCCGCCCGGCCGAGCGAGCCGATGGAGAAGCTGCGCCGCCGCTTCCCGCACACCCTGCAGCTGCTCTTCGATCCCGAGGAGTCCGGTGCCGAGCCCTCCTCGTCGTACGCGGCGCGGGTGAGCGGCCGGGACGACCTGGAGATCGCCGAGGGCTTCCTGCGGCACGTCCGCCCCGGTGCCGAGCCGGAACCGGACGAGCTCGGCTGGCTGCGCGAGGGCTTCGAGCGCGTCCGGGAGACCACCGACCGGAAGGCGGACCTGCCCCGATGAGGCTGCACCGGCTCACCGTCACCGCCTTCGGCCCGTTCGCGGGCTCCGAGACGGTCGACTTCGACGCGCTCGCCGCCGGCGGGCTGTTCCTGCTGCGCGGCCCGACGGGCGCGGGCAAGAGCAGCGTCCTGGACGCGGTCTGCTTCGCCCTGTACGGCGAGACGCCGGGCGCCCGCCGCGCCGTCCGGCTGCGCAGCGACCACGCCGACCCGACCCGTCTGACCGAGGTCCGACTGGAGTTGACGCTCGGCGGGCGGCGACTGCAGATCACCCGCCTGCCGGAACAGCGCCGACCGAAGAAGGTGGGCAGCGGGACGACCGTCGAGCGGGCGCAGACGCTGCTGCGCGAATGGGTCGCCGACTCCGGCGACGGCTCGCCGGGCTGGCGGGGGATCAGCAAGTCGCACCAGGAGGTCGGGGAGGAGGTCCTCCGGCTGATCGGCATGAACCGGGAGCAGTTCTGCCAGGTGGTGCTGCTGCCGCAGGGCGACTTCGCCCGCTTCCTCAAGGCCGACTCGGAGGAGCGCGGCAAGCTGCTGCGGCGGCTGTTCGACACCGAGCGGTACCGGCTGGTCGAGGACTGGCTGGCCGAGCAGCGGCGCGCCCAGGAGGCGGCGGTCCAGGCGGGCCGGCGGCGGCTGCGCGACCTCGCCAGCAAGGCCGAGCAGGCGGCCGGCCCGGCTGCCGAGCCCGCCGAGGGCTGGGTCCCGGCCGAGGACGCTTCCGCCGGGCTGACCGCCGGGGTGCTCGGCTGGGCGGCGGTCCTGCGCAGCGGCGCGGCCGAGCAGCTCGCCGTCGCGGAGGCGGCGCTCGCGGGCGCCGAGGCGGCACAGGGAACGGCCCAGCGACACCGCGAGGCCGCCGAGGAGCTGGCCGGGCGGCAGCGCCGGCACCGCGAGGCGCTGGAGCGGGCCGAGCGGCTGGCCGCGTTCGAGCCCGAGGCGGCGCGGGACCGGCAGCGGTTGGCCGCCGCCCACGAGGCCCTCGGGGTGGAGTCCGCGCTGCGACTGCGGGAGGGCGCGGCCGAGGCGCTGCGGCGCGCCCGGACGGCGGAGCAGCGGCACCGCGAGGCGCTGGCCGCCGCCCCCGGCGGGGAGGGCCGGGGGCTCCACGGGGCCGGCGCCGCCGAGCTGGCCGAGACCGAGCTGCGGCTGCGGGCCGAGGTCGTCCGACTGGAGACGGCCCGCGCGGAGGAGCGGAAGTGCGCCGAACTCGCCCGCGAGCAGCGCTCCTTGACGGCGGACCGGGCCTCGGCCGAGGCGCTGGCCGAGGAGGCCGAGGACTGGCTGGCCGAGTTCGAGGGCGAGCTGAACCGTCTGGAGGAGGAGCACTCCCGGGCCCTCGCCGCGACCGCCAGGGTCGAGCAACTGGACCTTCAGCGAGCCGAGTTGACCACCCGCCTGGCCGCGGCCAGGGAGCGCGACGGCCTGCGCGCCGAGATCGCGACGGCCGAACCGCGGGTCGCCGGGCTGCGCGCCGCCGCGCTGGACGCCCGCGAACACAGCCTGGACCTGCGGGACCGACGGCTGGCGGGCATGGCCGCCGAGCTGGCCGAGCAGTTGCGGAGCGGCGAGGCCTGCCGGGTCTGCGGCTCGCCCGCGCACCCGGCACCCGCCGAGGCGGCGCCCGGCGGCCGGGTCGGCGCCGAGGACGAGGAGCGGGCCCGCCGCGCCCAGGCCGTCGCCGAACAGGCCTGGACGGAGGCCGACCAGGCGCTCACCGCGCTGCGGGTGCGCGAGGCCACCGCCGCCGGCGCGGCCGGGCCGGACAGCGCGGACGCGTCGGCGCGGGCCCTCGCCGAGCTGGAGCGCGAGCACCGCGAGGCCCGGCACACGGCGGAGGGGCTCGGCCGGGTCGAGCAGGAGATCGCCCGGCTGTCGCGGGACCGCGCCCGCCGCGGCGACGAGCTGCACGAGGCCAAGGAGCGCGCCGCCGTCCTCACCGACCGGCTGCTGAAGCTCGGCACCGAGCAGGAAGCGCTGACCGCCCGGGTGGCGGCCGCCCGGGGCGAGGCGGCCTCGGTCGCCGACCGGGCCGCGGCCCTGACCCGCCTCACCGAGCAGGTCGCCGCCGCGGCGGCGGCGGCCCGGGCCCACACCGAGGCGGCGGCCCGGCTCGACGAGGCCGAGGGCGAACTGGGCCGGACCGCCACCGCGGCGGGCTTCCCGGACGCCGGGGCCGCACTCGCGGTCCTGCTGCCGCGCGAGGAGCGCGAGCGGCTGGAGGCCCGGCTGGAGCGGCACCGCACGGAGACGGCCGCCGTCCGGCGCGAGCTGGACCTGCCGGAGCTGGCCGAGGCCGCGGCCCGTCCGCCGGTCGACCTGCCCGCCGCCGCGGCCGCGCTCCGCGCCGCGACCGACCGGCTCGGGCGGGCGCACGCCGCTGAGGCCGCGGCCCGCGAGCGCTGCGGGGCGCTGGCCGCGATCGGACGGCAGCTGGCCGGACTCGCCGCCGAACTGGCCCCGGCGCTGGACCGGTACGGGCGGATCAACCGGCTCGCCATGCTGACCGCCGGCACCTCCGCCGAGAACCGACTGCGGATGCGCCTGGAGTCGTACGTGCTGGCGGCCCGGCTGGAGCAGGTCGCGGCGGCCGCCAGCGACCGGCTGGTCCGGATGTCCGGCGGGCGCTACACCCTGGTGCACAGCGACGACCGGGGCACCGGCGCCAAGCGCTCGGGCCTGGCCCTGCGGGTGGTGGACGCCTGGACGGGCACCGAGCGGGACACCTCGACCCTCTCCGGCGGCGAGAGCTTCTTCGCCTCGCTCTCCCTCGCCCTGGGCCTCGCCGACGTGGTGACCGACGAGGCGGGCGGCATGCCGCTGGACACCCTGTTCATCGACGAGGGCTTCGGCACGCTCGACGAGCAGTCCCTGGAGGAGGTGATGGACGTCCTCGACGGCCTGCGCGAACGGGACCGCGCGGTCGGCATCGTCAGCCACGTCGCCGACCTGCGCAGCCGCGTCCCGGCCCAGCTGCTGGTCCGCAAGGGCCGACGCGGCTCGACCCTGGCCCTGGCCGGACGGGAGGACGCCTGACGCCGACAGCTCAGCCGCAGCTCAGCCGGCCGACCGGCCTCAGCCAGGAAGCGGCCTCACCCCGAGCAGGCGATCCGCTGCGCCTGCTGCCACGCGCACACCGGGCAGAGCGTGCTGCCCGACCGGTCGGCGGGCAGCTCGGTCGGCTCTCCGCACAGCACGCAGTCCGCACGCGGCCCGGACGCCGCCGGATCGTGCCGCAGCGCCGCCTCGGCACCACCGGCGTCGGGTGCGAGTTCGCAGACCGGCGTGGACTCGTTCGTCGCGCTGTCACTCATGCCGCCTTCCTACTCCGCCACTCCACCCCACCGCAAGACGCCCCCGGCCCGGCCCGCCGATCGGTCGGTTCCGGCCGGCGGTTACCGTGGCCGGCATGGCTACCGACCTCCGCCGGCGTCTGCTCGCCGCCCGCGCCGCCGTGCCCTCGTACGCCGAAGTGGGGGCCACCCGGGGTGGGCGGTTGCCGAACGGGTACGCGCACCTGCGGCGGCGGGTGCACCTCGGACGCGGGCCGGAGGTGCTGCGGCGGGCCGGGCGGTACGTGCTCGGCTGGGGCAGCCAGGTGGGCAGCGGGTTCGCCGTCCACCCCGGCGGCCCGGCCCGGGGCGGGGAGACGGTGCTGCTGCGGCTGAGCCTGCCGGGCAGCCGGTGGCCGCGGCTGGTGATCCCTTGCCGGGTGGTGTGGACGGTGGACGGGCCGGACCGGGTCGGGTTCGCGTACGGGACGCTCCCCGGGCACCCGGAGTGCGGCGAGGAGGCGTTCCTGGTGTCGATGGACGCCGACGGGGAGGTGTGGTTCGAGGTCACCGCGTTCTCCCGGCTGTCCGCCTGGTACGCGCGGCTGGGCCGCCCGGTCGCGCTGCTCCTCCAGCACCTGGCGATCGAGCGCTACCTCGCGGCGGTGGCCGCCCACGTCGGCCGGTAGCCGCGAGCCACCGGCAACCAGCCCGGCCGGACCGGCCCGCCCGGACTCAGCCCAGGAAGGACAGCCGGACGGTGCGCCGCGGGTTGTCCCCGTTGGTGTCGACCAGCACCACGGACTGCCAGACGCCGAGCGCGAGTTGGCCGCCGACCACCGGCAGGGTGGCGTGCGGGGCGACCAGTCCGGGCACCACGTGGTCCCGGCCGTGTCCGGGGCTGCCGTGCCGGTGGCGCCATCGGTCGTCGGCCGGGAGCAGTTCGCGCAGGGTGGCGAGGAAGTCCTCGTCGCTGCCGGAGCCGGTCTCCAGGACGGCGATCCCGGCGGTGGCGTGCGGCACGAAGACGTTGAGCAGGCCGTCGCGCCCGGCGGCCTGCTCGTCGAGGAACGCCGCGCAGCGGTCGGTGATGTCGAGGGCGACCTCGCGGCTGCCCGTGGTGATCTGGAGGGTGGTGGTCCGGAAGCGATCGGTCGGGGTGGAGTGGTTGTTGTCCGCCATGGCGCCATCCTGGCCCAGGTCAGGGGGCCCGGCGTACTGCCTCGCCGACTCGCCGCACCGGGGAGGCGAACTCGCATAGGGTGAAAGGTTCAGACCACAACGGGGTTACGAACCGCCCCGGAACAGCGCCCCCGGAGTCGGAAGCCGCCCGGACACACCAATGACCCGGCGGACCGGAGGGTCCACCGGGTCTGCTCCCGGCCAGGACGGGACGACGACTGGCGACGGCCGGGGACGAACCCCTAACCGCGCCCGCCGAAGAGGCTCCGCCGCAGCCGACGCAGCGGCGTCAGCAGCGAGATCCTGGTGTGGCGACGACGGGTCGCCGGGGCCTCGGCGCCGCGAGGCGTCAGCTCCCTTATCAGCCCGAGCGCCTCGGCGGTGTCCACCGCCGGGAGCGCGGGCGCGCCGAGCACGGCCAGGTGTCGCTCGATCCGGCGGCCGGTCGTGCCGACACCGCACTGGATCGCCGGCACACGGGGCCGAGTCCGCACTTGCATGTGTTCCATCAGTTTTCCCACCCCTACGAGGCGCCAGGGCCGTGAGGCGAAGACTATCCGTGACAGACGGCCTTCGCGCAACCGTCCTTGGTGTTGTGCCACCGTATCGTGCGGCGTCAACTGACGATGCACCAGGGGCCACCCGGCCGATCACGACTAGGCATCAATGATGGTGCACGACCAGGCATCCGTCACCAGGGCCCGGAAGTGCGGGTCCGGCACCCGTCCGCGCCCCTCGCGCCCGGCGCACGTGGGGCGCTGCGGCGGCTCCCGGCACGGCACCGGACCGGGCGCCCGCGCACACCCCCGGACCTCCGCACGTCGACACCACATATAGGGGACAGCCGCCAGATCGACAAAGTGATCTTCGGGGCCGCCGCCGACCATGGAGCCACCCAGCTGGGAGCCACTCACAGCTCGCTTTCATGAAGTGAACACAATCGAGGGATTGACTCGCGTCGACACTCCAAGCAATATCTGATGCACGCGCCCGTGCTCGCACCGCACCCAGGCACGTGTTCGAGTGATGAAGAACTCCGGCTCCCGCGAGCCACTGCCCGGCCGCCTCGACGCTGCGGCGGCCAGGCTCGCGCGGTGCCCGGACCGGCGGTCGGCCGTAGAGGGTCGGCCGGACCGCCACCTGACTGCCGGTGCCGCCCCGTGAGGGGCCCGGCACCGGCGGTTCCGGGTCCGCCCCGTGGATCACGCCCACGAGTCACACCTGGATCCCACCCCCGATCACGCCCCCGGGGTCCCGCCAGAACCCTCGAAATCCCGCGGATCCCCGGCCCGCCCGCCCGCACCGGACGTCCGCGCAGGTCGCGCCCGGTGGATCGGTAGACTCGGCCAGCGTGTCCCTCCTCCTCAGCATCGTGCTCCCGGTCCACGGCGTGGAGCGGTACCTCCCGCGCTGCCTCGACTCGATCCTCGGCGACACCCCCGCCCTGGAGTCCCGCTTCGAGGTCATCGCGGTCGACGACCTCTCCCCCGACGGCTCCGGCGCGATCCTGGACGCCTACGCGGTCCGCGACCCCCGGCTGCGGGTGATGCACCTCACCGAGAACCAGGGCCTCGGCGGCGCCCGCACCGCCGCCCTGCCGCAGGCCCGCGGCCAGTACGTCTGGTTCCTGGACAGCGACGACTGGCTGCCCGAGCGCACCGTCAGCGTGGTCCTCGACGAGCTGGCGCAGGAACGCCGCCGCGAGGTGCCCGCCGACGTGCTGATCACCGACTTCACCCACGTCTACCCGGACGGCGGGACGGAGTCCAACCCCTGGCGCCACGTGCTGACCGGCTCCCCGCTGGTCGAGGGCTGCACCCTGGCCGAGCACCCGGCCCTGTTCCAGACCGTGATGTCGGTGTGGAACAAGGTGTTCCGGCGCGAGTTCCTGGACGGCCTCGGCGTCTCCTTCGGCCGGGGCTACTACGAGGACATCTCGGTCACCTACCCCGCGCTGCTGGCCGCCGAGCGGCTGCGCTACGTCGACCGCCCCTGCTACAACTACCGGCGCGGCCGGGACGGCGCGATCACCGCCACCGCCTCCCCCAAGCACGCCGACGTCTTCGCCCAGTACGACGCGATCTTCGCCTTCCTGGACCGCCCGGACCGCCCCGGCCGGCCCGTCCCGGACTCGCTGCGCACCCTGGTCTTCGACCGGACCGTCCGCCAGGCGCTCAACGTCTACGACACCCCCGGACTGGTCCCCGCCGACCGGCGCCGGGACTTCTTCCAGCGGATCTCCCGGCACTTCGACCGCCACCGCCCGGCCGGCTACCGCTACCCCGGCGGGGTGCGCGGCGTGCAGTACCGGCTGGCCGCCCGCGGCGCCCGGATCGCGTACGCCGAGCTGCGCCGTACCGGCCGGCTGCCGCGCGAACTCAAGCGCGGGGCACGGGCGGTGGCGCCCGCGGTGAAGAAGGGGGTGCGCAGCGGCGCCCGGTTCACCGCGTACAACGCGTTCCGCCGGCTGCCGCTGGACGAGCACCTGGCGGTCTACGCCGCGTACTGGCACCGGGGTTACGCCTGCAGCCCGGCGGCGATCTACGAGAAGGC
This sequence comes from Kitasatospora sp. NPDC086791, assembly GCF_040685975.1. Classification (NCBI taxonomy): domain Bacteria; kingdom Bacillati; phylum Actinomycetota; class Actinomycetes; order Kitasatosporales; family Streptomycetaceae; genus Kitasatospora; species Kitasatospora sp. NPDC086791. The sequence goes on along the minus strand of NZ_JBFBOC010000002.1, from coordinate 461,957 downwards.
GAAGGAACTCGCGCCGCGGATCCGGGGCGTGTGGGTGGTGGAGAACCGCCGGCAGGCCGCCACGCTGCCGCCCGGGGTGCCGTACGTGATCGTCAACACCCCCGCCTACCTCAAGGTGATGGCGACCGCCAAGTACTTCGTCAACAACGTCAACTTCCCGCGCACGATGGTCAAGCGGCCCGGCTCGGTGCACGTCCAGACCCAGCACGGCACCCCGCTCAAGGCCATGGGCATGGACCTGCGCGACCGCCCGGAGGCGGCGGAGGGGATGGACTTCGACCTGCTCCAGGAGGCCATCGACCGCTGGGACTTCCTGGTCTCCCCCAACCCGCACACCAGCGAGCACTTCGCCCGGGCCTTCCCCGGCCGGTACGAGATGCTCGACACCGGCTACCCGCGCAACGACCGGCTGGCCGACGCCACCCCGGAGGAGGTGCGCGCGGTGCGCGAGCGGCTGGGGCTGCGGCCGGGCACCAGAGCCGTGCTGTACGCGCCGACCCACCGTGGCGGCAAGGGCGGTTACGTGCCCCTGCTGGACGTGGCCGAGCTGGCCGGGCGGCTGGGCCCGGACTTCACGCTGCTGGTCCGCACGCACTACTTCCACACCGGCGGTCCGGGCGACCTGGCGGCCGACGGGGACGCGGCGCGGATCGTGGACGTCTCGGCGCACCCGACCGTCGAGGACCTCTACCTCGCGGCGGACGTGCTGGTGACGGACTACTCGTCGATGATGTTCGACTACGCGGTGCTGGACCGGCCGGTGGTGGTCTTCGCGCCGGACTGGGAGGACTACCAGCGGGAGCGTGGCGTCTACTTCGACCTGTTCGCGGAGCCGCCGGGAGCGGTCACGGAGACCGCCGGGGAGCTGGCGCGGGCGCTGCTGGCGGGCGATCCGGCGCCGGGGGCGCGGGCACGGTTCCGGGCGAAGTTCTGCGTCTGGGACGACGGCGGGGCGGCGGACCGGGTGGTGCGCCGGGTGTTCCCGGTGGACGACAGGCGGTAGCGCCCCGCGCCGACGCGGAAGCGCGGCCCGAACGGAGAACGACGCGGAGGGAGCGGCCGGGAGCGGCCGGGACCGGCGCGGTGAGCGGCCGGGCCGCCGGACGGGGCCGGTGCCGCCGGTACGGCGACCGGCCCCGTCGGCACGGGCTCAGCGCCGGCGGGCGGCCAGGAACTCGTCGAAGGTCAGGACGCCGTCGTGGTTGGTGTCCATGCTGTGGATCAGGGCCTCGGCCATCGAGAGGGTGACGTCGTGGTCGCCCATCTCGTTCGCGGCGAGCGCGTACTCGGCCGGGGTGATCTTGCCGTCGCCGTCCTTGTCGAAGCGGTCGAAAAAGGCCTTGATCGCCTCGGTGGTCTCCATCGTGCCCTCCTGGGTACTGCGGGGTGTTGCTCGGTTCGGACGGCCGTACCCTACCTGTCCGTGGTGTGCGCCACGGTCGGCGGGAGTGGACGGGCGCGGGGGTGGGTGTCGTAGTCTGCGGATCTGATTGCAGGCCCGGGCACCTCCCGGGCGGTCGTTCGTCCAGGGAGGGAATCGTGCTCGACCTCATCACCAAGCTGGTGCTGAAACCGGTTTCGCGGGGAATCTGGCGGCCGGTCATCGAGGGGGTCGAGAACGTACCGCGCAAGGGCGGGGTGATCCTGGCCAGCAACCACCTGTCCTTCATCGACAGCGTGGTGATCCCGCTGACCGCCCCGCGCCGGGTCCACTTCCTCGCCAAGGCCGAGTACTTCACCGGCACCGGGCTCAAGGGCAAGCTCTCCAAGGGCTTCTTCGAGGCGATCGGCGCGGTGCCGGTCGAACGCGGCACCTACCGTTCCGCTCAGGCCTCGCTGGAGTCGGCGCTGGAGATCCTGGAGGACGGCAAGGCCTTCGGCATCTACCCCGAGGGCACCCGCTCGCTGGACGGCCGCCTCTACCGGGGCAAGACGGGCGTCGCCTGGCTCGCGCTGACCGCGGGTGTGCCGGTGGTGCCGGTGGCGCTGGAGGGGCCGGAGCAGATCCTGCCGGTGGGCAAGCGGGTGCCGCGGCTCAAGAAGGTGACGGTCCGCTTCGGCGAGCCGCTGCACTTCGACGAGCTGCACGGGCAGGCGCGCTCGCTGAAGGCCCGTCGGCAGGTGACCGACGAGGTGATGGAAGCGATCCAGCGACTCTCCGGCCAGGAGGTCGCGGAGAACTACAACGAGGTGCCGAAGGCGGCCTGACCGTCCGGGGGTTCACGCGCGGCGCCGGGGGTTCACGCGCCGCGCCGGGGGTTCACCGCCGGTCCCGGGGTTCACACGCGGTCGAGGGCGGCCTTCGGCACGGCGGCCGCCTCCGGCGCTTCCCGGCGCAGCAGGGCCGCGTACCGGCCGTCCAGCTCCACCAGTTCGTCGTGCGTGCCGAGTTCGACCACCTCGCCGTGGTCCAGGACGGCGATCTGGTCGGCGGCGCGGACGGTGGACAGCCGGTGCGCGATGGTGATGGTGGTCCGGCCGGCCGCCAGGGTGTCCACGGCCTGCTGGACGGCGCGCTCGGTGCGGTTGTCGAGCGCGCTGGTGGCCTCGTCGAGGATGAGCACCGGCGGGTTGCGCAGGATCGTCCGGGCGAGCGCGAGGCGCTGCTTCTCGCCGCCGGAGAAGCGGTAGCCGCGCTCGCCGACCAGGGTGTCGTAGCCGTCCGGCAGGGCGGCGATGGTGTCGTGGACCTGCGCGGCCCGGGCCGCCTCGACCAGTTCGGCGTCGGTGGCGCCGGGCTTGGCGAAGCGCAGGTTCTCGGCGACCGAGGCGTGGAAGAGGTAGGTCTCCTGGGAGACCACGCCGACCGCGCGGGCCAGGGTGTCGAAGGAGAGTTCGCGGACGTCGACGCCGTCCAGGGTGACCCGGCCACCGGTGACGTCGTAGAGCCGCGGGACGAGGTAGCTGAGGGTGGTCTTGCCCGAGCCGGTCTCGCCGACCACGGCCAGTGAACTCCCGGCCGGGACGTGGAGGTCGACCCGGGAGAGGGTCGGGCGCTCCTGCGCGGGGTCGTAGCGGAAGTCGACGCCGTCGAAGCGGACCTCGCCGCGGATCCCGGTCAGGGTGACCGGGTCGGCCGGCTCGTCGATCTCCACCGGCAGGTCGAGGTACTCGAAGATGCGCTGGAAGAGCGCGAGCGAGGTCTGTACGTCCACGCCGGTGGACAGCAGGCTCACGGTGGGGCGGAAGAGGCCCAGCTGGAGGGTGACGAAGGCGACCAGGGTGCCGACCGAGACGATCGGCGAGCCGGCCGCGGAGGTCAGCCCGGCCGCCCAGTAGATCAGCGCGGGCATCGCGGCCATCACGATCTGGATGGTGTTCATCCGCCAGCGTCCGGCCATGCCGGCCCGGACTTCGAGGTCGGCGAGCCGGTCGGACTGCTCGGTGAACTCGCGGGCGAGCGAGTCGGAGCGGCCCATCGTGCGGCCGAGCAGGATGCCGCTGACCGAGAGCGATTCCTGGACCGCCGAGCTCATCGCGGCCAGCTGCTTCTGCCGCTCGGTGGTGATCTTCTTGCGCTCCCGGCCGACCCGGCGGCTGATCCAGACGAACAGCGGGAGCAGGAGCAGGGAGACCACGGTGAGCCGCCAGTCGAGGGCGGCCATGGCGACGACGGAGGCGACCACCGCGGTGAGGTTGGAGACCAGGCTGGTCGCGGTGGACGTCACCGTGGACTGCATGCCGCCGATGTCGTTGGCGATCCGGGACTGCACCTCGCCGGTGCGGGTGCGGGTGAAGAAGGCGAGCGACTGCCGCTGCAGGTGCCCGTAGACGGCGGTGCGCAGGTCGTGCATCACGCGCTGGCCGACGGTGGTGGAGATCAGCGTCTGCAGGACGTTGAAGACGCTGTTCACCACGGCGGTGAGGATCATCCCGAGCACGAGCAGGCTGAGCAGGCCGGTGCGGCCCTGCGGGATCGCGGTGTCCAGGACGGCCCTCAGCAGGAACGGCGAGACGACCGAGACCACGGCGGAGGCGGCGACCAGCAGCCCGACGGTGGCGAGGCGGCCCCGGTACGGGCGGAAGAGCGCGAGGATCCGCCGCCACTCGGCGGGCGGACGGGGCTCACCGTCGGCGCGCTCGGGCGGGGTCCAGTCGATCACGGTGGGCCTCAAGGGCGGTCCTCCCTGGTGGGGCGATGGGGCGGTCGGGCGAATGGCGCCCAGCATAGCGGGGATAGCTCATAGTTAGACAAGCTAATAGTGAGGCTTCCTCTATTCCCGCCGGAGCCGGGGCCGGGGCCTCAGCCTCAGACCCCGCCCTGCCCCGCCCCGCCCGACCGCCCCGCCACCAGGAGGCGCGCCCCGGCCGTCAGTCGGTGCGGTAGGTGCGCGCCGCCTTCGAGGAGAGCCCGCCGAGCCCGCCGGGCGGCAGCAGCCGGGCGATCGCGACCGCGATCTTGTACCGCTTGCTCGGCACGGACAACGACCGGCCGCGGGCCAGGTCGCGCATCGCCTCGTCCACCACCCGCTCGACGGAGAGCCAGGACCAGGCCGGGATGTTGCCGGTGCCCATGCCCGCCCGCTCGTGGAACTCCGTCCGGGTGAAGCCCGGGCACAGCGCCATCATCCGCACGCCCGTGCCGCCCAGGTCGCGCAGCACGCCCTGGGTGAAGCTGACCACCCAGGCCTTGCTCGCGCCGTACGTGCCGCGCGGCAGGAAGGCCGCCACCGAGGCGACGTTGACGATCGCACCCCGGCGACGCTCGCGCATCCCGGGCAGCGCGGCCGTGGTCAGCCGCAGGATCGCCTCGACGTGCACCTTCAGCATGTCCAGCTCGTCCTGCAGCGGGACCGTCCCGAACGCGCCCTTGTTGCCGAAGCCGGCGTTGTTGACCAGGAGGTCCACCGGGCGGGCGGAGTCGGCCAGCCGGGCCTCGACGGCGCCGATGCCCTCGTCGGTCGCGAGGTCGGCGGTCAGCACCTCCACCTCGACGCCGTACGTTCCGTGCAGGTCGGCGGCGGCGCGCTCCAGGCGGTCGGTGTCCCGCGCCACCAGGACGAGCCGGTAGCCGCTGCGGGCGAGTCGGCGGGCGAAGGCGGCTCCGATGCCGGCGGTCGCGCCGGTGATCAAGGCTGTGGTCATGCCCCGACCGTACCGACTCGCCGCAGTCGAGCCCACACCGAGTGCAACGTCCCAGCTCAGGGGGTTGCGGATGCATGGATCCGGTCGTGCTCGTAGTGTCGACAGGGGCACCGCCCGACCGGGCGGTGAAAGCCAGACGAGGAGGCACATCTGATGCTTACTCAGTTCCGGACCGAATCGGTTTCGACGTCACGCAGCGCGACGTCGGCCGAGGCCGAAACCCTAGCGAGCCTGATGGTGGAGGACGAGGCCGTCGTGTCCGACGCGCCCACGTACCTGCCCGAGGCCGCCGGTGGCCTGCTGCTGCTCGGCCTGCTCCTGCTGTCCCCGAAGGGGCCCAAGGAGAAGCCGACCCGGTAGCCACGCTCCGTCCGCAGGGCCCCGCACCCGCGGGGCCCCGCCCACGCCCGACCTCCTGAAGGAGGACCTCAGCACCATGCCATTCGCCGAGACCCCTCTCCGTGACGAGTACGCCGCGGCGGTCGAGCGGGTGGCGGGCCGGACCCTCGACGCCCTCCGGGGCGGCGGGGGTGCGGCCGCACTCGCGGCCCCGGACACCCCCGTGCCCCGCACCCTGCTGGCCGCGGTGCGCGTGCTCGGCGCCGACCTCTTCGCCCCGCAACTGCTCACCGGAGCCGAGCCCGACGGACCCACCGCCGCACTGCTCTCCGAGGCCCGGCGGGCCTTCCCCTCCCCGGCGCCGGCCTCCCCCGAGGCCGCGCTGGCCATCGCGTGGCAGGACTGGGCGGCCGAGCAGGTGCTCGCCCGGACCCCGTACCGGGATGCCGCTCCGGCTCCGACTCCGGTGTCGACTCCGGTTTCGACTCCGGTTTCGGTTTCCGTGCCCGCGCCGCTGCCCGGTCCGGCCGAACTGGGTTGGCAGGCCTGGTCGGTACGGATGGCGCAGCTGTCCGTGCTCACACTGCCCGGGCTGGACGGCCCGGTCCACGACGCCGCCCGGGCGAACGTCCTGGACCTCTCCCGCGGCACCGCCCGCGCCATGCTCCGGCGCGACTTCACCACCGCCGTCCGGCTCGCCCGCTGGCTCGCGTGGGCCGACACCGAGGACCGGCCGCCGCACCTGGAGGTCGAGCCGATCCTGGACCGGATCCGCTTGGTCGGCATCGGCGCCGTCCGCACCAGGCTCGAACTCGCCGTCGCCGAACGGCTGTCGGAGGGTGGGCCACGATGACCGACACCCAGGTGCTCGCCACCGCCCAACAGCTCGGCACCCGCGCGCTCTCCTGGCTGCACACCTGCTACCAGGGCGGCTGGGGCCGGCTCTCGGACAACACCATCATCGACCTCGCCGAGCCGAACGACGTCTACAAGCCGCTCTGCGAGGCCGCGATGGCCTCCTCCCTGGTCCTGCGCGACGGCGTCGCCGGACCGCAGGACGCCCGCGCCGCGCGCGACATGCTCGACGGCGCCTGGGAGCAGCTGCGCGAGGGCGACATGCTCTACGAGCGCCAACTGCGGCACGTCACGGTCACCGACCCGCTGGAGACGTACGCCCACTTCGCCCGGGTCGGCTACCGGCACGCCGCGCTGGAGGAGTTGCTCGAATCGATCAGCCGGCTGCGGGCCGTCCACGCCGTCGAGATCCAGGGCAGCCGCCAGCTCGCGGTGGCGAACGCGCGGCGGGTCATCGGGCTGAGCCACCGACCGGACTGGGCCGAACTCGCCGCCCGTACCTGGCTCGGCGCGCTCCCCGAGCCGTGGACCATCGCCTGGTCGATCGCCTACCAGGTCACCCACACCGTCTTCCACCTCACCGACTGGGGCGCCCGGCCCGCGGACCTGCCCGCGCCGATGCGCGACTACCTGCGCGCCTGGCTGCCGGTCTGGCTCGACATCTGGATGGAGATCGGCCAGTGGGACCTGGTCGGCGAACTGCTGATCGTCGACGCGTGCATCGGTGAGCCCGCGCTCGGCAGTTCCGGCTGGGAGGCCCTGGCGGCGGTGCAGCGGGAGGACGGCCTGGTTCCCCGGGACGCCGAACCCATCGAGGAAGAGCCGGAGTCGGCGATCAGGGCGCACGAACACACCGCCGTGGTGGCGGTGGTGGCCGCGACGGTCACCCTCTCCCGGGCGCTCAACGGCACCGACGCGGCGGCAGAATGAACGAGCTCGACGCGGCCGTCCGGGCGGCAGTCCGGGCGGCCGCGCCGTACGCGACCGCCGTCACGGTGGCCGTGGCGAGCGGGGGGCGGGAGCAGGTGCGGTGCTACGGGCACCTCGGGCGCGCCGAGCGTCTCGGGTCTCTCTCGTGCCTCGGACGTCTCGAACGTCTCGGGCACGAACGGGCGGCCGCGGCGGGCAGGTCGGCCGCGTCGGCTCCGTGCACTCCGGACACCGTCTTCGAACTCGGCTCGGTCAGCAAGACGTTCACGGCCTTGCTGCTCGCGGCGGCGGCTGCGGACGGTGAACTCGCGCTGGACGAACCGGTGGAGCGCCACCTCCCGCCCGACTGGGCCCCGGTGACGGTGCGTTCGGGCGGTCCGATCCGACTGCTGCACCTGGCCACCCACACCTCGGGGCTTCCCCGGCTGCCGCCGGGGCTGCTCGTGGGGGCCGTCGCGGACTGGACCGGAAACCCGTACGCCGCGTTCGGCGAGGAGCAGTTGCGGGTCGCGCTGACCCGAACCACCCTACGGTGCGCGCCCGGTAGCCGGTACCGGTACTCCAACTACGGGGTCGGTTTGCTCGGCCGGCTGCTCGCCGAGGCGGGCGGACGGCCGTACGGACAGCTGCTCGCCGAGCGCGTCTGCCGACCGCTGGGCCTCGCCGCCACCACCTGCGCGCCGGACGCGCCGAACCGGGCGGTCGGGTACCGGCGCGGCCGGGCCGTCCCGCCGTGGAGCATTCCCGGGCTGCCGGGAGCGGGCGCGGTCCGGTCGAGCGGGGCCGACCTGCTGCGCTACCTCCAGGCGCACCTCGACGCGCCGCACCTCGACGCGCCTCACCTCGGCGGTCGGGGCGGCGCGCTGCGGGAGGCGCTGACCGAGGTCCAGCGGGCGCGGCTGCGACTGCCGCACTCCACCGACGAGTTGTGCCTGGTGTGGAACCGCCGCCGCTCGGGCGGGCGCGAGCTGTACTTCCACACCGGGGGGACCCGGGGCTTCACCGCCTTCGTGGGGTTCGCACCGGAGACGGCGGCCGCGGTCGCGGTGCTCGCCAACACCGGGCCGACACTGGACGGACGGTTCGTGCAGGCCGGGTACGAGGTGCTGCGGGCGGCCGCGCGGACGAGCACCGCCGGTCGCGGGTACCGCCCGGTGCCCCCGTCGACCACGGCCCCCGACCGTCCACCGGAGCGGGCCGGCAGCCGTTCCTCGCCTCCGGCTGCCGACGGTTCCTAAGCGGCCACCGCCTTGGCCCGGTCGGCGGCGATGTGCACGGCCAGGCCGGCGAGGACGGTGCCCATCACGTAGCGCTGGATGCGCAGCCAGGCCGGGCGGCGGTTGAGGAAGGCGGCGATGCCGCCCGCGCTCATCGCGATCAGTCCGTTGACGGTGATCGCGATCACGATCTGGATCAGCCCCAGCAGCAGGCTCTGCAGGGCGACGTGGCCGCGCTCCGGCGCCACGAACTGGGGCAGCAGCGAGAGGTACATGATGGCGATCTTGGGGTTGAGCAGACAGGTCAGGAACCCCATCGTGAACAGCCGGCGCGGCGGGTCCGGCGACAGCTGCTGCGGGGCGAACACCGCCGTGCCGCCCGGCTTGACCGCCTTCCAGGCCAGCCAGAGCAGGTAGCCGGCGCCAGCCAGCTTGATCGCGGTGTAGAGGGCGGGCACCACCGAGAACACCGCGGCCACCCCGGCCGTCACCGCGACGAGGTACACCAGGAAGCCGGTCGCGACCCCGAGCAGCGAGATCAGCCCGGCACGGCGGCCCTGCGCGATCGAGCGCGAGACCAGGTAGATCATGTTGGGCCCCGGCGACAGCACCATGCCCAGCGCCACGGCGGCGATCCCGAGCGCGGCGTGGCCGTCCACGGCGGATGTCAGCGTGTCCATGGGAGGAGGCTAGGACGGGCTCTCGGCTCGGCGCAATGACGACTTCGCGCTCGGTGCAATGATGGTGGGGCGCGACAGCTGCGCGGGGCACAGGGCGCGCAGGGCACAGGGCGCGCGGGACACATGCCACGCAGGACACGAGGGCCCGCAGGACCCGGAGGGATCGACGCCGATGGACGACTACCGCCTGATCGCCGACCGGGTCGCCGCCGACATCGCCGACGGACGGCTGCGGCCCGGCCAACAGCTGCCCACCCAGCGGGCCTTCGCCCGCAGCCGGGGCATCGCCGCGTCGACGGCCGGGCGGGTCTACCACGAACTGGGGCGTCGCGGGCTGACCGTCGGAGAGGTCGGGCGCGGGACCTTCGTCCGGGCCGGGCGCGGCGCGGACAGCGGACGGGTCGCGCTCGCCGAGCCGGCCGACGGGCCCGTGGACCTGGAGCTCAACTACCCGGTCGTTCCCGGGCAGTTCGAGCTGCTGACGGGCGCGCTGGCGCCGCTGCTGCGCGCGGACGCGCTCGGCGACGCGCTGCGGCCGGTCGGCGCGGCCGGGACGGGCGCGGCTCGACGGGCCTTCGCGGGCCTGCTCTCCACCGGCTCCTGGGAGGTCGACGCCGCGGACCTGCTGTTCGCGGGAAACGGGCGGCAAGCCATCACGGGTGCGCTCTCCGCGCTGGTGCCGCCCGGGCAACGGCTGGGGGTGGAGGCGCTCACCTATCCGGTCGTCAAAGCGGCGGCGGACCGGCTGGGCATCAGGCTGGTGCCGCTGGCGATGGACGAGCACGGACTGCTGCCGGACGCCGTCGCGGCCGCCCACCGGGCGGCGCCGCTGCGCGCCGTGTACGTGCAACCCCGACTGCAGAACCCGCTCGGCGTGAGCCTGCCGCGCGAGCGGGCGGTGGCGCTCGCGGAGGAGCTGGGGCGACTCGACCTGCCGGTGGTCGAGGACGCCGTCTGGTCCTTCCTGCGGCCCGAGCTGACACCGCTGGCCGCGCTCGCGCCGGAGCGCACCGTTCTCGTGGACAGCCTCTCCAAGCGGCTGGCACCCGGTCTGACCACCGGGTTCGCGATCGTCCCGGCCGGGCTGCGGGAGCAGGTGGCGGGCGCGTTGCGGTCGGGCGGTTGGGCGCCCAGCGGGTTCGCGCTGGAGGCGGCGGTGCGCTGGATCGGGGACGGCACGCCGGCCGCGGTCGAGGCGGCGAAGCGGGCGGACGCGGCGGCCCGGCAGCTGCTGGCGCGCGAGGTGCTGGCGGGACAGCGGCTGCGGGCCGACCCGTGCTCGTACTACCTGTGGTGGGAACTGCCGGACGCCTGGCGGGCCGAGACCTTCGTCGCGGCGGCGGCGCGCGCCGGGATCGCGGTCACGCCCGCGACGGCGTTCGCCGTGGACCCGCGGCGCTCGCCGTCCGCCGTCCGGGTCGGGCTGGCCTCGCCACCACTGCCGGTGCTGGCGCGGGCGCTGGGGGTACTGGCGCGGATCGCGGGCGAGGGCGGGGGCGGGGGCGACGAACAGATATCAGCTGACAGCTGACAGATTTCGAAATCTGTCAGCTGTCAGCTGTTACCTGTTACTTGTCACCCCTCGTGGGTCAACCCGCCGCCTGTCACGTGTCGGTCGTCAGCTGTCCGACCCGCTGCGGCTCCCTCGGGCCACCGTGTCCGCCGCGCCCCCGGCGCCGACGGCCCGCAGCCGGCTCGCGGCGGTGGCGGCGAGCTGCGGGGCGAGCCGGGCGACGTCCCGGGAGCCGACCACCGCGATCAGGCTCGGCAGCAGCCAGCGGACCGGCTGCATGCCGCGCAGCCAGGCCTGGGCGTAGACGTGCGCGGACCGACGGGCGATGCCGGCCACGATCCGGTCCACCGCGGGCTCCAACGGGTACGTCTTGTTCGCCGGCCACGGCAGCCGCGACCGCATCTGCTTCAGCACGGCGTCCTCGTCGGCCCCGCGCACCATGTCGGTGTCGGTCCAACTCAGGTATCCGACACCGACCTTCACACCCTGGTAGGCGACCTCGGCGCGGATCGAGTGGGCGAAGGCCTCCACCCCGGACTTGCTGGCGCAGTACGCGCTCATCAGCGGCGCCGGAGTCAGCGCGGCCAGCGAGGCGATCTGCAGCAGGTAGCCGCGGCTCTCGGTGAGGGCCGGCAGGAAGGCCCGCGCGGTGGCGACGCTACCGAGCAGGTTCACCTCGATGACCCGGCTGAAGGCCCGGTGGTCGCTGTCCGTCAGCGGCCCGCCGATGGCGATCCCGGCGTTGGCGACGACGGTGTCGATCCGCCCGTAGTGCTCCTTGATCCGGTGGGCGGTGTCGTCGAGCGCGTCGAGGTCGGTGACGTCGACCTCCCAGCTGGTCGCGTCCGGGCCGCACTGGGCGGCGACGGCCTTCAGCTCCTCCGGTTCCAGTCCCAGCAGGGCGACCTTGGCCCCGCGCCGGGCGAGCTTGCGGGCCAGCGACGCGCCGACCCCGCGGGCGGCCCCGGTGACGACGACGACCTGCGCGGACAACGGCGGGATGGCGGTCATGCGACGGCGGTCCTCTCATCGGCGGAGTCGGTGAACTCGGCGGAGTCGGCGGAAGCGCTGGCAGCGGTGGCGTCGGTGCCGGCGCCGACGCCGACGCCGACGCCGACGCCGACCAGGTGCTCGGCGGCCATCCGGTGGATCTCGGCGGCGACCTCCGCCGGGCGTTCCAGCGGCGACATGTGCCCGACCCCGGGCAGCAGCAACAGCCCGTGCGGGTTGTTGAGTTCGGCGACCATCCGGTGCGCGTGCACCGGCGGCGTCAGCCGGTCGCTGGTGCCGACCACCACCGCCGTGGGCGCGGCGAGCCGGGCGAGCCCGGCGTGGACGTCCAGCCGGTCGAGCACGGCGGCCCAGTTGGCCCGGACGGCGGTCGGGCAGGCGTGCACGATCCGGGCCGTCGCCTCGACCTGGCCGGCGGGTGAACTCGGTCCCATGGTCGCGTACTTGAGCGCCGCCCGGCTGACCGGCGAGACCGGTCCGAGCGGCAGCCGGGAGCGCAGCAACTGCCGGTGCAGGAATCGGCGCAGACCCGGGGAACGTACGCCCGGGGGCAGGACGGTGAGCTCGGCCACCAGTTCGCCCGGTCCGGTGGAGATCAGGACGGCGGCGGCGGTGCGCTCGGCGACCTCGGGGCGGCCGCCGGCGGCCATGATGGTCATCCCGCCCATGCTGTGTCCGGCCAGCACGGCCCGCTCACCCACCGGAACGGTCCGGGCGAGTACCGCGGACAGGTCCTCGGCGAGCGCCCTGGTCGAGTAGCGGGCCCGGCTCGGCGGGATCTCGCTCCGCCCGTGGCCGCGCTGGTCGTAGGCCACCACCCGGTAGCGGTCCGCGAGTCGGTTGATCACCGGGGCCCAGAAGGCGGTCGAGCAGGTCCAGCCGTGCGCCAGCACCACGGTGGGCGCGCCCGGTTGGCCGTGCACCTCGACGTGCAGCCGGACGCCGTCCGCCGATCGGACGCTCAACTCCTCCACGGGTACGGGCGGTTCGTACCCGTCAGGCAAGTGGACGGCACTCATGCGGAAACCTCCTGGACGGTACGGGCGGTGGCCGGTGCGGCGCGCATGATCAGCTCGTACTCCCCGAGGTCCACCTTGCGGGTGGCGCGGCGGAACGAGGTGGTGGAGCCGGGCCAGAGCACGGTGTTCTTGCCGCTCGGGTCGAGGTACCAGCTGCGGCAGCCGCCGGTGGTCCAGACGGTGCGGTCCATCCGGTGCTGCAGTTCGAGGTTCCACTGCCGCTGGGCCCGCGCCGTCGGCTGCATCGCGGCGGCGCCGATCGAGCCGAGCGTGGTCAACGCGTCGATCATGTAGTTCAGTTGGGACTCGATCATGAGGATCATCGAGCTGTTGCCGAGGCCGGTGTTGGGGCCGATCACGAAGAAGAGGTTCGGGAAGCCGCGCACGGTCGAGCCGCGCAGCGCCTCCATGCCGCCCTTCCACTCCTCGGCCAGGCTGGTGCCGTTCACGCCGAACACCCGGTCGCCGATGGGCATGTCGGTGACGTGGAAGCCGGTGCCGAAGACGATGGCGTCCACCTCGTGCTCGCTGCCGTCGGCCGCGACCAGCGTGGAGCCGCGCAGTTCGCGCAGGCCGGAGGCGACGACCTCGGTGTTGGCCGCGGCGAGCGCCGGGTAGTAGGTGTTGCTGAGCAGGATGCGCTTGCAGCCGATCCGGTAGTCCGGGGTGAGCTTGGCGCGCAGCACCGGGTCCGGGACGCCCTGTGCGAGGTGGCGCTCGGCGAACTGCTGGACCAGGCGCAGCAGTCCGGGGCGGCGGACGAAGGCGTCGACCTGGATCTCACGGAGGGCGAACAGCGCGCCGCGGCGCACCTTCGCGGTGACCGGCAGGCGGCCGTGCAGCCACTTCTCCAGTTGGCTGATCTCGCGGTCGCGGCGCGGCAGGACCCAGGCCGGGGTGCGCTGGAAGACGGTGAGCTTGCCGACCTTCGGCTGGATCGACGGGATGATCTGAGCGGCGGAGGCGCCGGTGCCGACCATGGCGACGCGCTTGCCCGTCAGGTCGTAGTCGTGGTCCCAGCGGGAGGAGTGGAAGACCTTGCCGGGGAAGCCGCTCAGCCCGGGCAGGTCGGGGACCTGTGGGTCGGCGAGCGGTCCGGCGGCGGAGACGACGGCGTCGGCGGTCCACTGGCCGGCCGAGGTGGTGATCCGCCAGCGGGTCCGGTCGGCCTCCCAACGCGCCTCCAGCACCTCGGCGTTGAAGCGCAGGTGGGGGCGGAGGCCGAAGACGGTCGCGACCTTCTCCAGGTAGGCGCGAATGTCCGGCTGGCCCGAGAAGCTGCGCGGCCAGTCGGGGTTGGGCGCGAAGGAGAAGGAGTAGAGGTGCGAGGGCACGTCGCAGGCACAGCCGGGGTAGCTGTTGTCGCGCCAGGTGCCGCCGACGGAGTCCGCGCGTTCCAGGACCACGAAGTCGGTGATCCCGGCGCGGCGCAGCCGGACCGCGGCGCCGAGGCCGCCGAAGCCGGAGCCGATCACCGCCACCCGGACGTGCGGTGCGGCCTCCTCCGCCACCCGGGCACCGGTAGCGGCCGAGGTGTCGGGCGTCTCGGTCGCGATGTCGGCGTCGGCACCGGCGTCGGCACCGTACGGACCGGACGTGCCGATCGCGTCGGACGTACCGGGCGTGCCGGAGCGGGGGCGCTTGCTGCTGGATGCCATGCGGCCTCCTCCTGAGGGTGGACGGTGATCGTCGCGCTCTCCGAGGATCCTGCCCCGGAACCCTGCCAACCATGCCAGCAATCACTGGCACGGTTGGCAGGGTAGCCCTTGCCGACACCGGATGGAAGAAGCACGACGACTCCGATCCCGGGAACCCTTCCAGCCGACACACCTATGCTGATCGCCGTGGACAAGGTCAGAGCTGCTGCGGGCGACAGAAAACGCGAGTACCGGGTGGAGGAACTGGCCGAAGCGGCCGGCATCACCACCCGCACCCTGCGCTTCTACCGCGAGCGCAAGCTGCTCCAGCCGCCCCGCAAGGAGGGCCGGATCGCCTGGTACGGCGAGGAGCACCTGTCCCGGCTGCGGATGATCGGCGAGCTGCTGGAACGCGGCCACACCCTGGGCGGCATCGCCGAGCTGATCGGCGCCGGCGAGAGCGGGCGGGACGTCGCGGACCTGATCGGACTGGAGGCGGCGATCGTCGCGCCCTGGTCGGACGAGGTCCCGGTGCGCCTGGACTGGGAGGAGCTGAGGACCGCCTTCGGGGACCAGCTCACCGAGGAGAACACCGCCGAGTCGATCGAGCAGGGCTACATCAGTATCGACGAGGACGGGATCACCCACGTCAGCCGCCGACTGATGGACGCCACCACCGAGCTGGTGGCGGAGGGCGTGCCGCTCTCGGCGGTGCTGGACGCCAGCCGGCGCACCCGGGAACACGTGGACGCCATCGCCGAGATCTTCATCGAGGTGGTCACCGAGCACCTGCTCAGCGCACTGGCCGCCGACACCCCGCTGCCGCCCGGCGAGGCGGCCCGGCTCACCGAGCGCATCCTGCGGGTGCGACCGCTGGCCCGGACCGTCGCCGACGCCCAGTTCACCCTCGCGATGGACCGCCGGGTGCACGCCGAGTACGACGAACTGCTGCGCCAGCGACGGGAGAACGGATCCGAGGAGTAGCGGGGCCGTCGCACCTTCGTGGCGTGCGCGGCGGGGCTGCTGCGACAGATGACAGATTCTGAAATCTGTCATCTGTTTGTTGTCATCTGTTTGCTGTCATCCGTTCGCCGCGATCCGTCGACCGCCGGTCGGCGCCGTACCGGGACGGGCGCAGCCGGCCGGTGAATGCGAGGAAGGCCACGAAGGCGCCGAGGACGATCCAGCCGGGCCAGCCGCCGAGCCCCATGGTGAGCGGGTCCAGCTCGGCCGCCGGGTCGGCGAACTCCCTGACCATCGACACGCTCATGCTGCTCGCGAAGGTGTGCGCGAGCACGGCCGGGACCACCGACCCCGACCGGAGCCGCAGCCAGGTGAAGACCGGCAGGACGAGCACGCAGCTCACCACGAAGGCGGGCACCGCGACGTACCAGGGCCGCCCCGGGTACTGGCCGCCCATCAGCAGCGGCGGCAGGTGCCAGAGCGCGAAGGCCGTACCGGTGAGCAGGTACGCCCGGACCAGCGCGCCCGTGCCGACCTCGGCCCCCTCCCGGGTGCCGCCCCCGGCACTGCCACCGGTACCGCCGAGCCGCACCAGCCGGGGGAAGAGGAAGCCCTGCCAGCCGAGTTCCTCGCCGAAGAAGAGCGGCAGCGAGAGCGCCATCCCGAACACGCCCTGGACCACCCAGGACCCGACCGCCCCCGCGTGCAGCGCGCCGAACCCGGCGAACGGGTAGCTGCCCGCCAGCGTGCCGAGCGCCAGTACCGCCGCCGTCAGCCCGGCGAGCACCCCGACCGGCAGCAGGCAGGCCCGGACCGCCCGAGCCCACGGGCGGGGCCAGTGCAGCGCGAGGGCGTCCCGCACCCCACCACCACCGCGACAGCCGGCACCACCAACGTCACCGCGGCCGCGACCGTACCCCCGACCGCGCTCGACGAAGCGGACCACGAAGAGCGCGGCCAGCGCCGGGGCGAACATCGCGGCACCGATGCACAGTTGCTCCAGCCCGCCGACCTCCTCCCGGGCATCGGCCCGTTGGTAGCCGTCGGCGAGCAGCGGCGCCATGGCCGCCCACATCCCGGCGTAGGCGAGGACCACGTAGACCACCAGGCCGCGCCGGCGGCTGCCGGTCCTCGACGGGGATTGCGTCAGTAGCGTCATGCCGAGGACGCTACGGACCCGAAGCACGCCGGCGGAAGCACGTTCCCTACCGGTCACAGGGGTTGTCGGCTGCCGGCGGATGGTCGAGTTTTCCGGGTGTACGGCGACCGGTCCGACGTGGTAGTCGTCGTCCGGCACATGAATCCCAACGACCCCGTGGAGCGGCGCCGTTGCCCCGAGGCCGCGCCCGTACGCCCGGCACCGGCCGCGTCCTCGCCGCCAACACGCGGGGCCCGCTGCACGGAAAGCGGCGGGGGCGACGGTGGTCCGCACACCGTCGCCCCCGCCACTCGCGGCCCTGCCGGCCGGCACCCCCGGCCCGGCAGGTCCCCTGGGCTCAGTTCACGTTGACCGCCGTCCAGGTGGCGGCGACC
This sequence comes from Kitasatospora sp. NPDC086791, assembly GCF_040685975.1. Lineage (NCBI taxonomy): Bacteria > Bacillati > Actinomycetota > Actinomycetes > Kitasatosporales > Streptomycetaceae > Kitasatospora > Kitasatospora sp. NPDC086791. The sequence continues at coordinate 445,175 of NZ_JBFBOC010000002.1, read as the reverse complement.
GCGTTGTACTCCGCGCTGCCCGAGCCGTACAGGTCCGCCGCCGCGCTGAGGGTGCCCGCACGGGCGCCCGCGTAGTCGGTGGTGGAGGTGAAGTACGTGGTCAGCGCGCGGTACCAGATCTGCGCGGCCTTGTCCCGGCCGATGCCCGCGAGCGTCGAGTTGTCGTACGTCGGGCTGTTGTAGGTGAACCCGTTGATGCTCTTCGCGCCGCTGCCCTCGGACAGCAGGTAGAAGAAGTGGTTCGCCACGCCGGACGAGTAGTGGACGTCCAGGTTGCCGACGTTGGCGTCCCAGTAGTCGGCGGACTGGCCGTCCTTGCTCGGCTGGTCCATGTAGCGCAGCGGGCTGCCGTCGCCGCGCAGGTTGATCAGCTCGCCGATCCAGTAGTTCGGCGGGTTGGAGGGCAGGTTGGCGTACCACTCGACCATCGTGCCCATGATGTCCGAGGTCGCCTCGTTGAGGCCGCCGGACTCACCCGCGTAGTTGAGGTTGGCGGTCGCGGCGGTCACGCCGTGGGTCATCTCGTGACCGGCCACGTCGATCTCGGTGAGCGGGGCCGCGTCGCCGCTGCCGTCGCCGTACGACATGCAGAAGCAGTCGTCGCTCCAGAACGCGTTGACGTAGTTGGAGCCGTAGTGCACCCGGCTCAGGGCGCCGACGCCGTCGTTGCGGATGCCACTGCGGTTGAAGGTGTTCTTGTAGAAGTCCCAGGTGGTGGCGGCACCGAACTGGGCGTCCACGGCGGCGGATTCGCGGTTGGCGGCGGTGCCGTCACCGAAGCTGTCGGAGGTGTTGGCGAACAGCGAGCCGCTGCCCGAGGTGCCGTTGCCCATGTCGGTGGTGGACTGGCCGCCCCGGGTGTCGTCCTTGAGCTGGTACTGTCCGCCGCTCTCCGCGGTGGTCAGCGGGACCTGGCCGACGAAGACGCCGTTGCCGGTGCCGGCGGCGGTCTGCACCTTCTCGTGGGTGGAGAGCACCCGGCCGCTCGCGGCGTCGGTCACCAGGACCTGGCTGCTCGGGGTGCCGTCCGCCCGCACGCCCTCGACGGTGGTGCGGTACGCCAGGCGCGGGTTGCCGTCGGTGGCCCAGACCACCAGCTGGGCCTCGCCGGTCCGGTGGACGTCGGCCAGCGGCGACTCGTCGGCGTCGAGGGTCGCCCCGACGGTGGCCTTGACCGCGCCGGTGGCCTGCGCGGCGGCCTGGTCGGCCGGGACCTTCGGGGTCACGCTCGGCAGGTCGATCCGCGCGGCGACCGCCTTGGACACCGACTTCACGGCGCCGTCGGCCTTCTGGTGGACGACCAGGTCGCCGCCGATCACCGGCAGACCGGCGTAGGTGCGCTCGAAGCGCAGGTGACGGGTGCCGTCCTTGTCCACGACGGCGTCCTTGGCGACCAGTCGCTCCTTGTCGCCGAGGCCGAGCGCCTTGGCGAGCGGACCGGCCTGGCCGCTCGCCACGGCGAGCACGGTGGCGTGCTGCCGGGCGGCCTGGGCCTGCAGCGAGGGGGTGGGGGCTGCCTGGGCTGCGGTGCTCACCTGGATCACACCGGTCAGCAGGGCCGTGGCCGAGAGTACGGCGACAGCCGCGAGCTTTCGCTTCACGTACGAGTCCTTCCGGGAAACCGCGTCTGGGCGCGGTCACGCCGCGTCCCGGGGGCCGGGATCGGCACCTGTGGGGCGGAACGGGCGCTGACGTGCTGAGATCCCGTGCAGTCGAATGGCTCGCCACCAAGGGGTGGGGGTGGGGGCTACCACTGGGGGATGACCAGAAGCATGACGATCCGACACGCAAAATGACAGGTCCGCATCAGAACTTGGCCAGGTCCCGCCACCGGGTAAAGGGTGTCCATGTGGCGGGTGAATCGGGGCGATTCATGACATTCAGAAAGCCGTTTCCGTCCGAACCACATCGGGCCGCCTGCACCGACGGGCACCCGCCCGCCGAACGCGGGTTCGGCGGGCGGGATCGATCGACCGGCGATCGACTTTTACATCTGTGTAGAAGTTTCCACACGCTCCCTTGACACCGGGGTGGCGAGGTTCCGCCATCCGGCGCCCTTGCCCGCCCGCTGACCGCCTGCTACCTCAGCAGCCCGTGCGCGAAGCGGAGTTGGGCACGGCCGACAGGCCCTGTCAGCCGTTCCGGAGGTACCGGGCGTGGTCGGACACCTCCAGGACGGCCGCGATGACGGCCCTGGGCCGGTCGGCGTGGACGGCGTGACCGGCGCCGCCCACCAGGATGTGCGTCCCCCTGGTGGCACCGGACGCGATCCGCGACTGCAGGGCCGTCCAGCGGGACCGCAGCACCCGGGGCAGCCCCTCGGTCGCGCTCAGGACGGCCACCGGCACCGCGGGCAGCCGGGAGGCCGAGCGGCGCCGCCTGAGCTCGGGGGTGGTGACGGCCGTCAGCCGGTTCTCGGCGAGGACGGTCCACCGCTGGTGCTGGTGCGCGACCACGGCCGCCCCGGCCCGGGCGAGCGGATCCGCCGGGCCCGCCGACGGAGTCGCCAGCGCCGAGCGAAGCAGCCACAGCCGGTTCAGCACGTTCTCGGCCACGCGGATGGCCTGCGGCTGGAACTCCTCGTGCGCCGGGTCCACCAGGACCAGCCCGGCGACCAGCTCCGGCCGCTGCCAGGCGAGGAGTTGGGCCAGCTGACCGCCCCAGCTGTGGCCGACCAGGACGGCCGGACCGGCGTCCAGGTGCCGTACCAGGGCGGCGAGGTCGTCGAGTTGGCCGTCCAGCGTCGGGGCCTCTGCCCGGCTCGCGCCGCGGTTGGGCTCACTGGCGCCGGTCCCGGCCCGGTCGTACGCCACCACCCTTCCGTGCCGGGCGAGTTCGGGCAGGACGGGCGTCCAGGTGAGCGAGGAGGTGCCGGAGCCCGCGATCAGGACGACCGGCGCGGCGCCGCCCTGGCCGGCTTCCACCCAGCGCAACGTCCTTCCCCCGCGGTCGAGTTCACCCGGCCGGACTCCGCCGGGCGTGGATTCGGCGAATGCCTGCGCGATGGCGCCCTGGACGCCGCGCAGGTCCGGCCCGGTCCGCGTCCCCCGCCTGCCTTGCATGGTGTGCACGTGCGGCTCCCCTGGATCCGTCGTTCCGGTTCGTTTCCGCTTCGTTCCCCCGATGCCCGCGCCCGGCCTTCCCGCTCCCGTGCCGACGCGGACCAAGCGGTCGTCAGGACACCGACGTTGTCCGCCCGTTCGCTCCGGCACCGCAATTCCGTCCGTCCCGGACGTGAACGGGAAGCCAAGAGATCGGGCGCGGAGCGTACCGGCGGGGCGGCCACGGCCGGGCGGGCGCCGGAGCAGCGGGTGCGGCCGGGCGAGCGGGTGCGGCCGGGCGAGCGGGCGGGTGCCGGAACGGCGGCTCAGGCCGGCAGGACGCGCTTCAGCAGGCCGAGCAGCGCCTCCCAGTGCCGTTCGTCGGCGGCCGCGTCGTAGCGGACGGTGTCGGCCTGGGTGTAGCCGTGCAGGGCGCCGGCGTAGACCTCGGCCCGGTAGCGGACGCCGGCGGCGGTGAGGGCCGCGGCGAGCCGGTCGATCTGCTCGGGCGGCAGCGACTCGTCCTGGTCGGCGTGGCCGAAGTACAGCTCGGCGGTGATCCTTCCGGCGCCCAGGTGCGGGCTGTCCGGGCGCTCGGTGGCGAGGTTGCCGCCGTGGAAGCCGGCCGCGAGGGCGATCCGGTCCGGGTGGCTCGCGGCGGTGCGCAGGGCGAGGAGGGCGCCGCGGCAGTAGCCGGTGAGGCCGACCGGGCCGTCCTGGACCAGTGGGGAGTCGGCCAGCCAGCGCAGGTAGGCGTCCGCGTCGCGCTCGGTCGCCTCGGGCGTGAGGGTGGCGAGCAGCGGGCCGAGCCGGTCGAAGAGCGTGTCGTCGCTCTCCGGGTCGATGGGTTCCGGCAGTTCGACGACCGGCGCGCGGCCGTTCCGGTAGTAGGCGTTGGGGACGAGCACGGTGTACCCGGCCGCGGCGAGGCGGTCGGCCATGCGCTCCAGGTGTGGCCGGAGCCCGAAGGCGTCCATGTAGAGGATCACGCCCGGGTGGGCCCGGTCGTCGTCGGGGTGGGCGAGGTAGGCGTCGGCGGTGCCGTCCGCCGTCCGGACGTCCACGCGGGTTCCGCGCACGGTCATGGTGAGGGCGCTCCTTCCGTTCGGGTGGCAGCGTATCCGGTGGACTCGCCGCACGGGCCGCACGGTCTGCACGGTCTGCACGGGCCGCACGGTCTGCACGGGTCGCACGGGAACGCCGCTGCCCCGGTTCGGTGTTGGGCGGCGAGCGCGGAACCGGCCGCGCCGGTCACTCCCCCCAGGTGCGGGCGCAGAGCACCAGCCGGTAGCCGTCCGGGTCGGCGATCGTCACGCCGAACTCGTCCCAGTACGGGTTGTGGGCCTTGACCCGGACCCCGCCGGCCGCCTCCAGCCGGGCGACCAGGGCCTCGTCGACCGGCGCGCCGAGGTAGACCACGAACAGGTCGTCCACCGTCGGGGTCGGCTCCAGTGGCCGCTCCGGGTCGCGGGTGAGCTCGAAGTGCCAGGCGCCGCCGGGCGGGCCGACCATCAGCAGGTCGTGCTCGCCGGACACCCGCTCTGTGGTGCGCCACAACACGTCGAGGCCGAGACCGCCGACGTAGAAGCGCTCGGCCGCCGCGAGGTCGCGCGAGGGTCGGGCGATCCGGACCCGCATGGTGGAATCGATCACGTCCGTGACCATAGCCGATGCCACTGACCGTGAACCACGGTGCACGACAGAGAGATGGACGGACCGTCAGAGCCGCCGCAGCCGCTCCCCCTCGGAGGTCCGCGGGCAGGTCAGGCAGGCGACGGCGGCCGGCGCCACCGCGTAGTGGAGGCAGCAGCCGAGCCGGGTACGGGTGTGGTGGGCACGCCCGTCCGGGGTGCGCAGGCGGCGGAAGTCGGCGGCGCCCGGAAGCGGCTGGGTGCCGCCGGGCAGGACGGCCTCGGCGGCGGCGACGGCGGCGTCCTCCGGAGTGCCTGCGCTCTCCTCGGCGGCGACGGGGTCCTGTTCAGCGGCGGCCACGGCGGTGACCTGCTCACCGAGCATCCGGCCGAGGTACCAGAGGGCGGAGGCGAGGTCGTCCGTCACCATGCCCCAGAGCGCCCGGTCGTGGCGCCGGGTGGGCGCGGCGAACGCGGCGAGCACCGGTCCGAGGTGCGCGACCACGGCGGCCCGCAGCTCGGCGCGCAGTTCGTCGTCACCGGGGAGGGTCACATGTCCGCGCGGGCGCAGCGCGAGTGCGCCGGTGGGCGCGTGCAGCCAGAGGTCGGCGGGGTCGACCGCGGGAACCCTCCGGGCGAGGTGCCAGGGGCCGGCGACGATCAGGCAGGCCGACCACACGTAGTGGTGCAACAGCCGCGAGGCGGTGACGTGCGGGCGCGGGGCGCGGCCGTGCTCGGCGGCGATGCGGGCCTCCTCACCGGCCAGAGCGGCGGCCAACGCCCCGTCTTCGGTCGCGAGTTCGGCGCCGGAGTACCAGCCGTCGACGGCCTCCGGAGCGGGGTCGGTGACGTCGAGGAGTCGAAGCTTCAGCGCCGGGCACAGCTCCAGCAGCCGCCGGTAGTCGCCGACGAGCGCGGGGGACGCCGCGGGCGGCAGGGCGACGCGAGGCGCGACGGACAGGGGTGTTCCGGGAACCATCGGCACTCCCGAGATCGATTCCAGATGATCGATTAAGGTGAGGCTCACCTTACAACGCCTCGCGTCGCCCGGCGACCACGCACGACCTGGCGCGACGCGGTCGATCGGCGCGTCGATCGCCGGATCCGACCAAAGGGAGCCGATCGAGCGCCAGTTGGAAACCATGCAGAGATCACGAGGGGACCACGCGAGGACTGCCAGGGATCAACCGGGAGCCGATCGGCCGAATCGCCCCAACCTTGACGAACTTAGGTAAACCTAACCTAAGATATCGCCTCGTGCTGAGAACCGACCGATCGGCCTCCGAAGCCCCGGCGCCCCGCGCCCCGGCGGTCCGGCAGCCCTTGCTGCTGGCCGCCGGCGTGTGCGCGCTCGTGCTGTGCGCGGCCCTGAGCCTCGCGCTGGGCTCCCGATCCATTCCGCTCCCCACCGTCGTCGACGCCCTCACCGGCGCCGCCCACGGCTCTGACGCCGATGTGGTGACGGGCCTTCGGGTGCCGCGCACGCTCATCGGGCTGGCCGTCGGGGCCGCGCTCGGCGTCGCCGGGGCCGTCGCGCAGGGCGTCACCCGCAACCCGCTGGCCTCCCCGGTCACCCTCGGCATCAACGCGGGCGCGAGCCTCGCCGTGGTCGCCGCGATCTACGCCCTGGACCTCGCCCGCCCGGTCGAGTACGTCTGGTTCGCCTTCGCCGGAGCGGCCGTCGCCGCCGTCGCCGCGTACGCGATGTCCCGGCGCGGTGGGGACCTGGACCCGGTCCGGCTCGCGCTCGGGGGCACCGTGCTCACCGTGGTGCTCACCTCCTGGACCTCGGCGCTGATGCTGGCCAGTCACCGCACGCTGGACGAGGCCCGGTTCTGGCTGGCCGGCTCGATCGCCGGGCGTCCCCTGGACACCCTCACCCCCGTCCTGCCGTTCCTCGCGATCGGCCTGATCGGCGCCCTCGCCATCTCGCCCGCGCTCAACGCGCTGGCCCTCGGCGACGAGACCGCGCAGTCGCTGGGCGTGCCGGTGGCCCGGATCCGGGTGGCCGGCGGGCTCGCCGTGGTGCTGCTCGCGGGCAGCTCGGTGGCCGTCGCCGGACCGGTGGCGTTCATCGGACTGGCCGCGCCGCACCTGGTCCGCCCGCTCCTGGGCAACGACCACCGCCTGCTGCTGCCCGGCTGTCTGATCGCCGGTCCGGTGCTGCTGCTCACCGCCGACGTGCTCGGACGACTGGTGGTCCGGCCGTCCGAGATCGAGGTCGGCATCGTGACCGCCTTCCTCGGCGCGCCGCTGCTCGCGGTGCTGGCCCGAAGGGTGGCCCGGTGACCGCGCTCGTCCTCCCCGCCCCGGGCGGCCGGACCCTCGCCCGCCGCCGGGCCCGTACCGCGCTCTGGTCACTGGTCGCCGCCGCACTGCTGGTGCTGCTGACCGGGATCGCGCTCGGCACCGGACGGGTCGGCATCCCCTTCTGGGACGCGCTGCGCGCGCTCTTCGGACAGGGCGAGCCCGGCAACGTCCTGGTGGTGCAGCAGTTCCGCGCGCCCCGGGTCGTCTCCGCGCTGATCGCGGGCGCCGGACTGGCACTGTCCGGCTCGATGCTGCAGCGACTGTTCCGCAACCCGCTGGCCGCCCCCGACACGATCGGCATCACCGGCGGCGCCTCCTTCGGCGCGGTGCTGATGCTCGCCACCGGCGCCTCCCAGCAACTGATCCCGCTCGCCGCGGTCGGCGGCGGAGTGCTCGCGGCACTGCTGCTCGGCGGCTTCGCCTGGCGCTCGAAGATGGCCATCACCCGGCTGGTCCTGGTCGGCCTGGCGGTGCAGCAGGGCCTGGCCGCCGCCGTGAACCTGATGATCGTACGGTTCCCGGCCGAGCTGGCCTCCTCGGCGCTGCAATGGACCACCGGTTCGCTCTACGGCCGCACCTGGACCGAGGTCTGGATCGGTGGCACCGCCATCGCACTGACCGCGCTCGGCGTCCTGCTCTGCCGACGCCGGGTCGCCGTGCTCGACCTCGGCGACGACTCGGCCGGCGGCCTCGGCCTCACCCCCGCCCGCGACCGGCTCGGGCTGCTGCTGCTCACCATCACCCTCGCCTCGCTGGCCGCCGCCCTCACCGGGCCGGTCGCCTTCGTCGCGCTCGCCGTCCCGCACCTGGTCCGGCTGCTCGCCGGGCCGCCCACCCTCGGCACCCTCGGCCTCACCGCGCTCACCGGCGCCGTGCTGCTGCTCTCCGCCGACCTCCTGGTGCTCCACGTGATCCCCGTCCACGGTCTGCCGGTCGGTGCCGTCACCGCCACCCTCGGCGCGCCCTGGCTCCTGGTGCTGATGATCCGCCAGGGCCGGCTTCCCCAGAGGAGCAGCTGATGACGTCCGTCCAGACCTCCGCCGCAACGTCCGACGAGGGTTCCGTCGGCTCCTCCGCCGCAGCCGCCAACCGGCTCGCCGCACGGGGCCTGGGCCTGCGCTACGGCGACCGGACCATCGTCGAGGGGCTCGACCTCGAACTGCCCGGCGACGCCGTCACCGCGATCGTCGGACCGAACGCCTGCGGCAAATCGACGCTGCTGCGCGGGCTCGTCCGGCTGCTCGACCCGGCCGCCGGGACCGTCACCCTGGACGGCGCCGACATCCACCGGATGCCGGCCCGGGCGCTCGCCAAGCGGATGGGCCTGCTGCCGCAGCAGCCGGTCACGCCGGAGGCGGTCACCGTCGAGGCGCTGGTGCGGCTCGGACGGTACCCGCACCAGCGGATGCTCAGCCCGTGGTCCAAGGCCGACCAGGCCGCCGTCGAGGAGGCGCTGGCGCGCACCGGCACCGCCGAACTGCGCGACCGGCAGGTCGACCGGCTCTCCGGCGGGCAGCGCCAGCGGGTCTGGATCGCGCTCGCGCTCGCCCAGGAGACCGACCTGCTGCTGCTCGACGAGCCGACCACCTTCCTGGACCTGCGCCACCAGCTCGACGTGCTCGACCTGGTCGCCGACCTGCACGCCGAGGCCGGGCGCACCGTCGTCATGGTCCTGCACGACCTCGGGCAGGCGGCCCGGTACGCCGACCACCTGGTGGTGCTCAAGGACGGCCGACTCGCGGCCGCCGGTCCGCCGGCGGAGGTGCTGACGGCGGAGCTGGTGGAGGCCGTCTTCCAGGTGCCGTGCCGGGTCGTGCCCGACCCGGAGACCGGCACGCCGCTGATCGTGCCCCGGGCCCGGGTGCGGGGGCGGGGGCGGGGCTCCGGTTCCGCCGGTTCCGCCGCTGTCGCCCCGGCTTCCGGCCCTTCCAGTGCTTCCGGCGACTCCCCGGCCCACTGAACTTTCATCCCCTGCCGACCTGTTCGACCCGATCCAAGGAACCCGATGAACCACCGACTCCCGACCGCCGCCCTCGCCGTCGCCCTCTCGACCACCCTGCTCACCGCCTGCGGCAGCAGTGGCGGGAGCGGTGCCGAGTCGGGCGGCGACTCCGCGTCCTCCGCGTCCTCCTCCTCGGCCGGCACCGCCGCCGGGTTCCCGCGCAGCGTCAAGCACGCCGCGGGCACGGCCGAGCTCAAGAGCCGGCCCCAGCGCGTCGTCGTCCTCGACAGCGGCGAGCTGGACGACGTCACGCTGCTCGGCATCACGCCGGTCGGCGCGGTGTCCCCGCACATGAAGACCGAGGGCGGGTTCCCGAACTACCTCAAGGACAAGGTCAAGGACACCAAGGACGTCGGCCCGATGAACGAGCCGAACCTGGAACTGATCGCCTCCCTCAAGCCCGACCTGATCCTCTCCTCCAAGGTCCGGCACGCCAAGGTGTACTCCCAACTGAACGCGATCGCGCCGACCGTCCTGGCCGAGACCACCGGGTTCCCGTGGAAGGAGAACCTGGCGCTGTACGCCCAGGCCCTCGGCAAGGAGGACGAGGCGAAGAAGGCGCTCGCGGACTACGAGGCGCGGGCGAAGAAGCTCGGCGAGGAGATCAAGGCCAAGTTCAACGGCACCGTGCCGACCGCGTCGGTGGTCCGCTTCGTGGCCGGCCCGACCCGCCTGTACGCCAAGTCCTCCTACAGCGGCGTCGTGCTCAAGGACGTCGGGCTGGCCCGTCCGGCCTCGCAGGACGTGGAGCAGAACATCGTGGAGATCAGCGCCGAGCAGATCAACCAGGCCGACGCCGACCTGCTGTTCGTCACCACCGCAGACGACCCGACCAAGACCAAGGAGAGCGAGGTCCAGCAGACCCCGGTCTGGCAGGGCCTGAACGCCGTCAAGAACAACAAGGTGTTCAACGTCCCGGACGAGACCTGGATGTCCGGCATCGGTGTCCAGGCCGCCGACGCGATGCTCGTCGACATCGCCAAGGCCGCGGGTGTGGACGCGCCCAAGTAGCCGTCGCGCGACACCGGTGACCGGATGACCGCCGACCGCCGACCGCCGACGGATGGCAGAGAACAGAGAACAGATGACAGGCGACAGATGACAGATGACAGATGACAGATTTCAACATCTGTCATCCGTCATCTGTCGCCGTTACTTGTCATCCGCCCCTCGCCCGCTCGCCGTCTCCGCCCTCCGTCTCCGCTTCCCTCCTCCGCCATCCCCCGAGGACCCCTCCATGCGCCTCTACCTGCTCGCCCTGAACCCCACCGACTCGGTGACCGACGGCTTCCTGCCCGCCGCCGCCCGGCTCGGGCTCGACGTCACCGTCCTGACCGACTGCGCCGAACCCCACCGGCTGGCCTACGCCGCGCTCCCCTTCGCCGCGCCCGAGGTCCTGGAGTGCGACGTGCGCGACTTCCGCGCCGTCGTCAGCCTGGTCTCCCGCCGCGCCCTGGCCTCCCCGGACCACGCGCCCGACGCGCTGTTCAGCAACAGCGACCACCTGCAGATCCAGACCGCCCTGGCCGCCGACTACTTCGGCCTCCCGGCCAAGGACTGGAAGGCCGCGCTGCGTGCCAAGGACAAGGGACAGCTGCGCCGCCACCTCGCGCTGACCGGCCAGGACACCGTCTGGTCGGCCGAGTTGGCCCCCGGGCAGGACCCGGGCGAGCTGGACCCCCCGTTCCCCTGCGTGGTCAAGCCGCGCGAGGGGGTGGCCAGCGAGGACGTCACCCTGGTCACCGACGCCGCCGAACTAGCCCGGCGCTGCCGGGAGATCCAGCACCGCCGGGCCGGCGCCACCCTGGTGGTCGAGGAGTTCCTGGACGGTCAGCTGTACACCCTGGAGACCCTCGGCGACGGGCGGCGACGGCACGTCCTCGGCGGCTTCCGCACCCGGCTCTCCCCGCCGCCGGACTTCATCGAGGAGCTGCTCACCTTCGTCCCGGCGCACCCGCAGCCGGTGATCGACCAGGTTCTCGCCCAACTCGACGCACTCGGCGTGGGGTTCGGCATCTGCCACACGGAGTTCGTACTCCAGCCGGACGGCCGCGCCCGCCTCATCGAAGTCAACTACCGGGCCATCGGCGACCAGTGCGACCTGATGCTCGCCGAGATCCTCGACCTCCCCCTGTTCGAGCTCGTCCTCGGCGTCCACCTGGGCCGCGAGCTGCCCGCCGATCTGGCCGAACGGTGCGCCGCCACCCCACGCCGGGCCCGCAACGAGCTGATCTGCGCCGACCGCGCGGGCACCCTCACCGCCGCCCCGGGCCCGTACGACGAGGAGCGGGACGGAGTCCGGCTCGCCTACCGCCCCCTGCGCCCGCTCGGCGAACGTCACGAGCACTACCGCACCAACCGGGACTACTTGGGCGTCATCTGGGCCGTCGGCACCGACCAGGGCGCGGTGGACACCGCCGTCGCCCGCTTCCTCGCGGCCAACCGCTGGGAGATCACCCCGTGACCGCCGGACACCGGCCCGCAGCCGTCGAGACCCGCGTCACGACCGCCGCCCGCCCGACGACCGCCACCGCCACCGCCACCGAGCAGCTCACCCTGCGGGTGCTCTCCGCCCTGCTGCGCGAGGACGTCCTCGGCCTGCGCACCCGCGGCACCGTCGAGGACCGTCCGGACGGGCCCTGGCTGACCGTCACCGAGGCACGCCTCGCCCTGCCGGTGGCCCCGGAGGGCTTCCAGTGCGAGTACGCCGCCCGGCTCCCGTTCCTGGAGCTCGACGGGCGCCGCCGCACCGGCCCGGACACCGTCGTGGCGGCCCTCGCCGGACTGGCCGAGGCCGAGGACCGGCCCGGCTGGGCGGCCTTCGCCGAGGAGTGCCGGCAGGCCCTCGCCAACATGGAGCTGCACGAACGGACCCGCGCCGAGGTGCACGACCGGCTGACCGACCTGTACGGCGCCGACCCGGCCGACTGGACCGGCCTCGCCGCCGCCCTCGGCCACGACACCCTGGCCGCCCACCTCGACCACCCGGTCTACCCGACCTCACGCGGCCGCTCCGGCCTCACCGAGCCCGAACTGCGCTCCTATGCACCCGAGTTCCACCCGGCCTTCGAACTGCACTGGCTGGCCGTGCCGACCGACGCGCTGACCCTCCACGGCGGGCGGCCACTGCCCGGCTGGTGGCCCACCCCGGCCTGGCTCGGCCTGGCCGGCCGCTGCCCGGGCGACGGCTGGACCACCCTGCCGGTCCACCCGCTCACCGTCGGCGCGCCGCTGGACGAGGCGTTGGCGGCCACCGGCCTGGCCGGCCGCGCGGTGCTCGCCGACCGGCCGTACCTGACCGTCGTCCCGACCCTGTCCATGCGCACCGTCGCCGTCGCCGACGCCCCCGCCTGCCACCTCAAACTCCCGCTCGCCACCGCCACCCTGGGCCGCCTCAACCGCCGCACCATCAAGCCCGGCACCCTGCGCGACGGCGCGGCCGGCCAGCGGCTGGTCGAGGCCGTGCTGAAGCGCGAACCGCGGTTCGCCGGCCGGATCCTGCACGCCGACGAGCAGACCTGGGCGCACGCCGGGCACGAGCTGCTGGCCGTCCTGCTGCGCCGCTACCCGGCCGGGCTGGAGCAGGCGTCGACCGTCCCGCTGGCCGCCCTGTCGGCCCCGGCGCCCGACGGCCGCCTGGTCATCGACCACCTCGCCGACCGCTACCACGGCGGCTCCGTCCTGGCCTGCTACGACGCCCTGCTCGAACTGCTGCTGGACTGGCAGACCACGCTGTTCGGCTACGGCATCGCCCTGGAGTCGCACCAGCAGAACACCTCGCTGGTACTCGACCGGGACGGTCTGCGGCTGCTCTTCAAGGACGACGACGGCCCGCGCGTGCACACCGCCCGGATGACCGCGACCCTCGGCGAACTGGCCCCGGACGTCGTGGAGTTCGATGACGCGCGGATCTTCGGCGCGGACGACCGGGCGCTCACCGACCTCTTCGCCACCATCACCGGCCACCTGTGCACCGGCTCGCTCGCCTTCGGCCTCGCCGACCACGGCCGGGCGGAACTCGCCGACACCCTGGCCCTGTTGCGCAAGCGCACGGCGGAGGCCGTGGAACGGCTCGGGCCGGTGGGCGAACCGCTGCGGGCGGCCCTGCTGGAGGCCGAGCGCCTGCCGGTCAAGGCCATGGTCACCGCCGGGACACTGCTCAGCAAGCAACGCTCGGGCGCCGCCGACATCAACAAGCACTACACCAGCGGCCCCAACTACCTGCGCGACCCTCTGCCCGACGCCGTACGCGAGCCCGCGCACCACTCCGCACACCACTCCGCAGGCGACTCCGTGGCCGCCCACCGGACCGCCCGATGACCGTGGAGACCCTGCAGCAGCAGTCACCGCCCTCGGCCGAGCACTCCGGCGGACTCGGTCGGCGCCAGGTGCACGCCGTCGCGGCCTGCTACTTCGTCGCCTCCTTCGCCGCGCTCGGCCTGCCGCCGTACCTGACCGCGATCCTGCCCCCGCTCGGCGACCCGCAGGCCCGTTGGGCGGGCCTGCTGTACATCGTGCCGACGGTGTTCAGCGGACTCGGCGCACCGTTGTGGGGCCGGCTGGCCGACCGGTTCGGCCGCAAACGGCTGCTGCTGCGCGCCCAACTCGGGCTCACGGCCTCCTTCCTGCTGGCCGGCGCCGCCGACAGCCTGCCCGCGTTCACCGTCGCGCTGGTCCTCCAGGGCTTCCTCGGTGGCACCTTCGCCGCCACCAACGGCTATCTGGCCGCCGCGCTCGACGGCTCCCGGCTCTCCCGCGCGCTCACCCTGATGCAGGGCAGCGCGCGGGCGGCCCTGGTGGCCGCGCCGATCCTGGTCGGAGCGCTCTCGCGGTGGATCGACCCGCACCGCCAGTACCTGCTGATGGCCGTACTCCCGCTCGCGGCAGCGGTGTTCCTCTCGCTGCTGCCCGAACCGGAGGGCCCCGAGGCCCCGGCGGCCGCCACGGACCGGGCGCCCGGGAAGACCGCCACGACGCCGCTCCTGACGCTCTACGTCTTCGAGTTCGCCTTCGTCTTCGCGACGGTCATCTCCTTCCCGTACCTCATCGCCCTCGCCGAACAGCGCCTGCCCGGCGTGGACGGCACCACCACCGGCGTGCTCTTCGCACTGCCGCACCTGTGCTACCTGGTGTTCGCCGCCCGCACCCACCGGGCCTTCGACTCCCGCCCGCACACCGGCATCGCGCTCGGCTTCGGCCTCGTCGCGCTCGGCCTGGCCGGACACGCCCTCGCGTACTCGCTGCCCGTGTTCGTCGCCGTCCGCCTGCTGCTCGGGGCCGGGCTCACACTGGGCCTCGTCTGCCTCGCCGTACTCGCCGCCGGGGCCGCCCGGGGCCGCCCGCCCGGCCGGATGTTCGGCAGCCTCGAACTCGTCTCCAAGGGCGGCGCCGTCGCCGCCGGCGCCACCGCCGCACTGGCCAACGGACGGTTCGGTGCCGCCGCCCCCGTGGTGGCCGGCACCGCCGCCGCCCTGCTGGCCGCCGTCGCGGCCACCGCACTCACCCTCCCGTCCCTCCGCCAGCGCTGGAGTCGCCGATGACCGCCGAGCAGACCACCACCGAGCACAACACCCCCGCACCCGGCGAACTCCCTACTGCTGACGTGGCGGTGGCCCACACCCTGCTGAACTGTCTGCTCCGCGAGGTCTCCGCACCCGAGCACCAGACCGCCGCCGCCGACGGCCGCCTGCTGCTGCGTCTGCCCCGCCGGGGCGCCCTGCTGCGGGTCGCCCTGCGCCGCACCTCGCTGCTCGGCGCGCACCGCTTCACCGGACCGGTCGAGGTCGAACGGGACGGCAGCTGGGTCGAGTTGGGCTGGCAGCAGCTGGCCGGGTACGTCCAGGACGAGCTGGAGCTGCGCACCGGCACGGTCAACGAGGAGTTCCTCGACCAGGTGGCGTCCAGCCACCACGGCGTCCACCAGGGCCTGGACCGCCGCCCGGCCGCCGGCCCCGACCGCTACCTGGAGTCCGAGCAGGCCCTGCTGTTCGGCCACCGCTTCCACCCGGCCCCCAAGTCCCGCTCCGCCGCCCACGACGACTGGCGCCACTACGCCCCGGAGTCCCGCGCCGACTTCCCGCTGCGTCACCTCGCCGTCCGCGCCGAGCTGCTGGCCGAGGAGTCGCTCGACGGAAGCGTCAGTGCCCTGCTGGACGGGCTCGGCGCCGTACCGGCCGGCTACCGACTGCTGCCCGCTCACCCCTGGCAGTTCCAACTCATCGGCGACCACCCCCTGTTGCGCGCAGCCATGGCCCGGGGCGATGTCCTCGACCTCGGCCCGCGCGGCGAGCGGTTCACCGCCACCGCCTCGGTGCGCACCCTGCACGGCGCCGGCGCCTTCCTGAAGTTCAGTCTCGACGTCCGCATCACCAACTGCGTGCGGAAGAACGCCGCTTACGAGCTCACCGGCGCCGTCGCGCTCACCAGGCTTCTCGCCCCGGCGTTCGCCGACCTCGCCCGGCGCTTCCCCGACGCCGCGATGCTGCGCGAACCGGCCTTCCGCACCCTCGCCCTGCCCGGCGCCGACGGCCACCCCGACCGCGCGCTGTACGAGGGCTTCGGCCTGATCGTCCGCGAGGGCCTGGACGGCGTGCTGCGCCCCGGCGTCACCCCGCTGCTGGCGGCCGCCGTCGCCGACGAGCACCCGACCAGCTCCGCCCACATCTCCCGTCTGCTGGAGGCCGGTTCGGACCGGAGCGCGGACGGCACGGCAGCGCTCGACTGGTGGCGCGGCTACCTGCGGCTGCTCGTCCCACCGGTCCTGGCCGCCTACTTCGACCACGGCGTGGTGCTGGAGCCGCACCTGCAGAACGTACTCATCGGCGTGGACGCCGACGGCCACCCCGTCCAGGTGCTCTTCCGCGACCTGGAGGGCACCAAGCTCGTCCCCGACCACACCACCGGCATCCTCACCGACGCCGACGTCCTCGGCCGTGCCGGCACCCTCACCAGTCCCGGCACCCTCACCAACGCGGACATCCTCGCCGCCCTCCCGCCCGACGTGGCCGGCCCGATGACGTACGACGCCGAACGCGGCTGGGACCGGGTGGTCTACTGCCTGCTGGTCAACCACGTCTCCGAACTGCTCGCCGCCCTCGCCGATCTCCACCCCGAACTGGAGTGCGCGCTCTGGCAGATCGTCCGGGACACCCTGGAGGAGTACGCCGCCGCCCACGGCTGCCCGCCCCGGCTGCGCGCCCTGCTCGCCGGGGTCCCGCTGCCCGCCAAGGCCAATCTGCTGACCCGCTGGGAGCGCAAGGCCGACCGCGAGGCCGGGTACGTCCGGCTGCCCTCCCCGCTGGCCGGCTCCGTCCTCGCCGAGGCCGCCCGGATGCCCGCACGCCCGGACGCCGACCTGCCCGCCCACGGACCCGTCCACGGACCCGTCCGCCTTCCCGTCGGCCTTCCCGTCCGCCTTTCCGCCGGGAGCACCGCCCGATGACCGAGACCGTCCGCCGCCACGTCGCCGTCCTCGCGCCCGACGAACTGCCCGCCTACGTCTACGACCTGGCCGCGCTGCGCGCGCACGTCGCCGCCGTCCGCGCCGCCCTGCCCGAGCGGGTCGAGCTGTACTACGCCGCCAAGGCCAACCCCGAGGTGCCGCTGCTCACCGCGCTGCGCGACCTCGTCGACGGCTACGAGGTCTCCAGCGGCGGCGAGTTGGCGCACGTCCGGGCCGCCGTGCCGGACGCCCCGCTGGCGTTCGGCGGGCCGGGCAAGACCCCCGCCGAGATCGCCGCCGCGGTGGCGGCCGGAGTGTACCGCTGGCACGTCGAGAGCGAGCAGGAGCTGCACCGGCTCGCCGCCGTACTCGCCGACCGGCCGGAGACCGTCGTGGACGTGCTGCTGCGGGTCAACCTGGCGGTCGGCACGGACGCGCTCGACGCGGTGCCGCTCGCGATGGGCGGACGGCCGACGCCGTTCGGACTGGACCCGGACCAGGCCGAGGGCTGCGTCCGGCTGCTCACCGGCGACGGCCCGCTGGGGCGGCAGCTGCGCCTGCGTGGCGTGCACGCCCACCTGGCGAGCGGGCTGGCGGCGGCGGAGCAGCTGTCGGTCGCGGCGCGGATCGTCACGTGGTCGGCCGCGCTCGCGGACCGGCACGGCTTCCCGCTCGCGGAGGTGAACATCGGCGGCGGCATGGCCGTGGACTACGCGGACCCGACCGCGCGCTTCGACTGGACGGCCTTCGGCGCGGGCCTGGCCACGCTGCTCGACGCCCACCCCGGACTCACCCTGCGGATCGAGCCGGGCCGGGCGCTGACCGCCCACTGCGGCTGGTACGCGACCGAGGTGCTGGACGTGAAGCGGAGCCACGGCGAGGACTTCGCGGTGGTCCGTGGCGGCACCCACCACCTGCGCACCCCGGCGACCCGGGGGCACTCGCAGCCCTTCGACGTGCTCCCGGTGGACGCCTGGCCGTACCCGTGGCCGCGCCCCGCCGTCACCACCGGCCGTGCCACCCTGGCCGGGCAGCTCTGCACCCCGAAGGACGTCCTCGCCCGCGCGGCCGAGGGGGCGGCGGGGCTGCGGGCCGCGGACCGCGTGCTGTTCGCCATGGCGGGCGCGTACGCGTGGAACATCTCGCACCACGAGTTCCTGATGCACCCCCGCCCGGGTTTCCACTACCTGGGCGGGTGACGGCAAGCGACGAGTACCGGATGACGGATACCGGATGACGAGTAACAGATGACAGGTGACAGATAACAGATTTCGAAATCTGTCCGCTGTTATCTGTCATCCGTTAGCTGAAGTCTGTCGGCTGTTGGCTGTTCGCACCCCCGTCCGCCGCCGCCCCCTTCCCGCGGTCGTGGGAGAGTGGTACACAGCGAAGGGAGCGCGAACGTGCTGATGGACAGGGTGGCGGAGATACTCGCCGAGGCGTCGGCCGAGGCGGTGGAGCCGCGTTTCCGGGCGCTGGCCGCCGGCGAGGTGATGGAGAAGGCGCCCGGGGAGATCGTGACGGTCGCCGACCGCGAAGCCGAGGCCATCATCGCCCGCCGCCTGTACGAACTGCTGCCGATCCCCGTGGTCGGCGAGGAGGCGGTCGCCGCCGACCCGTCCCTCGCCCGGGCCCTCCACGACGAGCCCGCCGCCTGGCTGGTCGACCCGGTCGACGGCACCGCCAACTTCGTCGCCGGCCGCCCCGAGTACGCCGTGATGTGCTCCCTCGTCCGCAGCGGCCGGACCGTCGCCTCCTGGATCTGGCAGCCCGCGACCGCCACGGCCTACCGCGCCGAGCTGGGCTCCGGCGCCTGGCGCGACGGCGAGCGGCTCACCCGCCCGCCGGCACCACAGGACGCCGCCGAACTGCGCGGCTCGGTGAAGAGCCGCCACCTCGACCCCGACCACCGCCACCGCCTGCAGGTCAACTGCGCGGCCTTCGCCGAGGTCTCCCCCGGCCGGCACGCCGCCGGGATCGAGTACCCCGACGTCATCGAGGGCCGCTTCGACTTCCTCCTCTACTGGCGCACCCTCCCCTGGGACCACGCCCCCGGGTCCCTCCTCGTCTCCGAGGCCGGCGGCGTCTCCGCCCGCCTGGACGGCACCCCGTACCGCCCCGAGGCCCCCGGCTGCGAGGACGGCCTCCTGGTCGCCGCCGACCCCCACACCTGGGAACTCACCCGCGAGATCCTCCTGGGCACCTGACCGGCCCCGCATCCGACCACCCCACCCGGCGGGCCCACCCCGACGAGCCCGGTGGCCGCCACCCCGCTACCCCGCGCGTTCGCCCGCCACCTTCCGGCCCGCACCCACCACTTCCCGCAGCAACGTCCCGACCTCCCCCACCGTCGTGTGCGGATTCAGCAGCGTCAGCTTCAGCCGCACCCGGCCCGGCCCCTCCCCCGGCAGCTCCGTACGCCCGACCACCGCGCGCCCGCCGCGCAGCAGCAACCGCCGCAGCCGACCGTTCATCTCGTCCAGCGCCGCCCCGTCCGTCACGCCCGGTGGTCGGTAGCGGAAGAGGACCGTGGTGAGGACCGGGTCGGCGTGCAGTTCGAGGGAGGCCTCGGCACGGATGGCGTCGGCGGCGGCCCGGGCGAGGTCGTGGCAGGTGTCGACGAGGCGGCCGAGGCCGTCCCGGCCGAGGGTGCGCAGGGTGACGGCGAGCTTGAAGGCATCGGCCCGGCGCGTGGTGCGCAGGGAGCGGCCGAGCAGGCTGGGGTAGCCGGCCTGCTCGTCGTCGACCGGGTTGAGGTACTCGGCGCGGCGGGCGAGCGAGACGTACGTTTCGGCGCGGCGGACCAGGAAGACCCCGGCGGCGGCCGGTTGCCAGCCGAGTTTGTGCCAGTCGAGGGCGACCGAGTCGGCGCGGGCGATCCCGTCGAGCAGCGGGGCGAGCCGGTCGGAGAGCAGTGCCCCGCCCCCGTACGCGGCGTCGACGTGCAGCCAGGCGCCGTAGCGGCGGGCGAGGTCGGCGGCGGCGGTGAGCGGGTCGACGGCTCCGGTGTCGGTGGTGCCGGCGGTGGCGACGACGGCGATCGGGGTCCGGCCCGCCCAGCCCGCCTCGGCCATCGCCCGCTCCAACTCCTCCTCCCTCATCCGGAGTCGCCGGTCCACGGGGACGGGCACGACCGCCCGTTCGCCGAGCCCGAGGAGCGCGGCGGCGCGCTGGACGGAGAAGTGCGCGGCTTCGGAGGCGAAGATGCACGGCCGGACGCCCGCGGGGATGCCGTCCAGCTCCACGATGCCGTCGAGCTTCTGGTCGCGGGCCAGCATGAGCCCCATCAGGTTGGACTCGGTGCCGCCGGAGGTGAGCACCCCGGCGGAACGCCGCGGGTCGTAGCCGACCAGGTCGGCGAGTTCGGCGAGCAGCGCGGTCTCCAGCGCGGTGGCCGCGGGGGCCTGGTCCCAGGAGTCCTGTGACGGGTTGAGGGCGCTCACGGCGAGGTCGGCCGCGGCGGCGACGGCGAGTGGCGGGCAGTGCAGGTGGGCGGCGCAGGCCGGGTCGGCGGGGTCGGCCGCTCCGTAGGCGAGGAGCTCGGTGAGCCGGGCGAGCGCGTCGCGGCCGCCGGTCGTGGCCAGGGCGTCGGCGACGAGCGCGGCGATCTCGGCGGGGCTGCCCGCCGGCAGCGGTCCGGAGCGCATGGCGATGCCCGCGTCGAGGGCGTCGAGGACGGTGGCCAGCAACGGCGCGAGCGCGCCGGGTCCGGCGGCGCCGCCGGAGAGCGCGTCCGACGCGACCTCGCCCCCCGGCAGCCCGACCGGTCCGGACCCGAGGCCGCTCACCGCTGCTCCGCCGTCCCCGTACCGCCCGCCGACGTCGCCGCACCGGCGACCACGGCCGCGGCCCCCGCCCCGGACGCGGCCCGAGACCCGGATCCAGCGCCGGCCCCGGAGTCAGACCCGGCCCCCGCCCCGGCTGCGATCCGGTGACCGGCGGCCGCCGCGATCGCCTCCGCCAGCCGGTCCAGCACCGCCACCACCTGCTCGTCCGTGATGGTGAGCGGCGGGAGCAGCCGCAGCACCGCGTCGTGGCGCCCGCCGAGCTCGACGATCAGGCCCCGCTCCAGGCACGCCTCCCGCACCCGTACGGCGAGTGCCGGGTCCGCCGGGCGGGCCCCGCAGGCGTCGGCCTCGGCCGTGGGGTCGACCAGCTCGACCCCGATCATCAGCCCCCGGCCGCGCACGTCGCCGATGACCGGCAGTTCCTCCGCGAGTGCGCGCAGCCGGGCGGCCATCCGCTCGCCGACGACGGCCGCCCGGCCGGCCAGTCCGTGCGCCGCGACGTACCGGAGGGTCGCGGCCCCGGCGGCCATGGCGAGGGTGTTGCCGCGGAAGGTACCGGTGTGGGCGCCGGGCCGCCAGCCGTCGTAGTCCTCGCGGTAGACGACGACGGCGAGCGGCAGGCTGCCGCCGATGGCCTTGGAGAGCACCATCGCGTCCGGGACGATGCCGCTGTGCTCGACCGCCCACATCGCGCCGGTGCGGCCGACGCCGGTCTGCACCTCGTCCACGATCAGCGGGATGCCGCGTTCGGCGGTGATCCGGCGCATCTCGCGCAGCCAGCCGTCCGGCGCGGGGACGACGCCGCCCTCGCCCTGGACGGCCTCCAGGATCATGGCGGCGGGCGGTACGACCCCGCCGGAGGGGTCGTCCAGCAGTCGCTCGACGTACGTCGCGGCGAGGTCGGCGCCGGCCTCGCCGCCGACGCCGAACGGGCAGCGGTAGCCGTACGGGTAGGGCAGTCGGACGACCTCGCCGCCGCTCGGCAGCGGCTCCTTGACGGCGACGTTGCCGGTGAGCGCGAGCGCGCCGGCGGTCATGCCGTGGTACGCGCCGGTGAAGGCGAGCGCGCCGGAGCGGCCGGTGGCGGTCTGCGTCAGTTTGAGCGCGGCCTCGACGGCGTCCGTCCCGGCCGGGCCGCAGAAGTGCACCCGGGCGCGGGTGGCGAACGCGGCGGGCAGGCTGTCGAACAGCGCGCTGGTGAAGTCGTCCTTCTCGGCGGTGGCGAGGTCGAGCAGGTGCAGCGGGGCCCCGCTGTCGAGGGTGCGGCGGATGGCTTCGCGCACCACCGGGTGGTTGTGGCCGAGGGCGAGGGTGCCGGCGCCGGAGAGGCAGTCCAGGTAGCGCCGCCCGTCGGCGCCCTCGACGGTCATGCCGTTGGCGCGGACCGGGACGATCGGGAAGGAGCGGGCGTACGTCCTGGCGGCGGACTCGCGGACGCGCTGACGGCGCAGGATGGCCTCACCCGCGGCCGGAGCTCCGGAGGCGGCCTGGACGGGTACGGCAGCGAGCGACACGACAAACCCCCAGGAGAAGTTAGGTAAGCCTAACTTTACCGCTCCTGACCTGGCGAAAAGCCTCCAGGGCATCCAGAATCACCCGCGCGAGTGAACCTCTCCCGGTTTCGCCCCGCCCCAGTCCTCCGACACCCCCGGTCCTTCCAACGACCGTCCCGCCGGAAGGTCACGCCCCGAATCGGAACGCCTCGAAAAGTCGCGTCCCGACCCGGCAGGCCCGCGGAGGGTCACCCCGGTCACCCCGGTCACCCCGGTCACACCGGTCACCCCGGTCACGCCGGCGAGCGGCCGTACCGCCGGCGCCCGGAGCGTTCAGACCTTCGCCTTCCACCGGTAGCAGAGCTCCGGCCGCCCGACGTTCCCGTACTGCGGCTCCCGCACCGCCCGCCCGGTGTCCACCAGGTGCTCCAGGTAGCGCCGCGCGGTGATCCGGGAGACCCCGGCGGCGCTGCCCGCGGCCGCCGCCGACAGTCCGGTCGCGGCGTCCCGCAGCACGGAGGCGACGGTGTCCAGGGTGGGTGCGCTCAGCCCCTTCGGCAGGGTGCTGCGCTCGGGGGTGCGGAGCAGGGCGAGCGCCTGGTCCACCTCGTCCTGGCCGGTCGCCTCGCCGGTGCGGCCGAGGCTGTCGCGGTAGCGGGCGTAGCGCTCCAGGCGGTCGTGCAGGGCGGCGGCGCTGAACGGTTTCAGCAGGTACTGCACGACGCCCGCCGAGACCGCCTGGCGGACCATGGCGAGGTCGCGGGCCGAGGTCACCGCGATGACGTCGGTGCCGTGGCCGGCGGCGCGCAGCGTGCGGCACAGCTGCAGGCCGTGGCCGTCCGGCAGGTAGAGGTCGAGCAGGGTGAGGTCGACGGGGGTCCCGGCGGCGCGGGCCCGGTCCAGGAAGCGCAGAGCGTCGGCGCAGCTGTGGACGGTGCCGACGGCGCGGAAGCCGGGTTCGCGCTCGACGTACAGGGTGTGCGCGGCGGCCGCCACCGGGTCGTCCTCGACGACCAGGACGGAGATCCCGGCCGGGCCGGCTCCGTCGCGCGCGGTCATGCCGGGACTCCTTCCGGCGCGCGCCCCGCCCGCCCGAGCCCGTCCGGCTCCCGCGGCTCACCCGGCTCCTGCGGCTCCCGCACCTCCCCCGGCTCCCCGGACCGGCGGGCCAGCGGCAGCCGGACCGTGAGCACCGCGCCCCGGTCCCGGCCGACCTCGACGGTGCCGCCGTTGCGCCGGGCGGCCTGGGCGACCAGTGCCAGCCCGAGGCCGTGCCCGCGGCCGTCCTGCTTGGTGCTCCAGCCGCGCCGGAAGACGTCCTCGACGGTCGAGGGGGCGATGCCCGCGCCGGTGTCGGCGACCCGCAGCAGCAGGCAGTCGCCGCCCGCGCCCGCACCACCGCTGTCGCGCGAACCGTCACCGCGTGCGCCGTCACCGCGTGCGCCGTCACTGCGGGAGGCGTCGCTGCGGGAGGCGTCACTGCGGGAGGCGTCACTGCGGGAGGCGTCACCGTGCGGGCCGGCCCCGCATGCGCCGGCCCCGTCGATCCGCGCCGTGACGGTGACCTCCGGCGGCACGGGGCTCTGCGCGGCCCCGGCGATGGCGGCGTCCACGGCGTTGTCGATCAGGTTGCCGAGCACGGTGATCAGGTCCCGGGCGGAAAGCCCCGGCGGGAGCACCCCGTCGTCGATCCGGCTGTCCTCGGTGAGGGTCAACTCCACGCCCCGCTCGGCTGCTTGGGCCGCCTTGCCGAGCAGCAGCGCGGCCAGCACCGGCTCGCTCACCGCCGCGACCACCCGGTCGGTGAGCTGCTGGGCGAGTTCGAGCTCGGCGGTGGCGAACTCCACCGCCTGTTCGTGGCGTCCGAGTTCGATCAGCGAGACGACCGCGTGCAGCCGGTTGGCGGCCTCGTGCGCCTGGGCGCCGAGCGCCTCGGTGAAGCCGCGCACGGAGTCCAACTCGCCGCTGAGCGACTGGAGTTCGGTGTGGTCCCGGAAGGTGACCACCCGGCCGAGGCCGGTGCCGATGGTGGAGGTGTTGAGCACCACGACCCGTTCGGCGGTCAGGTGCACCTCGTCCCGGACCGGATCCTCGCCCAGCACGGCCGCCACCAGCGCCTCCGGCAGCCCCAGCCCGGCCATCGGCCGTCCGTCCACGTCACCGGTCAGGCCGAGGAGCTCACGGGCGGCGTCGTTGCACAGCACGACCCGGTGCGAGCGGTCGAGCAGGACAAGCCCCTCGCGCACCGAGTGCAGCGTGGCCTGGTGGTACTCGTAGAGGTGGCTGAGCTCGTCCGCTCCCATGCCGTGAGTGTGCCGCCGCAGACGGGAGTTGGCGAGGTAGGTGCCGACGCCGCCGAGCGCGAGCGCGGCCACCGCCACCCCGACCAGGGCCATCAGCGGGCCGCTGAGCTGCGCGGAGATCGACTCGACGGTGAGGCCCGCACTCACCAGCGCGACCACCCGGTGCCGGTCGTCCCACACCGGCGTGACCACCCGGACGGACGGACCGAGCGTGCCGGTGTACGTCTCGCTCCGGGTCTGCCCGGCCAGCGCCCCGTCGATGTGCCCGAGGTAGCGCTTGCCGATCTGCTCGGGCAGCGGGTGGGTCCAACGCACGCCGTCGGTGTCCATGACGGTGATGAAGGAGACGCCGGTGTCCGTCCGCACCTGCTCGACGTACGGCTGGAGCACCGCGGTCGGGTCCGGGCCGGTCACGGCCGCCCGAACGGACGGCGAGTCGGCGACGGCGTGGGCGACCGCGGTGACCTGGCGGCGGGCCGCGTCCTCGTTCCGGTCGGCGGTGAAGAGGTACGCGAGCACCGCACCGCCCGCGACCACGGCGGCGACGATCACCACCTGCACGACGAACAGCTGCCCGGCCAGGCTGCGGACCAGTCGACGGGGCAGTCGGCGGGGCAGCGGACGGGACGAGCGGAACAGCGGCAGTCGACGGGGCAGCGGGCGGGAGAGACGGGACAGGGGGAACCGACGGCGCCGGGCGGTGGGGGCGGTGCGCTCGGACATGCCAGCCAGTGTGCACCACCGGAGGCGCGGCCGACCCCGGTGCACCGGCCGTGAACTCTATGAACGCAAACGTGACCCCCGTCACGCCCCGGCCCCATAGTCGGATCGGCCCACCACCCGGGGCCGCCAGGACTGCAGGGCGAAGGAGCCGCAGATGTCGATCGCTGGAGCCGCAACGGCGGGGGGACCCAGACGCAAGGACCGGACCCACTACCTCTACCTCACCGTGATCGCCGCGGTGGTCTCGGGTGTGGTGGTCGGGCTGGCCGCCCCCGGCTTCGCCGTGGAGCTCAAGCCGGTCGGCACCGGCTTCGTCAACCTGATCAAGATGATGATCAGCCCGGTGATCTTCTGCACCATCGTGCTGGGCATCGGCTCGGTGACCAAGGCGGCGAAGGTCGGCAAGGTCGGCGGCCTCGCCCTCGGCTACTTCCTCGCCATGTCGACCGTCGCACTGGCCATCGGTCTGGCCGTCGGCAACCTCCTGGAGCCCGGCGGCGGCCTGCACCTGACCGCCGCGCTCGCCAAGTCCGGCCACGCCCAGGCCGCGGCCGGCGGCGCCCAGTCGACCACCGACTTCCTGCTCGGGATGATCCCCGACACCATGTTCTCGGCCCTCACCCAGGGCAAGGTGCTGCAGACCCTGCTGGTCGCCCTGCTCACCGGCTTCGCCCTGCAGGCGATGGGCCCGGTCGGCGCCCCGGTGCTGCGCGGGATCGAGCACGTGCAGCGGCTGGTCTTCCGGGTCATGGCGATGATCATGTGGGTCGCGCCGATCGGCGCCTTCGGGGCGATGGCGGCCGTGGTCGGCGCCACCGGTACGGCCGCGCTGAAGAGCCTCGCGGTCATCATGATCGGCTTCTACCTGACCTGCGCGCTGTTCGTCGTCGTGGTGCTGGGCACGCTGCTGCGCGTGGTCGCCGGGGTCAACGTGTTCGCGCTGCTGAAGTACCTCGGCCGCGAGTTCCTGCTCATCCTCTCGACCTCCTCCTCCGAGAGCGCCCTGCCCCGACTGATCGCCAAGATGGAGCACCTGGGCGTCAGCCGCCCGGTCGTCGGCATCACCGTGCCGACCGGCTACAGCTTCAACCTCGACGGCACCGCGATCTACCTGACCATGGCGTCGATCTTCATCTCCGAGGCGATGGACAAGCCGATGTCGATCGGCGAGCAGCTCTCGCTGCTGGTGTTCATGGTGATCGCGAGCAAGGGGGCGGCCGGGGTCACCGGCGCCGGCCTGGCCACCCTCGCGGGCGGACTGCAGTCGCACAAGCCCGCGCTGGTGGACGGGGTCGGCCTGATCGTCGGCATCGACCGCTTCATGTCCGAGGCCCGCGCGCTCACCAACTTCGCGGGCAACGCCGTCGCGACCGTGCTGATCGGACACTGGACCGGTGAGCTCGACACCGAGCGCGCCCGCCGGGTGCTGGCCGGCGAGCTGCCGTTCGACGAGCTGACCCTGGTCGACAGCCACGGCGCCGGGAGCGCCGGCGCCGGAAACCCGGCACCGGAGGTCTCGCCCGAGGCCGCCCCCGGGAACACCCCTGCAGTCGCCCCCGCGGTCACCGCCGCGGTGGCCCCGGAGGCCGTCCCCTCCCACGACACCGAGCCCGCCGCCGCCTGAGCGGCCGCGCGTTCCCCCGCACTCCCCCGGCCCGGCGCCTCCCACCAACCCCCGGAA
This sequence comes from Kitasatospora sp. NPDC086791, assembly GCF_040685975.1. Taxonomy (NCBI): domain Bacteria; kingdom Bacillati; phylum Actinomycetota; class Actinomycetes; order Kitasatosporales; family Streptomycetaceae; genus Kitasatospora; species Kitasatospora sp. NPDC086791. Next base: position 418,762 of record NZ_JBFBOC010000002.1, on the reverse strand, counting down.
ACGGCGCCGGGCCGGGGGTCCTCCCGTTCCCCGACCCCGCTACGACCGGCTGCCCTCACACCCCCGCGATCACAGCTCCTGCGAGCCGCTGACCGCCCAGGCCACCCCACTGGCCGGATCCTCCAGCGCGACGTGCAGGTGGTGCAGCCCGGCCGCCGGCTCCTGCCAGGTGAAGCAGCGCATCCGGTCCACCAGCGCGTTCACCTCACCCGGCGCCGACCCGTCCGCCCCGGCCATCGCGACCAGCGCCCGCCACAGCCCCAGCCGCCCGTGGGCGCAGCCCTGCGCCCGTCCGACGGCGGCGGCCCGCACCAGGGCCGGGTAGGCGAGCGCGAACGGCAGGTACCCGCCGACCACCCGTCGGCCGCGGGCCAGCAGGGCGGCCGCCAGCGGGGCCTCGCCGCGGACGCAGACCACCCGCGCCCACGGCGCCAGCGCGCCCAGTTCGGCGAGTGCCCGGGTGATCCGCTGCCCACCGGGCCGTCCGTCCGTCCGCGTGACCGGCGCCGGCAGTGCCACCTCGCCGAGGCCCTCCCGGGTGGCCGGCAGGGTCAGCAGCGCGCTCCGCGCACCCCCGCCGGGCAGGTACTCCCGCACCCGGGCCGACTCCTCCCACCCCGCCGCCTCCCACGGTTCCAGCCGCAGCGGCACGCCCTCCGGGTCGGGTTCGGCCCCGTACGAGAGGTCCTCGCCGAGCAGCACCCGGGTGTGCGCGACCAGGCGGCGCACCGGCGCCGGGCCGAGCAGCGGGGCCAGCCGCAGCCAGGAGTGCCGGGTCGCCAGCACCTCCCAGAGCGGTCCGGCGTCGTGGTCGGCCACCCCGGCGACCGTCCCCTCGCCGCCATCCCGATCGAACAGCCGGACGGCCAGCTCGGGCGGCGCGGCGTAGGCGATCAGATGACCGAGCGGCGCGGTCAGGGACGCCGCGGCCTCCTCCCCCGCTTCGACCACGGCGGCCGCCCGGCCCTGCCGGTAGGCGGCGAGCAGCTCGTGCCAACGGCCGTCCTCGGCCAGGGCGCGCAGGCGGTGGTCCTCGTACGTGATCACGATTTTCAGCGTACGGGCCGGGGCGGCACATCACCTGACTTGCCGTCAGCTCGGTGCGTCGGGCCGCCCCCCTCGCGGGCGGACAGCGGCGCAGTAGGCGGCGGTGTCGACACGGCACGGTCGGCGGCGGCGCGTGGGCGCCCGGTCGGTCCGGCGGGCGCTATCCGCAGCCCCGTTCGCGCTCCCGTTCGAGGACGGCGCGCAGCCGCCCGTGGGCGCGACGACGGGTGACGGCCAGGGTGCTGCGGTGCAGCCCGAGCAGTTCGGCGGCCTCGTCGACGCTGTAGCCGTCGAGGTCGACCAGCGCCACCGCCCGGGCCTGCTTGGCGGTCAGGAGGCCCAGCAGCCGGACGACCTCCCAGCGCGCCTGCAGCTCGGCCGTCCCGCCCACCCACGGATCGGACGCGGCACGGTCCCGTTCGACCCTCGCGACCGCCTCCGGCACCTCGGGCATCGGGATCCGCCGACGCTCCCGGCGCCACTGGTCGCGCAGGATGTTCACCATCGTGGTGAACGCGTAGGCGTACGGCTGCGGATGGCCGAGGAAGCGTTCCGGGCGACGGGCGATCCGCAGGTACGCGTCGTGGACGACGTCCCCGGCGGCGAGCGGATTCCCGGTGAGCGAGGCGGCCGCCTGCTGGAGCCTGGGCAGCAGGTCGGTGAACACCCGGTTGAATTCGGCCGATTGACCGCCGGCCCCGCGCGGGCCGAAGCCCCTTTCCGGCTCGGTGTCCATCCATCGACCGCTGCAATCCGCCATGCCGCTCTCCCCGGGAATCGGCACCCCGAACACCCGATCGGGCCTGGTCGCAGCCCAATCGGACGCATTGTGACACAGGTCACATCATAGTCCGCCGCCTCACTCTGCGCAGTCGTTCGCGAGCAACACGTCACCGATCGGGCAGGGAGGGAAAGTTCGCAACGGATAACAGATGACAGCGAACAGATTTCGAAATCTGTCATCTGTTCGCTGAAGTCTGTCATCTGAACTCTGAACGCTGTCAGCCGTCAGCCGTCAGCCGTCAGCCCCCGCCCCGACGCCGCCTCACCCGAAACCCGTCGGCGCGGCATCCGCGAGCAGCCGGGCGGCACGCACCCGGCCGGCGTGTTCGACCAGGTTGATCAGCACCTCCTTGCCCGACGAACGGTGGCGCGCGTCGCAGAGCAGCACGGGCGTACCGGCGTCCAGGTCCAGCGCGTGGGCGACCTCGCCCGGACCGAACTCCCGGGCCCCGGCGAAGCGGTTCACCGCGACCACGAACGGGATGCCCCGGTGCTCGAAGAAGTCGACGGCCGGAAAGCAGTCGGTCAGGCGCCGGGTGTCGGCCAGTACCACCGCACCCAGCGCGCCCTGGGCCAGCTCGTCCCAGAGGAACCAGAACCGGTCCTGTCCCGGGGTGCCGAAGAGGTAGACCGCCAGGCCCTCACGGATGGTGATCCGTCCGAAGTCCATCGCCACCGTCGTCGTGCTCTTGCGCTCCACGCCGTCGAGGTCGTCCACCCCGCGACCGACCTCGGTCAGCCGCTCCTCGGTGCGCAGCGGGCGGATCTCGCTGACCGCGCCGACCAGCGTCGTCTTGCCGACCCCGAAGCCGCCCGCCACCAGGATCTTGAGGGCGAGCACGCTGCCGACGGGGTCCTCCGCCGCGAATGCCCCGGACGCCCCGGACGCCCCGAAGGACTCGGTCGGATCGGACCGGCCGGACCGGTGGTCAGAGTGCGCGGAGTCCATGGACGACCTCCTGGAGGATGCGCTCGTCGGAGAGCAGGGCGGGCGGGACGGGGCGGTTGACCCGGATGAGCCCGGCCGCCAACAGGTCGCCGAGCAGCACGCGCACGACGCCCACCGGCAGGTCGAGTTCGGCGGCCAGCTCGGCCACGGACAGCGGCGTGCCCCGGCACAGCGCGAGGATGCGCGCCTGCTCCGGACCGACCGGCGGATCGGACGCGTCCGGGGCGAGCGCCGGGTCGGGCAGGTCGCAGACGACGACGGCGATCAGGTCGAGCTTCCGCTCACCGGCCCCGGTGCGCCCCCGGGTCATGGCGTACGGGCGGACCAGGGGGCCGGCCTCGTCGTCGTACCAGCGGGCCCGGTGGGCGGCGGCGAGCGGGTTACGGGGCGGGCCGCCGGGCTCGGCCCGCGGATGTTCCGGACGTCGGCCGGGGGGCGGGCCCGCCGGAAACGGGACCTCGGGAAACGGGCCCCCGGGCGACGGCCCTTCGGAGGACGGGCCCTCGGGCGACGGACGGGGCACCGGGCTCACCAGCCGTCCACCGCATGCGGCACCGTGCTCAGGTGCTCCCCGACCCGGCGGACCAGTCTGGCCATCTCGTAGGCGAGCAGACCGAGATCGGCCCGGGCGTCGGCGAACACGGCCAGGCAGGTGCCCTCCCCCGATGCCGCGACCAACAGGTAGCCGCCGTCCAACTCCACCATGGTCCGCCGGACTTCGCCCGCACCGAAGTGCCGGCCGGCGCCCTTGGCCAGCCCGTGGAAGCCGAAGGCGACGGCCGCCAGGTGCTCACCGTCCTCGCGCGGGCCGGCCGAGGTGCCGACGACCAGTCCGTCGACGGACAGCATCACGGCGAACCGCACCTCGGGGGCGCGCCGGACCAGTTCGTCGAGGAGCCGGTTCAGCTCGCCCACACGGTGGGTGGTGCCGATCACGGGCGATCTCCTTGGGGTCGGGGCGGGGGCAGCGGGCCACGCGGGCCCTGCGTCGGCGGCGGATCGGCGGGCGGCTGATCGACGGGCGGCCGAGTGGCGGGCTGCCGAGTGGCGGGCCGAGCGCCGGATCGGTCCATGAGCCGGTCGTCCGGCCCGTCGTCGGGGCGCAGGCCGCGCACCCACCCGTTCTGGAAGGCCGCCATCACCGCACGCGCCGCCTCGGGGCTGCGGCTCCCGGTGCTTTCGGATCTGCGGCGCCCCGGACGCCCAGGATGCTCACGATGCTCAGGACTCCCGGGACGCTCAGGACTCTCGGAACTGCGGCTCGCCGAGCCGCGCCCCGAGGTCCCCGTACCGGGCGCCGCCGCCGGACCGGAGGGAGCGGTGCCCGTACGGCGGGTGTGCGGGCCCGGTCCGGCCGGTGCCCCGCGCAGTTGCGGAGCGAGGTTCGCCTGGCGGGTCCGGCGCGGCAACTCCTCGGGCCCCGGGTCGAGTCGGCGCTCACCCGGCCCCGGGGCGGCCTCCGGCCCCGTGCGGTACGGCTGCGGCGGCCCGGACTGCGGACGGGCGGCCGCACCCGGGCCCCCGTCCGCAGCCGGACCTGCCGCCCGGGCCCCGGAGGCCCGGAGGGGAGTGCGGCGCACCGGCCCGGGGTCGCTCCCCCGGGCGCCGAACGGCAGCAGCGCCCCACCCTCCGGCAGCGGCCCACCCGCCGCCGGAAGTCCTGTGTTCCCGGTGTCCCGTGGGCCGTCCCCGCCGCCCGTCGGGGCGAACTCCCGGTCGTGCCGGCCCGGGTGGGCGCCGCCGACCGGAACGGAGGCGCCGGCATCGACCAGTGGGACATCCAGCTCGGGCACGGGGTCGTACGGTTGACGCCAGCCGTCCGCCGACTCACCGGCCGACCAACCCGCTGTCCGAGCCGCTGTCCGACCCGCCGACCGGCCGGCTGCCCAGCCCTCCGCCCGGCCCGCCGTCGCGTCGGCCAGCAGCGCGGTCGGCAGCAGGACCACCGCGGTGATGCCGCCGTACGCGGAGGTCACCAGCGAGACCTTGACGCCCTGCCGCCGGGCGAGCCGGCTGACCACGAACAGGCCGAGCCGGTCGCTGTCGAAGAGGTCGGTCTGCGCGGCGGCGGCGATCCGGCGGTTGGCCGCGCCCATGGCCTCCGGGCCCATGCCGAGGCCGCGGTCCTCGATCTCCAACGCGTAGCCGGTGCCGACCTGTTCGCCCCGGATGCGCACCCGGGTGTGCGGCGGGGAGAAGCCGGTGGCGTTCTCGACCAGTTCGGCGATCAGGTGGGCGAGGTCCGCGACGGCGTGCCCGCCGACGGCGGCGTGCGGCAGCGGGTGCACCTCGACCCGGGCGTACTCCTCGACCTCCGAGACGGCCGCGCGCACCACGTCCACCAGCGGGACGGGCCTGCGCCAGGCCCGGCCGGGCGCGGCACCGGAGAGGATGATCAGGCCCTCGGCGTGGCGGCGCATGCGGGTGGTGAGGTGGTCGAGCCGGAACAGGTCGGCCAGCTCGGACGGGTCCTCGGTGCGGCGCTCCATCGCGTCCAGCAGGGTGAGTTGGCGGTGCACCAGGACCTGGCTGCGGCGCGCGAGGTTGACGAACACCCCGGAGACCCCGGACAGCACCTCGGCCCGCTCGACCGCCGCCGTGACGGCCGCCCGCTGGACGGTGCCGAGCGCTCGGTGCACCTGGCCGATCTCGTCGTCCCGGCCCGTCGGCCGCGGCGCCTCCGCCTCGATGTCGACCTCCTCACCCTCCCGCAACTTCTGCATGGTGGAGGGGAGTTTGCGACCGGCCAGCTCAAGTGCCCGGTTTCGCAGGCCGATCAGGTCGGTCACCAGGTCGCGCCCGATCTGCACCGAGATCACCAACGAGGCCGCCGCGCCGACCAGGCCGAGCAGCACCGCCGCGCCTGCCGGGGTGAACAGGCCCAGGGCGTAGGGGTTCTGGCGCTCGGCGGCGACCCGTCCGGCCTGGTCCTCGACGGCGCGCAGGCCGCTCGCGACGTTCCCGGCGACCATCGCCCACCGGTCCGCCGGCACCGCGGCGACGGCCGTCCGACCGTCGGCGGCCGCCCGGACCTTCTCCTCGTACCCGACCAGCTCGCGGTGATCCGGTCCGCCGGTGACGGCCAGCAGCGCCTCCCGGTCGGCGGGACGCAGGTCGGCCGGGCGCAGGTCGGTGGCGGAGCCCCGCTCGAACTCCCGCCGGGCGAAGGCCGCACCGGAGAACTCGCGCAGTTGGTCCTCGCCGAGCGCGCCGGAGAGCTGGGCCGCGCGCAGCAGCGCGTCCTCGCGGGCCAACAGCTCGCGGGAGCAGGCCAGTTCCAGCAGCACCCGGGTGTCGGCAGCGGCCGGGTAATGCGGCTGCGACTGCGGCGTGACGGCGCCGGCTGCGGCGAGGGCCCGGTCGACCGCCTCGCCGTACGCGAGGTACACCTCGGGCCAGCCGATGCTGCGGGCCAGCACCCGGCCGCGCAGCTCGGGCAGGGCGGCGAGGGAGGCGCCGAGGGCGTCCAGGCGGGCGGCGGCGTCGGCGCCGAGACCCTGGGCGTCGGCGCGGTTGTAACCCTCGTCGGGGTGCCGGGGATCGGGGAACAGCGGGGTGATCGCGCGGTCGGTGGCGGCCGCGGCCGTGCGCAGGGCACTTTCCCGGGCGGCGGTGGGTGCGCTCGCCGGGGTCGCCAATAGCTGTCCGGCCGCGGCACGTTCGGCCTGCAGCCCGGCGACCGTGTCGGCGACGGGGGTGAGCACGGTGCGCTGGGCGTCGCGCTGGCGCAGCAGGTCCCAGACGCCCTGGGCGGTGGTGACGATGGCGAACCCCCACAGGGCGACGATCGAGACGACCGGGACCATCAGCAACGCGATGATCCGGGCGCGGACGGTCCTGGGGCGCAGTCCGCGCAGCCCACGCAGTCCGTGCAGTCCGTGCAGCCCGTGCAGTCCGCTCAACCCTCGCAGCCCACGCGGCCGGGGGCCTGGGTGGGGCGGGCGGGCGAGCGGCCCGGTGTGGGCACCGCGGCGGGTACCGGGGGCGGCACCGCGGTCATCTCGCATGGGTGAGGAGCCTTTCGGGCAGGAACGAGGGCGGAGGCCGACGCGACGGAGGCAGCAGAGCGAGCGGAGGCGGCGGAGTAGGTCCTGTCGCTCAGGCCACGCGGTCGTGCCGCTCCGGGTCGTGGCGCTCGGCGCCGACTCCGGGCCCGGCTCCGGACCCGTCCCCGAGTCCGTACACGGGTCCGTCCGCGGCTCCGACGCCGGGGAAGGCGATCTCCTGCGGTCCGGGCTCCGGGCGTGCGACCGCGGCGGGGAGCTCCTCGATGCCCAGTTCGCCCGCCTCCCGGTAGCCGGCCCGTTCCTGCGCGGTCGGCGAGAGCGCGACGAAGGCCGAGGCGAGGAACAGGGACGAGCCGAGGCCGACGGCCAGCGGGAAGACGAACTCCACCGCGCTGGCCCCGCCGAGGGCGGTCCGGATCGGCTCCAGCCGGACGTGCACGGCGGCCATGCCCGTGTAGTGCATGCAGCTGACGGCCAGGCCCATGGCCAGCGCGGCGGCCCCGGCCGCGTAGCCGTTGCGGACGGTGACGGCGGCCCAGAGCGCGGCGGTGGCGGCGCCGACCGCGACCAGTACGGACAGGGCGACCGTCCCGGCGTCGTAGCGCAGACCGGCGTGCATCCGTACGGCGGCCATGCCCAGGTAGTGCATCGCGGCGACACCGAGGCCGGTGGTGACGCCGCCGGCCAGCAGGGGGAGGCCGCGGTGCCCGCCGTAGCAGACGACGGTCAGGCCGAGACCGGTGACCAGCACCGCGACCGCGAGGCTGAGGACGGTCAGCGGGACGTCGTAGCGCAGCTCGGTGCCGTCGACGGTGAAGCCGAACATGGCGACGAAGTGCATGGTCCAGATCCCGGAGCCGATCGCGGCGGCCGCCGTGACCAGCCAGTTCCGCCGGGCGGCACCGCTCGCGGCCAGACCGCGCAGCGTGCAGCGCAGCCCGAGGGCGGCGCCGGCGCAGGCCATCAGGTACGACAGGGCGGGGCTCAGCCAGCCGAGGCTGAGGTGGTTGAGAGTGCCCATGGGACCTCCGGTCGACCGGTCGGGCCCGGGGCGGTACGCGGTGCGCCCGGGCTCCCCGGGTCGGGCGGACTCCGTGCGACCGGCGGCGAGGGGCCGTCAGGTCCGCGGGGACCGGGTCTCGTCATATGCCAGCCGCACGTGCGCCTTCGACCTGGGGTGCGTGGGACGCTATCGAGAGGCCGGAAACGGCCACCCGAAGATCTGAAAAGCTGCCCGCGAGCGGCGGGCGATGTGTTCGAATAACCCGGTCGTCTGCCCGGACAGCGGACGGCGATCGGTGGGACAACGGGCGGCGAACAACGGACAGCGAACAGATGACAGAGTTTGAATTCTGAAGTCTGAAAGCTGAAATCCGAAGGTTGTCATCTGTCCGCCGAGCGCCACCCGACGACCACCGCCGACCGCCACCGCGCCCCCGTCCGCGTCAGCCTCCGGCCGTCACCCGGATCCGCATCGGACTCGCCGCCCGCAGCGTGATCCCCTGGGCGAGCGCCACCCGCCGGTCCACCGCCTCCACCTCGAAGTCCCGCAGCAGCAGCCCCAGGGTCAGCACCGACTCCAGCATCGAGAAGTGCTGCCCGATGCACGCGCGCGGCCCGCCGCCGAACGGGAACCAGGCGTAGCGGTGCCGGCTCTTCTCCTCCTCCGGCAGGAAGCGGTCCGGGTCGAAGCACTCCGGATCCACCCAGTGATCGGGGTGCCGGTGGGTGACCAGCGGCGCGACGACGACCTGCGCCCCGGCCGGGATGGCGTACCCGCCGATGACGGTCCCCTCGACCGCCCGCCGGCCGACCAGCGACGCCGCCGGATAGAGCCGCATCGCCTCCTTCAGCACCCGGGTGGTGTAGGGCAGCGCCTCCAGGTCCGCCGCCGTCGGCGACCGTCCGGCCAGCACGGTCCGCGCCTCCTCCCGGGCGAGCTTCCGGTGCCCGGGGTGCTTGGCCAGCAGGTGCAGCGCGAAGGCCAGCGAGGTGGCCGTGGTCTCGTGCCCGGCGATCAGGAACACCAGGACCTGGTCCCGGAGTTCGGCCGGGTCCAGCCGCTCCCCGTCCTCGCCGCGCGCCCGTCCGAGCAGCGTGAGCAGGTCGTCCGCGTCCGCCTCGCCGCCTCCGCGCGCGGCCCGCTCGGCGATGATCCGGTCGCAGACCTCGTACAGCGCCCGCTGGGCTTCGAGGCCGCGCCGGTTGCCCGGGGTCGGCCAGGTGCGCGGGACGCGGACCGGGGCGAAGCCGCGCTCCTTGACGTACTCCCCGAGCACCGGGAAGTTGCGGTGCACCACGGCCACCGTCTCCTCCACGTCGGCGCCGAAGAGGATCCGCGCGACCGTCCGCATCGCGAACCGGGACATCTCCTCCGCCGCGTCGACCACCCCGCCCGGTGCCGCCCGCCAGCGCTCGGCGAGCGACTCCGCCTCCCGCGCGACCGCGCCCGCGTAGCCGTCCACCCGGCGGCGGGTGAACAACGGCTGGACCAGCCGTCGTTGACGCTGGTAGTCGCCGTCCTGGCTGGTCAGCAGCCCGTTGCCGACGCTGGTCCGCAGCTCGTCGTAGAAGGCGCTCTCCTTGCGGAAGTTGGCCGCCTCGCCGGCCAGCACCTGCTGGACACCGTCCGGGGAGAACACCGCGTAGAACTCGGCCCGCAGCCCGGGTGGGCCGGCCTGGAGCCGCACCACGTCCCCGTGGTCGCGGCGGGCGGCGAGGTAGGTGCGCAGCGGACGGCGGGTGAGGTCGAACAGCGACCCGACCAGCGGGTTTCCGGCCGGTCCGGGAACGGCGGTTTCGGTGGCCATGTGCGACTCCTTCTGCAAAGGAATGCCCACCGCCGACTGTACTGACGGGTAGCCCGTGCGGGAAGGTGCGGGCACCGCCCGCGCACGGGTCACCCGTGTGCAGGGGCCTGCACAGGACACCCAGGCGCAAGGGCCACCCGTGCGCACGGGCCTACTCGTACTCGGTGCCGCCCTTGCGCGTCAGGTAGGCGTCACTGACCACCTTGGCGATCGCCCGCCCGCCGGTCACCGGGCTCCAGCGCTCGGCCACCGGCCGCACCACGACGCCCTCGCGCAGGTGGAGCCGGCGCCCGGAGAAGGTCTCCCGGCCCTGCGCGTGCCCCAGCACGGTTTCCGGGTCGAACGGCCCGCGCCACAGCTCGGGCACCAACGGCAGCTCGCCGTCCAGCAGTTCGGGCGCGGACAGCCAGGTCAGCTGCCCGTCCACCACGGCCGAGACGTCGAACGCCGCGAACCCGGGCCGCTCGGTGCGCGCGGAGACCCCGTAGCTCAGGTCCTGCACGCCCTCGCCGAAGACCTCACCGAAGATGCCGACCCGCTCGGCACCGAGCCGCTCCGCCAGTCGGGCCGCCACCGCCGGGATGTCGTACGCGCGCACCGCCCGCCAGTAGACGTTGCGCTCGTCCTCGGCGAGTGACAGCCCCTGCGCGCCGATCCCCTTGGACGACACCTGCACCTCGCCCGTCCCGGCGGTGTACGTGACCAGGCAGCAACTGCCGTGCAGCTTCTCGGTCAGCACCACCGGCTCGCCGGGCTCGAAGACGTCGGGATAGCGCTTGAGGTTCTCGATGTCCACCCAGGGCAGCAGGTCCGGGGCGCTGAGCACGTCACCGCTCATCGACGTCGGTACCGGGGGCTGCCACTTGACCACGCCGAGCAGTTCGGCGAAGTCCGCGCCCTGCTCGGCCGCCGCGCCCAGGTCGGTATCGGCGAGCGCGGCGGGCCGGCAGACGATGCCCTGGGACAGCTCGCCGCGCAGCCGTACCGCCTTCACCCGGTTCGCCGACGAGCCGGCCAGTTTGCCGATCAGGCCCAGCTCCGCGATCAACTCATCGGGCAGGACGGACTGTTCGGGGATGTAGACAGCGAAGTCGCCGGTCCGGTACACGCCCTTCGCGACCACCGCCCGGTAGAGGCCGACCTGTGCGAGCTCCAGCGCATCGGCATTCGGGTGCTCCAGGATGGTCAGCTTCTCGGCGGTGACGCGCAGCGTGGACATGGGCGGACTCCTTCCCTCGGCTCGACCGGGGCGGCACACTTCCACCGCCCGGCCGCGTACCCGGATGCGTGCGGGCACCGATGTGCGCGCACGGATACGTCCGGGCATATGTGTACAGATACACGTACGGATGTCCGTGTGTACGGACGGCGACCACTCTGGCCCCTCGGCCGCCCTCGGCGCGACGCATTTTCGGCACGTCCTCCCACGTCACCCCGGCGCCCCACCGCCCTCGACGGCCGCCCCCACGGCCCTCGACGGCTGCCCCACCGCACCCGTTCGGGCCATCCCACAGCAGCCCCGAGACCACCGCCCGCCAACGGCTGTGCAAAGCGACAGGGGATTTATCGCTCGCATTTGCGGCACTATGATCGCCGTCATGGCCGCAGTTGCGGCCGGTCCCTCGCGCCCCTCCCGGCGCGCACCCGGAGGGGAAGCACCGATGAGCACCCGCACCACCGGCACCACCCGCAGAGTCGCCGTCGCCGCCGCAGCGACCCTCGCCCTGAGCCTCGGGGTCACCGCCTGTGGCAGCGACAGCGGCAAGTCCGCCGGCGCCACGGCATCGGACGCCGCGAACGCCGCCACCTCGAACGCCGCCGCTACGGGCAGTGGCGTGCCGAAGGCGAGCGGCGCCATCACCGTGTTCGCCGCCGCCTCGCTCAAGGAGAGCTTCACCGAGCTCGGCAAGAGGTTCGAGACCGCCAACCCGGGCAGCAAGGTCACCTTCAACTTCGGCGGCAGCTCCAGCCTCGCGACCAGCATCAACTCCGGCGCCCCGGCCGACGTGTTCGCCGCCGCCAGCCCGGCCACCATGAAGACCGTGTCCGACGCGGGCGGCGCGAGCGGTCAGCCGGCGACCTTCGTCAAGAACACGCTCACCATCGCCGTCCCCAAGGGCAACCCCAGGCACGTCGCGGGCCTCAAGGACCTCACCGCCTCCGGCGTGAAGGTCGCGCTCTGCGCAAAGGAGGTGCCCTGCGGCGCCGCCGCGCAGACCGCGCTCAAGGCCGCCGGGCTCGACCTCACCCCGGTCACCCTGGAGCAGGACGTCAAGGGCGCGCTCACCAAGGTCGAACTCGGCGAGGTCGACGCCTCACTGGTGTACAGGACCGATGTGCAGGCCGATGCTGCGAAGATCGACGGCGTGGACTTCCCCGAGGCCGCCAAGGCCGTGAACGACTACCCGATCACCGCGCTCGCCAAGGCGCCGAACAAGGACGGCGCCGCCGCGTTCGTCGCGTACGTCCAGTCGCCCGAGGCCACGCAGGTGCTGACCGCGGCGGGCTTCCAGGCACCGTGAGCGACCGCACCACCGGCTCCGCCGGGAACCACCCGGATCTGAACCGCCCGAACCCGACGGTCGGCGGCCCGACGGTCGGCGGCGCGGCAGGAACGGCGCAGGCCCTGCCGCGCCGCCGACGCCGGCACAGGACGACGGGTACCACCAGCGTCCCGGTCACCCTGCTGCTCCCGGCGCTGCTCGGGCTGGCGTTCCTGGTCCTCCCGGTGGTCGGCCTGCTGGTCCGGGCGCCGTGGAGCGACCTGTCCGAGCAGCTCGCCGGCACCGCCGTCTGGGACGCGCTGCGCCTGTCGCTGATCAGCGCGACCGCGGCCACCGCCGTGTCCCTGGTCCTCGGGGTCCCGCTGGCCTGGCTGCTGGCGCGCACCGAGCTGCCGGGCCGACGGGTGATCCGGGCACTGGTCACCCTGCCGCTGGTGCTGCCCCCGGTGGTCGGCGGCGTGGCGCTGCTGCTGGTACTCGGACGGCGCGGGATCGTCGGCTCCTGGCTGGACTCGGCCTTCGGCCTCACGCTGCCCTTCACCACCACCGGGGTCGTGATCGCCGAGACCTTCGTGGCGATGCCGTTCCTGGTGATCAGCGTCGAGGGCGCGCTGCGCGCCGCCGACCCCCGTTACGAGGAGGCCGCCGCGACCCTCGGTGCCTCCCGGCTGACCGCGTTCCGGCGGGTCACCCTGCCGCTGATCGCACCGGGGATCGCCGCCGGGGCCGTCCTGGCCTGGGCCCGGGCGCTGGGCGAGTTCGGTGCGACGATCACCTTCGCGGGCAACTTCCCCGGCCGCACCCAGACCATGCCGCTGGCCGTCTACCTGGCCATGGAGTCCGACCCGCAGGCCGCGATCGCACTCTCCCTGGTGCTGCTGGTGGTCTCCGTCGCCGTCCTGGTCGGCCTGCGCGACCGCTGGCTGTCGGCCCCGTGACGCGCCCTGCCGCGGCGCCGCCCACGACGGCGCCCACGCCCGCCGTGAGCCCGTCCGCGCCCGCCCGCGTCGCCTCGGACACCCCTTCGAACGCCTGGATGCCGACCCGATGAGCACCGAACCCCTCCCGAGCACCGCCGCCCTCGACGCCCGGCTGCGGGTCGACCGCCCCGCGTTCACCCTCGACCTCGCCCTCACCGCCGCCCCCGGCGAGGTGGTCGCGCTGCTCGGCCCGAACGGCGCCGGCAAGTCCACCGCGCTGCGCGCCCTCGCCGGCCTGCTCCCGCTCACCGACGGCCACCTGCGTCTGGACGGCCGCGCCCTGGAGGACCCGGCCGCGCGCGTGCACACCCCCGCCGAGGAGCGGCCGGTCGGCGTGGTGTTCCAGGACTACCTGCTGTTCCCGCACCTCAGCGCCCTCGACAACATCGCCTTCGGCCCGCGCTGCCAGGGCCTCCCCAAGCGCGCCGCCCGGGCCGAGGCCGCCGCCTGGCTGGAGCGGATGGGCCTGGCCGACCACGCCGCGGTCCGCCCCGGCCGGCTCTCCGGCGGCCAGGCGCAGCGGGTGGCGCTGGCCCGGGCGCTCGCCGCCCGCCCCCGGCTGCTCCTGCTGGACGAGCCGCTGGCCGCCCTGGACGCCCGCACCCGCCTCGACATACGGTCCCAACTGCGGCGCCACCTGGCCGAGTTCGAGGCGGTGGCGGTACTGGTCACGCACGACCCGCTGGACGCGATGGTGCTGGCCGACCGGCTGGTGGTGATCGAGCACGGGCGCGAGGTGCAGTCCGGCACCCCGGCCGAGGTCGCCCGGCGGCCGCGCACCGACTACATCGCCCGCCTGGTCGGGCTGAACCTGTACCAGGGCCGGGCCGAGGGCACCCGGGTCGCGCTCCCGGACGGCACCGTCCTGGCCACCGTGGACGAGCTGGACGGCCCGGCGTTCGTCGCCTTCCCGCCGTCCGCCGTGACGCTCTACCGGGAGCGCCCGCAGTCGAGCGCGCGCAACCTGTGGCAGGCCGAGGTCACCGGCCTGGACCTGCACGGCGACCGGGTCCGCGCCGACCTGGCCGGCAGCCTGCCGATGGCCGCCGACCTCACCCCGGCCGCCGTCGCGGAGCTGGAACTGGCCCCCGGGACGACGGTCTGGGCCTCGGTCAAGGCCACCCAGACCCACGCCTACCCGGCCTGAGCCACCGCCGGCCGCACGCTCGCCGGGCCATATCGACAAACGGCGAACAGATGACAGATTTCAGATTTCAGATTTCGAAATCTGTCATCTGTTCGCTGACATCTGCCACCCGCCGACGATCACGCGCGCGATCGCTATCTCCTGGCCCGCTCGGGACGCAGTCGTGGACGGTCGAAGTGCGCGTCAGCCGACCCGAAGACCCACCGCCAGGGTCAGTTCAAGGACCCGGTGCGGCGATGCGAGATCCGGAAACAGCTCCCGCAGCTGCGACACCCGGTACCGGACTGTCTGAGGATGGACGAACAGCGCCGCCGCCACCTCGTCCCGCCTGCCCTGGTGCAGGAGCCACGCCCGCAACGTCTCCTCCAGCCGCCGTGCGGTCGTGACGGGCAAGGTCCGCAACGGTGCGAGGGCCCGGGCACGCAGGTCCGCGAACGCGTCCATGTCGGCGCTCAGCACCAGCTCGGGCAGGTGGGCCTCGGTGTCGCGAATATCGGAGGAGAGGGAGCGCGCGCGTACGGCTCGTGCGTACGAGGCGGCCGCACGAGTCCATGGCCGGGCCGGGCCGACCACGGCGGTGCGGTCGGTCAGCTGCCGCAAGAGGTGTGGTCGGTCGGCATCGGGGACGAGCAGCACACCGGTGGCGTCGGGCAGATCGTCGAGGACGAGGGTGCTCGGGTCGAGCGTGCGGTAGGCGGGCCGGGCCTGGGCGGCGGGCAGCAGGACCGCGGTCAGCGAAACCGGGGGTTGCCACCCGGCCCGTTGAACAGAGGCCAGCAGCACGTCCGGGCTCGCGTCGGCGAGGAGGTCGCGGGCCAGGTGTTCCAGGTGGCGCTCGTGGGCCCTGCCCCGGGCGGCCAGCTCGTCGGCATGGCCCGCGGCGCTCGCGGCGGAGAGCTCGTCGATGTAGGCGAAGGTCAGCTCGGCGAACTTGGCGACCTCGGCGGCGGGCAGACCCGCGGGTACGGCACCCGCTGCCAGGCATCGCCAGGCCACGCGGGCGCCGACGCGGTAGGCGCTGAGCAGGGCGTCCATCGAACGGCCGTCGCGCACCTCGCCGCGGCCCAGCTCGTAGGCCGCGTCACCGGCGTCGCCACCCGTGGCGTTCCCGCTCGCGAGGTCCAGGTAGTGCCCCAGGGCGGTGCGGACGGCTCGGCGGATGGTGCCACCCATGCGGCCCGAAAGGGCGTTGGCGTAGGGAGGGACCTCGTCGATGATCGCCTCGACGACCTCGTCGGCGGTGGCCGTCAGCGCGGCCCGAAGCGCGGTGACCGTCGTCTCGTCCAGGACCAGCTCGCTGGCCCTCCGGATTGCATGGCTCACGTTCTTGTTCCCTGCGAACAATTCAGCCGACCAGATTTACGTCCTACGGTCAGGACTTTACGCCCTGAGGCGCAGCAAGCTGGAGTCATGACGAGTGCAGCCCTCCGCAGCAGGGCGTGGAAACTGCTGGAGATGGTCACGACGCCGCTGCTGCCGTCGGACTACCTCGACTTGGTCAGCCCGCTGCGCGCGGGCGCCGACCTGCGCGGGCGCATCGAGGCCGTGCACCCCGAGACGGGTGACGCCGCGACCGTCGTGATCAGGCCGGGACGGGGCTGGCGCGGCCACACGGCCGGTCAGTACGTACGGATCGGGGTCGACGTCGACGGGAGGCGCCTGTGGCGTGCCTACTCCATCACCTCACCGACAGACCGCCGGGACGGCCGCATCACGATCACCGTGAAGGCGATCCCGGACGGCAAGGTCAGCAACCACCTCGTCCACAGGGCGACACCGGGCACGCTGATCCAGCTCGACCAGCCGACCGGTGACTTCGTGCTGCCGCGTGCCAAGCCCACCAAGGTGCTCTACCTGACGGCCGGCAGCGGCATCACGCCCGCGATGGGCATGCTGCGCGACACCGCGTTCGACGACGTCGTCATGGTCCACTGCGCGCCACGGCCGCAAGACGTGATCTTCCGCAACGAACTGCATGACCTGGTCGCGGACGAGAAACTGCGCCTCACCGAGGTGCACACCGACACGGACGGCAGGCTCGACATCGCCCGTCTCGGCGAACTCGTGCCGGACTGGGCCGAGCGCGAGACCTGGGCTTGCGGGCCCGCGGGCCTGCTCGACGCCGCAGAAGAGCACTGGATCGAGCACGGCGTCCAGGATCGCCTGCACACCGAACGCTTCCGCCCCCGCATCGTCGTGGCCGCGGACGGCGACGGCGGCGAGGTCACGTTCAGCGCCACCGGCAAGACCGTCGACGCGAACGGCGCCACGCCGTTGCTGGAGGTCGGCGAGGAGGCCGGCGTGCTCATGCCCTCCGGGTGCCGCATGGGCATCTGCTTCGGCTGCGTCACGCCGCTCAAGGCGGGCGCCGTCCGCGACCTGCGCACCGGCGAGATCACCGAGGCCGAGCCGGGCGTCCTCATCCAGACCTGCGTGTCCGCCGCGGCGGGCCCCTGCGACATCGAACGGTAGAAGCACCTTGACCGCTATCGACCCCACCGCCCATCTGACCGCGGAGCAGATCGAGGAGCTCGGCCGCGAGCTGGACGCGATCCGCGACGAGGTGATCGCCGGCCGCGGCGAGAAGGACGCCGCCTACATCCGCAAGGTCATCTCGGCGCAGCGCAAGCTCGAGCTGGTCAGCAGGGGCGTACTGCTGTTCTCGATCTTCCCGCCCGCGTGGCTGCTCGGCACCGCCGGCCTGTCCGTGGCGAAGATCATGGACAACATGGAGATCGGCCACAACGTCCTGCACGGCCAGTGGGACTGGATGCGGGACCCGAAGATCCACTCCACCACCTGGGAGTGGGACCACGTCTCGCCGGCCGAGCAGTGGAAGCACTCGCACAACGAGCTGCACCACACGTACACCAACGTGATCGGCAAGGACAACGACCTCGGCTACGGCATCATGCGCGTCGACGAGGACCAGAAGTGGCACCCGTTCCACCTCGGCCAGCCGCTGTGGAACTTCGTCAACGCCTGCTTCTTCGAGTACGGCATCGCGGCGTACGACCTGGAGCTCGGCAAGAACCTGCACAAGCGCCGCCGCAAGGACCCGGAGTTCCGCGCGCGGGCCAAGGCCGTGGGCCGCAAGATCCGCAAGCAGGTGCTCAAGGACTACGTGATCCACCCGCTGCTGTCGGGCCCGTCGTTCCTCACCACGCTCGCCGCCACGTTCACCGCGAACCTGGTCCGCAACATCTGGTCCCACTCGGTGATCATGTGCGGGCACTTCCCCGAGGGCGTGAAGGTCTTCGAGCGCAACTCGGTCAAGGGCGAGACGCGTGGCCAGTGGTACCTGCGCCAGATGATGGGCTCGGCGAACATCAGCGGCAGCAGGGCCATGCACTTCATGACCGGCAACCTGTCGCACCAGATCGAGCACCACCTGTTCCCGGACCTGCCGAGCAACCGGTACGCCGAGGTCGCGGTGAAGGTGCGCGCGCTGTTCGAGAAGTACGAGCTGGAGTACGTCACCGGGCCGCTGCCCAAGCAGGTGTTCTCCGCGTGGCGCAAGGTCGTCCGGCTCTCGCTGCCGAACAAGAAGCCCAAGGTCAAGACGCCGGACCGCGAGCAGGAGCTCGTCGCGGCCTGATTCCCGGCATTGGTTCTCCGGGTGTGATGACGGTGCCTGGACGACCGGTCGCGGCAAACCGAGGAGGCAGCCCGACTTCCCATGACGTCGTACACCTCCCACGGCCCCGGCCAACCGGATCGGGGGGTTCCACACTCACCAAAGGCCGGTGCGCGGGTCCGGGGGCCGAAGCTCAACAGCCTCCTTGAACGGCTCCACGAGGGCCTCGGCGGTTGGCGCCTCTTGCGGGCGAGGAGTTCGGTGTTCCCGCTGGCCAGGGTGGTGCGTCCGCCGTAGGAGTAGTTCTCGCCGGGGCGGGAGACGTAGGCGAGCAGGACGGGGCCAGCACCTGCCGGGCCTTCCCGGGTGGGGCCGGTGGC
Source organism: Kitasatospora sp. NPDC086791 (assembly GCF_040685975.1). Classification (NCBI taxonomy): domain Bacteria; kingdom Bacillati; phylum Actinomycetota; class Actinomycetes; order Kitasatosporales; family Streptomycetaceae; genus Kitasatospora; species Kitasatospora sp. NPDC086791. The sequence goes on along the minus strand of NZ_JBFBOC010000002.1, from coordinate 400,578 downwards.
CGGGGCGGCGGGGGTGGGTGAGCAGGCGCTCAGGTGGGTGCCGGTGGCGCACCGTCCTGCGCGCCCCGGGGTTCAGCTGTCGAGGCGGCGCACCTACGAGACCACCCGACTCACCGCCGACGACGGCCTCTACCTCATCCTGTGCGCCGTCCCGCCCGGCAGCCGCGACGCCGAAACCCTCGACCTCCTCGCCGGCTGGAACAGCCCCATCCCACGAACGGGCCATCCACACGGAGGACTTGACAGGAAATCCTCGTGAAAGCCCGAGGCCTAGCTGTCAGGTCGGAGCAGCGTGGTGCGTTCACGAGCGTCGTAGGCGCCCGACGGGGCAGTAGCGTGTGCCTCCTTCGAGTGCGACAGTCGGCCCGGGGGCGATCTCGGTGAAGCCCGCGTCATGGACCACCGGCAGGCCGCTGCGGACGAGGTCCTCCCACGCAGCCGGCGTGGCCGTCCGGACCGCCAGCGCGAAGCCGGACTCCGCCCATTCCTTGCGCTGCGCCTCGTCCAGCCGCCACCAGGCGAGCTGGGCGGCGTGTCCGGTCTGTGCCATCGTCTTGCCTGCGCTCATCTCCAGCTCCGGGTTGAGCCACAGCACCGGCAGCCCGGGCTCGGGAGCCCCGACCTCGGCCGTCTCCTCCAGATCCGTCCCGGAGACCTGCAGTTTGGCGAGCTCCTTGGGCCAGCCGTCCAGCGGAACCGGCGGGAACACCCGCACCTCCGCCTCCCGCCCCCGCACCGTGACGCCCGGCAGCTCGCCCGCCCGCCGCCACTCCCCGCCCCGGGCCCGCCGGACCACCTTGCGGATCCGGGCGTCCTCCCAGGCCGCGACCCGCTCGGCCCACTCGCCGTCCGGCTCGGTCACCCGCCGGTCGGCCAGCAGCGTGAGCACGGCCCGGGCCGAGGTCTCCAGCGCGTCCGTCCGCCCCGGCGGGGTGGCCCGCTCCAGCCGGACGAGCAGCGGCAGCACGTACTGCGGCCGCGCGTCGCGGCCCTCGGGGGCCGGGAAGTCGCCGGAGCCCGCGGCAGCCGGGGAAGGCGCGACCGGGGAAGGCGCGACCGGGGAAGGCGCAGCGGGGGCAGGCGCAGCGGGCGAGGAGGACGGGGGAACGGGAGCCGGGGCATCGAACGGAGAAGTCACCCGTCCAGCATGCCAGTCCAGCCCCACGCGGCTCGGCCCACCCCGTTCGCGCTCCCCTTCACCCCGCACGCTCACGGTTCGCCCCGCACGCTCACGGTTCGCCCCGCACGCCTCCGCGCGCCCCCGTCCGCCCCGGCTCAGCGCAACCGCTGCCGCAGCTCGTCCACGGCCGCCCGGATCCCCGCGCTGTAGACGTCCGCGGGCAGCGCGTCCAGGCTGCGCACGGCCCGCTCCAACTGCTCGCGCGCGAGGTCGGGCTCACCGAGCTTGAGGTGGTCCGAGGCCAGGTTGAGGTGCAGTGAGGGGTAGAAGGCACGCACCTGGAGGGCCGGTTCGTAGGTCTGGGCACGCTCGACCGTCAGCGAGTCGGCGGCGGCCAGGGCCCGGCGGTCCCACTCCAGCTCGGCCCGCGGGTCCTCCTGCAGATCGGCCAGATAGTGCGCCAGCACGCAGCGGTGGAAGACGTCCCGCTCCCCCAGCTCCTCCCAGAGCGCCTCGAAACCGGCCCGTGCCTCGGCCGTCCGTCCGCGCTGCGCCGCCCGCACGGCGTCCAGTCCGAGCGCGCTCCGGGCCAGCGCGGGCCCGTCCCCACCGGCCGGGGGTTCGTCCGCCCGACCGGAACCGACCGGGGACGCATCGTGCATACCAGACACATCGGACATGCCCGCAGCCTAGCCGCCCACCCGCCGAACCGCCCCGCCCGTCCCGGCCGCCCGGGGTCCGGCCGGCCGACCGACCAGCCCGACGCACCCGAAGTACCCGACGCGCCCGACGCGCCCGACGCCCGGTCAGCGCCGGTAGCCGCGCTGTGGGTCCCGCTCCTCCGCGTCCTCGTACATCAGGAACCAGCCCTCCGGGTGGGTGGCCGCCAGCAGCATCTCCGTCCGCTGTTCCGAGCCCAGCTCCGGGTCGCCGTCGTCCGGCCCGTACACGCCGAACAGCTCGTCGTTGCAGCCTTCCCAGTCGTAGTCGTAGAGGTCGGCCGGGAGGTCGCCCATCATGTCCGCCACCGACTCGGGCTGCGCGCCGAGCAGCGCCCGGGCGTCCACCAGCGCCATCCGCAGCGCGATCTCGTCCGCCAGGCAGCGCGGCAGCGGCCACTCGCCGAGCGCGAGGTCGTCGGCCAGGTCGTCGAAGGCCCGGGCCATCGCGCGGCGCCAGCTCCGGTGCATCCGCCAGGTGCGCTGGGGCAGCCGGGCGAACACCGTCCAGTCGGCGTCCTCGCTGTCGGCGACCGCCTCGTCCCCGTGCTCGTCGAGGTCGTCGTAGGCGGCGTCGGCCAGGCCGAGCAGCTGCGCGTGGAGCAGGCAGGCGGTGCGCGGAGTGAGTGTCCAGTCCGCGCCCGCGCCGCCGTCCTCCTCCTCGCTCTCCAGCGGGAACAGCTCGGCGAAGTCCGGCGCGAAGTCCTCGGTCACGCTGATCTCCAGCGTGCCGCCGATCGCCTCGACCCCGGGGATGGCGGCGACCAGCCGGTCCGGGTGCAGCAGCGCGCCGAGCGCCGCGTTGGCGTCCTCGGCGACCTCGCGCAGCAGTTCACGGCGCTGGCCCGCCGGATCGATGCCCTCGAAATCCAGTTCCTCGACGGCTCTGATCGCGGCCGCGCGCAGGGCCGGCCAGTCGGTGATCCGCAGGCCCAGCACCACCGTCGCCTCGATCTCCTGCGCGCCGGAGTCCTCCGCCGCGCCCGGCCCCTGTGGATGATCGCTTCGCTCGCCCATGGGGCTACGGTACGGCTTTTCGGCCGCTCGATCACCGGTCCGGACCAGCTTCCGGAAGCCTTCTCGGCCACGGCCCGGCCACGCCTCTGTCACCCGGACGCATTACCCGGGCAGGATGGGCCTCATGGCTGACATCAATGAGTACGGCGGCGGGCAGGGCCCGAACGCCGACGTCCTGGTCGTGACCACCAATGACATCCCCGGTTTCCGGGTCGATCACGTGATCGGCGAAGTCTTCGGACTGACCGTCCGCAGCCGCCACATAGGCAGCCAGATCGGTGCCGGCCTGAAGTCCCTGATCGGCGGCGAGCTGCGCGGTCTGACGAAGACCCTGGTCGAGAGCCGCAACGAGGCGATGCAGCGGCTGGTCGAGCAGGCCAGGGCGCGCGGCGCCAACGCCATCCTGATGATGCGCTTCGACGTGACGGAGGCGGCGGACATCGGCACCGAGGTCTGCGCCTACGGCACCGCCGCGGTGATCTCCCCGATCCACTGACCGCACGCGGCGGAAACGGCGGGAACAGTCACCGGGCCCCCGATGTTTCATGGGCGTGACTGTTTACGGTGCAACGAATGCCGGTGCTGCGAACGGCGCCGCGACGAGCGGTACGGCGAACGGCACGGTGAGCGGCACCCCGACCGCCGCGCCGCCGCGTGTGGACGTCGTGGTGGTGGGCGCCGGGCAGGCGGGCCTGTCCGCCGCCTACCACCTGCGCCGCCGCGGCTTCGCCCCCTACCGGGCGGACGCCGACGGCGGCTTCGTCGTCCTCGACGCCAACGCCGAGGCCGGCGGCGCCTGGGCGCACCGCTCGCCGTCCCTGCGGATGGCCACCGTGCACGGCTTCCACGACCTCCCGGACGCCGAACTCCCGCCGGTCGCCCCCGAGGCCCCCGCGCGCGCGGTGGTGCCGGGGTACTTCGCGGCGTACGAAGCCCGGCACGCGCTCCCGGTCGTACGCCCGGTCGCGGTGCGCGCCGTACGCGCCGAGTCCGAGCGCCCCGACTCCCGGCTGCTGGTGGAGACCGACCGCGGCACCTGGTCCACCCGCGCGCTGATCAACGCCACCGGCACCTGGACCCGCCCCTTCCTCCCGCACTACCCGGGCCACTTCGCCGGACGCCAGCTGCACTACGCCGACTACCGCGGCCCCGAGGAGTTCGCGGGCAAGCGCGTCCTGGTGGTGGGCGGCGGCGCCTCGGCGGTCCAGGTGCTGTCCGAGGTCGCGGCGGTCGGCGACACGCTCTGGGTGACCCGTTCCGAACCCGTCTACCACGACGGACCGTTCACCCCCGAGTACGGGCGCGCGGTGGTCGCCAAGGTCGAGGAGCGGGTCCGGCAGGGCCTGCCGGTGCGCAGCGTGGTGAGCGTGACCGGGCTCGGCCCGTCCGTCGCCTACCGGCGTGCCGAGGAGCTGGGCGCACTGCACCGCCGGCCGATGTTCGACCGCCTCACCGAGCACGGAGTCGCCTGGGGCGACGAGGAGTCGGCGGTGGACGCGATCGTCTGGGCCACCGGTTTCCGGCCCGAAGTCGGCCACCTCGCCCCGCTGGGCCTGCGCTCCCCCGGCGGCGGCATCGCGCTCACCGGCACCCGCGCCACCGCCGATCCGCGCGTCCACCTGGTCGGCTACGGCCCCTCCGCCAGCACGGTCGGCGCGAACCGGGCCGGGCGCGCGGCGGTCAACGACCTGGTCGGGCTGCTCGGCGATCCGGCGAAGCAGCCCGCCCCGGCGGCGGTCTGACCGTCCTCGGACTGTCGGACGCCAGGGGTCGGCGGTCAAGGCTCGGCGGTCACGGCCCAGCAGTCGCGGCTCGGTGATCGAGGCTCAGCGGTCGAGGCTCAGGTCAGCGGTCGTAGTCGACCGTCACCCGGTCGGTGACCGGACGGGCCTGGCAGGTGAGGACGTAGCCGGCGGCCAGTTCCTTCTCCTCCAGGGCGAAGTTGCGGCGCATCTCCACCTCGCCCTCGGTGACCAGGGCGCGGCAGGTGCCGCAGACCCCGCCCTTGCAGGCGAACGGCAGGTCGGGGCGGGAGCGCTGCGCGCCGTCCAGGATCGAGCGGTCCCGCGGGAGGGAGAGGGTGCTGCCGCGGCCGTCGAGCACGACGGTGACCTCGCTCGCCATGCCCGGCGCGCCGCCCGACGCGGCGTCCGTCCGGTCCCAGTCCTCGTCGCGCTCCGGGAGCGGCTCGTCCTCTGCGTGGAACAGCTCCTGGTGCACCCGATCGCCCGGGACGCCCAGCTCGGCGAGCAGGTCCTTCGCCCCGGTGACCATGCCGAACGGGCCGCAGAGCCACCAGTGGCCGACGCTCCCGACGTCCACCAGCGCCGCCAGCAGCGCCCGCACCCGCTCCGGGTCCAGGCGGCCGCTGAGCAGCTCCGCGTCCCTGGTCTCCCGGGAGAGCACGTGGACCAGCTGGAAGCGGCCGAGGTAGCGGTCCTTCAGGTCGGCCAGCTCGTCCGCGAACATCACGGTGTCGCTGCGGCGGTTGCCGTAGAGCAGGGTGACGGTCGAGCGGTGGTCGGCGGCCAGCACGGAGCCGGCGATCGACAGCATCGGGGTGATGCCGGAGCCGGCCGCGAGCAGCACGTGGTCGGCGGGGACGCCGAGTTCCGGGGTGAAGAGGCCCGACGGCGTCAGGACCTCCACCTCCTCGCCGGGCCGCGCCTCGCGCACCAGCCAGCGCGAGAACAGTCCGCCCGGCACCTCCCGGACGGCGATCCGCAGCGGTCCGCCGACGGGGGCGCAGATCGAGTACGAGCGGCGCTCGTCCGCGCCGTCCACCAGCTTGCGCAGCGTCAGGGTCTGCCCGGGGCGGAAGGCGAACTCCTCCGCCAGTTCGTCCGGCACCGCGAAGGTCACCGCGACGGCGTCCTCGCACAGCCGCTCGACCCGGTCGATCCGCAGCCCGTGGAAGGTGGGGCGGCGGGCCGGGCGGATGCCGGTGGCCCGGGTACCGGCGGCGGCCGAGACATCGGCCGGGCCGGAGGTCGAGGCGGGCACCGAGGCGGCGGCCGAGGCAGGGGCCGAAGCGGACGCCGGGACGGAGGCCGGGCCGGCGGCGGAAGGCGAAGCGGCGGCGGGCGAGGCGGCGGGCATTCAGATCTCCTTGACGCGTTCGAAGGGCTCCCGGCAGGCGCGGCAGCGCCAGAGCGCCTTGCAGGCGGTGGAGCCGAAGCGGGACAGCTCCTCCGTCTCCGTGCTGCCGCACTGCGGGCACGGCACGGGAGCCGCGGTGCCGACGGCCCCGGTCACGGCTCCGGACACGACTCGGGTCCGGGTCGCGGCTCCGCTGTGGACCTCGGCTCCGCCACGGGCCTCGGCCCCGCCACGGGTCGGGCCGAGGGCGAGCGGAACCGGCCCGGCCGCGCGGACGGCGGAGGTCGGACGGGGCGGGGCGATGCCCGCCTCGGCGAGCTTGCGACGGCCCTCGGCGGTGATCAGGTCGGTGGACCACGGCGGGTCCAGCCGCAGCCGCACCCGGACGTCCGGGTACCCGGCCGCGCGCAGCCGGCGGTCCACGTCGGCGGCCATCTCGGCGACCGCGGGACAGCCCGAGTAGGTCGGGGTCAGCCAGGCGGTGACCGCACCGGTGCCGCCGTCCACCTCGACCTCGGCCAGGACGCCCAGGTCGGCCAGGGTGAGCATGGGCAGCTCCGGGTCCGGGACGGCTCCGGCGACCGCCCGGGCCAGGTCGCGGGTGGTGCCCACGGTGGCCGCGCCGACGGTTCCGGTCACCGCGTCGTCGGCCGCGAGGCGCCCGGTCACCACGTCGCCCCCGGGTGTGCGCGGGCCACCACCTGCAGCTCGGCGAGCAGCGGGCCGAGGGCCTCGGTGTGCACGCCGTCGCGGCCGGCCCGGCCGAGGACGGTGGCCAGCGGCGGCACGTCCGGCACGGTCAGCCCGGCCTCGGCGAGGACGGCGGCGAGCGAGTGCAGCACCGGCTCGCGCAGGGTCGCCGGGTCGACGCCCACCCGCAGCTCCACCGGGTGCGCCGTGAACAGCTCCTCCAGCAGCGGCCAGACGGCGTCCAGTCCGGCCTGCATCCGCTCGGCGGAGTGGGGCGTGCCGTCGCCGAGGCGCAGCGTCCAGGCGGTGGCGTACTCGCGGTGGTACGCCAGCTCCTTGACCCCTCGGGCGGCGACCGCCGCCAGCACCGGGTCGGGGTGCGCGCTCAGCGCCTCGTACAGGGCGCCGCGCGCGGTGGCGAAGAGCAGCAGCCGGGCGATCGAGTACGCGAAGTCGCCGTTCGGCGTCTCCACCAGCCGGACGTTGCGGAACTCGTGCTCCTCGCGCCAGTACGCCAGGTCGTCCTCGGTACGGCCGGAACCGTCCGCTTGGCCGGCCCGGGTGAGCAGCAGGCGGGACTGGCCGAGCAGGTCGAGGCCCAGGTTGGCGAGCGCGACCTCCTCCTCCAGCTCGGGCGCCCGGGTGCACCACTCGATCAGCCGCTGGGCGAGGACCAGGGCGTCGTCGCCGAGCATCTGGCAGTAGGCGGCCAGATCCGAGCCGTCCAGCCCGGCGGGCAGGGCGGTGTCCACGCCGAGCAGCGGGTCGGCGAAGCCCGTCCCGTACGCCCAGCGGCCCTCGCCCTCGGGGTCGGGGGTGGCCTCGGCAAGGCTGAGGTAGAGGTGGTCGTCGTGGCCCGCGTGGTCGTCGTGGCCCGCGTGACCCGGGTGAACGGCGCCGGCGGTGTGCCCCTGCGTGGCGGTGTGGTCCTGCATGGCGGTTCCCCCGTCAGATGTGCGGGACATCCTCGGGGATGTCGTAGAAGGTCGGGTGGCGGTAGACCTTGTCGCCGCTGGGCTCGAAGAACGGGTCGCGCTCGTCCGGGGTGGAGGCGGTGATCGCGTCCGAGCGCACCACCCAGAGGCTGACGCCCTCGTTGCGGCGGGTGTAGAGGTCGCGGGCGGCGAGCAGGGCCATCCGGTCGTCGGCCGCGTGCAGCGAGCCGACGTGCACGTGGTTCAGGCCGCGCCGGGGGCGCACGAACACCTCGTACAGCGGCCAGCCGGCCTTGGACCCGGCCAGGGGCACGGGCGCGGGCATGGGCGCGGTCTTGGACTCGGCCGTCGGCGCGGCCTTGGACTCGGCCGTGGGCTCGGTCACTTTCCGTTCTCCTGTTCCGTGGCGTGCTGGGCTTGCCGGGCCGGCCCGTGGTGCTGCTCGGCCGCGGCGGACTGCTCCGCGGCGCGCTTGGCCGCGTAGGCGACGGCGGCCTCGCGGACCCAGGCGCCGTCCTCGTGGGCGGCGCGGCGGCGTTCGACCCGCTGGGCGTTGCAGGGGCCCTGACCTCGGATGACCCGGTTCAGCTCGTCCCAGTCCGGCTCGCCGAAGTCCCAGCCGCCGCGCTCCTCGTTCCAGCGCAGTTCGGGGTCGGGAAGGGTCACGCCCAGGTGCTCGGCCTGCGGGACGGTCATGTCGACGAAGCGTTGCCGCAGCTCGTCGTTGCTGTGCCGCTTGATCCGCCAGGCCATCGAGCGGGCGGTGTTCGGCGAGTCCGCGTCCGAGGGGCCGAACATCATCAGCGACGGCCACCACCAGCGGTCCACGGCGTCCTGGACCATCCGGCGCTGGGCCTCGGTGCCGCGCATCAGCGTCATCAGCAGCTCGTAGCCCTGACGCTGGTGGAAGGACTCCTCCTTGCAGATCCGCACCATCGCCCGGGCGTACGGGCCGTAGCTGCAGCGGCAGAGCGGGACCTGGTTGCAGATCGCCGCGCCGTCCACCAGCCAACCGATCACGCCGACATCGGCGAAGGTGAGGGTCGGGTAGTTGAAGATCGAGGAGTACTTCTGGCGGCCGGAGATCAGCTTCTCGGTGAGCTCGGCGCGGTCGACCCCGAGGGTCTCGGCGGCGGCGTAGAGGTAGAGGCCGTGGCCGGCCTCGTCCTGGGCCTTGGCGAGCAGGATGGCCTTGCGGCGCAGTGAGGGGGCCCGGGTGAGCCAGTTGCCCTCGGGCTGCATGCCGATGATCTCGGAGTGGGCGTGCTGGGCGATCTGCCGGATCAGGGTGGCCCGGTAGGCGTCGGGCATCCAGTCCCTGGGCTCGATCCGCTGCTCGGCGGCGATGACCGCCTCGAACCGGTCCTCCGGCGCCTGCGCCGGGACCGCCTCGGCCACCTCTGCTGTCACCACGGTCCCCTCTCGTGTCCTGCCTGTCTGCCGGTCCGCCCCGGTTCGGGGCTCAGAGCTCGGAACTCGGAGCCCCTGGCACCAACCGACTGACCGTTCGGTCGGTACCATTCTGCGCGGCGGGGCGGAGCGATGGCAAGGCAGGAAACAGATAACAGCTGACAGATTTCGAAATCTGTCAGCTGTTATCTGTCATCTGTTCGCCGTCGCCTCTCAGCTCCCGACGGTCAGCACTCGGCGATCAGCTCCGGGCAGCCGGCTCCCAGCGCTCGGCGGCCGGCCGTCACCCACCCACCATCCGCTCACCCCTCCCCGCGGTCGCGCAGTCGCGGCAGCGGCACGGCGAGGAGCGCGGCCAGCAGTGCGATCCGGGGGGCGATCTGGTCCAGCCGGATGTGCTCGTGCCGGGCGTGGGCCCCGGCACCCACCGCGCCGAACCCGTCCAGGGTCGGGAGCCCGCGCGAGCCCGGCAGGTTGGTGTCCCCCGCCCCGCCCGCCGGGGCGCCGTCCAACTGCTGCCCGAGCACCGCCGCCAGCGAACGCACGTGCCGCAACAGCGGGTTGCCGGTCCGCTCGGGCCACGCCGGACGGCTGGACAGCACCTCCGTCCGCACCCGGGCACCCGGACGCAACGCGGTGAGCCGGGCGAGGTGGTCGAGCGTACGGCGCTGCGCCTCTGCGGTGGAGAACCGCAGGCCGAGCTCGGCCTCGGCCCGGCCCGCGACCACGTTGGCCCGCGAACCACCGCTGATCCGACCGGCGTTGAGCTCCGTACCGGGCTGTCCCGCGAGGCCGCGGACCAGGACGAGCTGGTCCACCAGCTCGTCGACCGCCGACACCCCGTCCTGGGCGTCGTTGCCCGCGTGCGCCTCGCGCCCGGTCACGGTGAGCCGGACCCGGCTGCTGCCGCGCCGTGCGGTCTTCAACCGGCCGTCGGGGTGGGACGGTTCGAGCCCCAGCACGGCGGCGGCACCGCGCAGGTGGCGCTCGACCAGGCGCCGCCCGTCCGGACTGCCGACCTCCTCGTCGGAGACCACGACCAGGCGCACGGCCCGGTGCGGCCGCTCCCCCAGGTCCGCGAGCAGCGCCAACGCGCCTTCCAGGATGGCGAGTCCGCCCTTCATGTCGACCACCCCGGGGCCGGTCAGCCGACCGTCCTCCTCGGTGACCGGCCAGTCCGCCAGGGTGCCCGCCGGCCAGACGGTGTCGTGGTGGCCGACGATCAGCAGGTGCGGCAGGGACTCGTCCCGCCCCTCCCATTCCAGGACGAGGTGGTCCCCGGCCGGACCGGGTTCGCGGCGGGCGGTGGCACCGGTGGCACCGAAGCCGGCCGCCAACTCCTCGGCGAGGGCGTCGAGTCGGGGGGCGTCTCCACTGGGCGACTCGATCCGGGCCAGGTCGGCGCAGCGGCGTCGGACGGCACCGGCGAGGGTACGGGCCCGGACGCTGAGCGCCTGCGGCAGACCAGGCAGCGCCGCGGTGACCGTGGCACTCGCGGTGGCGGCGGCTCTGGGAGCAGCGGCTCTGGGAGCAGCGGCCGTCCCGGGGTTCGCGGTGGACGCCGCGGTCGGGACGGCCGGGGCGGTCGGCGCGGGCGAGGTCGGCGTTGCGGCTGCGGTGACTGCGGTGGCAGCAGTGACCGCGGTGACCACGACGGCCGCGGCGCTTGCCGTGACCGTGGCCGTGGCCGCTGCTCCCGCGGCAGGGGGACCCGCGGCCGCGGCGGCCGAAGCCGCGGCTAGGGCTTCGCCGTCAGCGGCCGCCGGGACGACGGCCGGGGCCCGGTCAGGTTCTGCGGTGGCATCCGTCGTAGCGGGCGTCCCGACGATCTGGGTACTCAACGCGCGCCTCCGCGGCCGCCGCCGGTATTCAGCGGTCGGACCGGCCGACCACTCCCGCCCGGCTGCCAGGCCCGGCCGGACCACGCCGTGCGGCCGGGATGATCGGCGGCCCTCCGGAACGGTCCGTCTGGCCCAAGTGCGGTGGAACGGCTGGGCGGCGTGCTTGGCATTGCGTCCTCCTCGCTCGATCCGGTGGCCCCGGTCCGCCCGGAGCCCCGTGGACGGCGGCCTCCCGGCGGCGGGCGCAGTGGCCGGACCGCCGCAGGGAAGCCGAGATGTGAGCCTAGAAGAACCGTTCGGTTTCCTGCGAGGTGGCCCTGCTCCCAGCGCGCCGGAACCGGGCCCGACCTCGGGCACCCGTCGGGGAACAGCGGCGGGCGCACGGCGCGCGGGCCTGGATCGGCGCGCGGGCGCGGTCGCCGGATCGCGCCCATCTCCACCATGGACCCGCCGCCCGAGTTCGGCAGCGCAAAGCGCCAAGGCACGGCATTTCCACGCCGGATGGGTGACAGCGGCTCAGCACGCGGTACGAACCGGGAGCACGCCACGGCTCAGGGAAGCCCGGCCGGGCACCCGACCCGACTCCGGGGGAACATCCGGGGAACACCCGCGTGAACAACGGCCGCTGGGATGCTCCGACGAGCCCCGCCGTGCGCCGCCACGGGTGCTGTCACCGCGAGTGCCGCCACGAGTGACGCCACCGATGAGTACCGCCACCGGGTGCCGCCACGGCGGGACGGCACAGCCGTCGCGCTCAGGCGCCGTCGCCGACCAGCCCGGCATCGCGTGCCAGCAGCGCGGCCTGGACCCGGTTGCCGACGCCGAGCCCGGTCAGGATCCGGCTGACGTGCGCCTTGACGGTGCTCTCGCGCATCCCCAGGGCGCCCGCGATCTCCGCGTTGGAGAGCCCGTCGGCGAGTTCGCGCAACACGTCGGTCTCGCGCGGGGTGAGTCCGGCGACCCGGCTGCGGGCGGCGACCGACCGGGGCGCGCCGACCCGGTGGTAGCGGTCGATCAGGCGTCGCGCGGCCGCCGGGTGCAGCATCCCCTGGCCGCCCGCGACGACGTGCACGGCCCGGGCGATCTCGGCGGGCGGGGTGTCCTTGAGCAGGAAGCCGTCGGCCCCGGCGGCGAGCGCTTGGTACACGTACTCGTCCAGGTCGAAGGTGGTGAGCGCGATGACCCGCGGGGCGTCGGGCAGTTCGCGCAGGCGGCGGGTGGCGGCGATGCCGTCGAGCCGGGGCATCCGGATGTCCATCAGCGCGACGTCGATCCGCCTGCTCCCGGCGAGTTCGACGGCCTGGAACCCGTCGACGGCCTCGGCCACCACGACGAGCGCCGGATCCTGGGCCAGCAGGTCGACCAGGCCGAGCCGGACCAGCGCGTCGTCGTCCACCACCATCGTACGGATCATGCGCTCTCCTCAGGCCGCTGCTTCGGTTGCTCGGGGTGCTTCGGTTGCCCGGGGTGCTTCGGTTGCCCGGGGTGCTTCGGACGGCCCGGCGCCGGGAGCGGGCTGCCGGTACGGGCGGGAGCGGGTCCGGGCGCCGTCCGGGACGGGCGGGCCGGCCCGGGCAACCGGGCGGAGAGCCGGAAGCCGCCGTTGCCGTCCGGGCCCGCGTCGAGGTGGCCGCCGAGCGCGTCGACCCGTTCGCCCAGCCCCACCAGGCCGTACCCACCGCCCGGGCCCGGACCGTCCGGCGGCACCTCCCCCGGGCCGTTGCGGACCTCGACGGTGGTCGCCGGCTCCCCGTAGCCGACCCGGACGGTGACCGAGGCGGCGGGCGCGTACTTGCGGGCGTTGGTGAGCGCCTCCTGGACCAGGCGGTGCACGGCCAGCCGGTGGGTGGTCGGGACGGCCTCCGGGTCTCCGGAGAGGGCCAGTTCGACCTGCTGCCCGGCCTGGGTCGCCTCGGCGGCGAGTTCGGTGAGGTCGCGCAGCGCGGGCGCCGGGACGGACCCGGCTCCGCCCGGCGCGGAGGGCCCGCCACCGGTGTCGGTCCGGGCCGGCGGATCGGCGCGCAGCGCTCCCAGCACGTCGCGCAGGTCGTCCAGCGAGCGGGCGGCGGTGGTGCGCAGCAGTTCGAGCCGGTGGGTGAGCCGGTCCGGGTCGGCGGCGACGGTGCCGGCCCGGGCCTGGTCCCGCAGCACCCCGGCGTGCAGCACCAGCAGGCTGAGGCGGTGGGCCAGCACGTCGTGCATCTCCCGGGCGATCCGGGCCCGTTCGGCGGCCCGGGCCTGTTCGGCGCGCAGCTCGCGTTCGCGGCGCAGCGCGTCGACCTGGGCGTGCAGGGTGTGGATCAGCACCCGTCTGCCGTGCAGCCACAGGCCGACCGCCAAAGTAGCCGCCTGGACGAGGAGTTGGGACGCAGCGGCACCGGCCCAGCCGACCAGGGACGCCGCGCCGGACGCACTGACCACCGCGATGACCACGCCCCCGGCCATCGCCGGACCGGTCCGGCCGAGGTAGGCGAGGTGGAAGACGCTGAACAGCCCCGGGAAGGCCCGGTCGAACAGGCCGGCGGTGAGCACCGGCAGGACGGCGGAGGCGACGGGGTGGCGGCGGGCGAACAGCAGCGAGAGCGAGGCGAGCGCGGCAACGGCCGTACGCGGTGCGCGCAGCGGGCCGTCCGCCCGGAGCCACTGCACCACGGCCTCCTCGGTGGCGAGGCCGAGCAGGCCGAGCAGCAGCAACGTGTCGATCCAGGGCCGGTGGTCCGGGTCGTACCAGCCGAGCAGGTTCCTGCGCATCGGGCTCCTCCTCCCCTCACTCCCTCTGCCCTTCCGTCCCGCCGTTCCTTCCATCCCTCCGCCTTCCCGCCTCCCTGTCTCCCTGTCGTTCGGTCCGTCGGGCCCAGGCGACGCCTCGGGCTCGGGCTCGGGCTCGGGCTCGATGCTAGGGGCGCTGGGCGTCGAACCGCCCCTGTCTTCCGGCCATCCGCATCCTCGACTTTGGTCGGGGGCGCGCGTCGCTGACCGGCCGATTCGCAGCGATCCGACCCTGCCTAGCGTCGATGACATGACGAACCACCAGCTCCGGCACCGCCCCGAATCCGCCACTCCGAAACGCAGTTCGCTCTCCGGAGGGGACCGTCTGCTGTTCCTCGCCGAGGCCCTGCGCACCTTCCACGACACCGGTGCGCTGGCCCCGAGCGGCCCGGAGCTGGTGAGCGCGCTGGTCGTGCCGGTCACCAGCCGCCCGAACCACCCGATCTCCGTGCTCGAAGTGGGCGCCGGCACCGGCGTGGTGACCCGCCGACTGGTCCACGTGCTGCGCCCGGGCGACCGGTTGCACGTCGTCGAGGCGAACCCGCGGTTCGTCGACCGGCTGCGGGAGGACCCGGTGCTCGCCGCCCGCCACCCGGGGATCGAACTGCGGCTCTCGGCCTGCCGGGTCGAGGAACTGCCCTGCTGCCGCCCGTCGGTGCCGGCGGGGGCCGAACCGGAGGAGCACGCGGAGCGGTACGACGCGATCGTGTCCGGGCTGCCGTTCACCAACTTCGACCCCGCGCGGGTCCGCGAGATCCTCGACCTCTACGTGCGGCTGCTGACGCCCGGCGGCGAGCTGACGTACTTCGGGTACCTCGGCACTACGACGGCCCGCACCCTCACCTCGGGACCCCGCCGGAGCGCCCGCCACCGGGCGGTGGTGCGGCTGCTGCGGCAGTTCGAGGCGGCGTACGGGCTCGGCGCGCGCACGGTGTGGCGCAACCTGCCGCCCGCCCGCGCCCACCTCCTCCGCTCCCCGGGCGGGCGCGAGGACTGGGCGACCGAGCCGACGGGCGGGGCGGCCTCTGTCGCTCGATGACCGACAGAATTCAACTTTCAGATTTCAGATAACAGACGACAGCGAACAGATTTTGAAATCTGTTCGCTGTCGTGGCATAGTGCCACCCGGACCACCCTGCCCACACCCCCGCGCCGCCCGCGCCTCCGCACCACCCGGCCTCGCACCCTCCTCTTGGACCCTGGAGCACCCATGTCCTCGAACTCCCGCCCCGCGCAGCGCCCGCTCGGCAGCACCGGGCCCGTCACCTCGGCTCTCGGCCTCGGCTGCATGGGCATGTCCGACATGTACGGCCCGGCCGACGAGGCCGAGAGCATCGCCACCATCCATGCCGCCCTCGACGCCGGGATCACCCTCCTCGACACCGGCGACTTCTACGGCATGGGCCACAACGAGCTGCTGATCCACGAGGCGCTACGCGGCCGCGACCGCGACCGCGTGCAGATCAGCGTGAAGTTCGGCGCCCAGCGCGGCCCGGACGGCCAGTGGCTCGGCTACGACACGAGCCCCGCCGCCACCAAGACCGCCCTGAGCTACACCCTGCGCCGCCTGCGCACCGACCACGTCGACGTCTACCGCCCGGCCCGTCTCGACCCGAACGTCCCGATCGAGGAGACCATCGGCGCCATCGCGGACCTGGTGAAGGACGGCTATGTCCGCCACATCGGCCTCTCCGAGGTCGGCGCCGACACCCTGCGCCGCGCCGCCGCCGTTCACCCGATCAGCGACCTGCAGATCGAGTACTCGCTGCTCACCCGTTCGTTGGAGACCGCCGTCCTCCCCGCCGCCCGCGAGCTCGGCATCGGCATCACCGCGTACGGGGTGCTCTCCCGCGGCCTGCTCAGCGGCCACTGGGATCGGGAACGCGCCCTCACCGGAACCGACTTCCGCAGCCAGAGCCCGCGCTTCCAGGGCGAGAACCTGGCCCACAACCTCGCGCTGGTCGAGCAGCTGCGCGCGATCGCCGCCGAGAAGGGGGCGAGCGTCGCGCAGGTCGCCATCGCCTGGGTGGCCGCCCAGGGGGAGGACATCGTCCCGCTGGTCGGCGCCCGCCGCCGGGAGCGCCTCACCGAGGCCCTCGGCGCCCTGGACGTCACCCTGACCGGGGCCGACCTCGCCGCCATCGAGGCGGCCGTCCCCGCCGGCTCCGCCGCAGGTGACCGGTACGCTGCCGCGCAGATGGCCCGCCTGGACAGCGAGCGCTGACCGGCCCGGGCCGCGACACCCGCACCACCCGACGACGCCAACAGCCCACCGACGCCGAGCACCTCGACACTGCAGCTCCACGACACCAAAGCACCGCAGCTCCACAGCACCGACCGCCCGCACGACCCCAAGGACGGACCCCCGTGACCACGGACACCACACTCACCGCCGAGCAGATCCTGATCGCGGCGGAGGACGTCCTCCGGCGGTTCGGCCCGGCCAAGGCCACCGTCGTGGACGTCGCCCGCGCCCTCGGCGTCAGCCACAGCAGCGTCTACCGCCACTTCCCGAGCAAGGCCGCACTCCGCGAGGCGGTCACCCAGCGCTGGCTCGACCAGGCGCACCACGAGCTGGCCGCCATCTCCACCGAGGGCGGCCCGGCCGCCGAGCGGCTGCACCGCTGGCTGACGACGCTGTTCGCGGCCAAGCGGAGGAAGGCGCTCGACGACCCCGAGCTGTTCGCCACTTACACGGTGCTGGTCGACGAGAACAGCGGCACCGTCGACGCGCACATCGAGACCCTGGTCGAGCAGATCGCGCAGATCTTCCAGGACGGCGTGGACGGCAAGGAGTTCAAGCTCGCCCACATCCTGAACACCGCCCGCGCCGTCTTCGACGCCACCGCCCCGTTCCACGACCCGGCCTACGCGTCCACCTGGTCCGCGCCCGGCGCCGACGCCCGCTTCGAGGCCGTGTGGAAGCTCGTCCTCGGCGGCCTGAAGGCCAAGTGACCCACCCGCACGGGTGATCGGGGCGCCGGCGGACCGGAGGGAAATCGGGTGGCCGGCGCCCCGAGTCGTCCGGCAGACTGCCGCGCACAGTTGATCTCACATGGAGGATGACATGCGTGCGGCCGGACCGGTCCTGGACAGCCTGCAGGGGCTCGCCCTCGGCGACGCCTTCGGCGACCGCTGGTTCTCGGTCCCGGTGGCCGAGGCGCCCGCGGCGCTGGCCGCGCGCCTGGCCCGCCCCGCGCCCTGGCACTGGACCGACGACACCGCGATGGCCCTGGTGCTGGTCCGCCACCTGGTCGTCCACGGCGAGGTCCGACAGGACGCGCTGGCCGGAGAGTTCGCCGCCGAGTACACGCGGGAGTACGGCCGCAAGTACGGCCCGTCGATGCACCGGGTGCTGCGCGGAATCGAGGCGGGCGGGGACTGGCGCGCCGTCACCGCGAGCCAGTTCGAGGGCCGGGGATCGTACGGGAACGGTGCCGCGATGCGGGTCGCCCCGCTCGGCGCCTGGTTCGCCGACGACCTGGACGAGGTCGCCCGGCAGGCCGAACTGCAGTCACTCACCACGCACTTCCACCCTGAGGCGGCCGTCGGCGCGGTGGCGGTCGCCCTCGCGGCCGCGTTCGCCGTCCGGAGCCGGGGCGCAACCCCGCCCGACCGGGCCGAGTTGCTGACCGAGATCGCCGGACGGCTGCCGGACAGCGACGTCCGCTCCGGCCTGCGGATCGCCGCCCGGATGCCCGCCCACACCAGCGTCCGGCACGCCGCGACCGTGCTCGGCTCCGGGGCGCAGCTCTCCGCCCCGGACACCGTCCCGTTCGCCCTCTGGTCCGCCGCCGGGCACCCGGACTCGCTGCCCGAGGCCGTCTGGCGCACCCTGGAGGGCTGGGGGGACAAGGACACCACCTGTGCCATCGCCGCCGGGGTGGTCGCCGCCCGGACCGGGCTCGCCGACGTCCCGGCCCGCTGGCTGCACGCCCGCGAGGACCTGCCTGACTGGGTCACCGAGGTGGCCTGACCAACCGGACCAACCGGTCAGGGCGGCCGGTCAGCGCCGGACTATGCGGACGAGCACCCCGTAGAGGAACAGCAGCACCACCGCGCCGCCGATCGCCGACACCCAGGTCGTCAGGTCGAGGAAGCTCACCTTCACCGACCCGTGCATCCAGTGCGAGACGATCCAGGTGCCGACGTAGGAGCCGGTGATGCCGATCAGGGTGGTGCCGATCAGACCGCGCTCGCCCTTGCCCGGCATCGCCATCCTGGCCAAGGTCCCCGACACCAGGCCCAGCACGATCCACGCCATCCAGCTCATCAGTCGCCCCTCGCGTCATCGGCGTGACGGCCCCGTTCCACGATCCGGGCCCGGTCCGAAGGACGCGGGAGGGCGCCGCTTGGTTTCCGGCGCCCACGACGACCGGCGCGAACCGGCCACTCCGACGGACCCGTTTCCCCGCGACGCCCGGTGACGCGACGCCCGGTGACGTCCGGCGACTCCTCGCCGTTCCTACCGACTCCCCACGCCCCCTACCGGCGCGAGCTGCCGAACAGCAGCCGGTAGACGATGAGCAGCACCAGCGCGCCGCCGATCGCCGACACCCAGGTCGCCCCGTCGAAGAAGTGCGCGGTGATCGACCGGTGCATGAAGTGCGACGCGATCCAGCCGCCCACGAAGGACCCGGCGATACCGATCAAGGTGGTCACGATCAGGCCGCCCGGGTCCTTGCCCGGCAGCAGCAGCTTGGCCAGCGCTCCCGCCAGCAGACCCAGCACGATCCACGCGAGGATGCCCATCCGTCCGTCCTTCCCGTCATCGGCGCGACGGCCCCGTCCCGTCCGCTCTGCCCCGAAGGACGCCACCGCCCGCCGCCCGGTTCCGCCGGCGCGGGGCGGAGCACCCGGAACCGGCCGCCTCCCCTCCCTTCCCGGGCGCGCGTGGCGTCCTTCCGGCGGGCCACCCGCGCCGGAATACTGCGGCCATGCGCATCCTGATCGCCACCGCCGGATCCCGCGGCGACGTGGCTCCCTTCACCGGGCTCGGGGTCCGTCTGCGGGCGGCAGGCCACCGGGTGGCCATCGCCACCCACACCACCTTCGCCGGATCCGTCCGGGCGGCCGGGCTGGAGTTCCGCCCCCTGCCGGTCGACCCGCGCGCCGAACTCGCCTCCGCACAGGGGCGGCGGCTGCTGAAGGCCGGTGGCGGACCGGCGGTCGTCCTCCGACTCCTGCGCCTTGGCCGGAGGTTCATGCCCGCACTCGGCGAGGGCATCGTGGCGGCCGTCGCCCTGGGCACCGACCTCCTGCTGACCACCAGCACCACCAGCGCACTCGGCCAGGTCGCCGCCGAGGCAGCCGGCCTCCCCACTCTCGGACTGTTCCTCCAACCCATCGCCCCAACCCGGGAGTTCGCGCCCGCCGTCACCGGCACCCGGTCGCTCTCCCGGCCCGGGAACCTGCTCGCCGGCCACGCCGTCCAGGCCGCGACCGACCAGCTGTTCGCCCCGGCCGTCCGCCGACTGCGCCGCCGGCTCGGCCTGCCGCCGCTCGGTATCGCCCGGGCCCGGCGCGACCACCCGGTGCTGCACGGGTTCTCACCGACGGTCGTCCCCCGCCCGGCCGACTGGCACCCCCGGCTGGACGTGGCGGGCTACTGGTGGCCGGCTGCCCAGTCGGACTGGCAACCCCCGGCCCGGCTCGTCGACTTCCTCTCCGCCGGACCGCCACCGGTCTTCGTCGGTTTCGGCAGCCTGGTCGTCCCGGACCCGGAGCGGCTCACCGCCACCGTCCTCGCCGCCGCCCGCGCCGCCCGGGTCCGCCTGCTCCTCCAGGAGGGCTGGAGCGGCCTGGCCGCCGAAGACTCGGACACCGTCCTGACCATCGGCGACACCCCGCACGACTGGCTGTTCCCGCGCACGGCCGCCGTGGTCCACCACGCCGGCGCCGGCACGACCGCCGCCACCCTCCGCGCCGGCACCCCCACCGTCCCCGTCCCGGCCCAACTGGACGCCCCCTTCTGGTCCGCCCGGCTCACCGCCCTCGGCGTCTCCCCCGGTCCCGTCCCCCTCCGCGCCCTCACCCCCGCCCGCCTCGCCACCGCCCTCCGGCGCACCCTCGACACCCCCCGCTACCGCACCCGCGCCCGAGCCCTCGCCGCCACCCTCACCACCGAAGACGGCGCCGCGAAGGTCCTCACCGCCGTCGAACGGGTGGCGGCGGCCCGGTGACGGGCGGCAAGCGGCGCGGAGCGAGCAGCGGGCGACCGCGGGCACCCCACGGCGCCCCCGTCCGCCCGCTACCCCCTCCTCCTCCCCCTCCTCCTCCCCCTCCCCGCCGGCCCGCGCCCGAGACCGCGCCCGAGACCGAAGAGGAGGTAGAGGCTCGCCGACGACGCCAGGCCCACGGCCCAGCCGTAGTCGGCGAGCGGCTTGAGGAGGGGGACGAGACCGTCGGCCGGGAAGGGGCCCTGCTCGACGCCGTGGGCGTCGACGGTGGAGTACGAGCCGCCGACGGCCAGGAGGCCGCCCAGCAGCAGCGCCGCGACGGCCCGCCAGTTCCAGCCGGCCGCGTACCAGTACGTCCCGCCCGGCCGGTACAGCTCGGCGAGTTCGAGGCGGGTGCGGCGCACCAGCCAGTAGTCGGCGATCAGGACGCCGGCGACCGTACCGAGCAGGCCGCCGACCACGCCCAGCCAGGTGTAGATGTAGACGTGCGGGTCGGAGATCAGCCGCCATGGGAAGATCGCGATCCCGACGACGCCCGTGATCAGCGCCCCGGTACGGAAGTTGACCAACCGGGGCAGCAGGTTGGCGAGGTCGTAGGCCGGCGAGACGACGTTGGCGGCGATGTTGACCGACAGCGTCGCGATCAGGACGGTCAGCAGGGCGAACAGGATGCCGACCGGGCTCTCCATCTTCGCGGCGAGCCGGATCGGGTCCCACACCGGTTCGCCGTACACGGCCTGGGAGCCCGAGGTGACCAGCACGGACAGCAGCGCGAACAGCGTCATCGTGGTCGGCAGGCCGAGCGCCTGGCCGCGGATCTGGGCCCGCTGGCTCCCGCCGAAGCGGGTGAAGTCCGGGATGTTGAGCGCGAGGGTGGACCAGAACCCGATCATGCCCATCAGTGCCGGGAAGAAGACCTTCCAGAAGTCGCTGCCCCACCCCAGCGAGGACGGCTGGTCGAGCAGCGGCCCGAACCCGCCCGCCTTGACCGTGATCCACGCCAGCAGGGCGAGCGCGCCGACGATGACGAACGGCGCCGCCCAGTTCTCGAAGCGCCGCAGCGCCTCCATGCCCCGCGCGATGACGACCATCTCGATCAGCCAGAACAGCAGGAAGGAGAGCCACTGCGTCCACGGGTAGCCGGCGAACTCCCCGGCGGTGCGCCAGGATTCGCCGAGCAATGTACCGGCCAGCAGGAAGATGCCCTCCCCGCCGATCCAGGTCTGGATGCCGAACCAGGCGCAGGCCACCGCCGCCCGCAGGAGCGCGGGCAGGTTGGCCCCGCGCAGCCCGAACGAGGCCCGGGCGAACACCGGGAACGGGATGCCGTACTTGGTGCCGGCGTGCCCGGTGAGCAGCATCGGTATGAGCACGATCAGGTTGGCGAGGGCGATGGTCAGCACCGCCTGCTTCCAGTCCATGCCGATCGCGACCAGGCCCGAAGCCAGCGTCCAGGAAGGGATGTTGTGGGCCATGCCGACCCAGAGCGCGAGGAAGTTGTACGTGGACCAGGTGCGCCGCGCCACCGGGACCGGCCGCAGGTCGTCACTGGTGAATCCGTTGGAAGGCAACTCCCCGACAGACGGGTCGAGTTCGACCCGGCCGTCGGGGTGCTGCCACTGACTGCCGCCGCCTATCGCGGTGTCGTCCATGGTCAACTCCCTTCTGCTGCTGGGATCACAGGTGTCGCACGGTCATCACACGTGGGGGATGACGTCCGTCCCGTAGGCGTCGATGGTGGCTTCGATCGCGTCGTGCATCGCGTAGACGGCGAACTGGTGGACGCCCAGCGAGCGCAGCTCCGCCAGCCGGGCGCGCTGCGCCTCGGGCGGGCCGATCAGGCAGAAGCGGTCCACGATCTCGTCCGGGACGAAGGCCGTGTCCGGGTTCCCGGCCCGGCCGTGGTGGCTGTAGTCGTAGCCCTGCCGGCCCTTGATGTAGTCGGTGAGCGCCTCCGGCACCAGGTCGGAGTGCTCGCCGTAGTGGGTGACCAGGTCGGCGACGTGGTTGCCGACCATCCCGCCGAACCAGCGGCACTGCTCCCGGGCGTGGGCGAGCGCGGCGGGCGAGTCGTCGGCGGTGACGTAGGCGGGGGCGGCCACGCAGATGGTGACCGAGTCCGGGTCCCGGCCCGCCTCGACGGCGGCGGACCGCACCGCCTTGATCATGAACTCGGTGAGGTAGGGGTCGGCCAACTGCAGGATGAATCCGTCCGCCTGACGGCCGGTCAACGCAAGTGCCTTCGGCCCGTACGCGCCCATCCAGATCGGCAGCGACGCCCCCGGGCCGACCCACGGCAGGTGCATCTCGGTGCCGTCCACCTCGACGGTGCGCCCCTCCGCCAACTCCTTGACGGCGTGCATGGCTTCGGAGAGCCGGGCGAGGGTGGCCGGGCGGCGGCCGGCGACCCGCATGGCGGAGTCGCCGCGGCCGATCCCGCAGACCGTGCGGTTGCCGTACATGTCGTTGAGCGTGGCGAACAGGGAGGCGGTGACCTCCCAGGTGCGGGTCGAGGGGTTGGTGACCATCGGGCCGACGGTCAGCCGCTCGGTCTCGGCGAGGATCCGGCTGTAGATGACGAAGGGCTCCTGCCACAGGACGCAGGAGTCGAAGGTCCAGCCGTGGCTGAACCCGGCCCGTTCGGCGCGGATCATCCGGTCGATGAGCTTGCGGGCGGGCGGGTCGGTCTGCAGGACGAGGCCGATGTCCATGACTGGCTCCAGGGAACAAGGGAACAAGGGTGGGACCGCCGCCCGCACCCGCAGGTCGGGCCCGGGCGGCGGCTGGTCGACAAAGGGGACGTGCGGGTTCAGACCAGGTACTGGCAGGTGTCGCGGCGCAGGAAGGTGCCGTGCCCGGCCCGGCCGAGCCAGGTGCCGTCGTCCAGCACGACGGTGCCGCGCGAGAGCACCGTGCGCGCCCGGCCGGTGAGCCGGCGGCCCTCGTACGCGGAGTAGTCCACGTTCATGTGGTGGGTCGCGGCGGAGACGGTCTGCACCGCGGTGGGGTCGTAGACGACGAGGTCGGCGTCGGCGCCCGGAGCGATGGTGCCCTTGCGCGGGTGCAGCCCGAACATCCGGGCGGGCGTGGTGCAGGCGATCTCGACCCAGCGGCGCCGGCTGATGTGCCCGTCCAGCACGGCCTGGTGGAGCAGGTCCATCCGGTTCTCCACGCCCGGAAGGCCGTTGGGGATCTTCGAGAAGTCGCCGCGCCCGAGTTCCTTCTGCCCGACGAAGCAGAACGGGCAGTGGTCGGTGGAGACCACCTGGAGGTCGTTGGTGCGCAGCCCGCGCCAGAGCGCCTCCTGGTGCTCGCGCGGCCGCAGCGGCGTGCTGCACACGTACTTGGCGCCCTCGAAGCCGTCGGCGCCCTCCTCGGCGAGGTTGTCGGTGGAGAGGAAGAGGTACTGCGGGCAGGTCTCGCCGAAGACGTTGAGGCCGTCGTCGCGGGCCCGGGCGAGCTCGGCGAGGGCGGAGGCGGCGGAGACGTGCACCACGTAGAGCGGGCTGCCGGCGACCTGGGCGAGCTTGATCGCCCGGTGGGTGGCCTCGGCCTCCAGCAGTTCGCGGCGGACCTCGCCGTGGTGGCGCGGGGCGGTGCGTCCGGCGGCGAGCGCCTGTTCGACCAGGACGTCGATGGCGATGCCGTTCTCGGCGTGCATCATGATCAGCCCGCCGTTGACGGCACCGCGCTGCATGGCGCGCAGGATGCGGCCGTCGTCGCTGTAGAACACGCCGGGGTAGGCCATGAAGAGCTTGAAGGAGGTGGACTCGCCGGAGTCGACGAGGGCGTCCATCTCCTTCAGCACACCGTCGTTCACGTCGGAGACGATGGTGTGGAACGCGTAGTCGACGGCACAGTTGCCCTCGGCCTTGGCGTGCCAGGTGTCCAGGCCCTCGCGCAGCGAGCCGCCGACCGGCTGGACGGCGAAGTCCACGATGGTGGTGGTGCCGCCCCAGGCGGCGGCCCGGGTGCCGGTCTCGAAGGTGTCGGAGGCCGCGGTGCCGCCGAACGGCAGCTCCATGTGGGTGTGGGCGTCGACGCCGCCCGGGATGACGTAGTGGCCGGTGGCGTCGATGACGGTGTCGGCGGTCCAGGCCTCGGCGGCGGAGCTGCCGGTGGCGGCGAGGGCGGCGACGCGCTCGCCCTCGATCAGGACGTCGGCGTGGAGTTCCTCGGTGGCCGTGATGACGAGGCCGCCGCGGACGACGGTGCGCTGGTGCGGGTCGCGGGTGGTCATCGCGCTGCTCCTCAGGCCTCGGCGAGCGGTCCGTAGGCGTCGGGGCGGCGGTCGCGGTAGAACGCCCACTGCTGGCGGACCTGTTCGATCAGGCCGAGGTCGAGGTCGCGGACGACCAGTTCCTCCTCCTTGTCGGAGGCGACGTCGCCGACGAACTGGCCGCGCGGGTCGACGAAGTAGGAGGTGCCGTAGAAGTCGTTGTCGCCGTACTCCTCGGTGCCGACCCGGTTGATGGCGGCGACGAAGTACTCGTTGGCGACGGCGGCGGCGGGCTGTTCGAGCTGCCAGAGGTAGGCGGACAGGCCGCGGCTGGTGGCGGAGGGGTTGTAGACGATCTGCGCGCCCGCCAGGCCCAGGGCGCGCCAGCCCTCGGGGAAGTGGCGGTCGTAACAGATGTAGACGCCGACCTTGCCGACGGCGGTGTCGAACACGGGCCAGCCGAGGTTGCCGGGCTTGAAGTAGTACTTCTCCCAGAAGCCCTTGACCTGCGGGATGTGGTGCTTGCGGTACTTGCCGAGGTAGCTGCCGTCGGCGTCGATCACGGCGGCGGTGTTGTAGTAGACCCCGGCCTGCTCCTCCTCGTAGACCGGGACGACGATCACCAGGCCGAGTTCGCGGGCGAGGTCCTGCATCCGGCGTACGGTCGGGCCGTCCGGGACGGCCTCGGCCCAGCGGTAGTGCTCGGGCTCCTGGACCTGACAGAAGTACGGGGAGTTGAAGACCTCCTGGAATCCGATGATCTTCGCGCCCTGGGCGGCGGCCTCCCGGGCGTACCGCTCGTGGAGGGCGATCATGCTCTCCTGGTCGCCGGTCCAACGGGTCTGGACGAGCGCGGCACGGACGATCTGCGACATGGGTACCTCCGCAACTCCGCGGCCCGGCCGTGCGGTCGGGCTCGCGGTCCGATGGTTGACGGGGCGGGACTCACCCGCGGGTCCGCTCGGGGATCCGCAGGGGTCTACGTGCGTAGAAAGCGATCTGTAGACGGTAGGCCGGGCCTTGGTGGCCTGACAATACGTTGGGGGTAACGCGTCTGAGGCGATCCTGTTGCGCGGACACGCGGACGGGTCCTGGGTGGGAGGAACAGCTCATCTACCCCGCAGGTAGCCTCCTTACTCATCCGCTCCTTGCTCGTTCGAGTGAAACCGGGCACTCGGGATGCGGTTTCGGCCAGACCGCGGTTCGGCCCGTGCCGAGTCGGAGCCGAGCGGAGCCGGCAGGTGTCGGCGGCGGCTGAACCGTGACCCACTTTGGGCGGTTGAGTTCTGACCCTCGCGTCGTCGGTGGTTGTGTTCAGTCGTTGTCGGTGGAGGTGGGGACGCGGCCGAGTTCGCGGCCCCGCATGCGGTAGGACTCGCCTTTGAGGGAGTGGACCTCGGCGTGGTGGACGAGTCGGTCGATCATGGCGGCGGCAACGGTCTCGTCGCCGAAGGTCTCGCCCCACCGTCCGAACGGTTTGTTCGAGGTGACGATCACGCTGGCCCGTTCGTATCTGTTCGAGATCAGCTGGAAGAACAGGTTCGCGGCCTCGGCTTCGAACGGGATGTAGCCGACCTCGTCGATCACGATCAGCGGGTAGCGGCCGAGCTTGACCAGTTCGTCCTGGAGGCGGCCGCCGTGGTGGGCGGCGGCGAGGCGGTCGACCCATTCGGCGGCGGTGGCGAACGCGACGCGGTGGCCGGCCTGGCAGGCCCGGACGGCGAGCCCGGTGGCCAGGTGTGTCTTTCCGGTGCCCGGCGGTCCCAGGAAAATGGCGTTCTCCTTGGCCGCTATGAAGTCCAATGTTCCCAGATGCGCGAGTTGTTGGCGCGTCAGGCCGCGCAGGTGGGCGACGTCCAGTTCCTCGATGGTCTTGATCGCGGGGAAGCGGGCGGCGCGGATTCGGCCCTCGCCGCCGTGGCTGTCGCGGGCGGAGACCTCGCGCTGCAGGCAGGCGACCAGGTATTCGGTGTGGGTCCAGGCCTCGGCCTGGGCGCGCTCCGCGAGGCGCTCGGCGGCGTCCAGCAGGGCCGGGGCCTTCATCGCGCGGGCGAGGAAGGCCAGGTCGGCGGCGGTCTGCCGGCCGGTGCGGGTGGCTTGGCCGTCCGTCTTCGCCGTGTCGGTCGCGGTGTTCGCGGCAGTGCGGGCCATCAGGTGTCCTCCTTCCCGGCGCCGCCCTCGATGAGGGTGAACATACGGTCATAGGTGCCGAGCTCGCGTTGTTCGACCTCGATGCCGAGGCTGTCCGGGGCGAGGAGAGCGGCTCGGGCGGTGGCGGCGCGTGCGGCCTGCTGGTGGATCACCTCGCCGCGCAGGACGGCGGCCGCGGCGGCGTGGTCGGGGTCGGTCAGGCTCTGGTGTTTGGCCCAGCAGCGGGTGTGCCGGGCGACGATGTCGTTGCCGGCGATGACGGTCACCTCCTCGTTGTCGGCGCGGACCATCACCGTCCTGCCGATCGCGCGGGGGTGGACGGAGTAGTCGTTGGTGTCGACGCGGATGTAGTGATCGCGGCCGATGCGGGTGTGGAATCGCCACCAGTGCGGCGGGGTGACCGGAGGGATGGTGAGCATCGCGGCGCGGTCGGCCTCCCAGCGGTCGACGGGCCGGGCACCGATCGAGCGGTGCTGCCTGCGGTTGGCGATCTGCAGCCAGGCGCTCAGCTGCCGGTTGAAGTCGTCCGGGCCGCTGAACGTGCGGCCGGGCAGGAAGCTGGTCTCCAGGTAGCCGTTGGCGCGCTCGACCAGGCCTTTCGCCTCCGGATCGCGGGGCCGGCAGAGGTGGATCCGGATGGCGAGCAGGCCGGCGAATGCGGCGAACTCGCTGGTCAGCCGGCCTTTGCCGACGCCGGTCTCGTTGTCCCAGACCAGAGTCCTGGGGACGGCGCCCCAGCCGGTCAGGAGGCGCCAGTGGCCGTCGATCAGGTCGCCGGTCTGCCGGGAGGGCAGCATTCTGGCGGTGATCACCCGCGAGTGGCCGGACACGAGGACCAGGACCGGCGGCCGGCCGGACTGGCCGTAGCCGAGCGGGATGTCCACTGGCGGGAACCACAGGTCGCACTGGGCGAGCTCGCCGGGCTGGTAGACGGTCCTCGAGACCGGATCGACGGGAAGGTAGGCCGGGCGGAGCTCGCGTACGCGTTCCTTGAGGATCGTCATCCCGCGCTCCCAGCCGATCCGCTCAGCGATCACGGTGGCCGGCATCGTCGGGGTCGCCTTGAGCAGCTCACGGATCGCCGGCTCCATCGCGTCCACCGCCGAGCCCTTCAGCGGACGCTGGTAGACCGGCGGCCGGTCCGTGGCCAGGGCCCGTTTCACCGTGTTCTTCGAGATGCCCAGGTGCCGGGCGATCGCCCGGATCGGCAGGTGCTCGGCCCGGTGCAGCCGGCGGATCTCAGCCCAGTCCTCCACGGAAATCACCCTCTCCTCCTGACCCTCAATGAAGATCAGGATGATCAGACGATCGCGAGGTGGGTCACCGTTGATCCGCCGTTCAGCGGTCAGTTTTCACCCGTCGCCGAGAGCAGCCCGACCACGGGGTGACCGGGAGCCCGGCTTGACTTCGTCCGGTTCGCTCGGGAAGGATCCGGCGCATGGACTCCGGCACCACTCTGGTCTGCCGCCTGCACGTCGATCTGCGACGCCAGGCGAGTTCCATCTGTGCCTGTTGACCTTGAGCTACCCCGCCGGTCCCGCCCTGTGACGTCTGCCAGGGCCCGCGCCGCGCACCCGCACCCGCAGTCCTGACCTCCCGCCCCGCCCCGGCGCACCCGTGCGTGCCGGGCCGCTCCGTCGGCCCGCGCCCGCCCGCGTCGCCGGACCCGGGCACCCCCTGCCGACGTTCCCGCGCACCCGAGGACGCCTTGATGAGCCCGCACACCAGCCCGGCCCCCGTCTCCGAGAGCCCGACGACCGCTCCCCCCGCGGCCGAAGCCCGGGCCCCGCTCTCCCCCGGCACCCTCCGGACCCTCGTCCGCGAGCTCGCCGAGCAGCCGGACCAGTGGATCCACCACGTCCGCCTCTCCACCGAGGAACGCTGGTACCGGCGCCTGGTGGCCGAGGACGACCACGAGGTGTGGCTGATCAGCTGGCTGCCCGGCCAGTCCACCGGCTTCCACGACCACGGCGGCTCGCGCGGCGCGTTCACCGTCGCTCTCGGAGAGCTGGAGGAACTGTCCCTCGGCGGCCCGGACCAGGGCCTGCTGATCCGCCGGATCCCGGCCGGCACCGCCCGCGCCTTCGGCCCCGAGTACGTGCACGACGTGCGCAACACCGCCTCCGGGCCCGCCGTCACCCTGCACGCCTACTCGCCCCCGCTGAGCTCGATGGCGCACTACGATCTGCGGGCCGGAGGGCTCGTCCGCACCTCGGAGGAAGGACCGGAGCAATGGTGACCACGATCGACGACCTGGTGGAGCGGGCCCGCGAGGGCGTCCACCGCCCGCGCGCCCGGGAGGCCTACCAGGCCCAGCTGGACGGCGCGCTGCTGGTGGACATCCGTCCGGCGGCGCAGCGGGCGGCCGAGGGCGAGATCCCGGGCTCGCTGATCATCGAGCGCAACGTGCTGGAGTGGCGGCTCGACCCGACGGGCAGTCACCGGATCCCCGAGGCCACGGGCTACGACACCGAGGTGATCGTGGTCTGCTCCGAGGGCTACGCCTCCAGCCTGGCCGCCGCCTCGCTGCGCGAACTGGGGCTGCACCGGGCGACCGACCTGGACGGCGGGTTCGTCGGCTGGGCGGCGTCCGGCCTGCCGACCCGTCAGGGCGGCTGAGCCTGAACCTGCGCCGGACGAGGCGGACAAGCGGCCGGACGAGCAGGCACGCGAGCGGCCGGACGAGCACGCGGACGAAGGACCCGGCGGCACGCGCCCGGCGGTAAATCAGAGACAGGAGATGACGCAGGTCATAATCTGATCGGAGTTTCCGCCGGTCCGAACCTGGGCAGCCACGCGGGCGGAAGAACGCCCGGGCGGTTGGTACGACAAGCGTCACCAGCATCGATCCGCACCGCCGTTTGTCGACGAGCCACCAACAACCGAACGACCGACCGACACAGGCGCCGCCTCCCCGGGGCGCCCTGATGAGGAAACACCCCGTGATCAGATTCGAGGGCGCCGGAAAGCGCCACCCCGACGGCACAGTCGCCGTCGAGGGCTTGGACCTTGAGGTCCCGACCGGCCGGATAACCGTCCTGGTCGGACCGTCCGGCTGCGGCAAGACCACCCTGCTCCGCATGGTCAACCGGATGGTCGAGCCCACCTCGGGCCGGGTGCTGCTGGACGGCGCCGACGTCGCGAAGCTGGAGCCCGCCAAGCTGCGCCGCGGCATCGGGTACGTGATCCAGCAGGCCGGACTGTTCCCGCACCGCAAGGTGATCGACAACATCGCCACCGTCCCCTACCTGCTCGGTTGGGACCGCAAGAAGGCCCGGGCCCGGGCCGCCGAACTGCTCGAACTGGTCGGACTCGCGCCCGAGACCGCCAAGCGGTACCCGTTCCAGCTGTCCGGCGGCCAGCAGCAGCGGGTCGGCGTGGCGCGCGCCCTGGCCGCCGACCCGCCGGTGCTGCTGATGGACGAACCGTTCAGCGCCGTCGACCCGGTGGTGCGCGCCGGGCTCCAGGAGGAGCTGCTGCGGTTGCAGTCCGAGCTGCGCAAGACGGTGCTGTTCGTCACCCACGACATCGAGGAGGCCGTCCGGCTCGGCGACCAGGTGGTGGTGCTGCGCGAGCACGGCCGGATCGCCCAGCTGGCCGACCCGCACACCCTGCTCACCACCCCCGCCGACGACGGCGTGGCCGCCTTCCTCGGCCGTGACCGCGGCCTGCGCGGCCTCGGGCTGCGCCCCGCGAGCGCCGTCGCCCTGCGCCCGGTCGGCGACCCGCTCAACGGCGGCACCGAGGACGGGTCGGCGGACGGGTCCGCGGACGGACTCAGGTACGGCGGCTGGGAGTTGGCCCTGGACGACGAGCGCCGCCCGATCGGCTGGATCGACCGCTACGCCGTCACCGCCGAACTGCACCCGGCGGCCGGCTTCCGGCCGGACCTCGACACCCTGCGCACCGCGCTGGACGCCGCCGTCCTCTCCCCCGCCGGAGTCGCGGTCGCGCTGGACGCCGAGGGCCGGGCGACCGGCACCGCGAGCCGCGAGGCCATCCTCGCCGCACTCCACCCCGGGGCCGGCGGGCCCACCGGAATCGACGGACCCGCCGGGACCGACGGACCCGCCAGGACCGACGAGCCCTCCGATCGCGACACCCCCGACGGAGCCCCCGGTGGACGATGAACCGATCGTCCGCTGGTACTGGATCGGCGACCACCTCGGCTACCTCGGCCACCTGCTCGCCGACCACGCCGTGATCGCCCTCGTCCCCGTGCTCGTCGGTCTGCTGCTGGCCGTCCCGCTCGGCCTGGCCTGCGCCCGCTTCCCCCGGCTCTACCAGCCGCTGTCCGCCGTCTTCAACATCGTCTACGCGCTGCCCTCGCTGGCCGTGTTCGTGGTGCTGATCCCGTACACCGGGCTCGCCACCCAGGCGACCGTGATGATCCCGCTCACCTTCTACGCCCTGGCCGTCCTGCTGCCGACCACCGTGGACGGGCTGCGTGCCGTCCCGGACGCCGTCCGGCAGGCCGCCACGGCGATGGGGTACGGGCCGTGGCGCCGGCTGACCTCGGTCGAACTGCCCGCCGCCGTCCCGTACCTGATCGCCGGGCTGCGGGTGGCGGCGGTGTCCAGCATCTCGCTGGCCAGCGTCGGGGCGCTGGTCGGACGCGGCGGGCTCGGGTACCTCTTCATCGACGGCTTCCAGCGCACCTTCCCGACCCCGATCGTGGCCGGCATCGCGCTGATCGCGGTCCTCGCGCTGGCCGTCGACCTGCTGCTGGTGGGCGCCCGGCGGGTGCTGGCGCCCTGGGCCGTCCAGGAGAAGGGGGCGGGCTCGTGAACTGGCTGAACTGGCTGGGTGACTTCTTCACCGCCACCGATCACCGCACCGGACCGGACTCGATCGCGCACCGGGTCGTCGAGCACCTGCTGCTCTCCGGCGAGGCCCTGCTGTACGCGGCGCTGCTCGCCGTCCCGCTCGGGCTGCTGATCGGTTACACCGGGCGCGGCGTCACCGTGGTGACCGCGCTGGCCGGCGCCGCCCGCGCCCTGCCCACCCTCGGCCTGGTGACGCTGGCGGTGCTGTTCGCCGGGGTCGGCGACACCGCGGTCCTGATCCCGCTGGTCGCGCTCGCCGCGCCGCCGCTGCTGGTGGCCTCCGTCGAGGGGGTGCGCGGCACCGACCCGGACGTCCGGGACGCCGCGCGCGGCATCGGCCTGACCCATCCCCAGGTGCTGCGGCAGGTCTGCCTGCCCTCGGCCGCGCCGACCCTGCTGGCGGGCTTCCGCACCGCGACCGTCCAGGTGATCGCGACCGCCACGGTGGCCGCCTACGTCGGCCTGGGCGGGCTCGGCCGCTACGTCATCGACGGGCTGGCGACCCGCAAGTACGCCGTGACCGTGGGCGGGGCACTGCTGGTGGTGCTGCTCGCGGTCGCCGCCCAGGTGTTCTTCGCCCTGCTCGCCCGGTTCGCGCTCCCGCCCGGGGTGCGCGCCCGGCACCGGGCCCGCTGACCTCCTCTCCCCATCCTCTCCGGAAGGACATCTGTCACCATGTCGACAATGAAGCGAGGCCGCCGCGCGGTCGTCCTCGGCACGCTCGCCGCGCTCGCCCTCGGCGCCACCGCCTGCGGCTCCTCCGGCGGCGACCCGCTCGGCGGGGGTTCGAGCGCCTCGGCGGCACCGGGCGGCTCGGGCGGCCCGGGCGCGGGCGGCGGCTCCGGGTCGACCGTGGTCGTCGGCTCGGCGAACTTCCCGGAGAACGTCCTGCTCGGCTCGATCTACTCGCAGGCCCTCAAGGCCAAGGGCGTCAAGGTCGAGGAGAAGTTCAACATCGGCAGCCGCGAGGTCCTGTACGGGCAGTTGCAGAGCGGCAACCTCACCGTCCTGCCCGAGTACAACGGCGCCCTGCTCGCCTACCTGGACGCCAAGTCCACCGCGGTCAGCACCCAGGACGTGAACGCGGCGCTCGCCACGGCGCTGCCCGCCTCGCTGGGGATCCTCGCGTCCTCCCCCGCCGAGGACAAGGACTCGCTCAGCGTCTCCCAGGAGACCGCCGACAAGTACAACCTCAAGAGCATCTCCGACCTGGCCGCCAAGGCCGGTGAGTTGAGCATCGGCGGCCCGCCGGAGTTCAAGTCCCGCCGCGAGCAGCAGTTCAAGGACGTCTACGGGCTGACCTTCAAGGAGTGGAAGCCCACCGCCGACACCACCGCGAACGCGCTCAAGGACGGTGGCATCCAGGTCGGCAACGTGTTCACCACCGATCCGAAGATCGTCCAGTACAAGCTGGTCCCGCTGGCCGACCCGAAGAACGTCTTCGGCGCGCAGAACGTCACCCCGCTGGTCAACAAGTCGGGCGTGGACGCCACGGCCACGGCGGCGCTCGACGCGGTGTCGGCCAAGCTCGACACGGCGGGGCTGACGGCGCTGATGAAGCGCGTCGCGGTGGACAAGGAGGATCCGTCGGCGGTGGCCAAGGACTGGCTGAAGTCCAACGGCCTCGGCTGACGGCCGGCGCGGCGGACGGCGGGCGGCGGCCCGGGGGAGCACTCTCCCGGGCCGCCGCCCGCGTGCTCCCGCCCCCGCACTCCCCCGCCCACTCCGCCGACGGACCTTCCCTTTCGCGCCGCGAACATGACAGTCTGGGCGCCATGCGCACTCGTCTCCTCGCCGCCACCCTCACGGCACTCGCCGCGGTGAGCCTCGCTGCCTGCTCCAGCTCCGGATCCGGCTCGGGCAAGGCCACCTCCGCGGCCGGCTCCCCCACCGCCACCGCGGCCTCGACCGCCGCGCCCTCCGGTGCCGCACCCTCCGATGCCGCCTCGGCTCCGACGGCCCCCGCGCCCGGCACGGCCGCCCCCACGGCCGACGGCACGACGGGTACGCCCGCTCCCGACGCCGGCACCCCGGGAGCCCCCGCACCGGCCAAGCCCGCTCCGCCCGCCGACGCCGGTCTGCCCACCAAGCCGGGCGCCGACCTGACCGCCAAACTGATCGGCGCGCTGAACGCGATCGACCCGGCGATCGTCGGCGGCAAGCCGGACCAGGCCGTGGACCGGGCCCGCAACCAGTGCCAGTCGCTGTACCAGTTCCCCAAGGACACGGCGAAGCTGGTCGAGCTGGCCAACCAGCGCTTCACCTCGCCCGACCACCCGCAGGGCTTCGGGCCGGACACCGCTGCCAGGATCAACGACACGCTGCGCGCCACGCTCTGCCCCCCGCCGCGCTGACCCCGTTCGCGGCACCCGCGCCGCGATGCCAGAACCGCCCGGTGTCCTGAGCGCCGGGCCGCCGTGGCCGCGCCCCGTCACCGGGTGCGCGGCCACGGTCTTTTCGTTCCCGGCCACCCCGCGCCCGGAGGGCGATCCGCACCCTTCGGCCACCCGGGCCGTGTGCTGACGAACTGTTAGGTCTCTTGACAGACCAGTGGTCTAGTCCAAACATAAGCATGTCGATCCGACCGGGATGCACTGTGGGGGTGTGACCACCGGCGGCTGAGGCACTGCCCTGCCCTGCTCCGCTCCACCCCCGCCCCGTACGGCCGCGCGCACTCGCACCGCCGCCCGCGTCCACGCGAGTCGGTGGGCTGCCGCACGCCCACACACCCCCGTCTCCACCCCGCTCCCGCGTTCCCGTGTTCCTCTGCTCCCGTGCTCCCGCTCCCGCGTTCCCCCGTTCCACCCGATCCCGATCGGATCCCGGGCCAGGGGTCGCCCGGCCACACCCCACACGGCCGGCACGCCCCGGACCGCCCGCACCTCCCCAACGTCCTGCCCCACCAAGTCTGTTGGAGAATCCATGCGTCTTCGCCGAACGATCCAGGCCGCGCTGACGGCCTGTGCCACGCTGGCCGCCTCGGCCGGCCTGGTCGCCGCCGGGACGGGCTCCGCCCAGGCCGCCACCCCGCTCCCCAGTCGGGTCTTCGCTCCCTACTTCGAGGCCTGGACCGGCCAGAGCCCGGCCCAGCTGGCCGCGCAGTCCGGCGCCAAGCACCTGACCATGGCGTTCCTGCAGGCCGCCACCAAGGGCTCGTGCACGCCGTACTGGAACGGCGACTCCTCGATGCCGGTCTCCTCCGCGACCTTCGGCGCCGACATCGCCACCATCCGCGCCAACGGCGGGGACGTGATCCCGTCCTTCGGCGGCTACACCGCCGACAACACCGGCACCGAGCTGGCCGACAGCTGCACCGATGTCAACCAGATCGCCACCGCTTTCGAGAACGTCATCACGACCTACGACATCAGCCGGATCGACCTCGACATCGAGGACAACTCGCTGACCAACACCGCCGGGATCGACCGCCGCAACAAGGCGATCAAGCTCGTGCAGGACTGGGCCGCCACCAAGGGGCGGAGCATCCAGTTCTCCTACACCCTGCCGACCACCACCAGCGGGCTCGCCGACAGCGGCCTCGCGGTGCTCCGGAACGCGGTCAGCAACAACGCGCGGATCGACGTCGTCAACATGATGACCTTCGACTACTACGACAACGCCAGCCACGACATGGCGGCCGACACCCAGACCTCCGCGCAGGGCCTCTACGACCAGCTCGCCGGGCTCTACCCGTCCAGGACCCCCGCCCAGCTCTGGGGTTCGATCGGGATCACCGAGATGATCGGCGTCGACGACTTCGGACCGGCCGAGACCTTCACCCTGGCCAACGCCACCACCGTCTACAACTGGGCCGTCGCCAAGGGCATCAACACGCTGTCCTTCTGGGCGCTCCAGCGCGACAACGGCGGCTGCCCGGGCACGAAGGGCAACGACAACTGCTCCGGGATCGCCCAGAACACCTGGGACTTCACCCACGTCTTCGCGCCCTTCACCAGCGGCTCCACGGTGAGCAACGACTTCTCCGTCACCGCCAGCCCGAACTCCGGGACGGTCAAGGCCGGTTCGTCCACCTCCGCCACCATCGCGACGGCGGTGACGGCGGGCTCGGCGCAGAACGTCAACCTGTCGGTCAGCGGCGCCCCGGCCGGCGTCACCGCCACCGTCACCCCCGGCAGCGTCACCGCCGGCACCAGCGCCACGCTCAACATCACCACCACCTCGTCGGTGGCGCCCGGGAGTTACCCGATCACCGTCACCGGCACGGCGGCCTCCGGCAACCACACCGGCGTCTTCACGCTGACCGTCACCGGCACCCAGCCGGGCAACGACTTCTCGGTCGCGGTGAACCCGAACTCCGGTACCGTGGCGGCCGGTTCGTCGGTCTCAGCAGCCGTCGCGACGGCCGTGACGGCGGGCTCGGCGCAGAACGTCAACCTGTCGGTCAGCGGCGCCCCGGCCGGCGTCACCGCCACCGTCACCCCCGGCAGCGTCACCGCCGGCACCAGCGCCACGCTCAACATCACCACCACCTCGGCCGCGGCGGCGGGCACCTACCCGATCACCGTCACCGCCGGCGCGGCGTCCGGCACCCACACCGCGACCTACTCGCTGACCGTCACCGGGACCACCCCGGCGACCGGCCTGGTCAACGGTGACCTGGAGACCGGCAGCCTGGCCCCGTGGACCTGCCAGAGCGGTGGCGCCGTGGTCTCCACCCCGGCCCACTCCGGCACCCACGCGCT
Organism: Kitasatospora sp. NPDC086791; assembly: GCF_040685975.1. NCBI lineage: Bacteria > Bacillati > Actinomycetota > Actinomycetes > Kitasatosporales > Streptomycetaceae > Kitasatospora > Kitasatospora sp. NPDC086791. The sequence goes on along the minus strand of NZ_JBFBOC010000002.1, from coordinate 364,900 downwards.
GCAGGCCGCGGCCACCGCGAGCCAGACCGGCGAGTGCTCCCAGACCGTCACGCTGAAGCCCAACACCAGCTACACGCTGAGCGGCTGGGTGCAGGGCAACTACGCCTACGTCGGCGTCAACGGCGGCGCCACCGCCAGCTCCTGGGCCGGCTCCGCCGGCTGGACGAAGCTGTCCATCCCCTTCACCACCGGCGCCTCCGGCACCGTCACCGTGTACCTGCACGGCTGGTACGGCCAGGGCAACGTGTTCGGGGACGACTTCTCGATCGCGTAGCGGACGACGGGCAACCGGTGGCCGCCAGCCGGTAACGGGTAGCGGGTAGCGGGTAGCGGTAACGAATGACGGATAACAGCTGACAGATTTCAACATCTGTCAGCTGTTATCCGTTGTCTGACCACTGTCCGCTGTCAGCTGTCGCCTGTCGGCGGCTCCCGCCGCCGTTTGGCCCCTGGCCGTCAGGCCCCCGGCCCCGCCCCGGCCACCGCCATCCGCGCCGGCCGGCACAGCGCCAGGTACGCCGCCGTCGCCAGCACCCCGCAGACCAGGACCACCAGCGCCAGCAGCGCCGCGGACGGCCGCCCGCCGAGGCTGCTGAGCGGGGCCACCACCGCTCCGACCAGGAAGTTGCCCGTCCCCAGCAGCGCCGACGCGGTGCCCGCGACCTGGGGCTCGACCAGGCCGAGCGCCTGCGCGGCGGTGTTCGGCAGGAGCACCCCGAGGCTGCCCATCAGCACGAACAGCGGTGCACAGAATCCGACCAGCCCGAAGTCCCACACCGTCGTCAGCAGCACCAGCGCCACCCCGGCGGCGACCGCCACCGCCAGGCTGCCCAGCATCAGCGCCCGCGGCGTGCAACGCGGCGCCAGCACCCGCCCGTTCAGCTGCGTCATCACCACGATCGCGACCGAGTTCAGCCCGAACAGCAGGCTGTAGGTCTGCGGCGAGACCTGGTACACGTGCTGGAGCACCGTCGACGACCCGCTGATGTAGCCGAACAGCGCCCCGAAGGCGAGCGAGCTGGTCAGCGCCAGTCCCAGGAACGGCAGGTCGCGCAGCAGCCGTCCCATCGTCCGCAGGGTCGCGCCCACCCCGCCGCGGTCCCGGGTCTCCGGCGGCAGCGTCTCGCGCAGCGCGCCGAACGCGGCCACGGTGAGCAGCAGGCCGAGCGCGGTGAGCGCGCCGAAGGTGCCGCGCCAGGAGGTGAACCGCAGCAGCTGTGCGCCGATGATCGGGGCGAGGATCGGCGCCAGGCCCGATATCAGGGCGATCGAGGCGAGGAACCGAAGCAGCGCGACGCCCTGGAAGCGGTCCCGGGAGATGGCCCGCGCGATCACCAGTCCGGCGGAGCCCGCCGCCCCCTGGACGAAGCGGGCGGCGATCAGCACCGACAGGTTCGGCGCGAGCGCGCACACCACGCTGGACAGCGTGTAGGCGACCAGTCCCACGAGCAGCGGCGGGCGCCGCCCGAAGCGGTCGCTGAGCGGCCCGAAGAGCAGCTGCCCGGCCGCGACCCCGAACATCGAGAAGGTGAGGGTGAGCTGGACGGCGGCCGGTTCGGCGACCAGGTCCTCGGCGATCGCGGGCAGGCCCGGGAGGTAGAGGTCGGTGGTGAGGGGTCCGAGCGCGGTCAGGCCGCCGAGGACCGCGATCGTGGCCCAGCCGGTGGCGGCCCTGCCGGCGGCGGGTGTGGTGGCGGCAGCGGTCGACGTGTCATCGGCGGGGCCGACGGTCGGGCCGGGCATGGTTCTCCTCACGGACGGGGCGACGAGGGATTCGTTCGCGCTCCGTCCTATCGCAGCCCGGCCCGGTCCCGACAGCAGGGGGTGCGTCAGAGCGCGACCGCTGCCCGCGCACACCGACGAACCGTACACGCGCGACGGCGCACCCCGCGCCCCGGCGGCGGCCCGCCGTACCTCCCGGTGCCCGGTGGAGCCGCTTGTCCGTCCGGCGGGGCCGCTGAGCCGTCCGGCGGGACCACTGGGCCGTCAGGCCGCCCCGCGGTCGGGACGGCCGGTCCCGGCCCGGGGTGCCCGATCCCCGGTCGGCACGCTCAGTGCTTGGCGACGTGCTCGGCCCGCAGCGCCGCCTGCACCGCCGCGCCGTCCTGCCAGGCGTAGAGCTGGTTGCCGTTCAGTGCCACGTTGTAGTGCCCGCAGGTGCCGCTGGCTTTGGCCGCGACGTTCTCGGGGAACCAGCCGGCCTTGAGCGACATCGGCACCGGGTGCGCCGCCTTGCCCGGCTGGCCGGCGACGCAGCCGACGGGCAGCCGCCCCTCCGGGAGGGTGGCGCGCAGCAGGCGGTCGTCGCCCGTGGTGGACATCAGGTACTTGACGCCGGAGGCGTTGTCGGGCAGCCAGGACGGCATCGAGTGGCGCTCGGCCTTGGCCTGGGTGCCGGTCGCGTACGAGGCCTGCTCCTGGTGGCGCTCGTCGTACCAGTCGGACAGCCGCGGGCCGACTGCCACGGCCGCCACGGCCACGGCCATGCCGGTGCCCGCGACTCCCAGCGCGACCTTGCTCACGATGCCCTTCATGCCCGACTGTCCTCTCCGTGTCCGTTTGCCGCGTGTCCGTGCCGGTCGCCCACTGCCAGCGGGCTGCTGTCGGCCGCCCGCTGCCGAGCGGCCGCCCGTCCGGTGTCACCATCGTGGCCCGTGTCACCCCGGCGGAGCGTCACCACCAAGTCGCGATCTTGACTCCAACCCACGGGGTACGGTCTCCACCTTCAGGCGTATGTCCTTCGGCAGGAGCAGGGAGTCCCGCAGGCCGGCGTTGCGGGGCCCGGGGCACCGGTCCCGACCGCCCGGGGGACGTGCCGACCCGGCGCTCAGGTTCGCATGCCCGGATCGAGCACGGCCCGAGCCCCGATCGAGCTTCGCTCAAGCCCGCCCCCGCCGCAGCCGGGCCTGCTGCACCCGGGGCGCGGGGGCGGCGGCGCGGGGAGGCTCAGACCGTCACGGGCACCGGGCGGGCGACCGGGAAGGGGCGGCCGTCGAGCGTCCAGTGCGGGTCGATCGGGCGCAGCAGGGAGGCGTACACCTGGGCGGCGACGTCCGGGTGGCGGAGCTCGCCGGTGGGCGGTCCGGCCGGGATGTCGTGCCCGGCGCAGGCGATCCAGGCGGTGCGCTCCTCGACCGTGCGGCCGCCGTGGCCGCCGGCGTCGACGTGACCGTGGTCGGTGACGACGATGACGGTCCACTGCTCCTCGGCGTACGTGGCCCGGGCCCGGACGGCGTCCAGGAGGCGGCCGAGGCGCTCGTCGGCGGCGCGCATGGCGGCGCGGTACTCGTCGCCGCAGCCGAGGAAGTGGGCGGTCTCGTCGACGGCGCCGAGGTAGACGAAGGAGGCCTCGGGATCGGCGGTGCCGAGGACGTGGACGGCCTCCCGGGTGACCTCCTCGTCCACGACCTCCCAGGCCTCGGGGGTGTCCTCGGCCGGGGCGATGTAGGAGAGCCGACCGGGGGCGCGGAAGAGCGGGCCGCCGGACTCGTTGATCATCAGCGGGTCCCAGCCCGCCGCGACGAAGGTGCGGCGGCGGTCGCCCCGGTTGAGGCGGGTGGCGAAGTCGGGGAACACGTCGAGCCGGTTGCCGGCCAGGTGGTTGCCCCAGACGCCGTGCTTGGCGGGCTCGACGCCGGTCACGATGGTGGCCCAGCACGGCCCGGACATGGTCGGCGTGGTGTCCGCCACGGTGACCGGCACCAGGAACCCGGCCACGCCGACCTCGTGGAGGCGCGGCATCGGCACCTCCGCCAGGTAGTCGTACCGGACGCCGTCGATCCCGACGACGAGCACCCGGGGGCGGGGCCACTGGACAGCGGACATGGCGGGGGTTCCTTTCGGTCGTGCACACGGTCGGCCGCGCCCGTCGAGGGCGCCGCCGACCGCGCCATGCTTCACCGGCCGCCGTACCGGACGGCGTCGCACCGTCGAACGGCAGGTGTCCTGCGGGTGTCGGAAGGACGTCCGTGACTCCCGGGCGGCTCCCGGGAGCTGCGCGGACCCGGGGAGTCGCGCGGAGGCCGTCGGGGAGCCGCGCGGACGCTGCCCGGGAGGCGCCGGGGTGCCCGGCGGGTGCCGAACGGGCGTCAGGCGGCCGTCCGGACGAACCGCCGGTCGGCCTCGGCCAGCTCGGCGGCCGGTCCGGCGGCACGCAGCACGACGTCCAGGACCCGCTCCGGGTCGGCGGCGTAGCAGTGCGCGAACCACGGCAGGTTGGCCTCGACCACGGCCCAGCGCTCGACCGGGTCGTACGGGTCGGCGATCGGTCCGACGTCCAGGGCGACCGCGCCCGGCAGGGTGTCGCCGACGGCGGCGAGCAGCCGGCGGGCGAAGTCGACGGCCGCGGCGGTCACCGGCGCTGGGTCGAGCCGGCCGAAGCGGGCGTAGCGGCTGCCGGTGAGCACGTCGCCGTCGCGGACGAACAGCCGGTACTCGGCGGCGAAGGTCACCGGCTCGCTGACCAGCACGGGCGTGTCCGGGCCGATCCGCTCACCGGTGCGCGGCAGCCGGGAGCCGTCCGGGTAGACGGCGGGCGGCAGCGACTTGTCGGCGGGCGGCTTGACGAACGCCGGGTGGCGCAGTGTCCAGGCCTCGGCGAGGGTGGTCAGTTCGATCCGGCGGCGGGTGAACTCCGTGGGGAGACGGGCGAGCCAGTCGTCCGCGGGTTCGAGCAGGCCCAGGCCGAGCGGAGCGGCGATCCGGGCGGCGGCGAGCGGCCCGCCGTACCAGTGGACGGGCCGCCCGGCGAACCGTTCGACCGTCTCCGGGCCGTCGAGGACGGCGGTGGTGAGACCGCGTCGGGCGGCGGCCTCGACGAGCAGGACGGTGGTACTGGTCCGCTGCGCCGAGGTGAGCAGGACTCGGTCGGCCGTCGTCGGCCCGTCCGTCCCCATGGGGGCCCGCCCGGTCACGGCCGGGGCCGGAACTCGCGGACCACCTCGATGCGGCCGACGATGTGCCGGTTGAACTCGGCCAGTTCCTCGGCCGGCACCCAGAGCTCCAGGATCGTCCGGCCGCCCGCCTGCCGCACGGGGTAGCGGGCGAGGAAGTCGGTCTCGACCCGGAAGCGGGTGACGTAGCCGACGCCGGAGGCGGGCACGTTCCAGTCACGGGCGATCCTGATCGCGTAGTCCTCGTTGAGGACGGGGTAGAAGATCGGCTGATCGGGCAGGCGGGGCGGCCAGGCACGCCAGTCGGCGGCCTCGACCAGTGCCAACTCCGCGGGGCCGGTGGGGCGCCAGAGGGTGGTGGTCGGGGGCGTCCGGGCGGGCTGACTGGTCATGGCGGGGAACGGTAGCCGGGCCGCGACGGACCCGGCCACCGGATTTCCGCTGCTCGCGGGGCGGAGGAACCGTCAGCGGTACGCGGCCTCGCCGGTGATGGCCTCGCCGAGGACCAGGGTGTGGATCTCGCTGGTGCCCTCGTAGGTGAGCACCGACTCCAGGTTGTTGGCGTGCCGCAGCACCGGGTACTCGGTGGTGATGCCGTTGGCCCCGAGGACCGTCCGGGCACTGCGGGCGATCTCCAGCGCGGCGCGGACGTTGTTGAGCTTGCCGAAGCTGATGTGCGGCGCGCGGGCGGCGCCCTCCTCCTTGAGCCGGCCGATCCGCAGCGCCACCAGGTACGCCTTCTCGACCTCCAGCATCATCTCGACCAGCTTCTGCTGGGTCAGCTGGAAGCCGGCGATCGGGCGGTCGAACTGGATCCGGCTCCCGGCGTAGTCCAGGGCGGCGGTGTAGCAGTCACGGGCGGCGCCGACGGTGCCCCAGAGGATGCCGTAGCGGGCCTCGTTGAGGGAGGAGAGCGGACCGCGCAGACCGACCACCCCGGGGAGCACGGCCTCGGCGGGCAGGACCACCTCGTCGAAGGCCAGCTCGCTGGTGACGGAGGCGCGCAGGGAGAGCTTGCCGTGCACGTCGGTCGTGGTCAGGCCGCGGGTGCCGCGCTCGACGAGGAAGCCGCGCACGCCCTCCTCGGTCTGCGCCCAGACCACGGCGACATCGGCGATGCTGCCGTTGGTGATCCACATCTTGCTGCCGGAGAGCACCCAGTCGCCGCCCTGGCCGCCCTTGCGGACCGCCCGGGTGCGCATGTTGGCCGGGTCCGAGCCGAAGTCGGGCTCGGTCAGGCCGAAGCAGCCGATCAGCTCGCCGGCGGCCATGCCGGGCAGCCAGCGCTGCTTCTGCTCCTCGGAGCCGAAGGCGTGGATCGAGCGCATGGCGAGCGAGCCCTGGACGGAGACGAAGCTGCGCAGCCCGGAGTCCGCCGCCTCCAGCTCCATGCAGGCCACGCCGTACGCCACCGCGCCGGCGCCCGTGCAGCCGTAGCCGTCGAGGTGCATGCCCAGCACGCCCAGGGCGCCGAGCTCGGGGGCGAGTTCACGGGCCGGGAAGACCCCGCGCTCGAACCAGTCGCCGATGTGCGGGCGGATCCGCTCCTCGGTGAACCGGCGGACGGTGTCGCGGATCAGCCGCTCCTCGTCCGAGAGGAGGTCACCGACGGCGAGCAGGTCGGACGGGTCGATCCGGGTCGGCTTCGTCATTGAAGCTCCTTGTAGTCTCGGCGGGGTACCGGCGAGTATTCCGCACCCGGCCGGACGGCGGGTGGGCACGAGCGAGTGAGGAAAGCGACATGGGTGGCTTCGTGGCCGGGGACGCGGTCGGACTCGGCAGCCCGGACGGGCGCGGGGGCGAGAGCCGGAACGGGAGCGGGGACGGGAGCCTGGACGGGAGCGGCGCCGCGACCGGAGGCAGGGACCGGTACGCCGTCGGCCGGGTGACGGCGGCGGAGCTGCACGGTGCGGCGGGGGAACTGGCCGCGCTGCTGGTGGAGACCGTCCGCGACGGCGCCTCGCTGGGCTTCCTCGCGACGCTGGACCACGACCGGGCCGCCGCGTGGTGGCGGGCGCTGGGCCCGGAGGTCGCGGACGGGCGGCTGCTGCTGTGGACGGTCCGGGCGGCGGACGGGCGGCTGGCCGGGACGGTGCAGCTACGCCCGGCGGCGGCCGCGAACGGCCGGCACCGGGGCGAGGTGGCCAAGCTGATGGTGCATCCGGCGGACCGCGGGCACCGGCTGGCCGGACGGCTGCTGGCGGCGCTGGAGGAGCGGGCGCGCGAACTGGGGCTGCGGCTGCTGGTGCTGGACACCGAGACGGGCAGTCCGGCCGAGCGGATGTACGAGGCGGCGGGCTGGACCCGGGTCGGCTCGGTGCCTGACTACGCGACGGACCCGGCGGGCGTTCCGCATCCGACGACGATCTTCTTCAAGGCGCTGGGCGGCTGACGGCGAGTCCGCGAACAGATGACAGCGAACAGATGACAGCGAACAGATTTCGAAATCTGTTTGCTGTCATCTGTTCGCTGAAAGTTGTCGGTTGTCAGTTGCCGACCGTCGGCCGTCGGCCGCCACCCGACCGCTCACCCCACCCCGCACAACCGGAGCACCGCCGTCGTCGCCGCGCCCGCGACGACGACCAGCGGGAACGGCGCCCGGCGCAGTGCCAGCACCCCCGCGACCAGCACGCCGGCCGGGCGGGCCCAGCCCGCGAAGCCGTGCCCCTGGGTCAGCGCCCCGGTCGCCGCCAGGGCGACCAGCAGCACCGCCGCCGCGACCGCCAGCAGGTGCCGCAAGCGCTCCGAGAGGGCGAACCGGCCACCGAGCAGCGGCCCGGCGAGCCGGAACGCGTACGTCCCGACGGCCAACAGCAGGACGGCGTACAGCGGCATCATCGGACCGCCTCCTTCGTCACCGGCGCCATCCGGTCCGCCACCGCCGTCGACTCCCCCTGCTCCACCCGGTCCACCGGCTCCGCGACCCCGGACGCCTCCGCCGCCCCCGGCCGCCCGGCGAACAGCAGTCCGACGAGGGCGAGCAGCACCGGCAGCCCGGTCGGCACGAACGGCGCGGCAGCGACCGCCACCACCGCGCCCACCACCGCCGCCGTACGGGTACGCCGGTCCGTGAGCGAGGGCAGCACGAGCGCGAGCAGCACCGCCGGGAAGGCGGCATCCAGGCCCAGTGCGTCCGTGTCGCCGATCAGTCCGCCCGCACCGGCGCCGAGCAGCACCGAGAGGTTCCACACCACGTACAGGGCGATCCCGCAGAGCCAGAACGCGGCCCGGCGCCGGCGCGGCTCGCCCTGCTGCAGGACGAAGGCCGCGGTCTCGTCGGTGATCAGCTGCGCACCGAGCAGGCGTCGCCACCTCGGGCCGTCGAGGACGTCGGCCACGGTGAAGCCGAAGGGCAGCAGCCGGGCGTTGAGGACCAGCCCGGTGGCGACCGCCGCGAGCACGCCGCCACCGGACAGCACCACACCGACCGCCGCGAACTGGGAGCCGCCGGCGAACACGAGGGCGGAGAGCGCGATCGGCACCCAGAGGGGCAGACCGCCGGAGACGCTGATCGCGCCGAAGGAAGCGCCGACGAGGGCGTCGGCCAGGCAGACCAGAGCGATGTCCCGAAGGGTGGCACGCTCCAGTGTTCGGAGTAGCGAACGCATGTCCATTAGAGTGAACCCCTCACCCGAGTTCGTCAAGCCGAACGAGGGGACCGCCAGACCGAACGGCCATCACCCCTGCCCTCCCCACCGGCCAGGGCAACCGCAGCGGCCCGCGGCAGCCGAACAGCCGGCGGCATCAGCGAACGTGAAAGCATGACCGGCACCGGACGCACCGGACGCACCGGCCGCGCCGGACGTCGACAGCCGGTGGGCAGCGCAGGAGCCAGAGGAAAGCGTGAGTGGCGAGCATGAGTGACCAGACCACCCCGGCCACCGCCGTCGGCGGCTCCGGAACCGAGCTGATCGGCCAGATCGCCGCCTCGATCCGGCGCGAGCGCGAGCGCAGCGGGCTGTCGATGGCCGAGCTGGCCCGGCGCGCGGGCATCGCCAAGTCGACCCTCTCCCAGCTGGAGTCGGCCGCGGGCAACCCCAGCGTGGAGACGCTCTGGGCGCTGGGGGTCGCACTGAACGTGCCGTTCAGCCGACTGGTCGACCCGCCGCGGCCCGTGGTCAAGGTGATCCGGGCGGGCGAGGGCCCGGTGACCCACTCCGAGCGCGCCGACTACGCCGCCACCGTGCTCTCCTCCTGCCCGCCCAACGCCCGGCGCGACATCTACCGGATCGAGGCGCAGCCGGGCGAGACCAGGGCCTCCGACCCGCACATGCCCGGCAGTGTCGAGCACGTGATGATCGGCGCCGGACGCGCGCTGGTCGGGCCGACCGAGGCACCGGTCGAGCTGGGCCCGGGCGACTACGTCAGCTACCCGGGCGACGCCCCGCACGTGTTCCGCGCCCTCGCCCCGGACACCCTGGCGGTGATCGTGATGGAGCACATCTGACGCACCGTCAGTTCATGCGGTCAGCCGTAACCCACCGCCACCGCCGTCACCGCCGTCACCGCCGTCACCGCCGCCGTCACCTCAACAGCCCGTCCAGGAAAGGGTTTCCGAACACCCGGTGCGGGTCGTACCGGTCCAGGACGGCGACCGCCTCGTCCCAGCCGGGCCCGCCGCCGGCCCGCAGGCTGTCGGGGATGACCCGGTCGATCAGGTCCCGGTCCGACCAGGCCGCGTCGGCGGTGTAGGCCCAGCCCTTGGACCACTCGACCCGCAGGCCCGCCCGGGTGCCGTCGAAGGTGCGCAGCAGCCACTGCTCCAGGTCCCGGGCGAAGCGTTCCAGCCCGGGGGTGCCGGGGAAGGCGAGGACGTCGAGCCAGACCGCCGTGTCCCACTCCGGACGGTCGGCGCGCGGGCGCAGCGCGGACAGCAGCGGAGGCCGGGCACCGGGGACGCCGGAGTACGCCGGGTCGTCCAGGCCGGTGACCCGGATCTCCACCGCGCCGTTCACCGGGTACTCACCCCGGGACCGGTAGTCGGCGAGCAACGTCCGGTAGTGGGCGGCGAATTCGCTGACCACCCACTGCAGGTCGGCGCGCCGGGCGAGGACCGCGTAGCCGTTGGCGGTGACCCGCAGGGTGGTGGGGCGGACGTACTGCAGCAGGGTGCGCGAGGGGCCCCAGAGGTCGGAGCGCAGGCCGCCCGCGAGCAGGTGGGTGAGCACGTCGCCGCTGAGCAGTCCGCGGAGCAGGCCGCCGGCGAGGAGGACGTCCGCGACGTCGCCGGTGAGAGCCACCTTGGCGACCAGGTACTGGAGTTGGCCGAACAGCGGCGCCGATCCCCAGGCACCGGCGACGATCTGTCCGGCCAGCCTGGCCACCGGCTCCGGAACGATGTCGGAGAAGGGGTAGTTGTAGGGCTGCTCGACGGTGAGGGAGCCGAGCGGCTTGGCCGGGGCGACGCTCCAGGTCTTGAGCCAGGGGTAGTCGGTGTAGGCGAACCAGATCGCCTCGGCCCGGCCGTCGCGTTCCACGAATTCGGCGAAGGTCCGCGGGCCGCCGCCACTACCACCCACGCCGCCGCCACTGCCACCGCCGCCCGGGACACCGCCCAGCACGCCGCCCAGTACTCCCCCGAGCAGCCCTCCGTCGCTCTCACCGCCACCCCCGGCACCGGAGGCACCCGGCCGGGCGAAGAGCTCGCTCGCCGGGATGTCCAGCCGGCTGGCGCAGCGCAGCGGCCGGTCGGCGCCGGCCCGGAGGACGACCTCGGTGAGGAAGGCGCGGCCCAGGTGCACCAGGAACGCGGCGCTGTCGGCCTCGGCGCGGTCGAAGGTGCGCAGGGTGTAGCGACCGGTGGCGGGGTCGAGGACGACGGCGGTGAGCCGGACGACCTGGTTGCTCACCGAGCCGTAGCCGTGTCCGTCCGGCCGCACCTCCCCCGCGGCGGGGACGGCGGTGCCGTGGCCGCCGATGGCGAGCACGCCGCCGACGGTGAGCTCGCCGGGGGCCGGACACGAGGTCAGGCCGAGGCCGCGGTCGGCCAGGTGCGCGAGCAGGGCCTCCATGGTGGCGCCGGTCTGCGCCCGGACGGTGCCGGGCGAGTCGGCGGTGACGGCGGTGAGGTGCCGACTGGTGTCCACGAGCAGGACGCGGGCGCTCCCCGGGGTCCGGTCGGCGACGGTGAGCGGCGCCCAGGTGTGCCGGTAGCCGCAGGCGCGCAGGCGCCAGCCGTTGGCGTGCGCCCAGTCGGCGAGGGCCGGGACCTCCTCGGGGGTGCGGGGCGCGCACGTCCACAGCTGGTCGGTGCGGATCTCGCCGGACCAGTTCTGGAAGACCCGCTGGTAGAGCTCGGTGCCGGCGGGGAGTCCGGGCGGGGCCGGGGTGGCGGCCCGGGCGCTGTCCGGTCCGATGGTGCCGCGCAGGGCCCAGGCCGCGCCACCGAGCGCGGCCGACGCGCCGAGCAGCTGCCGCCGGGTGAGGCCGCTTCCGGTGCCGCTCCCCGGGCGCGGCTCGTCACGGCCTCGGCCGACCGCACCGCCGGCTCCGCCCGTCGCGTCCGTCGCGCCGTGTCCCCTGGTCATCCGTCCGTCCCCCTCTTGCGTTGGTCCCCCCGGGGCCTGGCTGCGGCTTCCGGGCCCGGCCGGCAGTTCACCCGGCCCGCTGAGGAGCGTACGAAGGGTCCAACGACGGTTTGCAGCGGTCCGCCCGGCGTCTCACTCGTTCGAGTGAGCGTGGGCCGATCGCCCCGCATTCACCCCCGGCACGGGGCAGCCTGCGCCGCCGGCCGGAAATACCCGGGCCCCGCTCGCGGCTGTCGTGATCGGAGATCCGTTCCGGGCCGGCCCGGCCCGTACAGGAGGTGCAGCGCGCGATGGGTGACGAGCAGCAGAAGCCGCAGGAGTACCGGGTCGAGCACGACTCGATGGGGGAGGTCAGGGTGCCGGCCGCCGCGAAGTGGCAGGCGCAGACGCAGCGGGCGGTGGAGAACTTCCCGGTGTCCGGCCAGCGGCTGGAGCGCGCGCACATCGCGGCGCTGGCCCGGATCAAGGCCGCCGCGGCGCGGGTGAACGCCCGCCTCGGCGTCCTGGACGAGGCGACGGCGGAGGCGATCGTGTCGGCGGCCGAGGAGGTCGCGGAGGGGCGCTGGGACGCCGAGTTCCCGGTGGACGTGTTCCAGACCGGTTCGGGCACCTCGTCCAACATGAACACCAACGAGGTGATCGCGACCCTGGCCGGGGAGCGGCTGGGCCGCCCGGTCCACCCGAACGACCACGTCAACGCGAGCCAGTCGTCCAACGACGTCTTCCCGTCCTCGATCCACATCGCCGCCACCGCCGCCGTGACGCACGACCTGATCCCGGCCCTGGAGCACCTGGCGGAGGCGCTGGAGCGCAAGGCCACCGAGTTCGCCCGGGTGGTCAAGTCGGGGCGCACGCACCTGATGGACGCGACACCGGTCACGCTCGGCCAGGAGTTCGGCGGCTACGCGGCGCAGGTGCGGCACGGACGGGAGCGGCTGCTGGCGACCCTCCCCCGGGTGGCCGAACTCCCGCTCGGCGGAACGGCCGTGGGCACCGGCATCAACACCCCGCCCGGCTTCCCGGCGGCGGTCATCGCGGAGGTCGCCCGCGCCACCGACCTGCCGCTGACCGAGGCCCGGGACCACTTCGAGGCGCAGGGCGCGCGGGACGCCCTGGTCGAGCTGAGCGGTCAACTGCGTACGGTGGCGGTCGGGTTCACGAAGATCGCGAACGACCTGCGGTGGATGGGGTCCGGTCCCCGCACCGGGCTCGGCGAGATCAACCTGCCGGACCTGCAGCCCGGTTCGTCGATCATGCCGGGCAAGGTGAACCCGGTGCTGCCCGAGGTGGTGCTGATGGTCGCCGCCCAGGTGGTCGGCAACGACGCGACGGTGACGCTGGCCGGCGCGAGCGGCAACTTCGAGCTGAACGTGATGCTCCCGGTGATCGCCCGCAACGTTCTGGAGTCGGTGCGGCTGCTCGCCAACAGCGCCCGGCTGCTCGCGGACCGGACGGTGGACGGCATCACCGCCAACGTCGAACGGGCCCGGGAGTACGCGGAGTCCTCGCCGTCGGTGGTGACGCCGCTGAACCGGTACCTCGGGTACGAGGAGGCCGCGAAGGTCGCCAAGCAGTCGCTGGCCGAGCGGAAGACGATCCGCCGGGTGGTGCTGGAGCGCGGCTACGTCGAGCAGGGCAAGCTCACCGAGGAGCAGTTGGACGAGGCGCTGGACGTCCTGCGGATGACCCGCCCGTAGCAGCCGGAGCCCCGGGCGCTCCGGCCCCGGTAACCCCGGTAACCCCGGGACGCCCCCGGGCGCGCACCGGGGCGCGGTGGGCGGTCGTACGCCCGCCGCGCCCCGGCACGGACTGCGGGGAGTTCAGCCCCTGGCTCGGCCGGCCCGGCCGCGCCGCATTGCCGCTCCGTTCGACGTCATGGTGGCCATCGAGATCGCCGCGAGGCCGAGCAGGAACATCACGGCACCGACGATGATGCAGGTGACGATGTTCTTGCCGTGTGCGGCGGAACCGGAGACCACCCACGGGGAAATGATCGTCCAGGCACCGAGCGCGGTGGCCGCCCAGGCCCTCGCGTGGGTGCGCTCGTAGGCCGACCCGTAGCCGGCCATCAGCGCGGTGTAGGCCAGACCCACGATCAGGCAGGTCACGGTCAGGGTGCTGAACGCGGTGAAGCCGACGATCCATGGCGATGCCGCCAGGAAGAGGCCGGCCAGGATGGCCAGGGCTTCGATGCCCTGGGCGCGGGGGGTCGACGTGACCCGCTCGTAGTGTTCGCGTAGTTCGACGATGTCCGGATGGTGCTCCATGCCCGTCGGGATATGGGTTGCCACCGATACCACCTCCTGTGGTCCGGAACTTGGAAGGCTTCGCCCCGTAAAAGGCGTTTGCCCCGTACCCATTCTGTCCCTTATCTAACGTTTTGCACCTGATCGTCCACAATGATCGATAACCATCCGATCACGCCGGTGACCTGCGTCTCAACGTCGCCGGCCGCCATTGCCTATGCAACTCGTTGCATAGCAGGATGCGGGGCATGGCACTGGAGCACGCGATCCTCGTCTCGCTGCTGGAGCAGCCCGGCTCCGGCTACGAGCTGGCCCGGCGCTTCGACCGCTCCATCGGACGCTTCTGGACCGCCACCCACCAGCAGATCTACCGGGTGCTGCGGCGGATGGAAGCGGACGGCTGGGTGGCCGCGCAGGAGGTCGCCCAGGACGGGCGCCCGGACAAGAAGGTCTACTCGGCGTCGGAGGCCGGGCGGGACGCGCTGTCCGACTGGCTGCGCGAGCCGGTCGAGCCGGAGACCGTCCGGCACGAACTCGCGGTCAAGATCCGGGCCGCCGCCTTCGACGACCCGGCCGCGCTGGTCTCCGAGGTCGAACGCCACCGCGAGAGCCACGCCGCCCTGCTCGCCCGCTACCTGCACGGCGAGCAGCGGGACTTCCCCGACCTCGGCGCGCTCGACACCCGCCAGGAACTGCAGCACGTGGTGCTGCGCGGCGGCATCGAGTTCGAGCGGATGACCCTCGCCTGGCTCGACGACGTGCTCGCCACCCTGCGCCGCCTCGCCGCCGACAGACCCGACGGATCGACGACCTGACGGACGCCTGACGGCCCGACGACCCGACGACCCGACGGCCCGACGGCCCGACGGCCGACCGGTCAGCCGTCCTGCCCGACTGGCGGATCGGCGGATCGGCGGATCGGCGGATCGACGGCCCACACCCTCGCCCCCCTCGACACCCAGGAGCCCGCGATGCTCTTCAACCCGCGCACCTACGACCCCGCACAGTTCGACGAGCCGACCCGCCGGCTGCTGCGCGCGACCGTGGACTGGTTCGAGTCCCGCGGCAAGAAGGCGCTGATCGACACCTACATCGACCGCGCCTGGTACGCCGACTTCCTCGAATTCGCCGCGAAGGAAGGCCTGTTCGCGGAGTTCCTGACCCCGTCCGCGGCCGACCCCGACAAGCGCTGGGACACCGCGCGGATCGCCGAGCTGAACGAGATCCTCGGCTTCTACGGCCTCGGCTACTGGTACACCTGGCAGGTCACCATCCTGGGCCTCGGCCCGGTCTGGCAGAGCGAGAACGAGGCCGTCCGGGCCCGCGCCGCCAAGCTGCTGGCGGAGGGCCACGTCATGGCCTTCGGCCTCTCCGAGCGCTCCCACGGCGCCGACATCTACTCCACCGACATGATCCTCACCCCGGACGGCGAGGGCGGCTTCACCGCGACCGGTCCCAAGTACTACATCGGCAACGGCAACGTGGCCGGCCTGGTCTCGGTGTTCGGCCGCCGCTCGGACGTCGAGGGCCCCGAGGGCTACGTCTTCTTCGCCGCCGACAGCCGCCACGAGGCGTACCACCTGGTCAAGAACGTGGTGAACGCCCAGATGTACGTCAGCGAGTTCCGCCTGGAGGACTACCCGGTGCGCGCCGAGGACGTGCTGCACACCGGCCAGGCCGCCTTCGACGCCGCCCTGAACACCGTCAACGTCGGCAAGTTCAACCTCTGCACCGCCTCCGTCGGCATCTGCGAGCACGCGATGTACGAAGCCGTCACGCACGCCCGGAACCGGGTGCTGTACGGCAAGCACGTCACCGACTTCCCGCACGTCAAGCGGGAGTTGACCGACGCGTACGTCCGCCTGGTGGCGATGAAGCTGTTCAGCGCGCGGGCCGTGGACTACTTCCGCACCGCCTCCGCCGAGGACCGCCGGTACCTGCTGTTCAACCCGATGACCAAGATGAAGGTCACCACCGAGGGCGAGAAGGTCATCGACCTCATGTGGGACGTCATCGCGGCCAAGGGCTTCGAGGCGGACACCTACTTCGACAAGGCGGCGAAGGACATCCGCGGCCTGCCGAAGCTGGAGGGCACCGTCCACGTCAACCTGGCGCTGATCCTCAAGTTCATGGGCAACTACCTGTTCGCCCCGGCCGATTACGCCCCGGTGCCGACCCGCCTGGACGCCGCCGACGACGCCTTCCTGTTCCGCCAGGGCCCGGCCCGCGGCCTCGGCGCGATCCGCTTCCACGACTGGCGCGCCGCCTACGACCGTCACGCGCAGCTGCCCAACGTCGCCCGCTTCCGCGAACAGGCCGACGGCTTCTGCGAGTTGCTGCTCAGCCACGCGCCGAGCAAGGAGCAGCAGGCGGACCTGGACTTCCTGCTGGAGATCGGCCAGCTGTTCGCGCTGATCGTCTACGGCCAGCTGGTGCTGGAGCAGGCCGAGTTGACCGGTCTGAGCGGGTCCGACGAGGGTGGCGACGTGCTGGACCGGCTCTTCGACGCCCTGGTCCGCGACTTCTCCGCGCACGCCACCGAGCTGCACGGCAAGGCCTCCGCCACCGAGGAGCAGGCCGCCTGGGCGCTGGCGAACGTGCGCCGCCCGGTGGCGGACCCGGCGCGGGCCGCGCGGGTGTGGGAGCGGGTCGAAGCGCTCTCGGGCTCGTACGAGATGCAGCCGTAGCGGGGTCGCGGGACCGGGGTACGGCAGTACCCGAGGGACCCCGGGGGTGCCGGTCGGCGGACCGGCACCCCCGGTTTCTTCACCTCCGCACGCGATGACGCCGGCCCGGCACCCTGGCTGCGACAGGTGCAACAGGTACAGCGGGTGCGGCGGGTGCGGCGGGTGCAGCGGGTGCAGCGGGTGCGGCGGGTGCGGCGGGTGCAGCGGGTGCAGCGGGTGCGGCGGGTGCGGCGGGTGCGTCAGCCGTCGCCGAGGCCCATGTCGCGGGCCCGGGCGACCGCCTCGGCGCGGGTGGCGACGTGCAGCTTCTCGAAGATGTGCGTGATGTGGTTGCGGACGGTCTTCTCCGCGACCACCAGCTCCCGGGCGATCCGCCGGTTGTCCAGCCCGCGCGCGACCAGGTCCAGCACCTCCGCCTCGCGGGCGGTGAGGTCCGGGAACAGCTGGCCCGCCTCGCGCATCCGGGCTCCGGCCAGCAGGGCGGCGATCCGCCCGGCCACCTCGCCGCCGAACACCGCGCCGCCCGCGGCGACCGTCCGCACCGCGTGCAGCACCTCCTCCCGGCCGGCGCCCTTGACCAGGTAGCCGCGCGCGCCCGCCTGGAGCGCGGCGAGCAGGTTGCCGTCGTCGTCCGACATGGTCAGCATCAGCACCGGCGGGGGCGCCTCCAGGGTGGCGAGCCGGCGGACGGCCTCCAGCCCGGAGCCGTCGGGCAGCGAAAGGTCCATGATCACCACGCCCGGGCGGTGCCGGGCGACCGCCTGCGGCACGTCCGCGACCCGCTCGGCCTCGGCCACCACGAGGACGCCGTCGGCGCTCTCCAGCGCCGCCTTGAGACCCTCGCGGAAGAGGGGGTGATCGTC
Source organism: Kitasatospora sp. NPDC086791 (assembly GCF_040685975.1). NCBI lineage: Bacteria > Bacillati > Actinomycetota > Actinomycetes > Kitasatosporales > Streptomycetaceae > Kitasatospora > Kitasatospora sp. NPDC086791. Next base: position 347,685 of record NZ_JBFBOC010000002.1, on the reverse strand, counting down.
GACGATCAGCACACGGACGGGCGAGGCGTCGCGCGGGTCCGGAGGTTCCACCGGCTGTTCTTCATCCACACGGCCGACGCTACCAGCGACAAATCGACTACTTTCCGTGACATGCTCGGGAAGTCGTCCGCGTGGCGGGGCAGTGCGGGTGCCGATCCGGCGATCCGGCTCCGGACACCGAGGATCGGGGACGGGGACGGGGACGGGGACGGGGACAGGGATCGGGGACTGGGACGGGGATCGGGGATCGGGGACCACGGTGCCCACGTCGACCTGCCGCCAGGCGCTGGCGGGCTCCGGGCCCGAGCGCTGGGCCGGGACGCCGCCCCGGGGCGGCGTGGGCCGCACGGTGAGCACGGTGGTCGGCGCACCCCGGGCGGCGGTGAGCCGGCAGCTGCTGCCGGGCCGGTGGTGCATCGCCTCGCCCGGGGTGAGGATCCGGCCGGCCGCGAACAGCCGGCCGGAGAGCACCACCGTCACCGACTCCGCTGATTCGTACGGAAGTTGGTCGATCCGGACGCCGGGCGGCAGGGTCTCGACGGTCAGTCCGGCGCGGACGGCGGGCCGCTGCTCCGGGTCGATCAGCCGCCGGAAGACGGGTGCGGTACGGGGGACGGCCGCGGGTACGACGATCACGAGTGGTCTCCTCGAACGGGGACTGGCAGGGCCGGTCGGGGACGGACGGGAGGGGCAGGGCCGCCCTGGAGGTTCAGGGCGGCCGGGACGGTCAGGGCCGGTCGCGGCGGGCGGCGCGGCACCGGGCCAGGGCGGCCCGGGTGCCGGCGGTGTGCCGGGGCACGGCGAGGGTCAGGCAGAGCAGTTCGGCGCCGAGCGGCCCGGCTTCGAGCTGCAGCGTGCGGCCGCGACGGGCCAGCAGCAGGTCGCCTTCGGAGGCCAGGTGGTCCGGCTCGTCGGTGAGTCGGCCGACCACGGCGGCGCCGCGCAGCACGTGCAAGACGGTCTCGGCATCGGGCCGGCCGGTCAGCTCGTGGTGGGCGCCCGGGCTCAGCCGCAGGTGGTCGAAGGCCTCGCAGGCGCTGGTGAGCATCGAGCGCCGGGCCAGGGAGCGGATCCGTACGCGTTCGCCGTTCGGGCCGAGGAGGACCATGGCGGCGCCGGTGTCGGTGGTGACGATCACGCGGGTTCATCTCCGTTCGAAGGGGTGCGGTCGCCGGCGGGGACGGTCAGGACGGCGTGGAAGTACTCCATCCCGGCGGTGCCGGCGGTGAGGACGGTCCGGGTGCCGAGCGGGAGGACGACGGCGGTGCCCTCCACGAGGGGGATGCCGGAGTCGCGGGGCCCGTCGTCGCGGTCGTCCGACGAGGCGTCCCGCCGCAGCGCCTTCCCGGGCGGTTCGGCGAGGCCGGAGCCTGCGGTGACGTAGAGCGCGTGCTCGACACCGTCGGCTGCCAGCTCGGCGCTGCGGCCCGCTTCGAGCCGCTGCAGGCCGACGCCGCGCAGCGGTCCCGCGAGCAGGCGGCCGGGGTCGACGACGCCGCGTCGGCGCAGGTCGGTGATGACGGTGCCCGGCATGTCGGGCGCTCCTTCCGGTCGTCGGCGGGCCCTGCGGTCCGCCGCTGCGCTCCACGGTGCGGCGCCCGCTGTCCCGGCCGCACGGGGGTTCCGTCCTGTCCGGCTCCCGGCCCGCTCCCGGGCGGATCCCGGCCCGCTCCCGGGGGGATCCCGGGGTGCTCCCGAGCGGATCCCGGGCCGGTCCCGGGCCCCTGACGGCCACGCCCGCCCTCCCCGGCCGGAACGACGTACGGTGGAACGGGAGGCCGTGTCATGCACGTCACCGGAAGTCACTTCACCCAGTTCGCCGACCGCACCGACGCCGGCCGGCGGCTGGCCGCACGCCTGGGCGACCTCGGCGGCCCCGGGACCGTCGTCGTGGCGCTGCCGAGGGGCGGGCTGCCGGTCGCCGCCGAGGTGGCCCAGGCGCTCCGGGCGCCGCTGGACATCTGCGTGATCCGCAAGCTCGGCGTGCCCTACCAGCCCGAGCTGGGCATGGGGGCGATCGGCGAGGAGGGCATCCGGGTGCTGAACGAGCAGGTCATCCGGATCGCCTCGGTCACCGATGACCAGCTGGCCGAGGTGGAGCGACGCGAGCGCGCCGAGCTGGAACGCCGGGCCCGCCGCTACCGGGGCGACCGCCCGCCCGCGGACCTGCGCGGCCGCAGGGTGATCGTGGTGGACGACGGCATCGCCACCGGGTCCACCGCCAAGGCGGCCTGCCGGATCGTCCGGGCGCGGGGCGCGGCCCGGGTGGTGCTCGCCGTGCCGGTGGCGCCCCGGGACTGGACCGACCGCCTGGAGGAGGTCGCCGACGATCTGGTCTGCGTCGACACCCCGTCCCCGTTCTTCGCGATCGGCGAGTTCTACGCCGACTTCTCGCAGACCGAGGACACGGAGGTGCTGCGGGTGCTCGCCGAGGCCCGAGCACGCGAACGGGACTGGGCACAGGAACAGGACCGGGCACAGGACGACGACCCGCCTGCGGCCTCCCCCGGGGTCGACCGCGACCTGGTGCTGCCCGCCGCCGGGGTCCGCCTCGCGGGGCGGCTGACCGTCCCGGCGGGCGCACTCGGCGTCGTGGTCTTCGCCCACGGCAGCGGCAGCTCGCGGCACAGTCCGCGCAACCGGTACGTCGCCGACCAGCTGAACCGGGCCGGGCTGGCCACGCTGCTGTTCGACCTGCTCACCGAGGCCGAGGAGGCCGACCGGCGGAACGTGTTCGACGTCCGGCTGCTGGGCTCCCGGCTCACCGCCGTCGCCCGCCGACTGGGCGCCGGGGACGGCAGCGGGGACGGCGTCGGGGACGCGGACGGCACCGGGGACGCCGTCGTGCCCGAGACCTGCGGCCTGCCGCTCGGCCTGTTCGGCGCCAGCACCGGCGCCGCCGCCGCGCTGCACACCGCCGCCGAGCTGGGCCCGGCCGTGCGCGCCGTGGTCTCCCGGGGCGGCCGGCCGGACCTCGCCGGGGCCGAGGAACTGGCCCGGGTGAGCGCGCCGACGCTCCTGGTGGTCGGTTCCCTGGACACCACCGTGCTCGACCTCAACCGGCGGGCCGAAAGCCGGCTGCTGCGCTGCGAGAGTGAACTGGCGGTGGTGCCCGGCGCGACCCACCTGTTCGAGGAGCCCGGCACCCTGGACGAGGCCGCTGAGCTGGCCCGGAACTGGTTCCTGCGCCACCTCCCCGAGCCCGGGTCCGCCGTCGGGAGCACCTGAACACGCCGCGATCGCGGATTGCGCAGACTTGGTGTATCGCCCGGGATCGGCAGCACATTTTGCGCAGTGCACGCCGGGAAATCCTGGCCAGCTTGTACACATTGAGCAGTGAGAAACCGACCTGTTGCCCAACCACCCCGACAGGAGCAAGCTCTCCGCAACCGCACCGCCCACCCATCCGCGGTGTGGCCGCGATCCAGCGGAAGCCTCGACGCCGAGGCCCGAAGTGGAGGAACGAGCGATGACCACGCAGTCCCACGCCCTTGAGCTGACCCCCGAGGAGCGCGAGGCCGGTCTTGACGCCGACCAGCTGCGCCGTCTGGTCGGCCTCGTCGAGCACGACCCGGCCGGCGACCCGTTCCCCGTCACGGCCCAGGACGCGGTCGTCTTCGTGGTCGGCAACGCCACCCAGACGGCCCAGTTCTACCAGGTCGTGTTCGGCATGGAGCTGGTCGCCTACTCCGGCCCGGAGACCGGCCGTCGCGACCGCAAGGCGTACGTGCTCCGCTCCGGCTCCTGCCGCTTCGTGATCAAGGGCGGCGTCCAGCCGGACAGCGCGCTGCTGGACCACCACCGCCGCCACGGCGACGGCGTCGTCGACCTCGCCCTGGAGGTCCCGGACGTCGACAAGTGCATCGAGCACGCCCGCGCGTCCGGCGCCACCGTCCTGGAGGAGCCGAACGACGTCTCGGACGAGAACGGCACCGTGCGCCGCGCGGCCATCGCCACCTACGGCGAGACCCGGCACACCCTGATCGACCGCTCCCGCTACCACGGCCCCTACCTGCCGGGCTACGTCGTCGCGGAGAGCAAGGTGAAGCACCCGGAGGGCTCGCCCAAGCGCCTCTTCCAGGCCCTCGACCACGCCGTCGGCAACGTCGAGCTGGGCCGGATGGACGAGTGGGTGTCGTTCTACAACCGCGTCATGGGCTTCGTGAACATGGCCGAGTTCGTCGGCGACGACATCGCCACCGAGTACTCCGCGCTGATGTCCAAGGTCGTCGCCAGCGGCAACCACCGGGTGAAGTTCCCGCTCAACGAGCCGGCCATCGCCAAGAAGAAGTCCCAGATCGACGAGTACCTGGAGTTCTACACCGGCCCCGGCTGCCAGCACATGGCGCTCGCCACCAACGACATCCTCACCACCGTCGACGTGCTGCGCTCGCGCGGCGTGGAGTTCCTCAACACCCCCGACGCGTACTACGACGACCCGGAGCTGCGCGAGCGGATCGGCAAGGTCCGGGTGCCGATCGAGGAGCTGAAGAAGCGCGGCATCCTGGTCGACCGCGACGAGGACGGCTACCTGCTGCAGATCTTCACCAAGCCGATCGGCGACCGCCCGACCGTCTTCTACGAGTTCATCGAGCGGCACGGTTCGCTGGGCTTCGGCAAGGGCAACTTCAAGGCGCTCTTCGAGTCCATCGAGCGCGAGCAGGACCGACGCGGCAACCTGTGAGCGTCGGAGAGCTCTGACCAACGGTCGAGGAGGACCACGGAGATGGCGTACTACCGGCAGCTGGGCAGCATCCCGCCCAAGCGACACACCCAGCACCGCACTCCCGAAGGCGGGCTGTACTACGAGGAGTTGATGGGCGAGGAGGGGTTCTCCTCGGACTCCTCGCTGCTCTACCACCGGGGCATCCCCTCGGCGGTGGTCAACGCGGTGCCGTGGGAGCTGCCGGACCAGTCCACGGTGCCCAACCACCCGCTGCTCCCCCGCCACCTCAAGCTGCACGACCTGTTCGCGGGCGAGGAGTGGAAGTCCGCGGACGTCGTGGGCAGCCGTCGGCTGGTCCTCGGCAACGGCGACGTGCGGATCTCGTACGTCGCCGCCGGGGCCCCCAGCGAGCTCTACCGCAACGGACTCGGCGACGAGTGCGTGTACGTGGAGTCCGGTTCGGGCACGGTCGAGACGGTGTTCGGCTCGATCGAGGTCGGCCAGGGCGACTACGTGATCATCCCGCGCGCCACCACCCACCGCTGGGTGCCCGCCGGCGACGAGCCGCTGCGCGCGTACTGCATCGAGGCGAACAGCCACATCACCCCGGTCAAGCGCTACCTCTCCAAGTACGGCCAGCTGCTGGAGCACGCGCCGTACTGCGAGCGGGACTTCCGCGGACCGGTCGGCCCGCTGGTGGTCGACGCCCCCGGGGACGTCGACGTGCTGGTCAAGCACCGCGGCCCGCACGGGGTTTCGGGCACCCGCTACACCGTGCCGCACCACCCCTTCGACGTGGTCGGCTGGGACGGCTGCCTCTACCCGTACGCCTTCAACGTCAGCGACTTCGAGCCGATCACCGGCCGGATCCACCAGCCGCCGCCGGCCCACCAGGTGTTCGAGGGCGACAACTTCGTGATCTGCAACTTCGTCCCGCGCAAGGTGGACTACCACCCGCTGTCGATCCCGGTGCCCTACTACCACGCCAACGTGGACAGCGACGAGGTCATGTTCTACTGCGGCGGCGACTACGCGGCGCGCAAGGGTTCGGGCATCGGCCAGGGGTCGATCTCGCTGCACCCCGGCGGGCACACCCACGGGCCGCAGCCGGGCGCCTACGAGCGCAGCATCGGCGCGGAGTTCTTCGACGAGCTCGCCGTCATGGTGGACACCTTCCGGCCGCTGGAGCTCGGCGAGGGCGGCCGGGCGAGCGAGGACGACAACTACGCCTGGACCTGGGCCGGTCGGGGGCCCGGGCGATGAGCGGTCTGCCTGCGGGGGGTGCCGTCCCCGAGCTGTTCCACGAGCTCTTCGACGACGCGGCGGTGTTCCCTCCGGGGAACCTGCCGGTCGCCGAGGCGGTGCCCGCGCACCGCGTCCACCGCGCCGCCTGGTACGCCGAGGCGGTCGGCCCGCTACTCTGCGGGGCGGGCCGGCTGGGCGAGTTGGCCGCGGCGGTGACGGCCGCCGCGGCCGCGGGCGGTCCGGCGCAGGCGGGCGGTGCGGCGCTCCGGGTCGGGCTGGTGCTGCCGGGGGGCAGCGCCGAGCTCGCCCAGGCGCTCGCCGCCGCCGCGCCGTTCGAGCTGGCCGGTGTCGAGCTGGCCACCCGGGACGCCGCCGAGGCGGTCGCCGAACTGGACCGACTGCTGCCGCCGGACGTTCCGGCCGCCGTCGAGCTGCCGCGCGAACTCCTGCGCGGGGACGACCTGGACGCCGTCCTGGACGTGCTGGTGGACAGCCCGTACCGGGCGAAGTTCCGCACCGGCGGCCTGGTCGCCGAGGCGTTCCCGGACGAGGCGGAACTGGCCGCCTTCCTCACCGGCTGCGCGCGGCGCGGACTGCCGTACAAGTGCACGGCCGGGCTGCACAACGCCGTCCGGCACACCGACCCGGAGACCGGCTTCGAGCACCACGGCTTCCTGAACGTACTGCTGGCCGCGCAGGAGACCGACCCGGCCGCGGCCGAGGCGGTGCTGGCGGAGCGCGACGGCGAGGTCCTGGCCAAGGCGGTACGTGCACTGACGGATCGTCAGGTTACCGTGATCCGGAACTCGTTCACCGCGTTCGGCACCTGCAGCATCGCCGAACCCCTGGGCGACCTGGCCGCGCTCGGCCTGCTGTCGTCGCCCACGCCACCGCACCAGGAGGACCGTTGACCACCCCCCGCAGCTGGCTCGCCAGCGCCCAGGACTCGCCGTTCGGCGTGCACAACCTGCCGTACGGCGTCTTCACCGCCGCCGACCAGCCCGGTCGGCGCCGGATCGGCGTGCGCGTCGGGGACTTCGTGCTGGACGCCGGGGCGGCCGCCCGCGCGGCCGGCGCGCCCTCCGTGCTGCTGGACGCGGACTCGCTCAACCCGCTGATGGCGGCGGGGCGTCCGGTCTGGACCCGGGTGCGGGCCGACCTCACCACGTGGCTCACGGACGGGTCCTTCCGCGAGGCGCTGTCACCGGCGCTGCTGCCGGCGGACGAGGTCCAGCTGCACCTGCCGTTCGAGGTCGCCGACTACGTCGACTTCTACGCCTCCGAGCACCACGCCACCAACCTGGGCCGGATCTTCCGCCCGGGCTCGGAGCCGCTCACGCCCAACTGGAAGCACCTGCCGATCGGTTACCACGGGCGGGCGGGCACGGTCGTGGTCTCCGGCACGCCGGTGGTGCGGCCGCACGGGCAGCGCAAGGCCCCCGCCGACCCGGCGCCGGCCTTCGGGCCGTCGCGTCGGCTGGACATCGAGGCCGAGGTCGGCTTCGTCGTCGGCGCGCCGTCGGAGCTGGGCAGGCCGGTCGTGCTGGACGACTTCCGCGAGCACGTGTTCGGTGTCTGCCTGCTCAACGACTGGTCCGCGCGCGACATCCAGGCCTGGGAGTACGTGCCGCTCGGCCCGTTCCTCGGCAAGTCCTTCGCCACCTCGATCTCGCCGTGGATCGTCCCGCTGGACGCGCTGCAGCACGCCCGGGTCACGCCGCCGGAGCGCGACGTCGAACCGCTGGCGTACCTGGACGACCGGGGCGGCGAACCGTGGGGCCTGGACCTGGCGATGGAGGTCCGGCTGAACGGACACCTGGTCTCCCGCCCGCCGTTCGCCGGCATGTACTGGACGGCGCAGCAGCAGCTGACCCACATGACCGTCAACGGCGCCTCGCTGCGCACCGGCGACCTGTTCGCCTCCGGGACGGTCAGCGGGCCGGAGCCGGAGACCCGGGGCGCGCTGATCGAGCTGACCTGGAACGGCGAGGAGCCGCTGAAGCTCCCGGACGGGACCACCCGGACGTTCCTGGAGGACGGCGACGAGGTCGCCATCACCGCCACCGCACCCGGGCCCGACGGGACCGTGGTCGGGTTCGGCGAGGTGACCGGGCGGGTCCGGGGGTAGCGGCAGGCCCCTCCCTGTCGGGTCACGGGCGGCACCCGACAGGGAACAGGGGACGGACAACAGATGACAGATGACAGATGACAGATTTCATCATCTGTCAGCTGTCATCTGTCATCTCGCCGGGCCCGTAGCCACCCCGGGTTCGGTTCGGTTCGGCTCGGCGATCACAACTCCGTACCGCCCCCGGTACGGTGGACGGCAGAAGCGGACAGCGGAGGGCGGCGGACGTCGCGGGACGGCGGACGCCGGCCTCACCAAGGGGAGGGGAGCAGGCCCGATGAGCGCAGAGGTGGCAGAGGTCCAGGCGTACCTGGACGGCGGGGTCGGACGGATCGTGCTGAACCGTCCGCGGGCACTCAACTCGCTGACCCACGGCATGATCACCGCCCTGCGCGCGACGCTGGACGAGTGGGCCGCGGACGACCGGGTGCGCGCCGTCGTGCTCACCGGCGCGGGCGAGCGCGGACTCTGCGCGGGCGCCGACATCCGCGCGATGCACGACGACGCCACGTCGGGCGGGGCCGGCACCCGGGCGTTCTTCCGCGCCGAGTACCGGCTGAACGCGCTGATCGCCCGCTACCCGAAGCCGTACGTGGCGGTGATGGACGGCATCACGATGGGCGGCGGCGTCGGCCTGTCCGCCCACGGCGCGATCCGGATCGTCACCGAGCGCTCCACCGTCGCGATGCCCGAGACCCGGATCGGCCTCGTCCCCGACGTCGGCGGCAGTTGGCTGCTCGCCCACGCCCCGGGCGAGTTGGGCATCCACCTCGGGCTCACCTCGGCCTCGATGGGCCCGGGTGACGCGCTGCTGTGCGGGTTCGCGGACCACTTCGTACCCTCGGCCCGGATCCCGGAGCTCCTCGACGCCCTCGCCCGCGCCACCGACCCGGACGCCACGGCCGGCGGCCCCACGACCGCCGACGTCGACGCCGTGGTCGCCGCGCACGCCGAACCCGCGCCACCCGCCGCGCTCGCCGAGCAGCGCGCCTGGATCGACGCCTGCTACACGGCCGACACCGCCGAGGAGATCGTCGAGCGCCTGCTGGACTCCGGCGTCCCGAAGGCGAAGGAGGCCGTCGAGCTGCTCCTCGCGAACTCCCCCACCGCCGTCAAGGCCACCCTGGCCGCACTGCGCCGGGCCCGTACACTGCCCTCCCTGGAGGCCGTGCTCGACCAGGAGTACCGCGTCTCCTGCGCCGCGCTGGACGGCCACGACCTGGTCGAGGGCATCCGCGCCCAGGTGATCGACAAGGACCGCAACCCCCGCTGGGAGCCCGCCGCCCTCGCCGGGGTGACGGAGGTGGACGTCGCACGCTTCCTCGCCCCGCGCGAGGGCGACGAGCTGGGCCTGGCCTGACCCCCTGCCTCTACCCCGCCCGGCACCGGCGCTGGCGGGCACCGGCACCCTCCACCCGGGCTGGTGACCGGCGTCTCGCATATCAAGACTGGCGCGGAACAGGGCACGTCGTAGATCGTTGGGTGGTCAGGGCGCGCCCGTGCGGCGCCGAGCAGCGGACATGGGAGTCGACGGCGATGACCGAGACCGAGACCTACGAGACGATCCTGGTCGAGCGCAAGGGCCGGGTGGGGCTGATCACGCTCAACCGGCCCAAGGCGCTGAACGCGCTGAACACCCAGCTGATGAACGAGGTGGTCGCGGCCGCCACCGCCTTCGACCGGGACCCGGAGATCGGCTGTCTGGTGATCACCGGCTCGGAGAAGGCCTTCGCGGCCGGTGCCGACATCAAGGAGATGCAGGGCAACCGGTTCCCGGACGTCTACCTGGACGACTGGCTGGGCCCCTGGGACCGGTTCGGCGCGCTGCGCAAGCCGGTGGTGGCGGCGGTGGCCGGGTTCGCACTGGGCGGCGGCTGCGAGCTGGCGATGATGTGCGACATCCTGCTGGCGGCGGACACCGCCAAGTTCGGGCAGCCGGAGATCAAGCTCGGCGTCATTCCGGGCATCGGCGGCTCGCAGCGGCTGACCCGGGCGGTCGGCAAGGCGAAGGCGATGGAGCTCTGCCTGACCGGCCGGATGATGGGCGCCGAGGAGGCCGAGCGGGCCGGCCTGGTCTCCCGCATCGTCCCCGCCGACCAGCTCCTCGCGGAGGCACTGGCCACCGCCGAGACCGTCGCGGCGATGTCCACCCCGGCGGCGGTCATGCTCAAGGAGAGCGTCAACCGCTCCTTCGAGACCACCCTCGCCGAGGGCGTCCGCTTCGAGCGCCGGCTCTTCCACGCGGCCTTCGCGACCGCGGACCAGAAGGAGGGCATGGCGGCCTTCGCCGAGAAGCGTCCTGCGGAGTTCAGCAACCGCTGACGGACGGCAGCCGCCGTAGGGCCGACCGCCGACAGATGCCGGCCGACAGGTGACAGCTGACAGATTTCAGATGTTGAAATCTGTCAGCTGAACTCTGTCGGCTGTCACTCGTCAGCCGCCCGCCCCGCTCACTCCTCCAGCGCCACCGTGTTCAGCCGGGCGAGCCCGCTCCGGGTGGCGGCGACCACGATCCGGTCGCCGGGCGCGAGCTGCCGGGTGCGGTCAGGAAGGCCCCACTGCAGCGCCGAGCCGCGGGCGAAGTGGACGGCGATCACCCGGACGCCGCCCGGGTCCTCCAGGTCGTGCCGGTTCAGACCGATCAGCCCGCTGCCGTCCTCCACGGCCAGCTCGGCGATCAGCAGCACGTGCCGGAGCACCGACAGCGTCCCGCGAACCTCGCGCCCCATCAGCGCCGCCGCGAAGGCGGGCGCGGCCAGGTAGGAGACCGACCGCGAGGCCGCGTTGTCCAGTGTCTTGTAGAAGTGCCCGGCGAAGTCGTCGTCGAACAGCCGCACCACCACCCGGACTTCGGGATTGCCGTGCCGCGCCTCCAGCGCCGCCTCCAGGTTGGTGGCGTCGTCGCCGCTGACCGCGACCAGCGCCCGGCTGTGCTTCAGCCGGGCCCGGCGCAGCTGTTCCTCGAACGGGCCGTCGCCCATCACGACCGGGATCCCGAGCGCCCGGACGGCGGCGATGCCGCGCGCCTGCGGGTCCCGTTCCATGCAGACCACCGGCACGCCCAGGTCGTGCAGTTGGGTCGCGACCCGGGTGCCGACGTTGCCGAGTCCGACGACGATCACGTGGTCCCGGGTGCCCGCCCCCGGGTTGCGCGGCTGGCCGCGCCGCCCGGAGCCCAGCACCTCGACCGCGATGGCGGTGGCGACCGGCGCGAAGGTGATCCCGCAGATGGTGATCACCACCTGCGCGACCCGCTGCCAGAACCCGCCGGTGCCCGTCCCGGCGGCGATGTCCGCGAGCTGGTCGGGCTGGGCGGCACCGGCCAGGTCGAGCAGCGAGATGTAGACGGTCCAGCCGAAGTCCCGGTTGAGGTACCAGAGCACGCCGAAGGCCATCAGGACCGCGGCGAGGGCGGTGAGCAGCACCAGTCGCATCCGGGCGCTGGTGAAGAAGCGCATGGTGTCGAGCAGCTGCCAGCGCACCCGGCGCCACCAGCCGATCGGCTCCCGGGGCTCGATCCGCAGCACCTGGAGCGCGGCGGTGCCGCCCGGTTCCCGCTCGGCCGCGGAATCGCCCCCGGCTGCCGGTTCGCGCCGCACGCCTCCCGGGCGGACCGGTCCGTCGTCGCCGAACTCGCTGGCGAGCCGGACGAATTCGGCCGAGTCGCCCTGCTGCTCGGGCAGCAGCCGGATCCTGCTGAGGTCCTGTCGGTCGATCTGGTCGGCGACCACGCAGACCCGGTCGGAGGTGATGGCGTCGTCGAAGGCGATGTGCAGGTAACGCCCCTCGATCTCCACCGAGTTGGGGCGTCCGAGGGCGGCGGCGGCGAACGCCGGGGCGGCGGTCGCCGAGCCGGAGAGCGCGGCGCCGTTCCTGAGCAGCCGTTCGATGTTCTCGCCGAGGCGCTGGTTGAACATCCGGAAGACGATCCGGATGTCCGGGTTGTGGTTCTGGGCGCTGAGCGCGGCGTGGATGTTCTCCTGGTCGCTGCCCTCGACCAGGGCCAGGCCGCGGGCGGTGCCGATGGACACCGCGCGCAGGGCCTCGTCGGTGATGCTGGTGTACTCCACGACCGCAGCGACGCCGTCGAGCTGCTCGATCCGCGGTGCGTGGTCACGGGCCCGGTCGGCGACCAGGACGACGACCGGCACCTCGTAGTGTTCGACGAGTTCCAGGATCAGTCGGTGTGCCAGCGCATTGCCCCCGCAGACGATGTAGTGCTGGCTGATCGGCTCGACCGGAGGGGTCCCCCACCCTTCAGAAGTCATACCGCCGGATGGTATCTACGGCGAGTGTCCGGAGGATGTCGTTCCGGTGGCCGAGGCGGATCCCTCGAACGGCCGTATCCGACACGCGGTCCGGCAACGGCACGGAGAGGCTGGGGTTCGTCTTCTGCCCCCGCCCGAGGAGTGCTGCCACCGTGGTCTCACCGATCATCAATCCCGACGGTTCCCCGGTCCAGGGCCCGCTCGGCATGCTCGCCAAGGCCGCCTGGCAGGTCCTGCTGGTCGCCGGACTCGTCTCGCTCGCCCTCGGGATCATGGTCTTCACCTGGCCCCAGGAGACCCTGCGGGTGGTGGGCGTGCTCTTCGGCCTCTACCTGCTGGTGATCGGCATCGTGCAGCTGGTCGCCGCGTTCGGCACCCACGCCACCACCGCGATGCGGGTGCTGGCTTTCATCAGCGGCGCGATCTGCGTGCTGCTCGGGCTGCTCTGCTTCCGCAGCGCGGCGCAGTCGGTGCTGCTGCTCGCGATCTGGATCGGGATCGGCTGGCTCTTCCGCGGCATCACCCAGCTCTTTGCCGCGATCTCCGACCCGCTGATGCCGGCCCGCGGCTGGCAGGCCTTCGCGGGCGTGGCCAACACGCTGGCCGGCGTGCTGCTGATGGTCTGGCCGGTCGGGTCGATCACCGCACTCGCCGTGCTGGCCGGCTGCTGGCTGGTGATCCTGGGCCTGATCGAGATCGTGACGGCGATCCAGATGCGCAGCCGCGCCAAGCAGATCCCGTCGGGGGTCTGAGCGAAGCGCCCTCGGCCGGCAGAGCGGCTCCGACCGGCGGAGCGCATCCGACCGGCGGAGCGGCTTCGACCGGCGGAGCACGGAGGCCGCCGCCTCCGGCCCGAGCCGCCCGGCGCCGTTACGGGCGCGGGGCGTAGCCGAGCCGGAAGGTGGCGGCCTCCAGCCGTTCCGGGTCCAGCCGGACCTCGGTCAGCCGCTCGGCCAACGCGAACGCGGCCTCGGTGTGCAGCCCGGTCCGTTCCCCGCCGAGGTCGAAGCCGCAGGCCGTCAGCAGCTCGGGGATCCCGGGGGCGTCGGCGTCCGAACCGTCCCGCTGATCGGCGAAGAGCGGCTCGAAGTGCAGCCGGCAGCCGCCGTGCTCCCACCAGTGGAAGCTGTCCACCGCGTTGACGTTCCGGAAGTGCGAGACCAGCCGGGTGCCGTCGGCGAGCCGGGGGACGACCTCGTGGAGGCTGCCGAGGTAGCCGTACGGCTCGATCGCGAGGGCCCAGCCGTCCAGCTCGGTGACGGCGACGAGCAGCCGGTCGCCGTCTCCGTCGTCGCCGTCTCCGTCGTCGCCGTCGCCGTCGCCGAGCAGGGCTTCGACGTCCTCGTCCTCCCCGTCGTCGAAGGCCTCCCAGGCGGCGACCACCGCGTCCAGCCCGGCGACCTCGCGGCCGGACAGGGCGTCGAAGCGGCGCAGCAGTCCGTCGGCGGAGATCCCCTGGACGTGGGTGAGGCAGTGGGCCTCGCCCAGGACGGGGTAGCGCTGCTCGAACCAGGCGTAGTCGGTGGCGTGTGCGGTGGTCATGCCCCGATGATGCCGGACCTCACCGACACCACCGGGCCGGCGTGGGTTCAGAGCCAGACCGGCGCGTCCGTCCCCCACCGGCCGGGCGGACGAGCCCAGTCGGCGGGCGCGCCCGCGTAGCCGATCGGCGGCAGGGCGTGGCGCAGCCGCCCGTACCCGGAGTCGGTCTCGGCGAGCCACTTCGACGGGTCGTACGGCTCGTCCGGTGCGTGGGGTACGTCGGGTGCGTCCGGTCCGGCGGGGGCCTGCTCCGGCGCCTCCCGGTCGATGCCGTGCAGCAGCCAGGAGGCCGTGCCGGCCAGCGAGAAGCGCAGGTGGCGGCCGCCGGGGCGACGGGTGCGCTGGTCGGTGAGGGCGCGCAGGACGGCGGCGGCGACGAGGTAGCCGGTGCCGTGGTCGAGGGCCTGGGCGGGCAGCACGCCGGGACGGCCGTCGGGTGCGGCCTCGTGGGCGGCGATGCCGGCGCCGGCCTGGACCAGGCTGTCGAAGCCGCGCCGCGCGGCCCACGGGCCGGTCCAGCCCCAGGCGCAGAGCTGGACGACGATCAGGTCGGGCCGACGGGCGAACAGCGCGTCGGGGGCGAGGCCGTGGGCGTCGAGGGCGCCCGGGCGGTAGCCGGTGACGACGACGTCGGCGGTGGCGAGCAGTTCCTCGAAGACGGCGCGGTCGGCGGGCTCGGCGAGGTCGAGGCGGGTGGAGCGCTTGCCGAAACCGGTGTCGGTGTGGGCGTCCTCGGCCTCGGGCAGCCGGGGCGAGTCGACGCGCAGGACATCGGCGCCGAGCAGGGCGAGGGTACGGGTGGCGACCGGCCCGGCGATCACGCGGGTGAGGTCGAGCACCCGGACCCCGGCGGCGGGCCGGTCCACCGGTGCCTCGCCGAGCGGGCGGGCGGACGTGCTCCCGGCGGTGCCTGCGGTGCTTCCGGCCCTGTCGGCCCTGCCGGTGGTGCCTGCGGTACCTGCGGTGCCGACCTCCAGGTGCTCCACCAGGGGGTGCACGGTCGCGCTCACCGGCGCGACGGCCACCGCGAGCGCCCCAGCCGCATACGCACGCTCCTGGACCTGCTCGGCCGGCAGCGTGCCGATGACCTCGGCGAGTTGTTCGGGCCCGGCGTCCGCGGCGAGGCCGAGGGCGGCCAGCAGCCGGGTGCGGTGGTGGGGATAGTTGGCGTGGGTCCGGACCCAGCCGTCGGCGGTGCGCCAGAAGCCGGAGTGCGGGGCGAAGCTGACGGGGGTGCGGCCGTCGATCGTCAGGTGCCGCTCGCTGACGAAGGCGGTGGCGACGGCGCCCTGGTCCACCCGGACGGCGGGCACGGGGCCGCCCCCGCGCAGGGCGGCGAGTTCGGCGGCGGCGAGCGAGCAGACGGCCACGGCGGCCCGGGCGAGGCGCCGCACCGGCAGCCCGGACGGAAGGACGTCCTCAGGGCCCTGGAACCGCACCCGTTCCAGCAGCTCGGCCGGTCCGCCGAGGGCCGCCCAGGCGTCGGCGGTGGGGCGGTCGGCGACGTGGGCGGTGGCGTGGGCGGTGGCGTGGGCGGTGGCGTGGGCGGTGGATCCGCCGACGGCGTTCACGGAGCGGGCGGGTCCTGCGGGCAGCGGACGATCAGTCATGTCCGGCATTGTGCTCCCCTTCCCAGGCGCCCGCCGTGACGCCCGCCACCAGCATCAGCAGCACCGCCGGGCCTGCCCTCTCCACGTCCACCAGTGCGGCGGGAACCCGCTGCTCGCCGGCCCGACCGTCCTGGTCCAGGCGAGCGAGCCGGCCGCTGCCCGGCCACCGGCCCTGACTCGACCGGGTGCAGGGCACGGGCCGTGCCGGATGCCGTGCCGCGGGTTCAGAAGGTGAAGCGCAGCGAGCGGACCCGGTGGTCGAAGCTGGACGGGACGAGGTCCGGCTCGCCGACCGAGCGGGTCCCGGGCAGCCGGGTGAACAGCTCCCGGAACAGCGCCGTCATCTCCTGCCGGGCCAGGTGCGCACCGAGGCAGTAGTGCGGGCCGCCGCCGCCGTAGCCGAGGTGGGGGTTGGGCGTGCGGGTGATGTCGAAGGCGTCCGGGTCGGGGAAGACCGCCTCGTCGCGGTTGGCGGAGCCGTAGAACAGCGCGACCTTCTCGCCCGCGCGCAGCAGTGGGCCGCCGGGGCCGCCGAGCTCGTGGTCGACGGCGACGGTCCGGTGGAACTGGATGATCGGGGTGGCGTGGCGGACCATCTCGTCCACCGCGCCGCCGAGCCGCCCGTCCAGGTCGGCGAGGAGCAGGGCGCGCTGGTCGGGGTGCGCGGTCAGCAGGTGCAGGCCGTGGGCGAGCGCGTTGCGGGTGGTCTCGACCCCGGCGACCAGCAGCAGGGTGAAGAAGGCGCCGAGCTCGCGACCGGTGAGCCGGCGGCCGTCCACGTCTGCGGTGACCAGCGCGGAGATCAGGTCCTCGGTCGGCCGGCGGCGGCGTTCCCGGCCGATTCCGGCCACGATGGCCTGCATCCGGGCGAGCGCCCGCAGTCCGCGCCCGGGCGCCCGGAGCCGGTGGCGCAGCGTGCGGGCGACCCCGATGTCCGCGGAGGTGCGGTTGACCAGGTCGAGGATGGCGCGGCGCGGCTGCTCGGGGATGCCCATCATGGTGCAGATCACCTGGAACGGGAGTTCGGCGGCGACCGCGGTCACGAAGTCCTCCGGCCGCTCCCGCTCGACCCGGTCGACCAGGGCGACGCTGGTGCGGTGGACGTCCTCCTCGACCCGGCCGAGCAGTCGCGGGGTGAACGCCCGCGAGACGATCCGGCGCAGCTGGGCGTGCCGGGGGTCGTCCAGGTTGACCATCGAGTCGCCGAACAGCAGCCGGACCCAGCGCGCCGGGGCGGGGGTGGTGACGCCGGGACCGCTCAGGAAGACGGCGGGGGTACGGCTGGCCTCGACCACGTCGGCGTGGCGGACCAGGGCGTGGAAGCCCCTGCCGGTGGCGCGCTCACCGAAGAACACCGGGGCGGGCAGGCGGCGCAGCTCGGCGAAGGCGGCGGCGCGGGCGGGGGCGGGCAGCTGCCAGAAGCGCGGGTCGGCGAGGTCGGGGGTCCCGGTGGGTCCGGCGGCCGAGTCGCGCTCGGCGAAGGCGTCGGCGTCGGCGTCGGCGTCGGCGTCGGAGTCGGAGTCGGAGTCGGAGTCGGCGAAGGACTCCGTGGCATCCGTCGGGGTCTCCAAGGTCGGACCTCCCTGCTGCTGGGCGACACCACTCCACTGCGCACGGGACGTATCCGTGCGTGCACATCTAGTGAGCACGCGGTGATCGCCTGTCAAACCGCACCGATGGTCGTACGAGCAGTTGTTCGCGTCGGCGCGCACCGGGGAGGACGGTCTCCGACCGGGCCGCCGTCGAACCGTCAGGCGCGCGGCCGGGCGAGCAGCCGGGCGAGCAGCCGGGCGAGCAGCCGGGCATGGTCTCACGGGGCGGAACCGGCCGATACCGGAGGGTGCGGTCCGGGCCGGGCGGGGCGGATGCGACGATGAGTGCCATCGTGATGACCGACCGGATCCGCCTGCTGCGCGCCACGGTCTTCGCCGCGCTGTGCGTGGCGATGGCTGCCGCCGCGCACGTCGCCATGGCCGGGTCCGGGGTCTCGTCGGCGGTGCTGGTCGGCGCGTTCGGGGCGGTGCTGGGGCTGACCTGGCTGCTCGCCGGGCAGCGGCGCGGGCTCGGTGTGATCAGCCTCTGGATGGTCGTCGCACAGACCGTGCTGCACCAGCTGTTCGAACAGGCCGGGGCGCTCGGCCGCGGCGGCGGCGGTCTCGGCCGGTTCGCCACCACGGACTGGACCGCCCTGCTGCTCTGCAACCCGGGCCACGCGCCCGGCGGACTCTCGCCGGTCGAGCTGGCCCGGATGGCGGGCATCGACCCGGACGTCCCCCCGGCCACCGATGGGCTGCGCCCCATGGCCGGGATGCACCACGGGGCCGTGGGGGCGGGCGCCTCCGCCGACGGGGCGGCCACGGGCATGGACCTGGGCCTGCCGGGGATGGCGGGGATGCCCGGCATGTCCCGACCGGTGTCCGGCGGGATGCCCGACGGAACCACCGGCGGCATGACCCATGACATGGCGGGCGGCATGACGCACGGGATGTCCCACGGCATGTCGCCGGGGATGGCCGTCGCCCACGTGCTGGCCGCGCTGGCCTGCGCGCTGCTGCTCTGGCGCGGTGACGCCGCGCTGGTCCGGCTCTTCGAGCTGCTCTCCGCGCTTGGCGCCGTCCTCGCCGGGGCACTGCTGCTCCCGCTGCTGACGCTGTTCGCGCGCCCCTTCGGCTACCGGGCCCCGACCCCGCCCCGGCCCGCTGACGACCGGGCCCGGCCGCCCCGGGCGGTGCTGCTCACGCATGCCGTGGTCCGACGCGGACCGCCGGCCTTCGCCCTCGCCTCCTGACGCGCCCGCCGCTGTTCTCCCCCGGCCCTTCCGGCCGCCGGAACCCCCGCGACGGGCAGGTCGCCCTGCCGTACGGCCGCGCCTTCCGCCGCCGTACCGCCAGGGCGCGGGCCCGCGTCCGCAGCCGCATCCCCGTTCCTGCGGGAGGTCCGGCATGCCGCGCGGCTGCCCCCGGACGCCGACGGCGCCGCACTGACGGTGCCGTCCCCAGCCTTCCCCTCGGGACCTTCCATGCCTGACTACGACGGCGCACCGGCTCCGGCCGGCGCCACCGTCCTACCGCTCCACGCCCTGCGGGCCGCCCGGAGCGCGACCGCCCGACCCTTCCGCCGGCCCGACGGTCTCCGGACCTGCGACCTCCGGACCGACGGCAGCCGGGCCGGCGTCCGAGAGCCCGGCCTCGGAGAGCCCGGCGAGCAGGCGGGCCGACCACTCGGGCGACGGCCCGTCGGCGGCGGACGCCCGGACCCGGCCTCTCAGCCGCTCCGCCCGGTCCAGCCACTCCCGGCAGCCCGTGCAGCGCGCGACGTGCTTGTCCAGCCGGGCCTCCGGCAGACCGCTCGGTTCGCCGTCGAGCCGGGCGGACAGAGCGGTACGGAACTGCGCGCATCTCATATGACCATCGTCTCGCACAGCCGCTGCGACGGGACCGGCCGGGTCGGAGGCCACCGTGGATGACGAACAGCTCACCGCGCTCGCGCTGACCGCCCGCGCCGGTCGGGCCGCGGACGTCGAGGCGTTCGTCCGCGCGACCCAACGCGACGTCTGGCGCTTCGTCGCCCACCTGACCGACGTCCAGTCCGCCGACGACCTCGCGCAGGAGACCTTCCTGCGCGCGCTGCGCAGCCTGCCCTCGTTCGCGGGGCGCTCCTCGGCCCGCACCTGGCTGCTGTCGATCGCCCGGCGCACGGTGATCGACCGGTACCGGATGGCCGCGGCCCGGCCGCGCTGCGCGGCACTGCCGGACTGGCAGGAGGCGGCGGAACGGCAGTGCGGCCTACCGGAGGCCGGGTTCGAGGACGGCGTCGCGCTCGGCGACCTGCTCGACCGGGTGCCCGCCCAGCGCCGGGAGGCCTTCGTGCTGACGCAGGTGGTCGGGCTGAGCTACGCCGAGGCGGCCGAGGTCGCCGGCTGTCCCATCGGCACCGTCCGCTCCCGGGTCGCCCGGGCGCGGGAGGAACTGATAGCGCGCCTGCGGGCGGCGGAGGCCGGCGAACTCGCCACCGCCTGCTGAGCGAGGGCGCGGCGAGCGGCCCCTCGCCCCTCGCCGAAAAATTCCCCCAAGTGTTCGGAACCGGAGCCGTCGCGCCCCCGACTGCTGTACCGGACCCCGCCGTCGAGGCGGCGTCCGGTACGGCCGTACGGGAACGGATGGACTCCATGGCAGCGCAACAGCCCACGACCAGAGCGTCACTGACGACCGATCAGGCGGAGCCCGTCGACCGTTGGAGCCTGGTCGTGGCCGCGGGTCTGCTCTCGTTCGTCGCGATGCTCGACATGAACGTGGTCAACCTCGCGCTCACCGACATCGCGACCGGCCTGAAGGTCTCCCCCGGGGTCGCCCAGTGGGCCGTCCTCGGCTACCAACTCCCGCTCGTCGCACTCCTGCTGCCCGCCGGGCGGTGGCTGGACCAGGTCGGCACGCGGTCCGCGCTGCTGCTCGCGGTCGGGTGCTTCGCCGGCTGCAGCGTGCTGGCGGCCGCCGCCCCCTGGGCGGGCTGGCTGATCGCGGCCCGGCTGCTGCAGGGCGCCTTCGGGGCGGTGCTGTTCGTCCTGATGCCGGTGCTCGCCGCGACGTCCGTCCGGCCCGAACTGCGCGGGCGGGCGATGAGCGTGCCGGCCACCCTCGGCCCGCTCGGCGCCGTGACCGGCCCGGTGATCGGCGGCCTGCTGCTGGACCACCTCGGCTGGCGGGCGATCTTCCTGGTCAAGCTGCCGGTCTGTCTGGCCGCCGTGCTGATCGTGCGCCGGAACGCCCCGCGCCGGGGCGGGCTGCGCCTGCCCGATCGGGGTTCGCTCGGCGACGCCGCCCTGGTCGGCGGCGCGGTGGCCGCCGTCCTGCTCGGGCTCACCCTGGCCCCGGCGGCGCCGCAGTGGCTGCTGCTCACGCTGCCCGCCGCGCCGCTCGTGCTGCTGTGGGTGCGCCGCCCCGGCGGCCGTCCGGTGGCCGAGGTACTGCGGGCCGCCGGCACCGCCGGGGTCAACGCCTCGGTGCTGGCGCTCGCCGCCGGGTTCGCCGCCTGCCACTACCTGCTGGCCCAGCACCTGCGCGGCCCGCGGGGCGAGAGCGCCACGGCCACCGCGCTGACCATGCTGGCGTTCCCGCTCGGCATGGTGCTGGCCGGGCGGGTCGGCGGCCGACTGGCCGATCGCTGGGGCGCCCGCCCGACCGCGCTCGCCGGCGCCGCGCTCACCACCGTCGGCCTGGCCCTGCTCGTCCCGCTGGACAGCGGTTGGTCCGCCCTCGACATCGCCGCCCGGCTCGCTCTGGCCGGTGCCGGGATGGGCCTCAACGGCGGCCCCACCCAAGCCCTGGTGATGACCGCCTCCCCGCCCGGGAAGCTCGCCACCGCCGGTTCCGCCGTCCAACTCGCCCGCAGCCTCGGCTTCGCCCTCGGACCGGCCCTCGCCACCGCCGCCGCACTGGCCGGCGACCGGGCCACCACCGGGACCCGCGCCGGGATCGCCCTGGCCGTCCTGGTCGCGGCGACCGCCGTCCTCCTGCTCGCCCTGCACCGCCGCCCCACGACCTGACAGCCCCGGACCGCACCGAAGGACCACCCGGATGACCGACCCGACCCCTGCCCTGGCCCCTGCCCCGGCCCTGTCCCAGGCCTCTGTTCCAGCCCCTGCCCCCGACCCGGCCGCGGCCGACGACACCCCGCACTGCCCGTACGGGTACGACCGGCTCCCCTCCCCCGTCCCGATGTACGGCCCGGCCTACAAGAGCGACCCGTACCCGCTGTACCGGCGGATGCGCGAGGCCGGTCCGGTGCACCGGGTGGAGTTCCCGAGCGGCATCCATGCCTGGCTGGTCACCGGCCACCAGGCCGCCCACGCGACCCTCAACGACCCGCGCCTCGGCAAGAACCACGCGCTGGGCAACGACAATTGGCGCCGACTCGCGTCGATCATGCCCGAGCCGCAGCACTCCCGGCTCCAGGTCCACCTGCTGCATCAGGACCCGCCCAAGCACACCTCGATGCGCCGGCTCGTCCTGGACGCCTTCGCCCCGCGCCGGGTGGAGTCCCTGCGCCCCCGGCTGCGGGAGCTGGCCGACGCACTGGTGGACGAGCTCCCCGAGACCGGCGGCACCGACCTGGTGGCCGGCTTCGCGGCCCACTACCCCTTCCGGGTGCTCGCCGACGTCATCGGCCTCCCCGCCGAGTTGGCGAACCGCTTCGACCGCGACTGGGGCAAGGTGGTCCAGCCCGTCGGCCCGCAGGACCCGGGCCGTCCGGCGTACGAGGGCCGGCTGCGCGGCCTGCAGACGTACATCGCCGATGTCGTCACCCGCAAGCGCGCCGACTGCCGGGAGCCCGGCTGGACGGAGTCCGAGGACTTGCTCGGCCGGCTCGTCGCCGCCCATGACGCGGGCGGGTTGAGCCGCGAGGAACTGGACTCCATGGTGTTCCAACTGCTGGTCGCCGGCCAGGAGCCGGTCACCAACCAGATCACCACCATGCTGATCACCCTGCTGCGCCACCCCGAGCAGCTCGACCGGCTGCGCGACGGCATCGACGAGCCCGGCCTGCTCGCCCGAGCGGTGGAGGAACTGCTGCGCCACGACGCCGCGTTCGAGCTCACCACCTGGCGGTTCTTCGCCGAGGACAGCGACCTGTTCGGCACCACCGTGCCGGCCGGCGACTCGGTGATCGTCTCGCTCTGCGCCGCCAACCGTGACGACGCCCAGTTCCCCGAGGCCGACCGCCTCGACCTCGACCGCTCCCCCAACGCCCACCTCGCCTTCGGCCACGGCATCCACTACTGCCCCGGCGCCGCCTTGGCCCGGGCCGAACTCCAGGTCGCCATCGGCACCCTGCTCACCCGCCTGCCCGGGCTACGCCCGGCCGAGACCCCCGGGGACGGCCTGGCGGACCTCACCTGGGTCCCCGCCGTCCTGGCGCGCGGGGTCGACCGCCTGCCCGTCGCCTACGACCGCCGCCGCTGACCCGACGCCACTGAACCGGCGCCGCTGACCCGACGCCACCGACCCGGCGGACCCGGCCCGCACCCGGATCCGCCCGGGAAAGACCGGCTCCGCCTGCCCACAGCCCGCAGCCCGCAGCCCGCACCACACCACCATCCGTGGAGGACCCACCATGCCGCCCGCCGGCACCGCCGCCGCTCCGACCCCTGCCACCACAGCCGTTGCCACCACGACCACCGCCGCTCCCGCCGCCGGAGCGGCCACCGAGCCCATCCCACCGGCCGATGCCGGACGCCTGGCCGCCCGCGTCCTCGGTCTCCTGCTACCGCACCGCCGCGCCGCCGACCCGGAGTTCGACGCCCGGCCCGAGCACTTCCCGCTCCAGCTCGCGCAGTTGGCGGACTTCATAGCCGCCGGTGAGCCGATCGTGTTCACCCTGCCCGGCTTCCCCTGCAAGTCGCCGAACCCGGCGAAGGTGCTCGGCCACCTGCCCGACGAGGGCGAACGGCTGTCGCTGACCTTCCTCGACCGGCTCTGCGCCGAGATCGGCCGCCTCCACCCGCCCGGCGCCCGGATCCTGATCTGCTCCGACGGGCACATCTTCGGTGACCTGATCGACGTCCCGGACGACCACATCGACGCCTACTCCGACGAGTTGGCCGCGATGATCGACCGCGAGGGGCTCGGACACCTCGCCACCTTCGACCTGCGGGCCGTCTTCGGCGACCTCCCGTACGACCGGAAGCGCGCCCGGGTGCACGAGCGCTACGCCCCCACCGTCGAGGAGTTGCGCGAGCAGGTGCTGACCGACCAGGAGACCCTGCTGCTCTACCGCGGCATCACCCGGTTCCT
Source organism: Kitasatospora sp. NPDC086791 (assembly GCF_040685975.1). Lineage (NCBI taxonomy): Bacteria > Bacillati > Actinomycetota > Actinomycetes > Kitasatosporales > Streptomycetaceae > Kitasatospora > Kitasatospora sp. NPDC086791. The sequence continues at coordinate 324,436 of NZ_JBFBOC010000002.1, read as the reverse complement.
CACCGAGGACGCCGTCGGCTTCACCGGCACCCGCTCGGCCCTGCAGCGGGAGTGCCGCCGCCGGGCCTACGGAGTGATCCAACGCAGCAGAGCCTGGGGCGAGTTGATCGCCGAGCACCACCCGCGGGCGGTGCGGCTCTCCATCCACCCGCAGCCGGCCGGGGTGGCGAAGTTCGGCATCCGGCTGCTGGCTGCGGCCGACGTCTGGACCACACCGTGGCACTCCTCCGTACTCCACCGGGCCGACGGCGAATGGGAGTTGCTGCGCAGCGAGGAGGCCGCGCGGCTCGGCCGGCCGGTGCTGCGCGACGGCCGGCCGAGCCACTACGAGGCCCGCTGAGAACAGCCGCCGGGAACGGCCGCCGAGAACAGCCGCGGAGGCGGCCCGGGAAGCCGCGGCCGGACCGCCGCGGCCCCGGAACTACGCCCCCACCGCGGAGACCACCGCAGCGGCCGGGGTGCGGTGGTCGAAGGCGATCAACGGATCACCGGTGAGCGGGTGTTCGACCACCGCCGCCCGGACCCCGAAGACCTCCGCCAGCAGCTCCGGGGTCAGCACCTCACGCGGCGCCCCGGAGGCCACCAGGGCGCCGCGGTGCAGTACGTGCAGCCGGTCGCAGACCGAGGCCGCGGCGTTGAGGTCGTGCAGGGCGACCAGCGTGGTGCGGCGCTGTTCCCGCAGCAGGGCGAGGAGTTCGACCTGGTGCCGGACGTCCAGGTGGTTGGTCGGCTCGTCCAGCACCAGGACGTCCGGCTGCTGGGCGAGCGCGCGGGCCAGCAGCACCCGCTGCCGCTCCCCGCCGGACAGCTGGGCGAAACGGCGGTCGGCGGCGTCCGCCATGCCGACCCGGACCAGCGCCTCGGCGGTGATCCGGTGGTCCTCGGCGTCGTCGGCCGCGAAGGCCCGCTTGTACGGGGTTCGGCCCATCGCGACCACCTCGCCGACGCTCAACTCGAAGTCCCCGCCGCGCTCCTGGGGCAGTGCGCCGATGTGCCGGGCGGACTGCGCGGGCCGCAGCTCCGCGAGGTCCCGCCCGGCCAGCAGCACCCGCCCGGCGCTCGGCCGCAGGTGCCGGTAGACAGTGCGCAGCAGGCTGGACTTGCCGCTCCCGTTGGGCCCCACCAGTCCGGCGATCTCGCCCTCCTCGGCGACCAGGTGGACCCCGGCCACCACCGTCCGCCCGGCCAAGGCGACGCTCAGGTCCTCGACGGCGATCCTCACGTGCGCTCCAGTCGTCGGTCCAGCAGGTAGAGCAGGGTGGGGGCGCCGAGGACGGCGGTGACCACGCCGATCGGCAGTTCCTGGCCGTCCAGGGCGGTGCGGGCCACGGTGTCGACGACGACCAGCAGCAGGGCCCCGGTGAGGGCCGACAGCGGCAGCAGGCGCCGGTGGTCGCCACCAAGAAGCAGCCGGCAGACGTGCGGCACCATCAGGCCGACGAAGCCGATCGCGCCGGACACGGCGACCAGGACGCCGGTGAGCACGCTGGTGACGACGAAGACCTCGCGGCGCAGCCGGCCGACGTCGACGCCGAGCCCGGCCGCCGTCTCGTCGCCCATCAGCATCGCGTTGAGCCCCCGGGCGCGGGCCTGCAGCAGGGCCAGGCCGAGCGCCACGGCGCCGGTGGGGACGAGGAGTTGGGCCCAGACGGTGCCGCCGAGACTGCCCATGAGCCAGAACAGCACGCCCCGGGTCTGCTGCTCGTCGCGGGTCTGCAAGACGAGGTAGCTGGTGACGCCGCCGAGGAACTGGGCGATGCCGATGCCCGCGAGGACCAGGCGCAGCGGGGAGAAGCCGCCGCCGCGCCGGGCCATCAGCCAGACCAGCGAGAACGCGGCGAGCGCGCCGGCGAACGCCGCCAGGGAGACGGTGAGGCCGAGCGCGCTGCCGAAGGAGAGCTGGAGCCCGAAGGTGGTGCCGAGGACGATGGCGGCGACCGCGCCGAGGGAGGCGCCGGAGGAGATGCCGAGCAGGTACGGGTCGGCGAGCGGGTTGCGGACCAGGGCCTGGACGGCGGTGCCGACCAGGCCGAGCCCGGCCCCCACCACGGCCGCCAACAGGGCGCGCGGCACGCGCAGTTGCCAGACGATGAGGTCGCGGGTGCCCGGTTCGACGGCCCGTCCGGTGAGCCGGCGGGCGACCACCGACCAGACCTCGCCCGGCGGGATGTCCACCGAGCCGAGCGAGACGGCCGCGGTCAGCGCGAGCACCAGGGCGACGGCGAGGACGACGGCCAGCGGCCCGGCCCGCAGCGTGCGGGCCGGGCGGCGGGTGTCGACGGCCTCGCCGGAAGAGGCCGAAGTCATCTTCTACCGACCGTTCTTGACGAGGTCGGGGTGGACGGTCGCGGCGATCTGCCGGACGGCGTCGGCGTTGCGCACACCCGCGATGGTGGTCACCTCGGAGCCGAGCCGGACGAAGTGCCCCTCCTGGACGGCCTTCAGGCCCTGGGTCGCCGGGAAGCCCTTCAGGAACGCCTCGGCGTCGTCGAAGGCCTTGCGGGTGGCCTCCTCGCTGCCCCGGTTGCGGACCGCGAGCTGGATCCAGTCCGGGTTCTTGGCGACGACGTCCTCCCAGGAGCCGGGCTTGAAGTCGGCGTCGCAGTCGGCGAACACGTTGCGCGCCCCGGCCTGGGTGATCACGGCGTTGGCGACCTGCCGGCCGCAGACCGCCACCGGCTGCTTGGTGCCGGCGTCGAAGTCGAAGACGAAGTAGCTGGGCCGCTGGGCCTCCGGGACGGCGGCGAGCGCGGTGCGCACGTCACCGACCTGCTTCTCCATCCCGGCCACCAGCTCCTCGGCCCGGGCGGCGGTGCCGGTGACGGCGCCGAGGCGGCGGATGTCGTCCTCGACCCCCGCGAGGTCGGTGCGCGGCGCCTTGGCGGCCTTCGGGGTCCCGGCGCAGGCGGTGGAGAGCAGGTAAACGTGCCGGATCCCGGCCGCCGCGTACTCCTCCTCGCTCGGCCCGGTGGCGCCGCCGCCCATCATCGGCATCGCGCTGAAGGTGTCGACGTAGAGGTCGGCGCCGGAGCCGAGCAGCGCCTCCCTGGGGATCACCTTCTCCCCCAACACCGGTACCTTGCCGCCCTGTTCGGCGATGTCCGCGGGCAGGGTGCCCTTGCCGGGCGGGAACCCGGTACCGATCACGCGGTCGCCGGCGCCGAGGCGCAGCAGCATCTCCAGGCTCGACGCGTTACTGGTGACGATCTTCGTCGGCGCCTTGGCGATGACGGTCTCCTTGCCCGCGCAGTCGGCGACCGTGACGGGATAGGCGCCGGCCTGGGCGGAGGCGGTGACGGAGGCGCCCTGTCCACCCCCGTCACCGCCGCCGCAGGCCGTGGCGAACAGGGCGACGGCGGCCGCGATTCCGCAGACAACGCGAGGGCGCATGACAACTCTCCTGGTCGGTGATCCGTGCTCGGGCCCGTGCTGCGGACCCGGACCAGGTAGTCGGACGAGCCGGGCGGCGGGTTCCCGGGGATTCCCGGGACCAGGTCCACCGGCGCGGACCGGACCGGCGCGGGCGCCCGGACGCCGGGCCGTCGGCATCCGGCATCCGGCATCCGGCATCCGAACCGTAGGCTGACCGGATGGCCGACCCCACCACCCCGCGCGACGATCTCGACCTCCCCGTCCGGCTCGGGCCGCGCCCGCCCCGCCGGGTGGTCTCGCTGGTGCCCTCGCTGACCGAGGCGGTCGCCGCCACCGCGCCCGGGCTGCTGGTCGGCGCCACCGACTGGTGCACCCACCCCGCCGACCTGGCCGTCGCCCGGATCGGCGGCACCAAGAACCCCGACGTCCCGGGCATCGTCGCGCTCGGACCCGACCTCGTCATCGCCAACGACGAGGAGAACCGGCGCGCTGACCTGGACGCGCTTCGGGCAGCCGGCGTCCCCGTCTGGGTCACCGACATCCGCACCCTGGACGACGCCTTCCGCTCCCTGGACCAGCTGCTGACCACCGCCTGCCGACTGCCGCGCCCCGCCTGGCTGGACGAGGCGGAGACGGCCTGGGCGCCGGTCGGGACGGGCCGAGCGGCCCGGGAGCCCGACGGCCCGAGCGCGATGGTGCCGATCTGGCGCCGCCCGTGGATGGTCCTCGGCCGCGACACCTTCGCCGGGGACCTGCTGCGCCGCCTCGGCCTCCGACTCGTCCACGCCGACCACCCCGAGCGCTACCCCGCCATCCCGCTGCCCGAACTGCTCGCCCGCCGAGCGGAGTTGGTGGTGCTGCCGGACGAGCCGTACCGCTTCACCGCCGACGACGGCCCGGAGGCGTTCCCGAACACGCCGGTGGCGCTGGTCAGCGGACGGCACCTGACCTGGTACGGACCGTCCCTCGTCACGGCACCGGCCGTCCTGCGCGAGGCGATCGGCCACCCGTTCGGACCGGGCCGGACCGGCGCCTCGGAGCGTCCGGGCTGACCCGAGCTCCGGGAACGCGCCGGAGCCCGGGACGCACGATCGCGTCCCGGGCCCCGGCGGTGTGTCTCCGTCAGGCGCGCGCCGCAGTGACGGCGGTGCCCAGCGCCTCCTTGATCCGGGGGCCGAGGCGGGCGAAGCCCAGCTCCTTCATGGCCGCCCGCAGCAGCTCCTCGTCGGACCGCACGACACCGTCGCCGTCCACCCACCGCACGACGGCGAGCAGCTCGTCGGCCGAGTAGGCGGTAACGGGGCGACCGGGCGTGAAGTCCGGCTTCGCGGGACGGGCACCGGCCTCGGCGGGAGCCTCCGGCTCGGCAGCGGGAGCCGCTGCCTCGACAGCGGGCTCCTCGACCGGAGCCTCGGCGGGGGCTTCGGGCTCGGACTGGGGCTCCGGCTCGGCTTCGGCGGCGGGTTCCTCCACCTCGACGGCAACGGCCTCGGGCTCGACAGCCGGGACCTCCGCCTCAACGGCCGACTCCTCGGCGACAACCTCGGTGCCGGTCTCGGCCTCGACCTCGGCCACCGGCTCGACCTCAGCCGATTCCTCGGCAGCCACAGCCGCCTCAGCGACGGGCTCCTCGACCTCGACCGCAACGGCCTCGGGCTCGACAGCCAGGGCCTCCGCCTCAACGACCGGCTCCTCGGCGACAACCTCGGTGCCGGTCTCGGTCTCGAGCTCGGCCACCGGCTCGACCTCAGCCGGCTCCTCAGCGGCGACGGTCTCGGCCGCCACCTCGTCGGCGGCCTCGTCAACCTCCGTAGCGGGCTCCTCGGTGACGACGACGGCCTCAGCCGCCTCCGCCTCCGCAGCGGGCTCGGCCGCCTCGACGACCGGCTCCTCCGCGACGACCTCGGTCTCCGTCGCCTCAACCGTGGGCTCGGCCGCAGTCTCAGCGACGGAATCCTCGACCTCGACGGCCGGCTCGGTCTCCTCTGCGGCCTCGGCCAGGGCGGCGGTCGCGGCGGCGACCAGGTCGTCGGCGGCCGGGGAGGGCGCCGGGAGGGAGACCACGGCAGCCGGGGCCTCTTCCTCCGCCGGTACCTCGGCCGCCGCCGGCTCGACGTCGGCAGCGTCCGCCTCGACGTCCGAACCCGACACCGCCTCGGCGACCTCGACCTCGGTCTCAGCCCCGGCCTCAGCCTCAACCTCGGCAACGGCCTCCTCGACCGGAGCCGGAACCGAAACCGGGGTCTCCTCCACCAGCCCGTCCCGCTGCCCACCGGCCAGCGCCTGACGCGCAGCCGCCTCAGCGTCGGCTGCGGCTACTGCGGCCGCAGCCGCGTCGTCGGCCTCCGCCGCCGGCTCCTCGACCGCCGTCTCCTCGGCAGCTTCCTCCTCGGCCAGCCCGTCCCGCTGCCCGCCGGCCAGTGCCTGGCGGGCGGAGTACGCGGCCTCGGCGGCGCGGCGGTCGGCCTTGGCGGCGGCGAGTTCGGCGAGCAGGTCGCCGAGACCGGCCTCCTCCAGGCCGGCCCGCAGGCCCCGGATGGTGGGCAGGCGGTAGAGAGTTCCCTCGTCGGCCGCGAGCCGGTCGACCAGGTCGATCAGCTCGGTGAAGGGCAGCCCGTCCAGGTCGTGGCCGGGCAGCAGGCGGGCGAGGTCGCGCAGGCCGGTGGTGATCGCGTCGAAGGCCTGGGCGGTGCGGTCGACCAGGGCCCCGTCGGCGGGCGCCGTCGGGAGGGTGCCGGCCGGGGCGAGGGCGGCCCAGGCGCGGCGCTCGATCTCGGCGGAGGTGAGGGCCTCGTGCAGGTCCTCGCGGCGGACGCGGCGGTCGGTGGCGAGGGCGGTGGCCTGCTTGCGCAGCGAGCGGCCGCGCAGCCAGGAGAGCTTGACGCCGTTCTCGCGGCGCCAGGCGCTGTCGGCGGTGGCGGCGGCGAGGGCGCCGAGGTCGGCGTCGTACGCGGCGGCGGTGAGGGTGGTGGAGGTGCGGCGCACCCGCTGGAGCATCTCGACCAGGAGCGCGGTCTTGGCGACGGTGTCCGGCTCGTCCAGCTTGGCTTCGGCGGCGAGCGCGGTGACGGCCTCCCAGGTCTGCTGCAGGTCACGGCCGCGCAGCTCGGCGAGCGCGGTGGAGGCGGCGCGGGCGTCCTCCGGGGTGGCGACGGTGTCGACGGCCGCGTACCAGGCGTGGGTGTCGGCGGTGAGGGTGAAGGCTCCGAGTTCGGCGTAGCGGCCGAGGTCTTCGCGGAGGTCGGACTCTGCGGCGGCGTCCTGGGGGTCCTTGACGTCTGCGGCGTCGGCGACGTCCGCCGGGTCGGCTGCGTCGGCGTTGCGCGAGTGAAGCACTGTCATGTGAGGTCCGGTTCTGGGCGACGACGGCGGGGCTGGCGGCGAGGGGGCGGCGGACCGGTTGCGCGGAGGTGCCCCTGGGGTGGGGCGAGGGGGCGCGCGGTCGGGCTGCCGGTTGTGGAGGCCCAGAATACGGGTGCCCGTTCGAGCGTTGCACGCACCCACCGCCCCGACGGGCCGGTGTCGTATGCCATACCGCCCACCTGGCCGCTACTCGGGTGACCCGCCCGGGTGGTCCGGCGCTGGTCCGGACGGGTGATCCGGCCGCCGGACGGTGGACGGGCCCGGGCGCCGGCCGGGCCGCCGAGGCCGCTGCGGCCGCTGCGGCCGCTCCAGCGGGACTTCGCGGACGCCGCGGCGCGGTCGGCCGAGCGGTGGCCGGTACCCGGCCCGGCCGAGGACGGGCAGGTCGACCGGCGCGAGGTACTCGTGCAGCGCGGTGCGGTGCCACCACGCACCGGTCTCCCGGAGTTCGCGCCAATCGGTGAACCGATAGCGGTAGAGGGTCGCCCGGACGTGGGTCGGTGGGGCGTCCGGGAAGGGGTTGTGGCGCAGCAGGCGCAGGGTGGCCGGGTCGCCGGCCAGGAGGCGGGCGACCAGGGGCAGGAACCAGGGGCGGGCGTAGCCGGGCGAGATGCCGGCGAACCACATCAGCCAGTCGAGCCGCAGGTGGTACGGGGCGTACTGGCGCGGCAGGCGGCGCACGTCGCCGGGTTTGCCCTTGAAGCCGTACTCGCGCCAGACCGTCCGTGGGGTGAGGACGGCCTCGTCGGTGCCCTCGATCACGACCTCCTGGCGGACGCGGTTGACGCTGCCGAAGGCGCCGTAGCTGTTGACCAGGTGGAGGCGGTTGAAGGAGCGGTTCATGACCTGGCCGCGGGAGACCATGTTGCGCACCGGCCAGTAGCTGAGGACGAGGACGGCCCCGGTCAGCGCGATCACCAGCGCCTCGTACCAGAGCGGGGTGCCGGGGTAGCCGCGGGCCCGGACGGGCAGGCCGAGGCGCGCGGGTTCGACGGCGGCGAGGGCCAGGGCGACGGTGAGCCAGTTGAGCCAGGCGAAGTTGCCGGAGGCGATCAGCCACAGCTGGGTGGCCACGACGGCGCAGGCGGCGTAGCTCGCGATCGGCTGCGGGAGCAGCAGGCAGAGCGGTACGACGAGTTGGACGGCGTGGTTGGCCGCGACCTCGGCCCGGTGCAACGGGTCGGGCAGGTGGTGGAAGAACCAGCTGAGCGGTCCGGGCATCGGCTGGGTCTCGTGGTGGTAGCGGAGGCAGGTCAGGTCGCGCCAGCAGCTGTCGCCGCGCAGTTTGATCAGTCCGGCGCCGAACTCGACCCGGAGGACCAGCCAGCGCATCAGCCAGAGCACCGGGGCGGGCGGGGCGGTGTCGGCGTTGCCCAGGAAGGCGGCCAGGAAACCGGCTTCGAGCAGCAGGGATTCCCAGCCGAAGGAGTACCAGGTCTGCCCGACGTTGACGATGGAGAGGTAGAGGACCCAGAGCACCGCCCAGAGCAGGATCGAGGCCCACAGCGGGACGGTGTCGCCGAGCCCGGCCGTGACGGCGGCGGCGAGGGCGGCTCCGGTCCAGGCGACGGCGGCGAAGAAGCGGTCGCTGTAGTGGAGGTGGAAGAGGCCGGGCGACTGCCGGAACGGGACGCGGGCGGTGAAGCGGGGCACCGGCAGCATGCCGTCGGTGCCGATGAGGGCGCGGAACTGCGCGGCGGCGGCGAGGAACCCGGTCAGGTAGACGGCGGCGAGCAGGCGTTGGACGAGCAGCCGGCTCAGCCAGTAGTCGGGGGCGGCGAACCAGTCCATGCGGCCCATGCCTACCACCGGCGCACGGCGGGCGGGCCCGGCCGGGACACGGGCGGTGGGCGGTTCACCCGCTCGGCTCGGCGAACTGCGCCGCTCCGCAACGGCCCGGCCGCCGTCCGGGCCCGGACGGCAGCGTGGCGGGGAGCCTCTCCTCGGGGGTGAGAGGCGCCCCGCCACGGCGGTGGGCGGTACGGGTGGAGCGGACGGTACGAGTCGTACGAGACGTACGAGACGTGTGAGTGGTGCGGACGGTGCGAGAAGTGCGGGTGGTGCGGGTCGTGCGAGTGGTGCGGGCCGTACGAGCAACGCGGGTGACACGGGCAACGCCGGTACCACGGGTAATCGGTGTGGTCCGGGTGGAGCGGACGGACGGGGCGGTCCGGGTGGAGCGGACGGACGGGGCGGTCCGGACGGGCGGTTCAGCCCGGCAGGACGAGCCCGGTCCCGCCGGGGATGCCCGGGCGGCCGGTCGCGGTCGCGGTGCCGTTCTGCTGCAGCCGGTCGACCAGCAGCGCGGCCAGCGTGCCGAGCTCCTCCTCCGTCCGGGACTGCGCGGTGACGTCCATGCCGACGGTGAGGACACCGTTGACCTGGCCGGTGCGCGCGGTCCGCAGCGGGGTGCAGGTGAAGCTGAAGATCTGCTGGATGCGCTGGGCCTCGGGGCGGGTCGACTGCACCCGGACGTCGTTGAGGACGGTGGTGCGGCCGGTGCGGTAGGCCTCGGAGACGGCCTGCTGGAGGCCGGACACGCCGAGCTGCGGGTAGGCCTGTCCGATCGAGCCGTACGCCACCGGGGCGCCGAAGGTGTCGGCGTGCTGGGCGTTGGCGTAACGGATCTCCTGGCCGGGGCCGTCGGTGAGCATGATCGGGAACGGGGAGCCGTCGAAGGCGGCGAACATCTCCTGCTGCTGGGCGAGCAGGTTGTCGCGCAGCCGGATCTCGGAGAGCAGCGCCTCGGCGAGGTGCTGGATGTCGCGCAGCCGCTCGCGCCCCCACTGCCGGGGTTCCCGGTCGAGGACGCAGACGGTGCCGATGACGGTGTTGGTGTCGTCGACGAGCGGCGCGCCGAGGTAGGCCCGGACGCCGAGTTCGTCGACGACCGGGTTACCGGCGAACCGGGGGTAGGCGAGGATGTCGTCCAGCGCGAGGGGCGAGCGCTGGGCGACCACATGCGGGCAGAAGCCGTGACTCATCGGCATCTGACGGGTCGGGAGGTCGAAGGCGATGCCGCGATCCGCCCACGAAGCTCCCTCTTCCGCCGCGACCTCGGTCGAGTTTGGCGGAATGTAGAGCCCCCGGAACATCTGGCGTTCGTCGTTGATGAAGTTGACCATCGCGATGGGAGCGCGGGTGATACTGGCTGCCAGGTGCGCGAAGCGGTCGAAGGCCTCGTCCGCGGACGGTTCGTTGAGACCCAGGCTGCGCAGCCTGCGAGTCCGCTCGGACTCCCCGGCGGCACCCGGGAACTGGCCTTGAGTGCTCATCACATCAGTCATGGCGCACATGTAATCAGACATCCGGGCCCTTCGGTGCTACCGGTACCGGTCACCACCCCTTGCTGATGAACAGTCAAAGCCGCATGTGAACGACCGCTCAGCCGGATCGCCAGGAGGGGAAAGATCAATTCCCAGCTCCGACGGGAGCGAAACCCACGGGTAACAGGGGCGAGTCGAATCGCGCCATTCCAAGATCAACTCGGCGTGAGGGGGGTGTCCACATATGACAATGAGCCCTGCCGAAGACACGGACGGTATTCCCCTCCCCCGGGCAACCGAGCCATGGTCCGCATGCACCGATTGCAAGGGAGCGATCGGCCGCCAGCCACACCTCCACACCTCCACACCCCCACGGATTCCCCGGGGAGCGGCCGGAGCGGCATCGACGGCATGAACGGAGGCACGACACCCACTGAAATGAGAGGACCAAGCATGGCCATGGACTACTTCACCGACGAGCGACACGAGAGCCTCCGGGCGGAGGTCCGCGAGTTCGCGGAGAAGGAGGTACGTCCGCAGGTCGCCAGAATGGAGGCCGACCGCGAGGTCGAGTTCGAACTCTCGCGGGAGATCGCCCGCCGGGGCTGGATCGGTGTGACGATCCCCAAGGAGTTCGGCGGTCTGGGGCTCGGTCATCTCGCCAAGACCGTCATCGTGGAGGAACTGGCCCGGGTCAGCGGCGCGATGGGCGCCATGGCGCAGGCCTCCCAGCTCGGTGTCGCCAAGGTCATCCACTTCGGTTCGGACGCCCAGCGGCGCAAGTGGCTGCCGAAGTTCGCCTCGGGCGAGTCCCTGCCGACCATCGCGGTCACCGAGCCGGAGTCGGGGGGCCACGTGCTCGGCATGACCGGCACCGCCCGCCGCGAGGGCGACGAGTACGTGCTGAACGGCCGCAAGTGGTTCGTCGGCAACTCCCACATCGGCGACGTGCACGGCGTGGTCTTCCGCACCGACCAGGGCAGTGGGGGGCTCTCCGCCTTCCTGGTGGAGAGCGACCGCCCCGGCTTCCGCACCGGCACCCTCGGCACCCAGGGCGGCCTGCACGGCTTCAGCTTCGGCGAGCTGATCTTCGAGGACTGCCGCATCCCGGTCGGCAACCGGCTGGGCGAGGAGGGACAGGGACTGGACGTCGCCTACTCCTCCTCCACCCTGTACGGCCGGCTGAACCTGGGCGCCGTCGCGCTCGGCATCCACGTCGCGATCGTCGAGGACGTCGTGCGCTACGCCGAGGAGCGGGTGCTGTACGGCAAGCCGCTCAACCAGCTGAACAGCGTCGCGCTGAAGCTGGGCGAGCTGCAGTCCAAGCTGATGACCGCCAAGCTGGCCGCGTACCACGCCTCGCACCTGCTCGACAACGGCAAGGCCTGCGACGCCGAGCTGATGAACGCCAAGCTCATCAACACCGAGTACGCGATGGACTCGGCGCGCAGCGCGATGGAGATCCTCGCCGCCCGCGGCACGCAGGAGGAGTTCAACATCATCCGCTACCTGCGCGACGCCACCCACATCTACGCCCCGGCCGGCACCTCGGACGTCCAGAAGCTGCGGCTCGGTCAGGTCGCCTCGGGCACCTACGGCAAGCAGTGGTCGGCCGAGCTGTCCGACCTGGCGAGCTGGGCGTGGACCGAGCTGAACCAGCTGGAGGCCGAGGGCGGCGACGAGCAGGACGGCCGGGTGCTGCGGATACCGCTGGCGGGCTGACCCCCGGCACCGGGCCGGGCGGATCGCCCGTACCGGACCGGGGCCGGTCCCCCGCACCGGACGGTGACGATCCTTCGGCCCACGACCCGCTTGACCTGTTCCCGACGGCTCCCCGGGAGGCGCACCCCGCCTCCCGGGGAGCCGTCCGCATGTCGCCGACAAAGGCGCTGACCTGTGGCGTTCCGTCGGCGCACGCGTCACCCCAGAGGACCCGCCGGAGCCATCAGCCGTTCACATATCGTCAGTTGATGTTGCGATGAGGGCACCTGGGACTGATAGGTTTCCTGCCGTCGGCGGCCGTGGCTGCACCCCGCCCGGACGGTGACACCGCGTCACCTGGTCCGGCGACCCCGGCCTCGGCGTCCGAAGGCCGCCGGGCCGCACGGGCCGACCCGCCGTTCGGACCCGCGACCCGGCCTGCAACTCGGCCCTGCACCAAGGAATCAGATGCCAGGCATATCGGCCCCCCGCACGGGCCACCGCGCCGGCCGGTCCGGCTCCCTCCGCAGCTCGCTCCTCGCCCTCGTGCTGGTCCCCAGCCTGGGCCTCGCTGCGGCCTGGGGCTACGCCGCCTACCTGCTGCGCGACGCCGGACACAGCACCGCGGTGCTGGTCGGAACCGCCGTCGTCGCCGTCGTCCTGCTGTTCAGCCTGATCCGCGGCGTCCGGGCCGCCCGGGCGCTGTCCGCGCGTCTGTCCGGACTGCGCGCCGACACCCTCGCGCTCGCCCAGAGCGAGATCCCCGAGGTGGTCGGACGGCTGCGCGCCGGGGAACCGGTGCCCGCCCCGCCCGCCTGGGCACCCTCCCGCCGGATCGGCGACGAGGTCCAGCAGACCGCCGACGGCCTCGCCGCCGTCCGCCAGGCCGCCGTCGCGGCCATCGTCCACCAGGCCCAGGGGCGGGAGGGAACGAAGAAGGTCTTCCTCAACATCGCCCGCCGCACCCAGATCCTGATCCACCGGCAGATCAGCATGCTGGACGCGCTGGAGCGCGAGCACGAGGAACCCGAGCTGCTGCGCGAGCTGTTCGCGGTCGACCACCTGGCCACCCGGATGCGGCGCAACGCCGAGAACCTGGTCATCCTCGGCGGCGCGCTGCCCGCCCGCCGCTGGCGCAACGCCGTGCCCATGGTCAACGTGCTGCGCAGCGCCGTCTCCGAGACCGAGAACTACGCCCGGGTCGTGGTCCAGGGCGTGCCGCGCGCCTCGCTCAGCGGGCAGGCCGTCGCCGACGTGATCCACCTGGTCGCCGAGCTGATCGAGAACGGCACCACCTTCTCCCCGCCGTACACCCAGGTGCAGGTCTCCGCGCAGGAGGTGCCCAAGGGCCTGGCGGTCGAGGTCGAGGACCGCGGCCTCGGCATGACCGAGGAGGAGTACGAGCGACTCAACGAGTACCTGGCCAACCCGCCGGAGCTGGACGTCTCGGCGCTCGGCGACGACCTGCGGCTCGGCCTCTTCGTCGTCGCGCGGCTGGCCGCCCGGCACGACATCCAGGTCACCCTGCGGCCCTCGCCCTACGGCGGCACCCGGGCCGTGGTGCTGGTGCCCTCGGCGCTGCTGGAGCAGGCCGAGCAGGCGGCCGCGGTGCCCGGCCTGCCGTCCGGGGCGCGGGTCACCCGCACCCCGGTGCCGGAGGCCCGGCCGACCGCGGACGGCGGCCTCGGTGAGGTCGACCACGAGCTGTCGGGCGCGCTGGCCGGGGTGCTCAGCGGACTGCTGGGCAACGGGCCGGCCGGGCCCGCCGGTTCGGCCGGTTCGGAGGCCGCGGTCGACGGGGGTGCTCCGGGAGCGACTGCCGGGCCCGTACCGGGCGACGGTGGGGTGATCGCCGGCGAGCTGCTCGGCCGCGGCCCCGCGAACGGCGGCCCGGTGGGCGGCGCCGCGGCGGACGGCCCGGCGCTGGACGGCCTGCTCGACGGCCCGGGGACGGACGGACTCCTGCCGGACGGCGGGTTCCTCGACGGTGGATTCCTCGACGGTGGATTCCTCGATGGTGGGCTCCTCGACGGCGGCCTGCCGGAGGGCGGTCCCGCCGGGGCCGGGCCCGCCAACGGCGGACTCCCCGTCGGCGCCGAGATCCCCGGACTGCCCGGCGCCGTCGTCGTGCCCCGGCCCGCCCTGCCGCGCCGGTACGACCTCCCGGGCGAGGCCCCCGGCGACGACCGGGCGGACGTACCCGCGGACGTACCGACGGCGGGCCGCCACGGCGCGGACCTCCCGGCCGAGCCGGCCGCGGTGCCCTTCGACGGCGTCCCTGCGGACCGCTCCGCGCCGACCCACGAGCGCCCGCAGGAGGAGCAGGTGGAGCACGGCCCGGACGGCGAGCTGCGCACCCCGCGGGTCCTCCCGCAGCGGGTCCGCAACGCCAGCCTCGCCGAGCAGCTCCGCGAGGCGAACGCGCCCAGTAGCCTGCTGCCGCCCTCCGTCGGCCGCCCCGGACCGATCGGCCCCGTCAGCCCCGTCGGCCCCGTCGGCCCGGTGAGCCCTGCCGGGCCGACCGCCCCGGTCGCGCCGGTCGCGCCGGTCGCGCCCCGGTACGGCGGCGCCGACGCGGACGCCGAGGCCGAGGACGGCTCCCCGCAGCGCTCCCGCGCCACCATGGCCGCCATCCAGCGCGGCACCCGGACCGCCCGCGCGGCCGCCACCGAACCGGGCGCACCCGCCGCCACCGCGCCCGCCACCCCCCACACCCCGGCCGCACCTTCCGCCGCTCAGGAAGCCTCCGCCGCTCAGGAAGCCAAGGAACAGCAGTGATGACGCAGCACACCGAAACCCAGCGCGACCTCAACTGGCTGCTGGACCAGCTGGTCGCACGGGTACCCGAGACCCGGCACGCCATCGTCCTCTCGGAGGACGGCCTGCTGGTCGGCATGTCCCAGAACCTCGACCGGGCCGACGCCGAGCACCTGTCCGCCGTCGCCTCCGGGCTGCAGAGCCTCGCCCGCGGCGCCGGGCACCGCTTCAACGGCGGACGGGTCCGGCAGACCGTGGTCGAGATGGACCAGCTCTTCCTGTTCGTCACCACCGCCGGGCAGGGCGCCCGGCTCGCCGTCCTGACCAGCGAGCAGGTGGACGCCGGACTGATGGCGTACGAGATCAACATGCTGGTCAAGCAGGTCGGCCAGTACCTCACCGCGGCGCCGCGCAGCGATGCCGGCCAGGTCGGCGCGGGTGGCGGTGCGTGACCACCGCCGACACCGACGAGGGCTGGTTCTACGACAAGGACGCCGGCCATCTGGTCCGCCCTTACGCGATCACCAACGGGCGCACCGGCCCGGTCCGTGACGGCTTCGCGCTGATCACCCTGGTGGTCACCGCCGATCCGCGCGCCGACACCAGCCGGCTCACGCCCGAACCGGCCGCGATCATCGACCTGTGCCGCGAACGCCCGCTGGCCGTGGCCGAGATCGCGGCCACCCTCGACCTGCCGGTCAGCGTGGTCAAGGTGCTGCTGGACGACCTGGCCGAGGCCCGGCTGATCCTCACCCGTGCCCCGGTCCAGCTCGCCGAGGCGCCGGACATCTCGCTGATCAGGGCCGTGATCGAGGGCGTCCGCCGGCTCTGACGGAAAGGCGTCCCCCGTCGCGGTCGCCGCCGCGGCGGCGTCCGGCGGGGACGCCGTCCCGCCGGCCGACCCGCTCGCGCCGGCTGCCCACCGTTCTTCCCGTTCCCTTCCAGGAGACCCGAATTGACGACCCAGAGCCTGGTGCCGGGCGCGGTCAAGATCCTCGTCGCCGGCGGTTTCGGCGTCGGGAAGACCACCATGGTCGGCTCGGTCAGTGAGATCGAGCCGCTGCAGACCGAGGAACGGATGACCCGCGCCAGCATCGGGGTCGACAGCCTCGAAGGCGTCCAGGACAAGTCCACCACCACGGTGGCGATGGACTTCGGGCGGATCACCGTCCGCGAGGACCTGGTGCTCTACCTCTTCGGCACACCGGGGCAGTTCCGCTTCTGGTTCATGTGGGACGACCTCGCGCTCGGCGCCCTCGGAGCGATCATCCTCGCCGACACCCGGCGGCTCGAATCCAGCTTCGCCGCCGTGGACTTCTTCGAGCAGCGCGGCATCCCGTTCGCGATCGGCGTCAACTGCTTCCACGGGCGCCGCGAGGCCAGCCCCGAGGAGGTGCGCCACGCCCTCGACCTCGGGCCGGAGGTCCCGGTCGTGCTCTGCGACGTCCGGGAGCGGGCGTCCAGCAAGGAGCTGCTGCTCGCCCTGCTCGACCGGGTGCACCAGCACGCCCTGACCGCCGGGCGGCGGTGAGGGGCAGGCGGCCTGGCAGGCGGGCGGGCGGTCGGTCGGACGGGCGGGCGGTCGGACGGGCGGGCGGTCGGACGGGCGGGCGGTCGGACGGGCGGGCGGTCGGACGGGCGGTCCGGCCTCCTGACCGTCGGACCTTCCGACTTCCGGCTTCCGGCCTGCCGAAGTCCGGCCTGCCGACTTCCGGCTTGCCGTAACGGAGTTCAGGCGTGCGCCGGGTCGGGCTCGGCGAGCGAGCCGACCAGCGGGGCCAGTTCCGGGACCTCGGTGGCCTGCGCCAGCGTCGCCTCCAGCGCGGCGTCCTGCACCGGACGGGCGGCCGCCAGCAGGTCGCGGCCCTCCGGGGTCAGCTCGGTGTAGATGCCGCGCCGGTCGTCCGCGCAGAGGTAGCGGCTCAGCAGGCCCCGGTCCTCCAGGCGGCTCACCAGCCGGGTGGTCGCGCTGCTGCTCAGCGCCGCCGCGCGGGCCAGCTGCTGCATCCGCATGTGCCAGCCGTCCTGACGCGAGAGCGCCTCCAGCACCGTGTACTCGACCACCGAGAGCCGGCACTCGGCCTGCAGCGCCTTCTCCAGCGCGGTGTCGATCATCCCGTGCAGCGCGGCGAGCGTGCGCCAGCCACGGGCCCGGATCTCGGCCGCGTCGTCCCGGATCCCCATGGCGCGCCGTCCTTTCCGCTGCACCGCGTGTGCGGTGTCTCCCTCCTGCCAAGTATGCCAGTTGGCGCAGATAACAGGTCCCTGCAAATAGTTCGACTTATGGTTCACCCCTCCCCGGCCCACGCCGCCGAACAGAGCGCCGTGGCCAGCTCCTCGGTGTACCAGGCCGCCGCCAGCCAGGCGGTGGCGAAGGCGTCGTGGTCGTCGGCGACGATCCGGCCGAACACGTCCCGCCGCCGGTTCGCCGCGGCCGCCCGCAGACCGTCCAGGAGTTCGGCGGCGGTGGCCAGCCCGGCGGCGCGCAGCAGACCGCGGTCGGCCGCCGCGGTGGCCTCGCTCGGGGCGAGGGCGTGCCGGCCGGTGGTGACCGTCTGCTCCACCCGGCGGCCGAGCACGTGGACGGGCGGGCCGTACGGCGCGGGGGGCTCCGGGTGCTCACCGGTCGTGGTGGTACCGGGTGGCGTTGCGGGGCTCGCGTCGGGGGTCGCGTCACGAGTCGTTCCGGGGCTCGTGTCGGGGGCCGCCGCAGGTGCCGCCGGGTCGACGGTCCGGAGGTCGGCGGTCTGGAGGCGTTCCAGACCGAGGTTGACCCGGCCCGCGCGGTCGGCGGGGAGCGCGAACGGGTCGGGGGCGTGCGGGGGCGCGCCGATCGCGAGCAGGCGCAGTTCCGGACGGTCCGCGCGCTCCAGTCGGCCGATCACCCGCAGCCGCAGGCCCGGCGCGGTGGCGAGCAGCGCGAGGTTCGCCCGGAAGGGCAGCTCGGGGTGCTCGTGCGCCGCGCACAGGGCGAGCACCGGGCCGCCCTCCGCGCAGCGCGCCCGTAGCCGCGGTGCCCCGCCCGGACCGGTGGGCGCCGTGCCCAGCAGCGTGACGTCCAGGAACAGCAGATCGCTCCCGGCCGGGCGGCTCTCGTACGGCAGGTCCTGCGCCGCGAGCGCCCGGGCCACCTGCGCGGCCGCCGGTTCGGACCAGAGCCGGGCCGCCGGCTCCGCCGTCCAGGCCGCGCCCGCGGCGCGGACGGCCCGGACGGCGGCACCGGCCCCCAGTCGCCCGGTGGCGGACCGGGTCGCGCCCTGGACGGCCAGCCCGGCGCGGCTGAACTCCCGGTGGCTGAGCGCGGTGTCGCCCAGCCGGACCGTCCGGTTGCCCGCCCCGACCGCCTGCGGGACCGCGGCCGCCGCGTCGCCGTGCGGCAGGACCTCGGCGATCGTGCTCAGGCGCCCCTCGGCGTCCACCGCCCAGCTGACCGCGCCCGCGTGGGTCGCCGTCAGCACCGGCTCGGCGAACAGCCCGTAGAGCCGCAGGCCGCCCTCCTCCCGGTAGGCCTGCCGCGCGGTGCCGCGCAGCTCGTCGACCGGGCCGCTGCCGGCCGTCAGCGCGGCGGTGAGGCCGAGCAGTTCGCGCAGGCCGGCCACCAGGTCCGCCAGCCGGTGGTCAGGCGCCCCGCTCCGGGCCGCCCGGACCCGGGTCACGACGGCGACGGCCGCCGCGGCCGGGCGGTGCAGACCCGCAACCCGGGCCCGGTGGGCGGCGCGCAGGAGTTCGGCCTGGGCGACGGCGCCCGCGCCGCTCACCCCGGCGGCGAGGACGGCGGCCGCGGCCCGGTGAAGATGGCGGACGGCGTCGAGTTCGGGAGCGGTGAGGGGAGCGGTGGCGGTGGCCGTCGGCTCGGCCGACTCCGCCGACGCAGTGCGCTCTGTCGGCTCCGGCGCCTCCGTCGGCCCCGTCGGCTCCGTGGCCTCGGCGAGCGGGCAGAGGGTGACGGCCGCGGCCCGGTGCACGCAGGCCGGGGCGAGCAGGCAGCCGCAGCGGACGTCCGCCTGGTCGGCCACCGTCCCGCCCGGGGCGTGCAGGACGAGCACCGTCTCCTCGTCCACCTCCACCCGCCACTCGTCACCCGCGCGCGTCACCGGACGCTCCGCCAGCTTCGCCGCCGCGCCGTCCAGCCGATTCTGCAGCCGGGCGCTCAGCCCGGCCACCACCTCGGCGACCACCTCCGGTCGCACACCCGGCCAGTCGTTCGTCCGATCGGTCACGCTCATCGCACCTTCTCCCCCACCCAGCGGGCCAGTTCCAGCGGGCTCAACGCCGCCACGGGCATTCCGGCCGCCACCAACCGGCCGGCGACCGCCTTCGAGTAACGGGCCGTCCCGGTGTCGTCCAGCGCCGCGCAGCCGAGCAGCTGCACGCCGGAGTCCACCAGCGCCCGGGTCTGGGCCAGCAGCCCGGCGACCGGCCCGCCCTCCTCGAAGTCGCTGATCACCGCGACCAGCGTGCGGGACGGCACCGTCACCAGCTCCCGCGCGTAGCGCAGACCGCTCGCGATGCTGGTGCCGCCGCCGATCCGCACCTCCAGCAGCAGGCTCAGCGGGTCCTCCACGCGCTCCGTGAGGTCGACGACCTCGGTGGAGAAGGCGACGAAGTGGGTGCTCAACGACGGCACCCCGGCCAGGATCGAGGCCGTCAGCGCCGCCCAGACCGTGGAGGCCTCCATCGACCCCGAGACGTCCACGACCAGGATCAGCCGCCAGTCGTTGGCCTGCCGGGCCCTGGTCCGGAACACCGGGCGCTCGGGCACGATCAGGGTGCCGCCCTCCGGCGAGGGCCGAGCGGTGGCGAGGTTGGCCCGGATGGTCCGGTCCAGGTCCAGCCCGCCGCCCGGACGGCGGGACGGGCGCGGCACCGCGATGCCGGTCAGGGCCGGGCGCAACGTCGTCGCCAGCTCCCGGGTCAGCTCGTCCACCAGGCGCCGCACCAGCGGGCGCAGCCGCGCCAGCCGGGCCTCGGGCAGGCCGCCCGCGTGCTCCAGGACGGTGCGCAGCAGATCGACGGACGGGCGGACGGCGGACGGGTCGACCGCCTCCAGGACGTCGGTGCGGCCCTGCGCGAGGGCGGCGGCCAGCACCTCCTCCCGCAGGCCCGGGCCGAACAGCGACTCCAGCTCCTCCGCCCATTCCCGCACGCCCGGGTAGGGGGCCTCCCGGCCACCCCGACCGCCCTTGCCGCCCCGGCTGTCCAGTCCGGGGCCGGAGCCCTCGCCGTGGCCGCTGCCGTACAACTCGTCCAGGGCGGTGGCAAGTCGGGCGCTGCGGCCGCTCAGGCCGCCGTTTCCGGGGCGGCCCAGGAGCAGCCGCCAGCGCTCGGCGGGGGTGAGGGTGCGGGAGTCGGGCCGGACGGCGTGGTCGATCCGGGCGGTGTGGTCGGCCCGGGTGGCGGTCGCGTCGCCGGGCCGTGGCATCGGGGCCGGCTCGGGGGCCGCCGGTGTCGCCGGCAGCAGGCCGCGGCGGGCCAGTGCGGCGCGGGCCGCGAGGTCCGCGCGCACCCAGCCGGCGACCACGGCGGGGCCGGCCTCCTCGGGCAGCGCGGCGAGGCGGGTGCCCAGGCGCTCCTCGACCAGGGCGAGCAACCGGTCCCGGGCCGCCGGGCTGAGCGTGTCGAAGCCGCCGCGCAGCGCGGGCAGTCGGTCCAGGAAGGCGGTGTCGGGCAGCGAGGTGACCCGCTCCAGGACCGGCTCCAGTGCCTCCGGCGCGGAGTCGAACAGACCCTCCGCCGCCGTCAGCAGCCCGACCAGTGCGCGCCCGAGCACCTGCCGTGCCTGCGGACCGGTCGCCCCGTCCACCCACGAGGCCGCCCGACCGCCCAACACCCCGGCCGGCTCCTGACCGAGCAGCACCCGCACCGCCCCGGCCGCGCCCCGCACCAACGGGCTTCCGCGCTCGGCGAGTTCGGCCAGCACGTACGCCAGTCGCACCCCGCCCAGCCGGTCCGCCCGCCGCCCCAACTCCACCAGCGCCCGCGCGTCCTGCGGATCGTCCGACCCGCCCAGCCCCTCCGACTGCCGCACCGCGGCCACCGTCAGGACCTCCCCGGCCACGGCCAGCGGCCCGGCGGAGGAGAAGGGGGAAAAGGGGGAGGAGGGGACGGAGGAGTCGGAAGGGAGGGAGGCCGAGGTGTGGTCGGCATCGACCGCGTCCGCGGAGGGCAGCAGGGCCCCCGCCCCGGCGCCGGTCGCAGACCCGGACGGCACCGACGCAGCCGCCACCGCGCCCGGCCCGGCGGAGGCCGGGGCGTCCGGGGCGAGGACGGTGGCACCCGTACCGTCGCCGGAGTTCGGCGCGGCCGTTCCGTCGCAGGCGGGTGGGGCGATCCCCGCACCGCCGGGGGCGGTCGGCGGGTTCTCCCCGCCGGGGGTGCCGCTCGCTCCGCTCGCGGTGAGGCCCGGGAAGTGGCCTGCGGCGAGGCGGTCGAGGAGGGCGAGGGCGTCGAGGAGGTCGGGGAGGGTGGCCGAGGTCGGGAGGGTGGTGGTGAGTTGGGTGAGACGGGTGTCGGTGAGTGCGGGCAGGGCGCAGGAGGCGGCGGCGGTGAGACCGTCGATGATCTCGCGCGGGCCGGGATCGGCGGTGCGGCGGGCGCGCAGGGCGCCTTCGGCGGCCTGGGCGGGGGTGACGCCCCGGGTGCCGGCGACGGTGAGCATGGCCGCGGTGGCGGGCGTCCAGTGCAGGCGCCAGCGCGTGCCGAGGGTCTCGGTGCCGCCGGCGCCGGTGGTGGCGACCGGGTCCGCGTAGGGGACCTCGCAGGCGGTGAGGCGGTGGAGCAGGATCTCGCGGCGGCGGTCGAGGGGGCTGCGCAGCGGGTCGAGCCGCAGGTCGCGCGGGCCGGGGTCGGTGGGGCCGGGGAGGCCGAGGTCGGCGAGGAGGGTCTCGACGGCGGGGGCGAGTCCGCTGCGCGGGGCGGCGGGGGTGGGGCGGCCGGTGCGGGTGCCGACCAGGACCTGTTCGAGGGCACGGGCCACGGCCCGGCCGCGGCCGAGGGGTTCGCCCTGGGCGAGGACGGTCTGCACCGCTTCGACCAGTTCGCCGCGGCCGGGGGCGGCGTGGCCGCGCAGCCGGGCGAGGTCGCCGGCGAGGCGGACGATCTCACGGGCGTCGGCCGGGCCGCTGGGGTGGTCCTGGGCGCGCAGGGCGGCGCAGATCCGGACGGCGGTGGTGGTGAGCGCCTCGGCGAGCCGGTCGGGGTCGCCGCCGGCGTCGAGGACGGTGTGCTGCCACTCCGGGTCGCGGATGCCGGCCGGGTAGCCGGAGCGGGCGTCGAGCAGCGGGTAGGTGTACGGGATCAGGGAGAGGACGTGGCCCGGGTCGTCCGGGTGCGGCGGCTCCTCGCCGGCGGTCGGCCCGTCCAGCAGGGCGGGGGCGTGGAAGGCGCCGACCACGGCGGCGACCCGGCGCCCGCCGGCCGCGGCGTCCCGGATGCGGGCGCGCATCCAGGCCTCGCGGCGCAGGTCGTGCGGGTCGACGCCGGGGCCGGTCTCGGCGTCGTGGCGCAGCGCCCAGCCGACGAGCAGGGCGGCGCGCCGGACGGCCTCCGGGGTGGAGCCGGGGGCGGCGGTCTCGACCAGCCGGTCCCACAGGTCCTCGTCGGAGTCCCGGCCGGTGAGCCGGTGGCGCAGCGCGTCGGCGACGCCGGGCGCGTCGGGAGCGCCGGCAGCGCGGCGGCCGTCCCCGGCGCGGGCGGCGCGGCGGGCGAGCGGGAGGTCGCAGGCGATGACCTCCACACCGTTGCGCCGGGCCCACCGCAGGGCGGCGAGCTCCGGGGAGAAGTCGGCGAACGGGTAGAAGGCGGGCCCGCCCCCCTCCTCGGGCCCGGTGGGGGCGGCCGCGAGGGCGACCGGGGCTTCGGTCGCCTCGTCGGCGAGCAGGCCGAGCCAGGGCTGGAACTCGGCGGGCAGTTCCACCAGGACCGCCTCCGGCCGGGCGGCGTCGAGCAGCGCGGGGACGACCGCGCTGAGGGACGGCGCGTGGTGGCGCACGCCGATCAGGTAGGGCCCCGGGCCACCGGTGCCGGCGGCGGCCAGCCGGTCGGCCTCGGTCCGGACCGTACGGTCCGTTCCGTCCATGCCGCCCGTGCGGTCCGCGTCGCCCGTGCGGTCCGTGTCGTCGGGGACGGGAGTCACCGCGCTGCTCATCGACTCAGCCCTCCAGCGCCGAGCGGAGGTCCCACAGGGTGCGCCAGGTGCCGGCGCCCTGCTCGGCGCGGCGGCGGACCGGGCCGTCCCAGTAGCCGAGCAGACGGGCCGCGTCGGCCGGGTCGTCCTTGCGGACCACGCCGAGGAGCTGACCGGGGAGCCGACCGAGCAGGTCCCCGCCGTCGGGCAGGTAGGCGGCGGTGACGCCGAGCGCGGTGGCGACGGAGACCGCCTCCGCGGTGCTCATCACGGTGGACGGGCGCTCGACGTCCCAGCCTTCGGTGGAGCGGCCGGTGCGCAGGTCGCGGAACGCGGTGACCAGGGCCTCCAGAACGGCGTCGTCGACCGCGTAGGCGGCGCCGGCCCGGGCGACGGCGACGGTGGACTGGCGGCGGACCAGGTCGACCTCGGCGGCCAGGCTGCCGATCGGGCCGACCGTCTCGAAGTTGAACCGCCGCTTGAGGGCGGCGGACATCTCGCTGACGCCCTTGTCCCGCAGGTTGGCGGTGGCGATCAGGGTGAAGCCGGCGGCGGCGTGCAGCTGTCCGTCCGGGGTGCCCGCCAACTCGGGGACGGCGATGCGCCGTTCGGAGAGCAGGGAGACCAGGGCGTCCTGCACCTCGGGCAGGCAGCGGGTCACCTCCTCGACCCGGGCGACCGCCCCGGTGGTCATCGCGGTGAGCACCGGGGAGGGGACGAGGGCCTCGCGGCTGGGGCCCTTGGCGAGCAGCAGGGCGTAGTTCCAGCCGTACTTGAGCTGGTCCTCGGTGGTGCCGGCGGTACCCTGGACGGTGAGCGCGCTGGTGCCGCAGACGGCGGCGGCGAGCAGTTCGGAGAGCATCGACTTGGCGGTGCCGGGCTCGCCGACGAGCAGCAGGCCGCGCTCCCCGGCGAGGGTGACGACGCAGCGCTCGACCAGGGCACGCTCGCCGACGAACTTGGGCTCGATGACCAGGCTCTTGCGCCCGGCCTTGAGCTTCTCGCCGCCGCTGCCCATCACGAAGGTGACGACGGCCCGCGGGGTGAGGCGCCAGCCGGGCGGGCGGGGGCCGCCGTCGTACGCGGCGAGGAACTCCAGTTCGGCGGCGTGCTTCTCCTCGGGCGGGACGATCTGCCGCTCCGCGGGGGCGGGCGCCGACGTGCCGGAGGCGCCGGCGGTGGTCCGGGCCGCGGTGGCCCGGGTTTCGGCGGCCCGGGTGGCGGTGGTCTCGGTGGCGGTGGTCTCGGTGGCGGTCATCGACGGGCCTTCCTGCGCTTGCTGGTCTGGAGCTCTTCGTAACCGGGGGCGTCACCGTCGACGGTGCGCTGCCAGGCCCGGGCGAACAGCTCGGGGACGGGCAGCGGCACCAGCACCGGCTGGTGGGTGGGCAGGTCGTACAGGGCGGCCTTCCAGGTCTCGGCCGGCAGGGCCGGGGACCTGGCCTCCTGCCAGCCGCCGGGCAGGAAGAGACTGCGGCCGGCCCGGGACCGCTTGGCCGTCAGCACCAGCTCGGTGGCGGCGAGTTCGGCGCGGGCCCGCTTCAGCCGGGCGGGCTTCCAGCCCGTCCAGCGGGCGACGTTGCGGTCGGTGGGGTCGGGCAGGGCGAGTAGCTGGAGGTAGAGCGCGGCCGCGTCCTCGCCGAGGCCGTGGACGCGGGCCACCTCGGCGACCAGCTCGGGGGCGGACAGCTGCGGGTCCTGCAGCCAGGCCGGAGCGTCGCCGCTGGACGCCACCCCGGACGCGGAGGCGGCCAGCCGCTCCGTCCCGCCGCGCAGGACGGACTCGATGGCGGCCCGCTCGACGGGGAACCAGTAGCTGTCGGAGAGCCCTTCGAGCAGGTCGAGCAGCGGGTCGTCCGGGCCGCTGAGGCCGGCCGGACGCAGCCAGATCCGCTCGAAGGCCTCGTGGCCCGGGGCGATGACGAGCGCCGGGCCGCAACGGACCAGGCCGTCCGGATCGGCGCCGCCCTCGGCGGGCAGGCTGAAGTGACCGCGCAGCACGGCGGACAGCGGGGTGCCCTTCCTGGTGCGGAGCAGTTCGAGGTCGAGCAGCAGCTCAGGGTCGGCCAGGCGCTCGCGCAGCGCGGTGGCCGCCGCCGGCAGCAGCGGTCGGAGCGGGCTGTGGGCGGGCAGGTGGTAGGCGAGCCAGCGGATGGCATCGACGGCCTTGTCCAGCGCGCCGGATTCGGGCACCGCGGTGACGTCCTCGGGCAGCAGCCGGGGGGTGTCCCGGCCTTCGCCGCCGAGCCGGAAGGTGGTGGTACCGGTCAGCCACCTGGTCCGGGCCGGGTTGAGCATCTCCTCGATGGTGGTGATGGACACGCCCTGGACGGTGGCCTGGGCCTCCTCGGGGAGGGTGACGAGCCGTCCGAACTGCCGGATCCAGGCCTCGGCCCCGGCGGCGAGGTCGGGCCCGTCGGTCCACAGGGTCTTCGGGTCGGCCGTCAGCAGGGCGCTCCAGACGGCGGCGATGCCGGCGTGGTCGTGTCCGCGCAGCCAGTTGCGGGCGGCCCCGATCTCGGTGGCCTTGAAGCCGTATTCGGCGGGCACGTCGATGTTGCCCCAGTGCAGCAGCCCGGACGGCGGGCAGAGCAGCAGGGTTGCGCGGGCGGTGCCGATGCCGGTGAGTTCGGAGAAGGCCTCGGCGCGGGCCGCGTCCCAGGGGACGCTGCCGCGCAGGGCGGCGACCCGCCAGAACCTGGCGATCCAGGCGGCGTCGACCCGCTCCTCGGTGCCGCGTTCGGCGACGGTGGTGAAGTGCGCGACGGGGCCGAACTCCCCGCTCGGGTCGTGGTCGACGGCGAGCCAGTGGACGGTGCCGTCGGTGTACCGGGTCCGGTTGCCGAGGATGACGACGGTGCGGTCGCCGTGGCGCAGCACCTCGCCCTGACGGTGGGTGACCGGCCGGTCGCCGGTGACGCTCTGCGCCGGCTCGGCGAGGACGATCTCGCGCAGGGTGGCGCCGCGGTCGGCGAGCGGGCCCCTGGTGAGCTCGCCGAGCAGCAGGACCAGCGTGGAGCGCTGAGCCGTCTTGGTCAGCGGGGAGGCCACGGCGTGGGCCAGCACGTCGACCCGGCCGAGCAGTTCCAGCCAGCCGTGGTTGGCGTCGCCGCCGTACAGGGTGACGTTCGCCGGGGTGCTCCAGCCCTCGCCGCTCGCGGCGGGCGGGGCGGCGAGGACGGCGGTGACGGTGCGCAGGTTGTTGAGCACCCAGCAGCGGTCGGAGCTGCCCCAGCCGCTGCCGAAGCCGCCGATCCCGGGCAGGACCGCGCCGACGGCGTCGCGCAGCTCGTGGTCGCGGCCGTGCTCGGGCCGCCACTCGGCGGCCTCCGCCGCGCCGGGGCGCTCGGCGTCCGGCTGCGGGACGAACCGGGCGACCCGGACCAGCAGGTCGGTGGCGGCGCGGGCGATGCCGGCGACACCGGCGAGCAGCAGCGGGTGGGCGATGCCGGGCAGGGCGGCGCCGACCGCCTCGACGGGCAGGGTGGCGCGGGCCGCGTCGCGCTGGGCCAGCGGGCGCCGGACGCCCTGGACGTCCAGCCAGCGCTGCTCGTCCTCCGGGACGGGCTCGGCGTCGACGGGCCAGGCGAGGTCGATCAGGTGCGCGGCCTGGTCGGTGGTCACGCCGCGCAGCACCCGGGACCCGGCCTCGTCGCGGGGGCGCAGGGCGTGCCAGTGGTCGTACGGCGGGACCAGCGCGGTGCCGGCGGCGGAGAGGTCGCCCGCGCGGCAGAGGCGCAGGTCGGCGGTGCGGGCCGAGCGGTCGGTGAGGTCGGGCAGGTTGAGGGAGTAGTGCTGGTCGCTGTCGCGGCTGACCACCGGGGCCGCCGCACCGGGCAGGGCGAGCCGGCCGACCGGCACGCTCTCCGCCCCGCGGCGGTCGGCCGGCGGCAGGACGATCCGCCCGCCGTCGGCGGTGAAGGTGGTGACGGCGCGGCCGGGCTCGGTGCGGACCCAGCTGCCGAGGACGGTGCCGTCGGTGCCGAGCGGGGTGTCCTCCAGGCCGGGCTGCATCGGCAGCAGGCGGGCGTTGTCCGTGACGAGTCGGCCGGCCTCGGCGGTGGCCGCGATCACGGGCGGCTCGGCGGCGCGGCCCAGGGTGCCGGTGGCCGGGTCGAGTTCACGCAGGACGCGGCTGCCGTCCGGGCCGTACCGCACCGTCCAGTAGCCGGTGCCGTCGCCGAGGACGCGGTGTTCCTCGGGCATCCGGGTGTCGCCCGGGTGCAGCGGGCGCTCGCCGGTGGTGCGGCCGCCGCCGGGCAGCGGCAGGGACGGGGCCTCCGGGTGCCGTTCGCCGTAGTAGTAGCCGGCGATGCTCCGGCCCTCCAGCTCGAAGGTCTGGTCCGGCCGGCCGGACCAGTAGGCCCGCTGCTCGCCCACCTCGTACCAGGCGACGAGGAGTTCGCCGTCGACGAGGCGCAGTCGGGGCCGGACGCGGCTGCCCGGCTGGGTGGGCACGCGCAGGGTGTGCTCCAGCAGGACGCCCTCCGGGCCGACCACGACGGCCCGGTCGTGGCGGGCGAGGACGAGGTACGGCCAGGCGTCCTCGATGGTCAGGTCGTCCAGGCCGCGGGTGCGGTGGCCGGGGGCGGTGACCGGGAGGGCGTCGGCGGCGGGCGGGTCGGCGAGCTTGGCGAGCGCGTCCTCCAGGGCGGGCCAGCCGAGTTCGTCCAGGATGCCGGCGTTGAGGGCGCCGGTGAGCAGGCCGGTGACGTCGAGGGCGGCGATCCGCTCGGCGGCGGCCGGGGCGACCGTGCGGATGGCGGTGCGGTGCTGGCTCAGCGAGCGCACCAGGTCGGCGGCGGCGGCCAGGCCGCGGGCGGCGGTGACCTCGTCGGCGCGGGCTTCGGCCCACTCGGCGAACAGCTCGTTGAGCAGCGGCAGCGCGGGGGCCTGGCGCTTGACGGCCGTCTCCCAGGCGGCCGGGGTGGCATTGCGCAGCAGCGGCCGGTAACGGTCGTCGGCGGCGACGGCGGCGAGGCCGGTGGCGTCGGGGCCGCTCTGCGCGACCCACTCGCGCAGGTCGAAGCCGAGGCCGGCCGGCGGGTCGGCGACCGGGACGCCGGCGGCCAGCAGGAGGTCCAGCAGGTCGAGGCGGGTGTGGCTGGCGCGGACGCCGGTGCCGAGGTCGACCGGGACGGCGTCGGTGCGCAGCCGCTCGACCATCCGGCCGGCCAGGGCGAGGGTGGCCGGGCAGCTGGGCCGGCTGCGCCAGCCGCGGCCGAGGTGGTTGCACCAGCGCTGGAGCCAGGCGGCGGCGGGCTCGGCGCCCTCGGCGCGCGGGCCGGTGAGCAGTTCCTCGGCGCCGGTGGCGGCGAGGACCTCCAGCCAGCCGGCGTCGTGCGGGGAGTCGGAGCCGGCGCCGGCCGGGTCGGGCAGCAGTTCCAGCAGGCGGATGCGGACCGCGGCGTCGCGCTTGCCGAGGTCGATCAGGGCGCCGTGCCAGGACTTCCAGAACGCGGCGGGTGCCCGGTTGACCGCCGGGGAGGCCAGCAGTTCGGCGAGCAGGGCCTGTTCGTGCTCGGTGCGGTCCAGCCCGGCGGCCCGGATCAGCGCGCGGGCGTCCTCGGCGACCCCGGCGTACGGAGCCATGCCGGCCGCGGAGCGCTCGGTGCACAGCTGGCGGAAGCGGCCCCAGGCGGTCTGCGGGTCGAGCCGCCGGGCGAGCTCCTTGACGTACTGGCGCAGGGCCTTGACGGTGAGCGCGCCGGCCAGGGCGAACTCCAGGAAGACGGCGCGCAGCCGCTCCTCGTCCACCGTCAGGCCGTGGGTGCGCTCGGCCTCGCGGGCCTTGCCGAACCAGGCGGCGGCGTAGGTCTGGTTGCCGCTGCCGAGGAAGATCCGGCCGACCTCCTCGCAGAAGGTGGGCAGGAAGTGCGGGACGGCCCGGCCGAGGCGGACGGCGAGCGCGTCGAAGCCGTCCTTGGCGGCGCCGGGCTTGGAGGTGGCCTGGCGGGCCAGCCGTTCCATCTCCTTGACCAGGGCGAGCGCGTGGTGGCCGTTGGCCGGGTCGTGGACCAGCGCCCAGGCGGGGAAGCCGAGCGCCTCCTGGCGGACCTGGCCGACCTCGGCGGGGTCGGCGTCGGGCGTCAGGCCGAGGAAGTCGAGGGCGAGGTCCTCGGCCCGGCCGAGGGCGCCGGGGACGAGCCGGACGATCCGGCGGCCGTCGAGTGCGGGGTGGGTGTAGCCGCGGGCGGTGAGCACGTCGGCGGCGCTGTCGGGGCGGCCGGCGTCGGGCAGGGTGCCGGGCGGCAGGACGGCGCCGGCGTCGAGCAGGGCCTCGGGCGCGGCGGTCGCGGCGGGCGCGGCCGGGCCGGTGGCGGTGTCGGGGCCGGTGCCGTTCGCGCCGGTGGTGGTGCTGTTCGGGCCGGTGGTGGTCATGCGGCGTCCTCCCCTTCGATCGTGCGGCCGGCGTGCAGGGCGGCGGCCATCCGCATGCCCTCGGACCAGGCGACCGGTCCGACCTCGGTGAGCGGCAGGGCCCGGCCGTCAGGGCCCGCCCAGCTGAGCGCCCCGGTCTCGCAGGCGTCGTACTCGTAGTAGTCGCCGACCCAGACCCGGGCCTCGACGGTGCGCCCGCCCTCGGTGATCGGCAGGACGGCGCTGCCGCCGCGGACCCGGCAGCCGAGCCGGTTGCAGCGGCCGATCAGCTCGCGCAGCTCGCGGTAGCGGCCGCCGGCGTAGGTGGTGACCTCGGTGCCGCCCGGCAGCTCGGCCGGCCGGTGCCAGACCTCGCGGTAGAGCTGCTGGACGCGCTGGGAGACGCCGAGTTCGACGGCGAACTCGCGCAGCTCGTCGAGGTCCTCCAGGAGGACGGGGTGCGGTATCAGGACCTCGCCGTCGGTGAGGCGGACGGTGTCGCCGTCCAGGTCGACCAGGCCGAGGCTGCGCTCGGCGTCCGCGCCGCGCAGGAAGCCGGCGACCGCGCCGTCCGCGCCGGTGACCACCAGGTCGCGCAGCACGGCCTGCCAGGACTCGTCGGGCCACACCGCGGTGATCACCGCGGCGGGCACCGGCAGCGAGCGCACCATCCAGCGCTCGACGTCGTCCTGGCAGCTCCGCTCGTGCGCGGACAGCCACTCGGCGAGCTGCTTGAGCTGGGTGACCACCGGGTCGTCACCGAGCTTCGACGGAAGGGACTTGAGCTCCCGGCCGGCCGCATTGCGGCACACCACCCGGCCCTCCCCGTCGAGCGCGACGCGGTACCCTCCCGCGCCCGTCTCCACCCATGCCACGGCCGTACTCCTCCCGCCCGGGAACCACCCGGGAACCACGTCTCGATCGCTTGCTGACCAGCGATGCGAGGAACGTAGCGAGGCCCACTGACAACGCGACGATCAGGGGGGACGTGGTGGGGGCGCGCGGAGTTGAAACCGCTCGAACGAGTGATCGAGCAGGCGGGGAGTGGCCGCTCCGCCGACCGGAAACGCGAAGGCGGCGCCGGGCGGAGACGCCGGAACGGCGCCGCCCCTCCCGGGCGGCGCCGTTCCGGCGGGACGGTCGCGGGGGCGTCAGCCCAGCGGAGCCCGCGGCACGATGACCGGCGCGCCGTCGCCCGGCGCCGCCAGCACGTGGCTGTCGATGTCGTACAGCGCCCGCACCAGCGGCGCGTCCACCACCTCGCGCGGCGGCCCGCAGGCCACCACCGCCCCGTCGCGCAGGGCGACCAGCAGGTCCGCGTAGCGGGCGGCCGCCGCGAGGTCGTGCAGCACCATCACCACCGTCCGCCCGCCCGCCGCGACCCGGCGGACCAGCTCCAGCACCTCCACCGCGTGCCCGAGGTCGAGCGCGCTGGTCGGCTCGTCGAGCAGCACGACCGGGGTGTCCTGGGCCAGCACCATGGCGAGCCAGCAGCGCTGGCGCTGGCCGCCGGACAGCCGGTCGAGCCGGCGGTCGGCGAGCTCCTCGACGCCGGTGGCGCGCAGCGCCTCGGCGGTCAGCCGCTCGTCGTCCGGGGACCACTGCCGGAACAGGCCCTGGTGCGGGTGGCGGCCGTAGCGGACCAGCCCGGCGACGGTGACCGCCTCCGGCGCCTGCGGACTCTGCGGCAGCAGGGCGATCCGGTGGGCGGCCTGACGCGGGCGCAGCCGCCAGACGTCCTCGCCGCCGACCAGGACCCGCCCGCCGTCCGGCCGGTGCAGCCGGGCGACGGCCCGCAGCAGGGTGGACTTGCCGCAGCCGTTCGGCCCGACCACCGCCACCACCCGCCCGGCCGGGACGGCGAGGTCGACCCCGCCGAGCACCGGGCGCCCCGGGCCGTAGCCGGCGGCGAGCCCCTCGATCGTCAACTCCATGGCGGCCTCCCTGGGCCCGGCGCGCGCGCTCAGTTCCCGCCGAGCGCCTTGGCGAGGTCGCCGATCACGACGTCGGCCGCGAGCGGGCCGCCCCGGGTGGACCAGACCGAACCGTCCACCGTGACCACGTGGTTGTTCTTCACCGCGTTGAGCTCCTGGTAGGCGGGCTTGGACTGGACGTCCTTGAGCGCGGACCTGCCGTCGTCGGTGAGGGTGGACAGGAACAGCCAGTCGCCGTCGATCTCGGAGAGCTTCTCCAGGCTGAGCGCCGGGCTGTGCGCGTTGCCGTCCTTGTCCTGCGCCGCGGGGCGGGTGAGGCCCATGTCGAGGGCGACGCCGCCGGCGAACTGCTTCTTCTCCATCCAGCTCGGGCCGGTGGGGTTCCAGCGGACGATGGAGACGGCGACGCCCTTGTTCCCGGTGAGCTCGCCGCCGGCCTTGGCGGCCTTCGCCTCGTAGTCGCCGATCACCTTGTTGGCCTGGTCGAGCTTGTTGACGGCGTTGCCGATGCCCCGGAAGGCCAGCTTCCAGTCGTCGGTGGGCGCCATGGTGACCAGGGTGGCGGGGGTGATCTCGCGCAGCTGCTTGAGCACCTGCTCGTCCTGCAGGTCGCCGGCCAGGATGAGGTCGGGCTTGGCGGCGATCACCTTGTCCATCACCGGCTGCAGCAGGTTGCCGACCACCGGCACGCCCTGGACCCTGTCCTTCAGGTACGCGGGCGGCTCGTTGAGGCCCTGGCCGTTGGTGATGCCGGCCGGCTTGACGCCGAGGGCGAGCACCGCGTCCAGGTCCTCCTGGGTGAGGGTGACGATCCGCTTGGGCTCGGCGGGGACCTCGACGGCCTTGCCGGTGGCGTCCTTGACGGTCCGCTTGCCGCCGCCCGCGCCGCCCGCCGCGTCCGCCGCCGGGGAGGAGGAGGCGGACGCGGCGGAGCCGGAGGAGCCCGAGGAGCCGCAGCCGGTGAGCAGGAGGGCGGCCGCCCCGGTGACGGCCAGCGCCCGGGCCGCACGGCGGCGGACGGGGCTGAGCGGGTGGCGGGCGAACGGCATGGGGGCCTCCGGGCAATGGTGGTACGGGAGTTGAGCGGCGTCCGGGCAGCGCGATGGGGGCGGGGTGCCCGGTGCGGGACCCTGCGGGACGGCTCGGCCATTAGGTTAGCCTTACCTTATGACATTGTCGCAAGCGGGCGTCCACGAAGCGTCCCCCGCCACCGCGCCGGACGCTCCGCCACCACCGAAGGAGCCCCGCCGGTCCGGGGCCGGTCGCCCCACCTGGCCGGTCGCCGTCGGGGCGGTGGCGCTGCTGCTCGCCCTGGCCGCGCTCTCGCTGTCGGTCGGCGCCGGCGAGGTCGGCCCCGGGCGGGTGCTGGACTACCTGCTGGACCGCGGCGGCGCGCGCGCCGACGGCCGGCTCGCCCTGGTCGTCGGCGACCTGCGACTCCCCCGCACCACGACCGCGCTGCTGGTCGGCGCCGCCCTCGGCGTCGCCGGGGCCCAACTGCAGTCCGTCACCCGCAATCCGCTCGCCGAGACCGGCCTGCTCGGCGTCAACGCCGGCGCCTCGCTCGGCGTCGTCCTCGGCATCGCCGTGCTCGGCGTGCAGACCTCGTACGGGTACCTCGCCCTCGCCTTCGGCGGCGCCGTGCTGGCCAGCACCCTGGTCCTGCTGATCGCGGGCAGCCGGGGCGGCGGGTCGCCCATGCGGCTGGTGCTGGGCGGCTCGGCGGTCGGCGCCACCTTCGGCGGCCTGACCGGCGTCCTGATCGTCAACTCGCCCGAGGCGTACGACCGTTACCGGGTCTGGGTGCTCGGCTCGCTGTCCGGGGTGGAGGGCTGGACCACACTGCGCCAGCTCGCCCCCGTCCTCGGCGCCGGCTTCCTGCTCGCGCTGCTCACCACCCGGCCGCTCACCGCCCTGGCGCTCGGCGACGACCTCGCCCGCGGCCTCGGCCACCGGCCCGGCGCCACCCGCGCCGCGGTCGCCGCCACCGTCACCCTGCTGACCGCCTCGGCGGTCGCGCTGGCCGGCCCGGTCTCCTTCCTCGGCCTGCTCGCCGGCTTCCTCGCCCGCGCCGTCGCCGGCCCCCGGGTCGGCCGACTGACCCTGCTCGCCGGGCTGTTCGGCGCCGCCGTGCTGACCGGCGCCGACGTCCTGGCCCGGGTGGTCGCCCGGCCGTTCGAGGCGCCGGTGTCGGTGATCGTCGCCCTGGTCGGCGCCCCGGCCCTGATCGCGATCGTCCGCTCCCGGCGCTCCGCCACCCTCGCCATGACCGACCCGGCCGCGGCCGCCACACCGCCCGCCCGGCTCGCCGAACCGGCCGCCTCCAAGCCGGACCTGGCGCTGCGCCACGGCACCTGGTCACTCCTGCTCCCCCGCCGGGCGCTCGCCGCCTCGCTCGGCCTGGCCGCCGCGCTGCTCGCCACCGTCGTGGTCTCCGCGCACGCCGGGCAGAGCGAACTCGACCTCGGACGCACCTTCCAGGCCGTGTTCGGCTACGGCGACCGCCTCGACGTCCTGCTGGTGCAGAAGTTCCGGCTCGGCCGGATCGTCGCCGGACTCGCCGCCGGAGCCGCGCTCGGCCTGGCCGGCTGCCTCACCCAGACCCTCGCCCGCAACCGCCTCGCCACCCCCGAACTCCTCGGCGTCAACGACGGCGCGACGGCCGCCGTCCTGATCTCCGCCACCGCCTCCGGCACCTTCGGCGCCTGGTGGGCCGGACCGCTCGGCGCGCTCGCCGCCGTCCTGGTCGTCACCCTGGTCTCCGGCGGGCTCGGCGCGCAGGGCTACCGGGTGCTGGTCGTCGGGCTGGCGATGTCCGCCCTCGCCTCGGCGGTCATCCAGGTCGCGCTCGCCCGGCGCTCGCTCAACTCGGCGGGCTCGCTGTACGTCTGGACCTCCGGCAGCCTCAACGGCCGGGACTACGCGATCGCCACGCCCGTCCTCACCGGGCTCGCGGTGCTGCTGCCGCTCGCCCTGGTGGCGGCCCGGCGGCTGGCCGTGCTGCGCTTCGACGACAACGTCGCCTCCGCGCTCGGCGTCGACCCCGGCCGGGTCCGACTCGGCTGCCTGCTGCTGGCGGTCGCGCTGGCCGGGCTCGCGGTCGGCGTCTGCGGGCCGGTCGGCTTCGTGGCCCTGGCCGCGCCCGTGATCGCCGGACGCCTCGCCGGACCCGCCCGCGTCCCGGTCCTCGGCTCGGCGCTGACCGGCGCCCTGCTCGTCGTCCTCGCGGACGCCCTGGGCCGGGTGCTGATCGGCGGGGTCGAGATCCCCGTCGGCATCGTCACCACCGTCCTCGGCGGTCCCTTCCTGCTCTGGGTGCTGCTCGGCCGCAAGAGCAGCACCGCGTAAACCCCTTCAGGAGTCCTCACCATGGAAACCCCGCCCCTCGTCGCCCTCGACCCCGACGACCCCGCCTACCGCCTGGTCACCCTCCGCCACCGGGACGAACGGTGCGACGGCGTGCTCGCCCTGCTGCACACCGTGACCGACAAGGACCGCCACGCCGGCGACCTCACGCCGCATCTGATGGAACGTCAGGCCGACGGGACGTGGTCGATCACCTACCGGCTGCGCGCCGACCACCGCGGCTCCTACCAGCTCCACCCCTTCCGCGGCGAGGCCCCCGGCACGGCCCGCCCCGACTGGCTGCACGTCCTCGACCACGCCCGCCCCGACCCGTACGACACCGAACCCCGGCTGCCCGCCCGCGACGGCCGCCACCCGGCCTCGGTGCTCAGCCTGCCCGAGGCGCCCGCGCAGCCCTACGTCCGGCGGCGGGAGGGCGTGCCGCGCGGCCGGACGGTGCCGCACACGGTCGCCGGCCGACGGGTGGACGTCCACCTGCCGGCCGGGCACGGGGAGGGCCCGCACCCGGTGGCCGTGCTGCTCGACGGCGAGATGTGGGGCGAGGTGCTGTCCGTCGGCGACACCCTCGACAACGTGACGGCCGACGGCGCGATCCCGCCCACGGTGACCCTGCTGGTCCACACCATGGGCCCCGGACGACCCGACGACCTCAGCTGCAACCCGGCCTTCGTCGACCTGCTCGCCGACCGCCTCCTCCCCTGGGCCGCCCGGGAGTTCGGCGCGACCACCGACCCGGCCGCCACCGTCATCGCGGGCCAGAGCGCGGGCGGGCTCACCGCCGCCTACGCCGCCTACCGGCGCCCCGAACGCTTCGGCAACGCGCTCTCCCAGTCCGGCTCCTTCTGGTGGCCGGACGAGACCGAGTTCGACGAGGGCAGCGAGTGGCTGACCCGGCAGTTCGCCGCCGGCCGGCCGCGCGCGGCCCGCTTCTACGTCGAGGTCGGGCTGCAGGAGTGGATGCTGCTCACCCAGAACCGGCACCTGCGGGACGTGCTGGTCGCACGCGGCTACGACCTCGCCTACCGCGAGTTCAACGGCGGTCACGACTACGCCTGTTGGCGCGGCGGGCTCGCGGACGGGCTGGCGCACCTGCTGGGCGCGGGCGAGGGCGCGGGGACGCCCGGGGCCGACGGGACGACGGGGGCGCACGGCTCACCTGGGTGACCCGGAAGGCCGGGCCCGGTCCGCCGGCTTGCAGCGCTCGGCGCTGCGGACCGCGGGCCGGGCCCGGCCGGACGCGGTCAGCCCCGGTACGGAACGAACCGGGACAGGTCCAGCTCGAAGTCGAACGGCTCGGGGATCCGGACGGTCTCACCGAACGCCCGTTCCGTCCTGGTGTGGTAGCGGTCGCGATTCGGCTCGGAGAGCTGCGTCACGGTCTTCTGCCGGGGGTCCACGATCAGGTACAGCGGGAAGCCCATCCGCGGGTAGTCGCGGACCTTCCCGGTCCAGTCGTTCTCGGGGTTGGACGGCGGGACGACCTCGACCGCGATCAGCGCCAGCTCGGCGGGGATCTCGCGGCCGAGCTCGATGACCTCCTCGGGCAGGTAGGTGAGGTCGGGGTTTCGCACCGAGGCGACCTCCGGCGAGGAGAGGTCGCTGTTCCCGGACGGGAAGTAGCCGGGCGGGCAGTGCGGCTCGAACTGGCGCTGGACGATCGCCAGGTTCAGCTGGTGGATCGGCGACGGTGACGCCTGCATGACGATGAGGTCGCCGGACAGCTCGACCTTGTAGCCGTCCGGGCGACTGCGGCGGGCCTCGTCGAGCAGGCGGTACCGCTCAGGGTTCATCGGGACTCCTCCGGTGCTCCGGCCACCGTACGGCAGCCGGGGCACCGGAGGAGTCGTTCCGGCGCCGCCGTCAGTCCTCCGGGGGCGGGCCCGGGGCCTCCGCGGGGAGGCGGGCGGCGAGGAGGGCGCCGGTGGCGACCAGGAGGGCGGTCAGCAGGAGGGCGAGCCGGTAGGGGGCGGTGCCGGAGTCGGCGGGGAGCGCGCCGATGAGGGCGGCGGTGGCGGCGATGCCGAGGGCGCCGCCGAGGGTGCGCAGGATGGTGAAGAGCCCCATCGCGCGGCCCATCGCGGGCGGCGGGACGTCGGCGAACCCGGCGATCTGGACGGTGAGGACGGCGGTGCCCAGGATGAGGCCGACGCCGAACATCAGGGCGCGGACGATCCACGGGTCCTCCGCGTAGCCGAGCGCCGCGAGGACCGCCGCGGCCAGCAGCAGGCCGGGCAGGGCGAGACGGCGCGGGCCGAGCCGGGGCAGCAGGCGGTCCACCACCTGGGAGGCGGCCATCAGGCCGATCGCCTCCGGGAAGACGCTCAGCCCGGCGTCGAGGGCCGAGGCACCGAGGGCCGCCTGGTAGAGCAGCGGGAGGGCGAACAGCGCGCCCATCAGCCCGGCGGAGGTGAGCAGGGCCAGTCGGCTCGCCGTGCCGAAGGTCCGGTCGGCGAGCAGCCGCAGGTCCACCAGCGGCTGCTCGGCGCGGAGTTGGTGACGGACGGCGGCGGCCAGCAGCGCCAGGCCGGCGATCCCGCCGAGCGCCACGCCCGGGGAGGACCAGCCGTGGGCCGGACCGAAGCCGAGGGCGTAGGTCAGCAGGCCGAGGCCGGGGGTGGCGAGCAGGAACCCGGTGGTGTCGAAGCGGCCGGCCGGGAGCTCCTCGGCACCGCGCAGGCCGCGCAGGCCGACGGCGACGGCGGCGACCCCGATCGGCACGTTGACCAGGAACAGCCAGTGCCAGGAGAGGTGTTCGGTGAGGAGGCCGCCGAGCGGCGGCCCGAGGGCGGGCATCAGCGCGGTGGGGACGATCAGGATCCGGCCCAGGCCGGCCCGCTCGTGCGGGGCGAAGGCCCGGAACAGCAGCGTCATCCCGACCGGCGTGAGCAGCCCGCCCGCCACGCCCTGGACGGCGCGCGCGGTGGCCAGCGAGCCGAGGCCGGGGGCGGCGGCGCACAGCGCGGAGGCGAGGGTGAAGGCGCTCAGCGCGCCGAGGAAGACCCGCTTCACGCCGTACCGGTCGCCGAGCCAGCCGGCGACCGGCAGGCCGAGGGCGAGGCCGACCAGGAAGGCGGTCTCGACGGCGTTGGCCGCCGAGACCGGTCGGCCGAAGTCCTCGGCGATGCTGAACAGCGCGGGGTTGACGATGGTCGAGTCCAGGCCGTTCATGCACATCGCGGCCGTGTAGACGACGACCACCGCGGCGCGCCCCGCGAGCAGGGGGCGCGTCGGGGCCCGGGAGGCCGAGGCTTCCGACGTGACCTCGGGAGTCGCCCCGGGCGCGGCCCCGGGAGTGGCCTCGGGAGGGGTCACAGGGCGGTCCAGTGCGCGGTGATCCACTCCAGGGCGGCGGCCCGCTCGCACGGGCCGTGGGCGACGTCCCAGCCGACCGGGACGGCGGCGAAGGCGGGCCAGAGCGAGTGCTGCCCCTCGGGGTTGACGAGTGCGAGGAACTCGCCGTCGGCGTCGAAGGGGTTGGCGGGGGCGTCACTCATCGGTGGTCATCTCCATCGTCGGTCGTCGTCAGGTGGTCGGCGATCACGCTCGCGATGTGCGCGATCGGGGCGGGCAGGGTCATGTCCTTGTGCGAGCAGGCCACGTCGGTGTTGGCGATCCGGCCGGTCACGTACGGGGTCCAGAGCTCGGGCACCAGGGTGTCGTCGATGGTGTCGACGGTGGCCCGGAAGAACAGCACGTCACCGTCGTAGCGGCGGTGGTCGTAGCCGCGCACCAGGTGGTTGGTGTTGAGGTAGATCCGGTTGAGCGCGGCCACGGTCGCGTCGTCGAGTCCGGCGAGCGGACTGCCCTCGCGGCGCAACAGCTCGGTGACGGCGTCGAGTTCGAGCGGCCGGCCGGCGAGGTCGGCGGGGCCGAAACCGCCCATGGTGAGCAGTGCTTCGAGCGCCTCGGCCTGGTCGGGGACGGGCAGCTCGCGGAACCCCTCGGCCGGGTAGGCGTCCAGGATGGCGAGCAACTCGACCTCCTGGCCGAGCTCCTGGAGCCGGACGGCCACCGCGTGGGCGATGATCCCGCCGGTGGACCAGCCGAGCAGCCGGTACGGCCCCTCGGGCTGGACCTCGCGCAGCCGGTCGGCGTAGTGCGCGGCCAGCTCCTCCATGGTGCCGGGCAGCGGCTCGGCGGCGGTGGCGGCGCCGACGCCCTGGGCCTGCAGGCCGTAGATCGGGACCACGCCGGGCAGGTGGCGGATCAGGCCGGTGTAGCACCAGGACAGGCCGCCGGCCGGGTGGACGGCGAACAGCGGGCGCTGCCGTCCGGGAGCGACGGGCCGCAGCGGGAGCAGGACGTCCAACGCGTCGGCCTCGTCGGCACCGGCCGCGAGCGCGGCGTCGAGGGCGGCCACCGTGGGGGCCTGGAACAGCGTGCCGATGCCGACGTCCAGTCCGAGCACCTCGCGGATCCGCCCGGCGAGGCGCACGACCAGCAGCGAGTGCCCGCCGAGGGCGAAGAAGTCGTCCTCGACGCCGACCGCGGTCGTGCCCAGCACCTCGGCGAAGAGTTCGCGGAGCTGCTGCTCGCGCGGGGTTCGCGGGGGCCGGCCGGCGCCCGCGGCGGGGGCCTCGGGGGCGGGCAGGGCGCGGCGGTCGAGCTTGCCGTTGGCGGTCAGCGGCAGGCGGTCGAGCAGGACGACGGCGGACGGCACCATGTGGACGGGCAGTCCGGCGGCGGCGTGGGCCCGCAGGTCCTCGGGCGTCGGACCGTCGGCCACGGGGCTTCCGGTCGCAGCGCCGTCGGCCGTCGCACCGCCGGCCGCAGGGCTGCCGGCCACCGCGTAGGCGACCAGCCGCTTGTCCCCCGGCGTGTCCTCGCGGACCACGACCGCGGCGTCGGCGACGGCCGGGTGGGCCGCCAACACGGCCTCGATCTCGCCGAGTTCGATCCGGAAGCCGCGCAGCTTGACCTGCTGGTCGGCGCGGCCGACGTACTCCAGGACGCCGTCGGCGCGGCGGCGGGCGAGGTCGCCGGAGCGGTACATCCGGGTGCCGCGCTCGCCGAACAGTTCGGCGTACGGGTCGGCGACGAAGCGGGTGGCGGTGAGCTCGGGGCGGCCGAGGTAGCCGCGGGCCAGGCCCGCCCCGGCCACGTACATCTCGCCGGTGACGCCGGGCGGGACGGGCTGCAGGTGCCGGTCGAGGACGTAGACCCGCAGGTCGGGGATGTTGACGCCGATGGTGCTGCTGCTTCCGGCGGCGGCGCTCGCCCGGTCGAGGGCGATGTACGAGACGTGCACCGTGGTCTCGGTGATGCCGTACATGTTGACCAGGGTCGGCGCGTCCTCGGCGTGCCGGGAGTACCAGTCGTCCAGTCGGCCGAGTTCCAGCGCCTCGCCGCCGAACACCACGTAGCGCAGGGCGAGTTCGCTGCCCGGGCGGTCCCGGTCGGCGGCGCTGAGCTGGTAGAACGCGGACGGCGTCTGGTTGAGCACGGTGACGCGTTCGCGGGCGAGCAGGTCGAGGAAGGCGGCCGGGTCGCGGCTGACCAGGTGCGGGACGACGACCAGCCGGCCGCCGTGCAGCAGGGCGCCCCACAGCTCCCAGACGGAGAAGTCGAAGGCGTAGGAGTGGAACAGCGTCCAGACGTCGTCCGGGCCGAAGCCGAACCAGTGGTCGGTGGCGGTGAACAGCCGGACCACGTTGCGGTGGGTGACGGGTACGCCCTTGGGACGGCCGGTGGAGCCGGAGGTGTAGATGACGTACGCGGTGTCCTCGGCACGCAGCGGGCGGGTGCGCTCGTCCGGGCCGAGCGGAACGGCCGGGTACC
The DNA here is from genome assembly GCF_040685975.1 of Kitasatospora sp. NPDC086791. NCBI lineage: Bacteria > Bacillati > Actinomycetota > Actinomycetes > Kitasatosporales > Streptomycetaceae > Kitasatospora > Kitasatospora sp. NPDC086791. The sequence continues at coordinate 284,414 of NZ_JBFBOC010000002.1, read as the reverse complement.
GCTCGGCCTCCGGTCCGTCGACGAGGAGTCGGCGCACGTCGTGGGCGGGCAGCCGGGGCGCGGTGGCGCGGTCGGTGAGCAGGGCGGCGGGGGTGGCGTCGGCCAGCATGTAGGCGAGCCGGTCGGCCGGGTAGTCGGGGTCCAGGGGCAGGTAGGCGGCGCCGGACTTGGCCACGGCCAGCAGGGCGACGACGAGTTCCAGCGAGCGCGGCAGGGCGAGGGCGACGATGGTGCCGGGGCCGATGCCCTCGGCGGCCAGCAGCCGGGCCAACCGGTCGGCGCGGGCGCCGAGTTCGGTGTAGTCGAGCTGCTCGCCCCGGCAACTCACCGCGATGGCCCGCGGGTTGGCCTCGGCAGCGGCCTCGAACAGCTCGGGCAGGGTGGCGTCGGGCGCTGAACCGGCAGGCCCGGAGGCGTCGAGTGCGGAGGCGGCGGCCGAGCGCGCCGCGCCGGGGGCGGTGTTCCACTCGACCAGGGCGCGCAGCCGCTCCTCCTCGCCGATCAGCGGGAGCCGGCCGATCGGGGTGTCGGGGGCGGTGGCGGCGGCGGTGAGCAGCCGGGCCAGGCGTTCTCCGAGCGCGGCCACGGTGGCGGCGTCGAAGAGGTCGGTGCGGTACTCCAGGAAGCCGCCGATGCCGCCGCCGGGCCGTTCGCCCGCGTTGAGGGTCAGGTCGAACTTGGCGGTGCCGCTGGGGACGGCGGTGATCTCGGCGGTGAGGCCGCCGCCGAGCTCGACGCGCTCGTCGGGGCGGCTCTGCCAGGCGAGCATCACCTGGAACAGCGGGTGGCGGGCGAGCGAGCGCGCCGGGTTGAGCTCCTCGACCAGGCGGTCGAAGGGCAGGTCGGCGTGCTCGTGGGCGCCGAGGACGACGTCGCGCACGCGGGCCAGCAGCTCGCGGAAGGTCGGCTCGCCGGAGGTGTCGGTGCGCAGGACGACGGAGTTGACGAAGTAGCCGACCAGCGCGGCGGTCTCCTCGTCCTCGCGTCCGGCCACCGGGGTGCCGACCGGGATGTCGGTGCCGCAGCCGTGCCGGGTGAGCAGGGCGGCGAGGCCGGCCTGGACGGCCATGAAGACGGTGCCGCCGACGGACCGGGCGAGCCCGGCCAGGGCGGTGTGCGCCTCGGCGTCGAGGGTGAAGGGCACGGTGGCGCCCCGGTGGCCGGCCACGGCCGGGCGGGGACGGTCGGTGGGCAGCTCCAGCTGGTCGGGCAGCCCGGCGAGCGCGTCGCGCCAGTACTCCGTCTGCCGGAGGGCGAGCGGGCCGGGTTCCTCGGTGGTGCCGAGGCGCTGCCGCTGCCAGGCCGCGTGATCGGCGAACTGGACGGCGAGCCGGGGCAGTTCGGGTTCGCGCCCGGCGAGCCTGGCGGCGTAGGCGGCGGCCAGGTCGCGGACCAGCGGGGTGGTGGATGCGCCGTCACCGGCGATGTGGTGGAGCAGGAGGAGCAGGGTGTGCCGGTCGGGTCCGTCGGTGAACAGGGTGGCCCGCAGCGGCGGTTCGGCGGACAGGTCGAAGGAGTACCGGACGGCCTCGGTCGACTCGCTGCGGCCGTCGTGCAGTTCGAGGGGGGCTGCGGGCAGGATCCGCTGGTACGGCGTGCCGTCCGGCTCCTCGCCGTAGACGGTGCGCAGGACTTCGTGCCGGGCGACGAGGTCGCCCAGGGCACGGGTGAGCGCGGGCCGGTCCAGCGGGCCGGTGAGGGTGAGGGCGAGCGGGATGTTGTAGGTGGGGCTGGGGCCTTCGAGGCGGTGCAGGAACCAGAGGCCGCGCTGGGCGGGCGAGATCGGCATCCGTTCGGCACGCGGGACGGGCACCAGCGCGGGGCGCGGGTCCGGGGCGCCGGGGTGGGGGTGCTCGCGCTCCGACCGGCCGTCGGCGGTCCGGACGGGGTCGATGCGGCTACGGTCGGCGTCGGTGCGGTCGGGGGCGGTGCGGTCGATGCCGCTACGGTCGGCGTCGGTGCGGTCGGGGTCGGCGTCGGCGTCGCTGCGGTCGCCGAGCAGGGCGGCGAGGCCGGCCGGGGTCGGATGGCGGAACACGTCCGCGAACCCGGCCCGGGTGGCGAAGGTCTCGCGCAGCCGGGCGGCCAGCCGCCCGGCGAGCAGCGAGTGACCGCCGAGGTCGAAGAAGGAGGCGTGCCGGCCGGGCGCCCGCGGCAGGCCGAGGACGTCGGCGAACAGCCCGCAGACCAGCTCCTCCCGGGGCGTCGCCGCCGAGGGGCCCTCGGCCGCCGACGCCGCCACGTCCGGCTCGGGCAGGGCCCGGTGGTCGAGCTTGTCGTGGGCGGTGCGCGGCAGTTCGTCCAGCAGCTGGACCGCCGCCGGGACCATGTGCGCGGGCAGCCGGTCGGCGAGCGCGGCGCGCAGCCCCTCCGGGTCCAAAGCGGCACCGGGCGCGGGGACGGCGTAGCCGAGCAGGCGCTTGCCCTGCGGTCCGGGGCGGGCGATCACCACGGCCTGGGCGACGCCCGGCAGTTCGGCGAGGACGGCGGCGATCTCGCCGGGCTCGACCCGGAAGCCGCGGATCTTCACCTGGTCGTCGGCCCGGCCGAGGAACTCCAGGGTGCCGTCCGGGCGGCGGCGGGCGAGGTCGCCGGTGCGGTACATCCGGCCGCCGGGCGGGCCGAAGGGGTCGGCGAGGAAGCGCTCGGCGGTGAGGTCGGGCCGGCCGAGGTAGCCGCGGGCCAGGCAGGCCCCGGCGACGTACAGTTCGCCGGTGACGCCGTCGGGCGCGGGGCGCAGCGAGCCGTCCAGGACGTAGGCGCGGGAGCCGCGCACCACCCGGCCGACCGGGGCGCCGTCCGGGCCCGGGGTCCAGGCGTAGGCGTCGACGGTGGTCTCGGTCGGGCCGTAGAGGTCGACCGGGTGCAGGCCGGGGACGGCGGTCAGGCGCTGCCAGAGGGCGGGCGGGGTGGCCTCGCCGCCGACCACGAGGACGGACGGGCGGTGCCGCCCTTCGTCCAGGACGCCTTCGGCGATGAGGACTTCGAGGTAGGAGGGGGTGAGGTCGAGGTAGTCGATGCGCTCGCGGTCGAGGTGGGCGGCCAGCGCGGCCGGGTCGCGGTAGGTGGCGTCGTCCAGCAGGTGCAGCTCGTGGCCGTGGACCATCCAGAGCACCGGGTCCCAGGACGCGTCGAAGGCGAACGAGGCGCTGTGGGCGACGCGCAGGCGCTCGCGGCCGGTGCGGCGCACGGCGGGGGCGATGTGGTCCTCGGCGAGGCCGGCGTGCAGGTTGGCCAGCGCGGCGTGGGTGACCACCACGCCCTTGGGGCGGCCGGTGGAGCCCGAGGTGTGCAACACGTAGGCGGGGTGGTGGAGTCGGGGCGCGGGCGGGGCGGTGTCCGGCTCGCCGTCGGCCTCCCCCGGCCGGACCGTGGGCAGGCCGACGGGCAGGCCCAGTCCGCCCAGCGCCTCGGTGGTGCCGACCACGCAGACCGGGCGGGCGTCGGCCAGGACGGCCGCGAGCCGCTGCCGGGGGTGGGTGAGGTCGAGGGAGACGCAGGCCCCGCCGGCCTTGAGGACGGCGAGCATCGCGACGAGCGTGTCCGCGCCGCGCGGCAGGGCGATCGCGACCGGCGCGCCGTCCCGCACGCCGAGGGCGGTCAGGCGTCGGGCGAGCCGGTTGGCGGCGGCGTCCAGCTGCCGGTACGTCAGGGCGGTCGGGCCGCAGCGGACGGCGACGGCCTCCGGGGTGCGGGCGGCCCGGGCGGCGAACAGCTCGGGGACGGTCCGTTCGGCCGGGGGTTCGGTCCGCCCGGCGGTGGCCCGGCGCAGGCCGTCCGCGTCGAGCAGGTCGATCCGGGCGATCGGCGTTCCCGGGGCGGTGAGCAGCAGCTCGGCGAGGGCGTCGAGGTAGCGCAGCAGGCCGTCGCGGTGGGCGGCCAGGGAGGCGGCGCCGTGGCGGGCCGGGTCGGCGTCGATGGCGAGGCGCAGCGCGCCGTCCGGGCCGGGCGAGACGTTCAGGGCGAGGTCGTCCACCGGGCCTGCGGCGAGGTTGCGGACGGTGCCGGGCAGGCCGGCCAGGTCGAGGTCGCCCTCGAAGGCCTTGATGTTGACCATCGGGCCGAACAGGGCGCGGCGGTCGCCGGTGCGGCCGAGGTCGCGGCGCAGGTCCTCCAGCGGGTAGCGCTGGTGGCGGCGGACGGCGCGCAGTTCGCGGACCACCTGGCGCAGCAGGGCCTCGGCGCTGTCGCCGGGGCGGACGGCGAGGCGCAGCGGGAGCACGTTGGCGGCGGCGACGGGGGTGCGCAGGGCCGCCGGGCCGCGACGGTTGGCGAGCGGCAGGCCGAGGACGACGTCCCGGCTGCCGGAGAGGCGGTGCAGGTAGCCGGCGGCGGCGGCGAGGAGCAGTTCGGCCCAGGTCGCGCGGACGGCGCCGGCGGCGCGCTCCAGGCGGTCGCGGGTACCGGCGGGGAGGTCGGCGGTGAGGCGCAGCGGGACCGTGCCGGCGTGGTGGGTGGGCGCGCCGGGGAGGGTCGGCGCGGTGCCTGCTTCGCGGGTCGGTGCGCCCGGGGCGGTCGCCGGGGCGCCGGGGAGGGTCGCCGGGGCGCCGGGGAGGGTCGCCGGGGTGTCGGCGTCGGCCATCCGGTCGGACCAGTAGGCGCGGTCGGCCCGGTACTCCTCGCCGTCGCGGTACGCGGCCTCCTCGGCGGCGGCCTCGGTGAGGCGCGCGAACGGGCTCGGCGCCGGCTCGGCGCCGGTGGTGTGCGCGCGGTACAGCTCGGCGACCCGGTCGCCGAGGAGGGTCAACGCGTAGGCGTCGACGGCGAGGTGGTGGATCCGGCGGTACCAGAGCCACCGGTCGTCGGCGAGCCGGATGAGCGCGTGGGTGAACAGCGGGCCCTCGGCGAGGTCGACCGGGCGGGCGAGGTCGGCGCGCATCCAGGACTCGGCGGCGGCGTCGGGGGTGACCTCCGGAGCGGCCTCGGCGGCGGCCTGGGCTTCGGCCTCGGCTTCGGCCTCGGTGACGGCTTCGGCGCGCAGGTCGAGGCGGCGCAGCGGCCACTGACGGTCCGGCCCGAGCCGCTGACGGGGCGTCCCGTCCGGGCCGGTGACGACGACGGCGCTGAGCGCCTCCGCCTCCTCCACCGCCTGCCGCAGCGCCCGTTCGAACCGGGCCTCGTCGAGCGGGCCGGTGATCTCGACGGCGTCGCCGGTGTTGTAGACCGGGCTGGTGGGGTCGAGCGCCTGGGCGTACCAGATGGCGGCCTGGGCGGCGAGCAACGGAATGTCGACGGCCTGGGTCGCGCCAGTCCGGCTGTCGGCAGTCTGGGTCTCGGCGGCGGGCATGGTTCGGAAAGCTCCTCGGGATCCGGAACGCCTTACTTAGGTTAGCCTAATCTAACTTCATACGATCTGGTCAACGGCCCGGGGAAGTCCGGGCCCTGACACCCCGGAGACGCCACCCATGCCCCTGCCCGCGACCCCGCCCGCCGCCGCGACCACACCACCCCTCGACCCGGCCAAGCAGGCCGTCCACGACCGCGTGCACGCGCACCGGGAGGAGTTGCTCGCCCTCAGCCGCCGCATCCACGCCCACCCCGAGACGGCCTTCGAGGAACACCGCGCGGCCGCCTGGTGCGCCGAACTGCTGCGCGGCCACGGCTACACCGTCACCGCGCCCGCGCACGGCCTGGCCACCGCGTTCAGCGCGACCCTCGGCAGCGGGCCGGTCACCGTCGCCCTGGTCTGCGAGTACGACGCGCTGCCCGGCCTCGGCCACGCCTGCGGGCACAACCTGATCGCCGCCGCGGGCCTCGGCGCGGCCGTCGGGCTCGCCCCGTACGCCGACCGGCTCGGGCTCACCGTGCGGGTGATCGGCGCGCCGGCCGAGGAGCGCGGGGCCGGCAAGGCCCTGCTGCTGGAGGCCGGCGCCTTCGCCGGGGTGGACGCGGCGATGATGGTCCACCCCTGCCCGGTCGAGGTCGCCGACTTCCGCTCCTTCGCCCTCGGCACGCTGTCCGTCCGCTACACCGGACGCGCCGCCCACCCGAGCCTCAACCCGCACGACGGACGCAACGCCGCCGACGCCCTCACCCTCGCGCAGGTCGCGATCGGGCTGCTGCGCCAGCAGCTCCCGCCGCACTGGCGGGTGCACGGCATCACCACGGCGGCCGGGACGGCGCCGAACCTGATCCCGGACAGCGCCGCCGCCGAGTACGAGATCCGGGCCTCGGCGGCCGAGGACCTCGTGGAGCTGCGCACCCGGGTCGAGGACTGCTTCCGCGCCGGGGCGCTGGCCACCGGCTGCGAGGTGGAGCTGACCCGACCCGAACCGGACTACCTGGACATGCGGTCCGACCCGGGGCTGTTGACCCTGTGGCGGGCCAACGCGGCGGCGCTCGGCCGACCGGAGCCGGTGGAGAGCGGGCCGTTCGCCTGTACCGACATGGGGAACGTGTCGCACGCGGTGCCCTCGATCCATCCGGTCCTGGACATCACCGGCGGCGCCTGCGCCCCGCACGAGGCGGCGTTCGCCGAGGCGGCGCTGGGCGCGGAGGCGGAACGGGCGGTGCTGGACGGCGCGGTGGCGATGGCGTGGACGGCGGCGGACCTGGCGGCGGCCGGGGCGGGGACGAACGGATGACGGACGACAAGTTTCAGCGAACAGATTTCGTCATCTGTTCGCTGAAACTTGTCAGCTGAACTCCGCCCGCCGTCACCCGCCCGCCAGCAGAGCCGTCGGCGCCACCCGCACCGCCGTCACCCCCAGCTCCCGGACCAGCGCCCCGACCTCCCCCTCCCGCCGCGGATCGGCGAGCACCACGGCGGCGCCCGTCCGCAGCGGCCAGAGGAACTCCCAGAGCGGGAGCCCCAGCTGCAGGACCCGGTCGCCCGGCCCGAGCGGATGCTCCGCCTGGAGCTCGCGGACCCGCCGGTCCGCCTCGGCATGGGTGACCCGGACGGCCGTCGGACGCCCGCCCGGGCCGTACCCGACGCAGAGCAGGTGCTGCGGGGTGAGCGCCCGCGGCGGGTCGGTGGGCAGCTCGCCGACCGCCTCCAGCCCGGCGAGCGCCCCCGGCACCCCCTCCCCCAGCACGCACACCGGCGCGTTCTCCGCGAGCACGCGATCCCGCCGCCCGGGCGCGTCCGCCGGGTCCAGCGGCAGGTACGCCGCACCCGACTTCACCACCGCCAGCAACGCCGTCAGCAGCTCGGCCGGGCGGTGCGGCGGCCCTGCCAGGCCGACCACCGCGCCCGGGCGGGCTCCCCGGGCGGCCAGGGCGCGCGCCAACCGGTTGGCCGAGGCGTTCAGTTCCCCGTAGGTGACGGCGCGCCCGCCCGCGAGCACCAGCGCCGGCGCGTCCGGCGTCCGGGCGGCCTGCGCCTCGACCGGCCCCACCAGGGTGGTCGCCGGGTACGTCACCGTGCGGCGGGGCAGCGGCGGCGCCGCGGCCAGCGCCTCCTCCCGGAACAGCTCCCGGGCGTCCCGCGGCAGCGCCCCGCGGGCGGCCTCCCGTACGACCGCCTCCATCAGACCGCGCCCAACAGCTCGGCCCAGGCCTCGACCGCCGGACGCTCCGCGAGCCGGACGAACGCCACCTCGGCGCCCTCCGCCCGCCAGCGCTCGGCGAGCGTCATCAGCCGGATGGAGTCCAGCCCCCAGTCGACCAGGTTCTCGTCGAGCGGGATGTCCGCCGGGTCCTCGCCGAGCAGGTCGGCGACCTCGGCCCGGATCCGCTCCACCGTGAAGCCCACGCCCGTCACGTCCCGTCCACCTCGCCCGTCTTGCCCGTACCGTCCGTCTTGCCCGTACCGTTCGCACCGCTCACGCCGTCCGCCCCGCCCGCGCCGTCGAGCGCGTCGAGCACGGCCTCCGTCGTGGTGACCACCCCGCAGCGCCCGGCCACCCAGGCCAGCGCGGCGCGGTGCTCCGCCGGGCCGAAGTCGGCGACCGCGTCCGCCACCACGAAGGCCCGGATGTCCCGCATCCAGGCGTCGCAGGCGGTGGCCTGCACGCCGATGTGCGCGTACACGCCGGCGATCACCAGCTGGTCCCGGCCCCGCTCGCGCAGCATCCGCTCCAGCTCGGTGCGCACGAAGGCGCTGTACTTCCACTTGGTCAGCACGGTGTCACCCGGCGCCGGCGCGACGGCGGCGGCGATCGCGGTGGCCCGCGGGTCGTCCGGGATGCCCGGCCCCCAGAAGTCCTGCTGCAGTCCGCGCTCGGCCGGGCTCTGCCCGCCCAGCTGGGCCGAGTAGACGACCGGGACACCGGCGGCGCCCGCCGCCTTGGCCAACCACGCGACGTTGGCGAGGAGTTCGGGCACGGGCTCGGCTTCGGCGTCGTACGCGTCCAGGAAGTGGTTCTGCAGGTCGTGCACCAGCAGAACGGCCCGTGCCGGGTCGACCGTCCAGGCGACCCGGTTGGCGGGCAGCTCGGCGGCGGCGGGCATCGGATAGGAGGGAATGCGGGGCAGGCCCACGATGGTCGTTCCTTAGCAACTAGACGGCGGCAGAGGCCGGGGCGGAGACGGAGGCAGGGGCGGGAACCGGGGCGGGAACAGGCATGGGGAGGACGGGGACCGGACTCAACCGGCCGTCAGGGAGGCGGCGATGGCCGCGCGCAGGTCCTTCTTGCTGACCTTCCCGATGCCGGTGGCCGGGAAGGCCTCGACGAACTCGACCCGGTCGGGCACCTTGTAGTCGGCCAGCCCGCGCTGCCGCACGAAGCGCTTCAACTCGACCCCCTTCGGAGGCTGTTCGCGGTGCTCGGCGCGGAGCACCACGTACGCGCAGGTGCGCTCGCCGAGGTACGGGTCGGGCATCGCCACCACCGCCGCGTCGTGCACGGCCGGGTGCGCGAGCAGGTGGTTCTCGATCTCCTCGGCGGCGACCTTCTCACCGCCCCGGTTGATCTGGTCCTTGGCCCGCCCCTCGACCACCAGGTGGCCGGTCGGGGTCCGCCGAACCAGGTCGCCGGTGCGGTAGAAGCCGTCCGCCGTGAAGGAGTTCGCATTGTGCTCGGGCGCGTTCCAGTAGCCCCGGATGGTGTACGGGCCGCGCGTCAGCAGGTGGCCGGTGGCGCCGTCGGGCAGGTCCCGGTCCTGGTCGTCGACCACCCGGACCTCGTCGTCCGGGGAGATCGGGCGGCCCTGGGTGGTGGTGATCAGCTCCTCCGGGTCGTCCAGCCGGGTGTAGTTGACCAGCCCCTCGGCCATCCCGAACACCTGCTGGAGCGTGCAGCCCAGCACCGGCCGGACCCTGCGGGCGGCCTCCGCGCTGAACTTGGCACCGCCGACCAGCAGCACCTCCAGGCTCTCGAACCCCCGGGCGCCGCGCTCGGCGGCGTCCAGCCAGAGCAGCGCCAGCGGCGGGACCAGTCCGGTGATGGTCACGCCCTCGCGCTCGATCAGCGGGAAGGCCTTCTCCGGGTTGGGCTGCGGGCAGAGCACCACCCGGCCACCGGCGTACAGCGTGCCGAGCGAACCGGGCGAGCTGAGCGGGAAGTTGTGGGCGACCGGCAGCACGCAGAGGTACACGCTGTCGGCATCCTGCGCGCACAGCTCGACCGAGCCGCGCAGCGAGTAGATGTAGTCGTCGTGGGTGCGCGGGATCAGCTTCGGCACTCCGGTACTGCCGCCGGAGAGCTGCAGGAACGCCACGTCGCCCGGCTCGGGTTCACGCGGCAGCGGTCCGGTCCCGCCGCCGGTCCCGCCGCCGGGCGCGTCGCTGGTCAGGCTGTTGGTCACGTCACAGGCCACGTCGCAGGGCACGTCCGCGAGCCGGACGTGCTCCCCCGGGTCCTCACCGGCCACCAGCACCAGCCGCAGCGCCGGGTTCTCCGCCCGTACCCGGGAGGCGAGTTCGCGGTAGTCGAAGCCGCCTTCGACGGCCGGGACGACGTACGCCACCGCGCCCGTGAAGGAGCAGAAGTACCCGATCTCGGTGTACCGGTGCGCGGGCAGCGCGAAGACCGGCAGCACGCCGATCCGGAACAGCGCGAAGACCACCTCGAAGAACTCGGCGGCGTTGGGCAGTTGGACCACGACGCGGTCACCGGCCCGGATCCCCCGGGCGAGCAGCCCGGCGGCCATCCGGTCGGCCCGGCGGTCGAGTTCGGCGTACGTCCAGCGCCGCTCCGTGGCGGCCGCCGAGTGGCCGCCCGGGTCGACGACGGCGGTCCGCTCGCCGTGCGCGGCGGCGCGCTCGCGCAGCATCCGCCCGAAGGTCTCGCCGCGCCAGTACCCGGCGGCCCGGTAGCGCTCGGCGAACTCGGCGGGGTACGGGGTGAACCCGTCCGGCGGCGTCACCGGGACACCCCCACGGCGTCCAGGAAGGTCCGGAACTTGGCGCTGGTCTCGGCGAGTTCGGCTTCCGGACGGGAGCGGTCGACCACCCCCGCACCGGCGTACACCCGCAGCGCCCGCTCGTCGGCCTCGGCGCACCGGATGGTGACCACCCACTCGCCGTCGCCGGCGTCGTCGCTCCAGCCGACCATCCCGGTGTACAGGCCGCGGTCGAACGGCTCGACCTCGCCGATCACCCGGCGCGCGACGTCCGTCGGGGTGCCGCAGACGGCCGGGGTCGGGTGCATCGCGTAGGCCAGCTCCAGGGCGGAGACCGCCGGGTCGGCCAGTTCGCCGCTGATCGTGGTGGCCAGGTGCCACATCGCGGCCGTCCGGACCAGGGTGGGCCGCTCGGGCACCTCCAGGGTGTGGCAGTACGGCGCCAACGCCTCGCGGATGGCGTCCACGACCACGGCGTGCTCGTGCAGGTCCTTGGGCGACTCCAGCAGCGCGGCGGCGCGCCGGACGTCCTCGCCGAGGTCCTCGCTGCGCGGCACCGAACCGGCCAGCGGGTTGGCCAGCACGGCCGTTCCCCGCCGGGAGACCAGGAGTTCGGGGCTGGCGCCGATCAGCGTCCGGCCGCCGCCGGCGGGAACGGCGAAGGTGTAGCCGCCCGGGTCGCGGCGGGCCAGTCGCTGCAGGATGGCCGGCAGGTCGAGCGGCTCGGCGGCGCTCAGCTCCAGCGTCCGGGCCAGCACCACCTTGCTCAACTCCCCGCCACGCAGCCGTTCGACGGCCGCCGCGACACCCGCGCCGTACGCCTCCGGGGCAGGCACCGGGCGGATCCGCCAGTCGACCGGCTCGGCCGGCGGCGCGGGGAGCGCGATCAGCGGGTCGTCCCGCAGCGCCCCGGCGGTGCGGACCCGCTCGGGCACGGCGAGTTCGGCCCGGCCGTCCCGGTCGAACGCCACCGCGCCGACCACCAGCGGCCGTTCACCCCCGGCGCGGCCTGCTTCGGCCAGCGTCTCGGCGACCCGCACGGGCAGCGGCCGCCCGTCCTGCGGCACCCGGGCGCGCACGCCGGAGGTGAGCAGGGTGCGGGTCGGCGAGGCGAAGAAGGCCTCGTCGAAGGCGGCCCGGTACTGGCCGAGCAGTCCGCTGGCCGCGCCGATCACGGCATGGTCGGGGCCGTCGGCGAGGGGGGCCGCCGGGGCGTGGGGCACCGTGGTCACGGTGGATTCTCCAGTCTGGGACGGGTCTACGGGTCTACGGGGCTTCGGGGCTACGTGGCTGTGGGGCTTGGGACTTCGGTGCTTCAGAGCAGCGAGGAGATCGGGACCGTACGGGGGCCGATGGATCCTCGGGAGCCGGCGAGTACACGGGGAGGCAGCCGTTCCACGCAGCCGGGAACGGGGGCGGGGGCGGCCCGGGCACGGGCACGGACCCAGGAGCAGGCCCAGGAGCGGCACCAGGCGCGGTCGCGGCTCAGGCGCGCAGGGTCGCGCCGCCGTCGACGTACAGGTCGTGCATGGTGATGTGCCGAGCCCGGTCGGAGGCCAGGAACACCACGGCCTCCGCGATGTCGGCGGGCGCGGCGATCCGCCCGAGCGGGATGCCGACCCGCCAGGCTCCCGGATCACCGTCGATCACTCGTCGTTCGGCGGCTGCGGCGTCCTCGCCCCACAGCGCGCGCTGCATCTCGGTGTCGGTCGATCCGGGCGACACGACGTTGCACCGCACCCCGGACCGGGCGAGTTCCAGCCCCAGGCAGCGGGTGAACATGGTGGCCGCCGCCTTGGACGCCGCGTAGGCGGCCATCCCGGCCCGCGGCACCCCGGCGGCGTTGGAGCCGACGGTCACGACCGCCCCGCGCCCCCGCCCCGCCATCCGCCGCCCGACGGCGCGACTGGTGTGGAAGACGCCGGTGGTGTTGACGGCGAAGGTGTCGGCCCAGTCGGCGTCGGTGAGTTCGACGACCGGCGCGGTGCGCAGGATGCCCGCGACGTTGACGAGCGTGGCGATCGGGCCGAGCCGGTTCTCCATCGACTCGACCACGTCATCGACGGCTTGGGCGTCGGACACGTCCAGGACGTACGGTCTGACGGCCGGAAGCTCCGACACCAGTGCGTCGAGCGAACCGGCGTTGCGGTCCACCGCCGCGACGACGGCTCCCTCGGCCACCAGCGCCCGGACCACGGCCGCGCCGATGCCCTGCCCGGCTCCGGTGACCATCGCGACGGTACCGGCGAATTCGGACTGCTCCTGCACGGGACATCCCCTCCGACCAGCAATATTAGGCAAGCCTAACCTAACACAGCTGTTCGCCTACGCCGAGAGCTTGTGCGACCGTCAATTCGAACGCCGACCCGTCGACCCGTCGACCCGTCGACCCGTCGACCCGTCGACCCACCGTCACACGCGGAAGGGCGGGGACGCCCCGCCTCGCCGGCCTCCCCACCCACGCCCGCGACCACCCCCGCGCCGGGCTCCCCGCTCGAGTCGCGCTCACCCGGGCCGGGTTCACCCACCCACCGCCGACGCCGGGACTACCGCTCGGCCGGACGGTGGTGGATCCAGTCCAAGCCGTCGCACCCGCCCTCGTCCAGGTGCTCGGCACGCCGCAAGCCGGCGCGCAGGGCCACCCGCTGCGAGGCCAGGTTGGCCGGGCGGATCCGGGCGATCAGTGACAGGCCGGGCTCGGCGGCCCGGGCCCAGGCCGCCACGGCGGTGGCGGCCTCGCCCGCCAGGCCGCGGCCCCAGGAGGCGGGGGCGAGGCGGTAGACGAGGTTGAGGACCGGCAGGCCCGCCAAGGTCATCGGCTTGACTCCGCAGAACCCCAGCACGGCGGGGGCGTCGTGCTCGCGGACCGTCCAGTAGCCGTAGCCGCGGCGCCGCCACAGCGCGTCCCAGTGCCCGTACCGCTCCTCGGCCTCGGCTCGGGTGGCGAGGGCGTCGGAAGGGTTGTGGGCACAGGCGGCCGGGTCACCGTGGATGGCGAGGACGGCGTCGATGTCACCCTTGACCGGCCGCTTGAGCGAGAGCCGACGGGTCGTCAGTTCTTCGTGTCCGGACACGAGGTGATGGTACGGGTGCCTTATCGCGACGCGCTGGGAGCCGGGGTGGCCTTCGGTGCCGGGGAGAGTCCGGCGCAGCCCCGCAGGCCGTCGCGGCGCTTGAGGGCGGCCTCGGCGGCCGCGCCGGTGACCGGCTCCGGGACGCCCTTGTCGTCGATGGTGGCCGGGTCGAAGGCCTCGCCGGTCACCTTGCCGTCGGCGGTGAGGGTGAGGGTGGTGACGCCGGTCTCGTTGGAGTTCGGGTAGTTGGAGGTGCCGTACCAGAGGAAGTTGCCGAAGCCGTACCCGACGTAGGTGTTGCCGAGCATGCCCGAGCCGACCATGGTGTGCGCGTGGGTGCCGACCACGGCGGTGGCACCGGCGGTGGCGAGCTTCTTGGCGATGGTGGTCTGCGGAGCGGTCGGGCAGGCCTTGCCCTCGTCACCCCAGTGCAGGTAGACGAGCACGACCCGGGCCTGCTGCTTCGCCGCCTCCACCGCCTTGACCAGGGCCGGGACGTCCAGCGCGGAGGCGATGCCCGGCTTGTTCGCGCCGGCCCGCCACTTCTGGTTGGTGAGGTCCTCGACCTGGCTGGCGGCGACCACGGCGACCTTCACCCCGCGCACGGTGATGACGTACGGGGCGTACGCCTCCTTGGCGTTGCGGCCGACGCCGACGACCGGGATCGGCGAGGAGTCCTTGGCGGCGAGGGTGTCGGTGAGGCCGTCGGCGCCGAAGTCCACGGCGTGGTTGTTGGCCATCGAGACGACGTCGACGCCCGACTCCTTGAGCGCCGAGAGCGCCTTGGGCGAGGTGCGGAAGGTGTACAGCTTGGGCTCGGGGGTGCCGCGCCCGGTGATCGACGTCTCCAGGTTGAGGACGGACAGGTCGGCGTCGGCGAGGCTGCGGGACATCGGGCCGAGCGCGGGCTCGGGCGGCTGGACGGCCAGCCGGGCCTCGGCGCGGCCCTCGAAGTGGACGTCCCCGGCGAAGGCGACGGTGATGGTGCCGTCGGGCCGGGGCGCGGCGCTCTTGCTCGGGGCCGCGCCGGAGGACGGGACACCCGGGGTCGGGGCCGTGGTCGCCGGGGCGGGGGCCGCGCCGGCCGGTGCCGGGTCGGGGTCGTCCGGGCCGCAGGCCGTGAGGGCGGTCAGCCCGACGAGCAGCGCGACGGCGGCCGCGGCACGGCGCATGAGTGGTTCCCCCCGAGGACGATGCGAGAGCGGTCAGCCTACGCCACCGGATCACCACCGCTTCAGTCCGCACCCGCAACATTCCGGCCACAAAAGGGCACCGGCGGCACCGTTTCTGGCCCACCCGTCCCAATCATCCCGGCCGTCCCGGCCACCGTGTCCCTGGCGCGGTGGCCGGGAGGGCGCGCAGCGTGGTGGTACGGGGAAGCAGTGGAACCGGCCCCGCGCCGAGGCTCCGGAGGTGCGACGTGATGGCCAGCAACGCAGGCACCGGCACGGGCGGCACCGTGGGCGACGCCGAAAGCAGCGGCACGGGCGGCACCGTGGGCAGCACCGCGGGCGGCGGCGCGGGCGGCGGCGCGATCGGCGGCCCCACCGGCAGTCCGGTCGGCAGCCTCCTGCGCAACCCCCCGTTCCCCGCCCGGGAGCGGCGGATCGTGGTCGGCATCGACGGTTCCGCACCGTCGAAGGCCGCCCTGCGCTGGGCGGTCGGGCAGGCCGTCTTGACCGGGGCGACGGTGCACGCGGTGGCCGCCTGGGAGTACCCGTCGCTGTACGGCTGGTTCGCGCCGATGGTGGACGACGGTTTCGAGCGGACCGCCCGCCGCACGCTGAGCGCCGAGATCAACGAGATCCTCGGCCCGGAGCGCCCGGTGGAGGTCCGGGAGAGCCTGGTGCTCGGCCACGCCGCCGAGGTGCTGCTGGAGGCGGCCGAGGACGCCGACCTGCTGGTGCTGGGCAGCCGCGGCCGGGGCACCTTCGCCCGGACGCTGCTCGGCTCGGTCAGCGCCCGCTGCGCGGTGCACGGCAGCTGCCCGGTGGTGATCGTCCGCTCCGACGGGACGGCCACCCCGGCGCCGCAGCCCGCCGCGGGGACGACGACGGCGGAGGACGACCGGTCCGCCGGGGCCGGCGGGCACACCGTCCAGACCAAGGACTGGCAGCTCACCCTGCACGTGGTCGAGGACCGGGACACCACCCGGGTGCACGCCGTCCTGGACGCCGACGGCAACGTCCTGCACAGCGACGCCCGTTCCCGGCGCAACCCCCGCGACGCCCCGGCCCCGCAGGTCGGCGACGAGTTCGCGGTCGGCCGCGCCCTGGTCGACCTCGGTCACCAGCTGCTGCGCGCGGGCGTCCACGACGCCACCGGCCCCACCGAGGAGTGACCGGCACCCGGCCGGCACCCTGCGGGGCCCCGCCGGCCCCGCGCCCGACGGTGGAGTGCGCGCCACCCCGCCGGGTAGGCCATGCTGAACCGCGACACCCGACCGGAAGACCGGACGACCGGAAGAGCCGCCCCGCCCATGGACACCACCCCCGACCGCCGGCCCGTCCCGGGCCCCGACGCGTCCCCGACCGCCGACTCCGCCCGCGCCTCCGGCCACAGCTCCGGTTCCGGTTCCGGTTCCGGTTCCGGCTTCACCCCCGCCGAGCGCGCCCGGGGCCGCGCGCTGCGCCGCGCCCAGCTGCCGTGGGCGCTCGGCGGCCGGCTGGCGGGCCTGGCGCTGACCCTGCTGCTCGGCCTCACCCCGGCCGGCGCCGCCCTGGTCACCGCCACCGGCGGGTGGTTCGGCGGCTCTCGGACAGCCACCGTCCTGGCCGGCGCGGCGGCCCTGGTGGTCCTCGGCCAGGTGCTGCAACTGCCGTTCGGCGCCGGGGTGCGGGCGGTCCGCGCCCGGTACGGGCTGGTGTCCCAGGGCTGGTCCGGCTGGGCGCTGGACGGGCTGCGCGGCCTCGCGCTCGCCCTTGTCCTCTTCCTCCCGCTCGCGCTCGGGCTGTTCACGCTGACCGCCTGGTCGCCGCAGCACTGGTGGCTGCCGGCGGCGGGCGCGGCGGTGGTGCTCACCATCGCGCTCTCCTTCCTCCACCCGCTGCTGATCGAGCCGGTGTTCAACCGCTTCACGCCGATGCCGCCGGGCGAGCAGCGCACCGCGCTGCTGGCGCTGGCCGAGCGGGACGGCGTCCGGGTGCGGGACGTGCTGATCGCGGACGCCTCCCGTCGCACCACCGCGCTCAACGCGTACGTCTCCGGGTTCGGGGCGACCCGCCGGATCGTCGCGTACGACACGCTGCTGACCGCCGCCGAACCGCGCGAGGTCGAGCTGGTGGTGGCGCACGAGCTGGGCCACGTCAAGCACCGGGACGTGGCCCTCGGCACCGCACTGGGCGCGGTCGGGGCGGCCGCCGCGGTGGCCGTCCTCGGTCTGCTGGGCAGCTGGCAGCCACTGCTCGACGCCGCCGGGGCGACGGGCCCGGCGGACCCCCGGGCGCTGCCGCTGCTGGTGGCTCTCGCGGCGCTGCTGGGCGCGCTGTCGGGGCCGGCGCAGTGCGCGGTGAGCCGCCGGATCGAGGCCCGGGCGGACCGGCACGCACTGGAACTGACCGGTGACGCCGAGCAGTTCGTGGCGATGCAGCGCAGACTGGCACTGGTGAACGTCTCCGATGTCGACCCGCCGAGGCTGCTTGAGCTACTGTTCGCCACTCACCCGAGCGCGACCCGCCGGATCGCCGCCGCCCGCACCTGGCAGGCCGCGCGGGGGCGACCGACGCCGGAGCAGCGCACCTCCCCGGGCGGATCCGTTGTATAGTGCAACAAATCTCGAGGAGATAGGAACGCCGTGCCCGGCCGCCAGTCGTCCATCGACACCATCCAGCGCGAGCTGACCGCCTTCGCCCGCCGCGCCCGGCACAAGGCATCCCAGCTGCACCCCGACCTCTCCCTGGTCACGTACAGCATCCTCGACCTGATCACCGAGCGCGGCGGCTGCCGGGCCGCCGACGTGGCCGCGCACTTCATGCTCGACAAGTCCACCGTCAGCCGCCAGGTCACCGCCCTGGAGAAGCTCGGCCTGCTGGCCCGCGAGGCCGACCCGGACGACCAGCGCGGCCAGATCCTGCGCGCCACCGAGGCCGGGCTGACCCTGCTGCGGGACGCCAACGAACAGCGTCGGGTGGCCTTCACCACCCGCTTCACCGACTGGTCCGACGAGGACATCGCCCGCTTCGCCGCCTACCTGGCCCGCTACGGCGAAGAGGGCTGACCGGGCGCTCCCGACGGCCCGACCAGGTGTCGGACGGGGCCCGACGGCCGTCCCGGGGTGCGCCCCGCCGCCCCCGCGGTGTACAGAGGAGAGGTGCCCCTCCGGCAGCGTCCCGATGCGCCGCACCCGCCGCACCCGCCGCATCCCCCCGACCGCCGCCGCGCCTGGCGGCCGGACCGCCGGGTGCTGACGGCGCTGACGCTCGCGCTGATCCTGCTGATCACCGTGATCGACATCCTCTCCCCGCCGGACATCCACCTCGGCCCGCTGCTGATCGTCGCCCCCGCCCTCACCGCCTCCTTCGCCGGCCCCCGGGCCACCTTCTGGATCGCCCTGATCGCGCTCGCCGCGCTGACCGTCATCGGGTCCGTCCGCGACAGCCTGACCAGCGCCAACATCGAGACCCAGCTGAGCGCGCAGGTCGCCGTCTCCACGCTGATCGTCGGCCTGCGGGTGCTGCGCGAGCGGCACGAGCGCGAACTGGCCCGGGTCCGGTCGGTGTCCGAGGCCGCACAGCGGGTGCTGCTGCGCCCGCTGCCGGAGCGGATCGGGCCGCTGCACCTGGCCTCCGTCTACCTGGCCGCCGAGGCCGAGGCCCAGGTCGGCGGCGACCTGTACGCGGCCGCCCGCACCACCACCGGCACCCGGCTGCTGGTCGGCGACGTGCGCGGCAAGGGCCTGTCCTCGCTCGGCGACGCGGCCCTGCTGCTCGGCGCCTTCCGCGCCGCCGCCCACCTGCACGCCGAACTGCCCGACCTGGCCGCCTACCTGGACGGCAGCGTCAGCTGGGACCTCGCCCAGCTCGCCGAGCAGTCCCGGCAGGACCGGCAGGACCGGCACGCCCTGCCCCGGGCGGCGCCCCGGGACGTCCCGGAGGAGGCCGGGGAGGTCGGCGAGTCCTTCATCACCGCCGTCCTGCTCGACATCCCCGACGACGGCTCGCCGGTCCGCCTGATCGACTGCGGCCACCCGCCCCCACTGCTGCTGCGCCCCGAGGGCATCACCACCCTCGCCGCCCACCGCCCCGCCCCGCCGCTGGGCCTCGGCGAACTCGCCCCGGTGCGGTACGAGGTGGAGACCTTCCCGTTCCGCCCCGGCGACCGGCTGCTGATCTACACCGACGGCGTGATCGAGGCCCGGGACGCCCAGCGGCGCTTCTACCCGCTCACCGAGCGCGTCACCGCCTGGGCCGCCGACCGCCCCACCGTCCTGCTGAACCGCCTCCGCCGGGACCTGCTCGCCCACGTCGGCGGCCGGCTGGACGACGACGCGGCCATGGTCGTGGTCGAACGGCTCCCGGACGACGGCCCGCACGGGGACCGCCCCGCGGCCGGCCTCAGGTCACCGGCCGGACACTGAGGCCGGGCACCGGGCACCGGGCAACCGGGCACCGGGCAGCAGCGGCTACGGCCGGTACGGCAGCTGCGGCACGTCGAAGCAGGTGGTCGTCATCGACGGCACCTGGGTGACCCAGCCGCCCCGCCCGCCCTGCGCCGAGTCCTGCCAGCGGGCGGCGTTCAGGCAGTCGCGGGACGGGCTGGCGGGCGGCGGCTGCGGGACGAAGGAGGCGGGCAGGATCAGGCCGTGCGCGTCGTACGGCTCGGCGCGGTTCATGAACGCCTCGACGCAGGAGCGGGTCGGCGCGGCACCGCAGGAGTCCAGCGCGTCGGTCAGCCACTGCGCGCCCGCCCAGCCCTCCAGCTCCCAGGCGGACAGCTGCGGGGCCCGGTCCGGGTAGTAGCGGGCCATCGCGGTACGGAAGTCGTGCACCGCCGGGTACTGCTCGTCCTCGTAGTTCAGGCTCGACGAGGTCGCCCAGAGCACGTTGCGGCAGTTCGGCGAGGACTGGTAGTCCTTCCGTACCGACTCCGACCAGTTCTGCACGTTGGTGACCTTCGCGGTGACCGTCACCCCGGACTCGTCCAGCGCCCGGCACAGTGCCGCGTTGCCCCGGGTGTCCATGGCGTCGAACAGCAGCTGCGAACCGTCGGCGCGCACGGCCGCGGCCACCGCCTGGAAGTTCGGCAGCGCGAAGTCCACCGTCTGCAGCAGCACCCGGTAGCCCTCCGCCTCCAGCCCGGCCTTCAGCTGCCCGGCGTAGCGCGCCGAGTCGGCCTGGTTGTACGCGACCACGGCGGCGCTGCTCGCGCCCAGGCGCTGCTTGAAGAAACGGAACACCTCGGTGCTCTGGTAGAGCGTGCCGTTCCAGCCGACCGAGCGACCGTCGCGCGGCGCGGCGCTGCCGTAGATCTCGTACAGGTGCGGCCAGCGGTCGTACGCCGTGCCGATCGGCTGGCCGCCGACGTCCGGCACCGCCTTTCCGCTCACGTACGGCGCGCCCGCGTAGTCGAGGACGCTGCCGCTGACGAAGGCGAAGACGTGCTCCTGGTCGATCAGCCGGTGCACGCAGTCCTGGTTGCCGGCCCCGCTGCCGCCGTCGTCGCAGGTCACCGGCCGGACGGTGCGGCCGTGCAGGCCGCCGCGGTCGTTCAGGGCCTGGAAGAAGGCCAGCGCACCGTACCGGGGGCCGCTGAACACTTCGCTGCCGACCGGGCTGGTGAGGGAGGTGACGATGCCGATCCGGATCTCGTCGGCGGTGACCCCGGTGTCGGAGGCGGGGTTGGCGCTCCCGGTGCCGCCGGTGCCGCTGGCGTTCCCGGTGCCGGCGGTGCCGCCGGTCGCTCCCGGGGTGGGGGTGGCGCGGGCGCTGAAGGCGTCGCCGGGCAGCCGGGTGCCGCAACCGGCCAGCAGCGCCGCGAGGAGCAGGAGGAGGACCAGGACCCCCGCCGCGACACGGCCGGGCCGCCGGCGCGCGAAGGCGACGGCGGCCCGGCACCGCGCGGGGGTGGTCAGCTGCATCCGGGGATCGGGGTGCCGCTGGCGCCGCCCGCCTGGGTCAGCAGACCGCACAGGGTCGAGCGGGACACCTTCCAGGTGCCGTTCTCCAGGACGGCCTGGCCGGAGGCGTTCGGCTCGACCACCGTGCCCTGGAGGGACAGCGAGTAGGTGACGGTCGCGTGGGAGGCGTCGGCGAACGCGACGTCGGTGACCTTCGCCTGCACCTGGCCGACCCGCGGGTCCTGCGAGAAGCCCTGCAGCGCCGGGAGCAGCTCGTCGCCGCCCTGGAGCAGGGCGGCCTTGTCGGGGATCGGGGTGTTGGGGTCGAAGAACTTCTCCCAGTTGGTGGTGATCGCCGTCGTGGCGGCCGCCTGGTCGGCGGGGGCGGTGCCGCTCGCGGTGGCGGTGCCGGTCGGGCTCGCGGCGGCGGTCGGGCTCGGGCTCGGGCTCGCGCTCGCCGGGGAGGTCGCCGAGGAGCCGGACTTGCTGCTGCTACTGCACGCGGCCGCCGTGCCCGCCAGCACCAGGGCGAGCAGGACGCTCACCGTCCGCAGGGCCGGGCCGCCGCCCGTGGGGGCGCCGCTTCGCGTCACGTGCATGGTGTTTCCTCTCGACTGCGCCGCCCGGGCCGGTCCCCCGGTCTCCCGGATGCTGTTCCAGGCCAATCCTGGAAACGTCTCACGTGACACCATGAAGGCGGATCCATGGACGAATCGCATTCCGACCGAGAAATCACCCGTAACGCCCCGGAGGGTTCCTCCTTCCGGGGCGGTGTGCTCCGGCGCGGTTCCCTCCGGGTCGGTGTCCTCCGGGGCGCGCGCGAGTGGGTGGGCTGGGTGCTCGTCGCGCTGGGGGCCCTGCTGTGCGTGCTCGGTTGGTACGGGGTCTCCGGCGAACGGTTCGTCGAGGAGCAGGTCCCCTATCTGGCCTCGGCCACCATCCCCGGCGCGGCACTGATCGTGGCCGGCGCCGTCGTGGTCGCGCTGCGGTCGCCGACCCCGCCGGGGCACGGGGGCCTGACCGACCGACGGGTGGAACGGCTGTACGGGCTGCTCGTCGAACCCTCCGGTGCCGGGCCCGGCACGGACCTGGGCGCCGGGACGGGCGCGGACGCCGGACCCGACGCCGCACCGGGCTTTCCCGATCCGGCCGGACGGGATGGTGAGGGGTGGCTGGCCGTCCCCGAAGGCACCCGCTACCACCGCCCGGACTGTCCGCTGGTCACCGGCAAGGCGCGGGCCGCACCGGTCGGCCCGGACGCCGTCCGGACCCGGGGCCTGACGCCTTGCCCGCTCTGCTCACCGCCCCCGCCGGACCCTGACCTCGGAACCGCCCCCGGCACCGGCCCCGACCTCGGTCCCGACACCCGTCCGGGCGAATCCGCCCCGCCGACCGGGTGAACGCCCATGACCACCGCCGCTCTGCTCACCACCACCGCCCTGCTGACCGACGCCCCCGCCCCCGACTCGCTCGGCCTCACCGTCGACCTCGCCCTCGCCGGACTCACCGTCGGCAGCGCCGCCGCCCTCAGCGGCATCGGCCTGGTCGTCTGCCACCGCGCCACCGGAGTGCTCAACATCGCCCAGGGCGCCCAGGCGATGGCCATCGCCTACCTGCTGCGCGACCTCGTCGTGGTGCGGCACTGGCCGGTCTGGCCGGCCGTCGCCTGCTGCCTGCTGGTCGTCGCCCCCGCGCTCGGCGTCCTGCTCGACGTCCTGGTCTACCGCCCGCTGCAACGGCGCGGCGCCGGACCGGCCGAGACCGTGGTCGCCGGGCTCGGCGTGTTCGTGCTGCTCATCGGCGTGGCCGTCCTGCTCTGGGGCGCGGCACCGCTGGCCGGCTCCCCCTCCCCGCTCGGCGGCGCCGCGATCCACCTGCCCGGCGGGCACCGCCTGCGGCCCGACACCGTCGCCCAGCTCGCCGCCATCCTCGTCCTGGGCCTCACCGTCTTCGCCACCACCCGGTGGACCCGCTTCGGCCTCCGCCTGCGCGCCGTCGTCGACGACCGCCGGCTCGCCGCCCTGGCCGGTGTCGACGCAGACCGGGTCTCCGCCGTCGGCTGGGCCTTCGGCACCTTCACCGCCGGGCTCGTCGGCATCGCCCTCGCGCCGTACCTGCTCCTCGACCCGTACGGGCTGCCGCTCCTGGTGATGGAGACCATGGCGGTCGCGGTCGCCGCCCGGCTGCGCAGCATCCCGGTCGCCGTCGCCACCGGGCTGGCCCTCGGCATCGCCCAGTCGGAGCTCACCCGGCTCCACCCCTCCGGGCAGCTGCTGCCGCTGGTCCAGGCGGTGCAGTCCAACCTGTTCGTGATCGCGCTGCTCGCCACCGCCCTGCTCGCCGGGCCACAGCTCGGCGGGGAACGGACCGGGACCACGCCGCTGCCCGCCCGCCGCCCGGGAGGTCGCGGCGGCGGGCGACCTGCCGGGGCGGTCTGCCTGGTGCTGCTCCTGCTACCGCTCGGTTTCCGGGGCAACGACCTGCACAACGCCCTGCTCGTCCCCGCGCTCGCCCTCGTCCTGCTGTCGATCGTCGTGGTCACCGGTTACGGCGGGCAGATCTCGCTCGGCCAGGCCGGGTACGCGGGGCTCGGCGCGCTCGGCACCGGGCTGCTGATGTCCGGACGCGTCCCCGGGCTCCCCCCGCTGCCCGCCGCGCCGGCGCTGCTGATCGCCGTCCTCGCCACCGCGCCGCTCGGCCTGCTCACCGGTTGGCCCGCGATCCGGCGACGCGGACTCGCGCTGGCCCTGGTCACCTTCGCGGTGGGGATGGCCATGAGCCGCTTCGTCTTCCAGCAGCCGTACGCCACCACCGGGCTGGTGCTCGACCGCCCGTCCTTCCTGAGCGGCGACCGTGCCTTCTACCTCGCCGAGCTGCTGCTGCTCGGCCTCGGCCTGCTCGCCGTCCGGGGCCTGCACCGGGGGCGCCTGGGCCGGGCCCTGACCGCCATGCGGGACCACGAACCGGGCGCGGTGGCGGCGGGCGTGGACGTCCCCGGGCTCAAGCTGTTCGCCTTCGTCGCGGGCGCGGCACTCGCCGCACTCGGCGGCGGCCTGATCGGCCTCGCCGGACGCGCCTTCGACCCGGTCGACTTCGACCCGGTGCGCGGCCTCCTCTGGTTCGCGGCCGTCGTCGTCGCCGGCGCCGACAGCGCCCTCGCCGCCGTGCTGGCCGCCGCCCTGCTGATCGGCCTCGACGTCGGCACGGTCGCCGGTGTCTCCGCCGTCGCCGTCGGTGCCCTCGCCACCGTCATCGGCCGCCTTCCCGGCGGCCTGGCCGCCCTCTCCCTCTCCCGGCACCGCCCACCCCCGACGCCGCCCCCGACACCTTTCCCGCCGCTGCCCCTGACGCGCCTCACCCCAGCGGGACGCCGGGTCCGGGCGGCGATCGCGGCCCGGCAGGCGAGGGACGAACGGGCATCATGAGCAACTCTCATGCCATCCCGGGGACCGCGCGACGAGGAGCCATGAGCAAGTCTCATGGCGCGTCACCGGCCATCCGACGAGGACCCATGAGTGTCATGGGTCGACCTCCATACCGACAGCGTGGTCTCGGGGGTCGTTTCGCTCTCGCCGTTGGCCTGGTGGGTGCCCGGATCGCAGGGCGGGTGCACCAGAACCACGGGGTGACCGGTCGCCGGCAGCCCGTCCACCACCAAGCCGCAGGCGGCCTCGATGCCCTGTTCGGTGTGCGCCGGTTCCCGACGGTCGGCACCGACAACGGAGTTCTCCATGACATGGACGCCGTGGGTCTCGATCGCCCGACTCCGTCCGATGAACACGACGGTCGTCCTCCCACGCCGGCGGCGGAGCACCTGCCCGTTCGTGAGGTCGTCTGCCGGGAGGCCATCGATCGGCCCTCGGCGAGGCACGCGCCTGAAGCCAATCGGACGGCCTCGGCCCGGCGGAGCCGGCGTAGCCCATCGTGGCCCATCGTGGCCGACGAGGGGCTCGCGCGACTGGCCGTGCACCCACCGGGACCGAGAGGTCACGACCCTGCCGAAGAGGGTTGCAGAAGGGACGGTCCTCTCATGAGCGCCGCTCATGACGCCTCACCGGCGAACCTGTCCGAACGGCGATCAGGGCAGGGGACGGAACGGCCATGAGCAACACTCATGACCGACCCGCCGCGCGTCTGACCGCCCGGGGCATCGTCCGGCGCTACGGGGGGATCGAGGCGGTGGCCGGGGTGGATCTGGTGGCGTCGCCGGGGCGGATCACCGCGCTGATCGGGCCGAACGGGGCGGGCAAGAGCACCCTGTTCGACTGTCTCGCCGGCACCGCGCACCCCGACGCCGGGCGGGTGGTGCTCGGCGGGCGGGACGTCACCGGACTGCCCGCGCATCGGCGGGTACGGCTCGGGTTGGCGCGTACGTTCCAGCAGATCGCCGTCTTCCCCACCCTCTCGGTGGCCGACAACGTCCGGGTGGGTGCCGAGCAGCGGACCGAGCGGGCGGGGCGGTCCGGACCGGCCGGGCAGACCGGGCAGACCTGGGTGACCAGGTGGGCCCGGCGGGGCGGACGCGTCGAGGCGCGGGCCGTGGCGGAGCGGACGGCCCGGGCGCTGCGGCTGTTCGGGCTGCAGGACATCGCCGCCGAGCCCGCCGGGGAGCAACCGACGGGCGTGCTGCGGCTGGTGGAGCTGGCACGGGCACTGGCGGGCGGACCCCGGGTGCTGCTGCTGGACGAGCCGGCGGCCGGGCTCGACGCCGTGCAGACGGCCCGGCTGGTGTCCGTGCTGCGGGGCCTCGCCGAGGACGGCATGGCGCTGCTGCTGGTCGAGCACGACGCCGAGCTGGTCGCCGAACTCGCCGACGCCGTGTACGCCATGGCCGAGGGCCGGATGATCGCGAGCGGCCCGACCGCGACGGTGCTCGCCGACCCCCGGGTCACCCGGGCCTGGGGAGCGATGACCTGATGCCCGTCGAAGCCGCCCTCCGTGCCGCCCGGGTCCGGTACGGCCCGTTGGAGGCCCTGCACGGGGTCGACCTCGCCTTCCCGTCGGCCGCCGTCACCGTGCTGCTCGGCCGCAACGGCTCCGGGCGGACGAGCGCGCTGCACGCCCTCGCCGGGGTCGTTCCACTGTCGGGCGGACGGGTGGTGTGGCGGGGCCGGGACGTCGGCGGACTGTCGGTGCACCAGCGGGTACGGCGGGGACTGGCCCTCGTCCCGGCCGACCGTGGGGTGTTCACGTCGCTGACCGTCGCCGAGAACCTGGGCCTGGGCCGGCCGGGACAGGAGGAAGTGCTGGAGCTCTTCCCGGAGTTGACCCCGCTGCTGCACCGCCGGGCCGGCACCCTCTCGGGCGGTCAGCAGCAACTGGTCGCCGTCGGAAGGGCCTTGGTGGCACGACCGACCCTCCTCCTGCTCGACGAGCCCGAACGCGGGCTGGCCCCCGCCGTCGCCGCCCGGTTGCATGCCCGGCTGCTGGCCGACGCCGCCACCGGCCGCACGGTCGTGCTCACGGCGCAGACGCTCCCGCGTACGCTCACCGAGGCAGCGGTGGTGCACGTACTGCACCGGGGCGAGGTGGTCTTCTCCGGTGAGCCCGGAGAGGCCACCGGCCTGCCGACCGATGGCGATCGGCGCGACGGGGCAGCACCGCGGGCGCAGGCGTCGTAGGGTCCAGGAACCCGGATCGACGGCTTCCGGGAGGATCGCGGGCCCCCGGAGCCGTACCCCACCGGTGCGGCCCCGCACGCGCACCGGTCGGGTCAGTGACGGTCAGCGCTCCCCGCGGTGGCGCCGGGCCGGCGGCCTGCTGTTGCTCGCCACCGCCGCCCGGCGCGAGGCGCTCCGACTCCGGCCGGGGCACACCGCGCGGGGCGTACTGCCCCTGGTGGCGGCGGTCGGCGGGCCGCTCCGGTACGCCCTCGCCCAGACCGCCGCGCACGACACCGGGGCGCAGCGGAGCACCTGCTTCGGGCAGGTCCGGCTCGCGGGCGAGTGCCACCTGCTCGCCGGCCGTCAGGTGCGGCTCCGGGTCGGACCGTTGCCGGGCGAGCGCCCGCACGATCGTGCCCCTGAGCCCCAGCCCGAACCCCAGTCCCAGCCCGAGCCCGAACCCGAACCTGAGCAGGACGGGGGTGACGGAGACTGCACGAAGAACGCCGGAGCGGCGGAGGTGGAACACGGTACGGCTCCCTTCCCGGGAGCCCGGACGGCCCCCGTTCGCGATGCCTCAACGATGCCCCCACCACCCCTCCCTCACATGTACCGAACGGCACATCCTCCGCAGCGACACCCGCTGTGCCCCTGCCGATCGGCAGGGGCACAGCGGACACCGAGCGCGCTTGGAGCCCCGCCCTACGGCCGGTACACGTACGGCGTCGTCGTGCTCAGCCGGGCGAAGCCGAGGCGCTGGAGGATGGGGCGGCTGTCCTCACTGGCGTCGACCTGCAGGTAGTGGTAGCCGAGGTCGGCGGCGAGCCGGGCACGGTGCGCGACGAGGGCGCGGTAGATGCCCCGGCCGCGCCAGTCGGGGACGGTACCCCCGCCCCAGAGGCCGGCGAACCCGGTGCCGGGGTTCAGCTCCATCCGGGCCGCGGACACCGGGCGGTCGCCGGCCAGCGCGACGACCATGCCAACGGTGCCGGTGCCGTGCCGGAGGTGGTCGAGCATCCGCCCGCGCAGGCCCGGGAGGTCGGCGCCGAAGGCCTGGGCGTGGGCCTCCACCATCAGGTCGACCCCGGCCGGATCGGTGACCGCGTGCAGCCGCACGCCCTCGGGGAGGACGACCTCGGTGGGCAGGTCGGCGATCCGGGCGATCATCAGCGCCTCGTCCGGCCCGGGGGTGAACCCGGCCGCGCGCAGCCGTTCCCCGAGGTCCGCGGGGCGGTCGTGGGAGTAGGCCTTCCACTCGAACTCCAGGCCAAGGGCGGTGAAGTGGCGCACCTGTTCGGCGATCGCCGCGTCCGCCGCGTCCGCCGCAGCCTCGTCCAGGCCGGACCACACCACACCGTTCCAGTCACCCGGCCCGCCCACCTGCCGCACCACCGCACTGTCGCGCTCGACCCGGACACCGGGGCCGTCGGGCCGCGCGTTGCGCCGGATCCGGTCGTCGAACAGGGCGAGCACCTCGTCATGATCCATCCGCTCACTCCAGCACGGCCCGCGAGCACCCGCCATCGAGTTTCCGTCCGACCGCCTCCCCCGGGGACGGACGCCGGGCAGCAGCGGGCAGGGAGCCGGCGGAGCAGAGCGCGCGGTCGACGGCGGCGTGTCCGCGCCGGGAACCGGTGCCGGTCGTGCGAGCCCGCTCCGAGCCCGCTCCGGGCCCGCTCCGGGCCCGCTCCGGGCCCGCTCCGGGCCAGGACCGGGTCAGGACCGGGGCCAGTCGCCGCGTGACGCCAGGTCCAGGACCAGGGCGGCGATGTTCCACGCGTCGTCGTCGCCCCGGTGGTGGCGGCCCTCCAGCGGGAGGCCGGCCAGGGTCAGGGCCTGGGCCATTCCGGGGCGGCGGCGCAGGGCGTGGGAGGCGGTGAAGGCGACCTTCGCGTTGGTGTGGTGGTGGCCGAAGGGGTACGCGGTACCGGTCTGCCGGCACTGGCGGGTGAACTGGTTGCGGTCGTAGTCGCCCCAACTGGCCCAGGGCAGCGAGCCCGTCCGGTGCTGGACCGCCAGCGTCCGGCAGGCTTCGGCGAAGGAGAGGCCGCCGTCCACCTCGTCCTGGGTCAGCCCCGTCAGCTCGGTGCAGAAGGGGCTCACCCGCGACCGGGCCGGGCGCACCAACAGCCGGTGCTTGGCGAGGCGTTCGCCTGCGCGAAGGTCGACGACGGTGAGCCCGATCTCGATGATCTCGCTCACCTGGCCGGGCGGTGGCTGCCCGTCCCAGCAGGTCGCCTCGACATCGACCACGTTCAGCAGGTGCTCGTTGACGTCCATGGGGGTGAGCGTAGGGACGTGCCCGCCTCGGGTCATCCGAATATTTCCGCCGGCGAGTGGCTGAACCGCCGGCGTCCAGGTCAGAGGCCTTCGAAATATCATCAGCCATAGGGAAGAAAAGGCCGATAAGCCCCTCACTCAGTCCGTCGAGTTCCGCTTTCCGCCCGACCGAGTGATCTCCTGGCATCCAGGGCCGTCGCGCCGGGAAGAACACGCGCCAGGCGCCACCCTTCCACCCGATGCACCGGCGAGAGAGCGGGTTTCCTCGATGACGACCACCACTCCCCAGTCTGCGTCGCCACCCGAGAACTCGCCGATCGACAAACTGAAGAACGGCCTGGGATTCCTCCTGGCCGCCTTCGTCGGCGCCCTCAACCTCCTGGGCCTTCGCAATTCCGAGGTCACCGCCGTCCTGCGGAACGATCCGCTTGAGGCCACGCTGGTGGGTGGCCTGATGCTTCTCGCCCTCACCGCCGCGGTGGTGGCCATCTTCCTGCCGAACAGCAAGACGATGCCGCCCTACTTCGTTCCGGCCGTCTTCGCCGCCTGCATCGCCCTGACACCCGTGGTGATCTGCACCATCACCATCCCGTTGCAGAGCACGGGCGACGCCTGCTTCTGGGCCATCTTCTCGGCCGTCGCGCTCGTCGTCCTCACGGTGCTGCTCGGGTTCCAGTGGTGCGGCTGGACAGTGGCGTTCGCATGGATCGCCGCGAGAACGCGTCGTCAGCGCCCGGCGCCGGCACGACCGGGGGTGCGGGCGGGAATCACCTCGATCCTGCTCATTTGCTCCGTCATTCTCACCGCCATCGCGACTTTCGCCGCTGCCCGCCTGGAGGTCAGGAGCCAGGTCTCCGCGGCCAATCCCAGCATCTCGGCCGTGATGAAAGGCAACGGATCGACCGAGGACCTCTCACTCACGATCGCCGCGTCGAGGATTGCCGACGGTGACAAGGTCGGCCTGATCGTCCAGGCGGTGCCTCGCACGTATCCGCTGGTTCAGACGTGTTCCGACGCCCACTACTGGCGCCTGGACGACTGCCTCTCCAAGGCGGTCTGCAACGCGCGGGACAACAATCCGTGCGATGTGATCGTGAGCAGCGTCTTGCAACCGGACTCCACCGGGGAGATCAACACCACGGTCGATGCGCCGGTGTCCACGAGCGCTTATCAGTTCGTCGACGTCAGGGCTCAGATCTGCGACATCGACTGGACGGTGATGCCCGAAAATCAAACGGTCTCCCCTCGAACGTGCAAGTTCGACAAGAACAAGACCACTCTGGCCTTTCTTCGCATTCCTCCCCCCTGAGCCGTGGCGGGCACGGCCGCACCACCCCGCACGGCCGCACCACCCCGCACGGCCGCACCACCCCGCGCGGGTGGGCGGCCGGTG
The DNA here is from genome assembly GCF_040685975.1 of Kitasatospora sp. NPDC086791. NCBI lineage: Bacteria > Bacillati > Actinomycetota > Actinomycetes > Kitasatosporales > Streptomycetaceae > Kitasatospora > Kitasatospora sp. NPDC086791. The sequence continues at coordinate 254,783 of NZ_JBFBOC010000002.1, read as the reverse complement.
CGGGTGGGCGGCCGCCGGATCCGCCGTCAGACCGTGAGGACGATCTTGCCGCGCAGGTGCCCCTGCTCGCTGACCCGCTGCGCCTCGGCCGCCTCCGCCAGCGGGAACACCCGGTGCAGCGGCAGCCGCAGGGTGCCAGCCTCGTGCAGGGCGAGCGCGGCCGCGTAGGCGCGCTGGTGGTGGAACTCGACGCCCTCGGCGCCACCGGTGAAACGGATGCCGTACTGCTCCGCGCCCACGATGTCGGCGATGGTCAGGACCCGGTCCGCACTGCCCGTCAGCTCGACGGACAGCGGCAGCACCCCGCCCTGCCCGGCCGCGTCCAGCGCCCGGTCCACCCCGCCCGGGGCGATCGCCCGCACCCGCTCGGCCAGGCCCTCGCCGTACGTCACCGGAATCGCGCCGAGCTCGCGCAGGTGGTCGTGGTTGGCCTCGCTCGCGGTGCCGATCACGGTGATCCCGCGCGCCCGGGCGAACTGCAGCAGCACGGTGCCGACCCCGCCCGCCGCGCCGTGCACCAGCAGGGTCTCGCCCGCCTGCGCGCCGAGGACGTCGAGCGCCCGATCGGCGGTCTCGGCGGCCACCGGGATCGCCGCGGCCTCCTCCCAGCCGAGCGCGGCGGGCTTGCGGCCCAGCATCACCGCGGGCACCAGCGCGTGCTCGGCGTAGCCGCCGCCCATCACGGCGCCGAACACCTCGTCGCCGGGCGCGAACCCGCTCACGCCCTCGCCGAGGGCCTCCACCACACCGGCCAGCTCATAGCCGTTCACGGCCGGGAAGGTGACCGGGAAGACCTCGGCCATCGCGCCGCTGCGCACCTTGTGGTCCAGCGGGTTGACGCCGACCGTCCGGACCGCGACCCGCACCTGGCCGGGCCCGGGGGCGGGCAGCTCGATGTCGATCGGGTGCAGCACGTCCGCGCCGCCGTACTCGTGGAACGCGATCGCCTTGGTCATGGGAAGTCCTTGGGGTTTCGGGGAGTTGCTTCGTCCGACGGTTCCCATCCTGAGCACAAAGCCGCGACCGGGGACCCTGCCGTTCGGCCGGTTCGACCTGTCCGAACGGCCAGGTGGATCCGGTCACGGCCGGACTAGGCTCGACGACATGGACGGTGTGAACGGCGTGGACGGTGCCAACGGCGTGGACGGCCGGCGCGGAACGAGCGGCCTCGGCGGCGCGGGCAACGCGGGCAACGCGACCAGCTCGGACGAGAAGTGGCAGGAGTCCTGGGGCCGCCCCGAGGACGCGTTGGCGCGGGCCGTGGAGGTCCTGCGCACGCCGCGGCCGGACCTCCTGCTCCGCTTCTCCCAGATGCTCGGCACGCTCGTCCCGCACGTGGCCGTCGCCCAGCTCAGCGGCGTCTGCACCTACTCCCCCACGCACGCCCACGGCCTGCCGGAACTGACCGAGGGGGTCAGCAGCCTGGAGCTGTCCCGGCTGGCCGAGCGCACCACCGCGACCACCTCGACCGGCCGCCCCTGGCAGGGCGAGGCCCGACTCGCGGGCCGCAGCCGGCCGGTGGTCGTCGTCTCGACCACCGCGAGCGCCGGCGGACCGGACGGCAACCGGACGGACGGGGGCAGGACGGACGGCGGCAGCGGCGCCGTCCTGGTGCTCGTCCGGGCCGACGCCACCCCCGTGGCGCCGGGAGCGCTCGCCGTCCTGCAACAGCTGTGGGACCTGGTCATCGCCCACTCCGACCACCGCGCCACCGACGCCGGGCCCAAACACGCGGCGGCCTCCCGCGCCTCCGCCAACGCCCGCGCCCGGGCGATCGCCGAGTTCACCGGCACGCACAGCGCGGCGCTCAGCGCGATCCTGGCGCCGCTGCGCTCGGCCGATCTGGACGACGCGACCGCGCGCCGGAGCGCCACCGAACTGGCCGTCACCGCCCTGCTCGACCTGCGCCGGGGCGCCGACCTGGACCGCACGCTGAGCGAGGAACCCGCCGACGCCGCCTTCGCCCGGCTCGCCCGGGAACTGCGCCCACTGCTGCGGCACACCCGGGTGCGGCTGGACGCGGCGCCGCCGGCCGGGGCGACCCGCTCCGTCCCCGCCGATGCCGCGCACACCGCCCGGGACGCCGTCCGGGCGGCCGTCCTACTGATGCTGGAGCAGGAGAAGCCGACCCGCCTGCACGTCAGCTGGCAGTTCACCCCGGACGACGCCCTGCGGGCGGTGGTCCGCGGCGACGGCCTGGGCGTGCTGGCCGTCGACGCCCTCGCCGTCCACCGCACCACCGACCGCATCGCGGCCCTCGGCGGCCGCTGCACCGTGGAGGCCGTCCCCGGCTGGGGCACCACGGTGACGGTCAACCTGCCGCTCTCCCTCCCCGAACCCGCCCACGCCACCGCCGGCGCCACCGCCGGCGACCCCTTGGACGGCCTCCAGCCGAGGGAGTCGGAGGTCCTCGACCAGCTCGCCCAGGGCCGCCGGAACCGTGACATCGCGGCCGCGCTGCACATCAGCGAGTCGACGGTGAAGTTCCACGTCGCCAACATCCTGGCGAAGCTGGGTGTGGCCTCGCGCGGCGAGGCGGCGGCGCTGGCCCACCGCGCCGGGATGCCGGGCGGCACGGTGGGGCTGCACGTGGCGTCCTGAGCCCGGACGCGCCCCACAGAACAGAATGGTTCCATGACCGACCCGACCCACCCCACCGACCCGACCGACCCCACCGACCCGACCAGCTCCACCACCCCGCCCGACCCCACCGCCCCGCCGACCACCGCCTGGCCCCCCGACATCCCCGGCCTCCTGCGGCTGCCCTCCGGCCGCCTGCTGCGCGGCCGCGGCCTGAGCCTCCCCCCGCCGCCCGGTCCCCGGCCCACCTTCGGCCTCTACCTCCTGGGCCGGCCGCCGAAGGGCATCGCGTGGGAGCACCGCTGGGTCCGCTGGCCCGACTTCCGGCTGCCCGGCGACCGCGCGGACGCGGCCGACGCCTTCCGCGAGGCCTGGCAGCGCGCCGCCGCCGAACGCGTCGAACTCGCCTGCGCCGGCGGGCGCGGCCGCACCGGCACCGCGCTCGCCTGCATCGCCGTGCTGGACGGCGTCCCGGCCGCCGAGGCGGTCGCGTACGTGCGCGAGCACTACAGCCGGCACGCCGTCGAAACGCCGTGGCAAAGGAAGTTCGTGGAGCGGCTAGCCTAGGCGCCATGGGTGGGGATCCAGAGGTTTCGGCGGTCAACCGGATCGCCGTCGACACGATCACCGGCCACGTCTACCAGGGCGGGACGATCAACCTGACCTGCGCCGACGAGCCGCCGGTCACCGCCGGGTCGATGGCGGCCGCCTGTGCCGCGTACGCCCGCCGGGTGCGGGAGACGTACGGGCGCCTCGACCTGGAGGTGCTCACCCCGCTCTCCGAGCAGGGCGAGCACCCGGTGGTCGAGCTGCGCGAGGTGTTCGTCACCCCGCAGGTCCGGGAGGACCCGCCGCCGGTGGAGCTGCCCCGCGAGCTGGTCCAACGGCTCGTGACGCACGGGGAGTTCATGGGCGAGTCGCTCCCGCCCGGGCTGGCCCAGTCGGCCTTCGAGCAGCTGCGCGACGACTACCTGGACCGCCCGACCGAGGACGCGTTCTCCGCCCTGACCGGACCGCGCGGCCAGCGGGTCGTCCTGCTCGGCGACCCCGGTTCCGGCAAGTCCACCCTCGCCCGCTACCTCGCCCTCACCCTCTCCCAGGACAGCGCCGGTCCGCTCGCCCCGCTCGACGGGCTGGTGCCGCTGGTGGTCGAACTGCGCCAGTACGCCGAAGGGCAGTGGCGCGAGCGGACGTTCGAGGACTTCCTCGACCACCGCCACCGGGTGGCCGGGATGTCCCTCCCCGGGCCGGAGCTGCGCCGGCTCCTCGACGAGGGGCGGGTCGTGATCGTCTTCGACGGACTGGACGAGCTCTTCGACCCGGGGGTCCGCGCCGCCACCGCCGAACGCATCGCCGCCTTCGCGGCCCGGTACGACCGGGCGCGCGTCGTCGTCACCTCGCGGGTCATCGGCTACCAGCGCGCGGCCCTCGGCGGCGCCGGCTTCACGCACTTCATGCTGCAGGACCTGGACCCCGGCCGGATCGCCGACTTCGCCCGCCGCTGGTACGCGATCGCCTGCCCGGCGGATCCCGACCTCGCCGCCCGCCTGGTCCACCGCATCACCGGGGCCGTGAACGCCTCCCGCCCGATCCGCGAACTCGCCGGAAATCCGCTGCTGTTGACCATCCTCGCCATCATCGGGCGGCGCCAGACGCTGCCCCGGGACCGGCGGGGCGTCTACGAACACGCGGTGCGGGTCCTGGTCGCCCACTGGGACCGCGACACCAAGCACCTGAGCGTCCCGCTCAAGCCCGGTGCCGCCGAGGCCATCGAACTCCTCGACGACCGCGAGCGGATGGAACTGCTGCGCCTGCTCGCCCGCCGCATGCAGGAGGGCACCGGCGGCATCGCCGGGAACCACATCCACGCGGCCGAGCTGGAGGCGGTGTTCCAGGAGTACTTCACCCAGTTCGGTCTCCCGCCGCACCAGTGCCTCGCCGCCGCCCGGGCCCTGCGCGACCAACTGCGCGAGCGCAACTTCATCCTGGCCCGCTACGGCGGCGAGGTGTACGGCTTCGTGCACCGGGCGTTCCTGGAGCACCTGGCGGCGGAGGACATCGTCCACCGCTACACGGTGCGGCGGGAGTGGACGCCGGAGGGCCTGATCGAGGAGGTCTTCGCCCGCCGGACGGACGACCCGGCGTGGCACGAGGTGCTGCTGCTCGTGGTCAACCAGCTGAGCGAGCCGGACGCGGGGGCGGCGATCGACCACCTGCTGGACCGGCGCGACGAGGCCTCGCTCGTCCTCGCGATCCGGTCGCTGGCCGAGGTGCGGAAGATCGGGCTGCTGCGCGCGCAGAGCGACCGGGCGATCGACGGCCTCACCGGCTGCCTCTCGGGGTACAGCACCTTCGCGTTCCAGGTCGACGCGCTCCTCGCCGCGCTCTCCGCCCTGAGCTCGATCCCGTCCTGGACCGGCCGCGAGCGCTACCTCCGGTGGTTCCACCTCCACGGACAGTTCACCTCGTCGACCAATGTGAAGATCACCGTGGCGGTCACCTGCCACACCGCCATCGAGAGCTCGCTCGCGCTCGCCGCCTTCAGCTCCCCGAACAACACCGCCTCCGCCGTCACCGCGCTCGCCCGCCGCTGGGGCGACCACCCCGACATCGTGCCGTCGCTGCTGGCCCTCGCGGCCGGCCGGCCCTCCACCTCGCTCCGGCGCAAGGTGCTGATCGAACTGGCCGAGGGGTGGCCCGACCACCCGGACGTGCTGCCCCTGCTGCCGGAGATCGAGGCGGCCATGACCCGGCCGTCGTTCCCCGGCGTCGACCTGGCGCACCTCCGGCCGGACCACGTCCCGGGCGCGGCCCTCTGGCGGAGGGACCGGGGCGACCTCGCACAGCTGCTGGACCTCGCCGCCGACGGCCGGACGGGTTCGGTCCGCGCCGACGCCCTCAAGACCCTCGCGGAGGCCTGGACGAGGCACCCCGACGTCCTGCCGCTGTTCCTCGACCGGGCCGTCGGCGACGTGCAGAACAGCGTGCGGGAGGCCGCGGTCCGCGAACTGGCGCGCTGGCGGACCGACGCCCCGACCGTCCTGCCGGTACTGCGCGACCGAGCCGCGCACGACCGCAGCCCGAGCACGCGCCGCCGCGCCTTCGAGGGGCTCGCCCTCCTGGACGCCGACGGCCCCGAGACCGTACGGCTGCTCACCCGGACCGCGACCGGCTCGGAGAACTCCCAGCTGCGGCTGAAGGCCCTGAACCTGCTGGCCCGGTACCGGGGTTCGCGCCGCGAGACGGTGCTGATCCTGCTGGACCGCGTCACGGCGGACCCCGATTCCACGGTCCGCGGCGCGGCGCTCAGCCACTACGCGGTACTCGCCCCCGACGACGCCGAGGCCGTCGTGCTCGCCCGGGCGTCGGGCGACCCCGGCCGGAACGTCCGCAGCCAGGCGCTGACCATGCTCGCCTGGCAGTGGCCGGACCACCCCGGGACCTCCGCCGCCCTGGAGCGCGCGGCGGCCTCGGACCCCGACGAGTACGTCCGCGACACCGCCCTGGAGTGCCGCGAAGCCGCCGCCCACCTCACCGCCGGGGCCTGAGCCCACGGGCGCAGGCTCACCCCTCGCGGAGGGGGCTCACGCCTCGCGGAGGAGCGTGAAGTCCGTCGGATCGCCCGCCATGGTGAAACGCCGCGGTGCGCCCGGCTCGTCGGGCCGCCAGCCGGCGGCGAGGCCGGCGCGGATCAGGGCTGCGGTCAAGGCGGGTGTGACGGGGGCGAGTTGGAAGACCTCGGCGATGCGGTCGGCGGGGACGGTCAGCAGGTCACCGAAGTTGAGCCACGGGTCGTCGAAGCGGCGCGCGACCTCCAGCGGTCGTCCGGGACGGCCGGGCGGGTTGCCGGGGTCACCCGGGCCACCCGGGTCGAGCCAGGCGCGCACCACCACGTGCTCGGCGTCGCGGAAGCGGACGACCCAGCGGTAGTCGCGGCCGTCGACGTGGATCCTGCGCGGTGTTCTCGGGGCCATCCCGCCACGATAGTCTCGACGCCGTCCCGCCACCGTACGCGGTGCGCCCGGGAGGTCCCCGGTCCGCCGCACGGGTCCGCCGGCCTCAGAGGTCCCAGGTCCGGGCGGCGGCCCAGGCCTCCAACGGCTGCCAGGCGATCTCCGGGTGGGCGGCGTCGGGCAGCGCGGTGCCCTGGCGGACCTCGGACTCCAGGTCGGTGCCGGAAGGAGGACATCCGAACATCGCGAACAGCGCGCCCGCGCCGTCCAGCGCCGCCGCCGGCGAGGCCGGGGCGTCGAAGTCGGCGCGCACCACGTCGGCACCGAGCGCGGCGAGTTCGACGGCGGCCGGGGAGGCCTGGTCGCGGGTGAGGGCGCGGACCGGACGGCCGGCGCGCAGCAGGGCGCGGGCGGTGGCGCCACCCTGGGCGGCGGTCTTCGCCGAGGACAGCGAGGACGAACTCGCCTTCCTGCTACGGCACATGGATCGCAGGATGGAGCTCGTCCGGCGCCAGGTCACCCGCCTGGCGGAGGCCGGCCCCGGGCCGGCCGCTGACCCGGCCGGCCCGGCCCTCAGGTCCCTCAGGTCGGCTCCCGACCCGGCTCCTCAGGTCTTGCGGAGCTCCGGTGCCGGGACACCGATCAGCAGCCGGCGCACCGCGTCCCAGGCGGACCGCAGGGCGGCCGCGCAGGCGCGGGTGTCGGAACCGAGCAGGCGCAGCCAGGCGCCGCTGTCCTCCGGGAGCACGCTGACGCCGTACAGCAGGCCGCAGTCGCCCAGCGCCTCGTGCAGCGCGTCCGCGACCCGCGCGGGCGGGGCGAGCGGGCTGAGCACGTAGAGGCTGGACATCACGTCGTGCCCGGCCAGGACGGCCGGACCGGTGACACCGGCGCCACCCCGACCGGTGCCACCGACCCGACCTCCGTCGCCACCCCGGCCGACGCCACCGCCAGCGGCCCGCGCGGGCTCCAGCCGTACGGTGTCCAGGGCCACCAACCGGCCGTCCGGGCGCCGCACTTCGAGGTCCGAGGCGAACACCCGGTAGGCGTTGCGCTCGCCCCGCGCGAGGCGGCCGGCCAGCACGGTCTCGCTCGCCAGCACCGTCGCGCCCGGGTCGACGGTCAGCACGGTGCGCTGGTAGAGGCGGGAGTCGGCGAAGGGGATGACCGGCTCGGGCAGGTACTCGACGTAGGCGCCCGGGCCGGCCGTCAGGTCGAGGAGTTGCGTCGCGTAGTCGTGTTCCATCCGGTGGACCTTGGTGGCCGCCTGGGTGGTGAGGTGCACGGCCGTGTCGGCGCCGCAGCGCACGTCCGTCCGCAGCCGGTCGGCCTGCAGGATGCCGCCGCCGGTGGACAGCAGGAAGGTGACGGCGAGGTCGGGGCGGGCCGGGTCGAAGTACAGCGGGCGCATGATCTGCAGCGGCGACTTCTGGTAGTGGCCGGTGAGTTCGGTGCGTCCGCCGATCCTCTCGAAGGCCAGCTCCAGCAGCCCGACCTTGCCCGGGCGCCCGACCCCGAGGGTGTCGGGTGTCCCGGCGTGGCGGCGGACCTCGTACGGGACGCGGGCCGGCTCGTAGTGCCGGGGGTCGAGCCGGGGCACCGCCGGCGGTACGGGGTCCTTCGCGGGCGCAGTCTCGACCTCGGCCGGAACCTCAACCTCGGCCTCAGCCACGGGCACCGGCGCGGGCACCGGCACCGGCACCGGCACCGGCACGGACACGGTCACGCGGGCACCTTCCGGAAGGTCTCCAGGAACGCGGAGATCTCCTCCAACCCCTCCCCCGTCAGGCAGTTGGTGAGGACCACCGGTCCGCCCTCGCGGACCCGGCGGGCGTCGGACTCCATGATGCCGAGGTCGGCGCGGACGTACGGGGCGAGGTCGATCTTGTTGATGACCAGCAGCTCCGACTCGGTGATGCCCGGGCCTCGCTTGCGGGGCATCTTCTCGCCCTCGGCGGTGTCGAGGACGAAGAGGAACAGGTCGACCAGTACCGGGCTGAAGGTGAGCGTGAGGTTGTCGCCGCCGGACTCGAACAGCAGGGTGTCCACGTCCGGGAAGCGCTCCAGGAGTTCGGCGCCGGCCGCGAGGTTCATCGTCGGGTCGTCCCGGACGGCGGTGTGCGGGCAGGCGCCGGTCTCCACACCGACCACCCGCTCCGGGTCCAGCACCCCGGCCAGGGTGCGGCGCACGTGCTGGGCGTCCTCCTGGGTGTAGATGTCGTTGGTGATGACCGCGGGGTGGTGGCCGCGCGCGATCAGGACCGGGACGAGCGCCTCGATCAGCGCCGTCTTGCCGGAGCCCACCGGACCGCCGATGCCCACGCGGAGCACGTTCTCGGTCAACTCTTCTCCTCTGGTGAAGACTTGCGGATGCAGGGGGTGGTCAGGTCGCGAACAGCCGGGCCTCGGCCCGCTCGTGCCGTCCGGACATCACGTCGGCGACCGGCACGCAACCGCCGAGATCGGCCGGCTCCCGCTCCAGCGCGGCCGCCACCACCTCCCGGATGACCGGTGCGGCGGCCCGCAGCACCACCTGCGCCCGGCGGTGGTCGGTCAGCCGCAGCCGAAGCGCCGCGCCGACGAAGCTGCTGCAGAACGCGAACAGGTCGCCGGTGACGGCCTGTTCGACGGGGACGCCGGCCGCGGCGTAGGCCACCCCGGCGGCCACCGCCTGGCAGCCGGGTGCGCGCTTGTCCGCGACCATCTCCGCGTACCGCTCCAGCGGTTCGCCGCCCACCGACTCCCGGGCGATGTCCAGGAGTTGGCGTCCGGTCCGGGTGGCGGCCAGCCGCAGCTCGCGGTTGAGCTTGGTGGCGTGCAGCCGCTGGTCGGTCTCGGCGAGCAGTTCCCAGTCGCCCGTCGAGGCGGCGCGGTGGGCGAGGACGAGCGCGGTGGCGTCGGACGGTCCGACGCCGTGCCGCAGCAGGTCGGCGAGCAGGTCGGGGACGGTCTCGGGGGTGACGGCCTTGGCCTGGGCGTAGCCTTCGAGGCCGTGCGAGAGGGTGTAGAAGCCGCTGGGGAAGGCGGAGTCGGTGAGCTGGAGGCAGACCAGCAGGGCGTCCAGCCGGTCATCGGCGGCGGCGTTCTCGCCCGGGTCAGCGGAGGAGGCCTCGGCGTGGCGGGAAGCCCCGGCGCGGTGGGAGGCCCCGGCGCGGTGGGAGGCCCCGGCGCGGTGGGAGGAGGTGCTCACGCGAGGTAGAACAGGTGGTTGAGCGGCAGTTCGCGGGCCGGCTCGATGGTCGCGGGCTCGCCGTCCAGGGTGACCTTGTACGTCTCCGGGTCGACCGCGATCTTCGGCAGCGCGTCGTTGCGCACCATGTGCTGCTTGCCGACCGACCGGCACCGCCGCACCGGCAGGACCCGGCTGTCCAGTCCGAGCCGGGCCGGGACGCCGAGGTCCACCGCGGCCTGCGACATGAAGGAGACCCGGGTGGCCTGCTTCGCCCGCCCGTACGCCCCGAACATCGGCCGGTAGTAGACCGGTTGCGGGGTCGGCAGCGAGGCGTTCGGATCGCCCATCAGCGCCCAGTTGATCACACCGCCCTTGATCACCATCTTGGGCTTGGCGGCGAAGGAGTTGATCGGCCAGAGCACGATGTCGGCGAGTTTGCCGGGCTCCAGCGAGCCGATGTGGTCGGCGGTGCCGGAGGCGAGGGCCGGATTGATGGTGAGCTTGGCGAGGTAGCGCAACACCCGGACGTTGTCGTGGCGTTCGCTGTCGCCGGCCAGCTTGCCGCGCTGGTCCTTGCAGTGGTGGGCGGTCTGGAAGGCCCGGGTGAAGGTCTCGCCGATCCGGCCCATCGCCTGCGAGTCGGAGGAGAGGATCGAGATGACGCCCTCGTCGTGCAGGACGGTCTCGGCGGCGATGGTCTCGGCGCGCACCCGCGAGTCGGCGAAGGAGACGTCCTCGGGGATGTCGCGGCTGAGGTGGTGGCAGACCATCACCATGTCCAGCAGTTCGTCGACCGAGTTGACGGTGTAGGGCAGCGTCGGATTGGTGGAGGACGGCAGGACGTTGGGCTCGCCGGCGATCCGCATGATGTCGGGGGCGTGGCCACCGCCCGCGCCCTCGGTGTGGAAGGTGTGGATGGTGCGGCCGTCGATCGCGGACAGGGTGTCCTCGAAGTAGCCGGACTCGTTGAGGGTGTCCGTGTGGATGGCCACCTGGACGTCGTACTCGTCGGCGACGCCCAGCGCGCTGTCGATCGCGGCCGGGGTACTGCCCCAGTCCTCGTGCACCTTGAGGCCGCAGACGCCCGCCTCGACCTGCTCGCGCAGCGCCCCCGGCAGCGAGCCGTTGCCCTTGCCGAGCAGCCCGACGTTGACCGGGAGGTCCTCGACGGCCTGGTACATCCGGCCGATGTTCCACGGGCCGGGGGTGCAGGTGGTGCCGTTGGTGCCGTCGGACGGACCGGTGCCGCCGCCGATGAGGGTGGTGATGCCGTTGCTGAGAGCCTCCTGCACCTGCTGCGGGGCGATGAAGTGGATGTGGGTGTCGATGCCGCCGGCGGTGGCGATCAGGTGCTCGCCGGAGATCACCTCGGTGCCGGGGCCGATCACCAGCTTCGGGTGCACGCCGCTCTGGGTGTGCGGGTTGCCGGCCTTGCCGACGGCGGCGATGAAGCCGTCCTTGACCCCGATGTCGCCCTTGACGACGCCGAGCACCGGGTCCATCACGACCACGTTGGTGACGACCAGGTCGAGTGCGCCCTGGACGGAGGTCGCGGCCGGGTCCTGCGCCATGCCGTCGCGGATGCCCTTGCCGCCGCCGTAGACGGCCTCGTCGCCGTAGTGGCCCTGGTTGAAGTCCCGTTCGACCTCGACCACCAGGTTGGTGTCGGCGAGGTGGAAGCGGTCGCCGACGGTGGGGCCGAACAGGTCGGTGTACTGCTTGCGGGAGAGGATGGCCATCAGTGGGCGCCTTCCTGGTGGGTCTCGGCGGGGAAGTCCCGGGGCTGGTCTTCCTTGAAGTCGAGGTTGGCGCCCTTGAAGCCGAGGGCGATCGCCCGGTCGATGGCGCGGGCCCGGGTGGCGGGCGCGGTGGTGCCGCCGTCCACCAGGTTGCCGAAGCCGACCAGACGGCGGTGGCCGCCGAACTCGGCGAGCGTGACGTCCTTGGTGTCACCGGGCTCGAAGCGGACGGCGGTGCCGGCCGGGATGTCCAGGTGCTTGCCGAAGGCGGCGTTGCGGTCGAAGTCGAGGGCGCGGTTCGCCTCGAAGAAGTGGTAGTGGGAACCGACTTGGATCGCCCGGTCGCCGGTGTTGCTGACCGTGACGGTGGCCTTGGCGCGGCCGGCGTTGATCTCCACCGGGTCGTCGCCGTACAGGTACGCGGCACCACCGGACATGGCGGGCCTTCCTCTCTGCCGGGTCAGTGGGGGGTGTGTGCGGGTGCGTGGGGCTTTTGTGGGTGAGGGTGTTGGGAGTGTTGGGGGTGTTGGGGGTGTTGGTGCGGGTGGCTGTGGTGATGGTGGTGCGGTTCGCCCGGGCCGTGGCTGTGCGCGTAGCCGTGCCCGTGCTCCGCACCGAGACCGGCCAGGATGCCGTCCTCCCCGCGTCCGAGCAGGTGCAGCGCTGCCGCCGTCCGGGCCGCGACCACACCGGCGATCGCGGCCGGCCGCAGCAGCGGACCGCCGTCGCGCACGCCGTCGCGCGCACTGCCCCGCGCGCCGTCACGGGCGCCGGGCGGCGCGGTGCGCGGGGCCGGGCCGAAGGAGGCCGGAACGGCCGTCACCTCGTCGGCGCCGAGCAGGCGGCAGCGTTCGGCGCCCTCGGCCGGGTCGGGGTCGCCGCCATCGAAGGCGACCTCCACCCAGCGGTGCCGCCCGTACTGGCGGACCAGCCGGGCGATCCGGAACAGCTCGGCGTCCTCGAAGGGGCCCGCCGCCGGGGCGGTGACCAGCACGGCGCCCTCGGGGGCCGCGCCGGCCGCGGCGCGCAGCCAGCCGACGAGGTGCTCGGCGGCACCGAAGGGCGCGGTCAGGGCGAGCCGGCTGCGGCCCTCTCCGGCGGCGAGCCAGCGCAGCGCCCGGGCGGTGTCGGCCACCAGCCGGGGGTCACGACCGAGCGTCATCGGCACGACGCACACCGGCCCTTCGCCGACCGCCAGCGCGGATCGTACGGCCTCGGTGAGCGGACGCCCGACGGGCGCGACGGCGTGCACGGCAAGCGCGGGCGCGGGTACGGCGGCGTGCACGGCAAGCGCGGGAGCGGGTGCGGCGGGGTCGGCAAGCGCGGGCGCGGGAGCGGGTACGGCGAGGCCCGCCGCCACCAGCGCGGCCAGGTCCCGTCCGCCGCGGCTCTCGTGCCCGCCGGCCAGCACCACGGTGGCGGACTGCGGTCGCGCCATGGTTCAGGCACCCACCGGGTCGTGACAGGAGACGAGCTTGGTGCCGTCCAGGAACGCGGCCTCGACCTGGAGCAACGGCAGCATCTCGCGCACGCCCGGCATGACGTCCGCGCTCCCGACGACCTGCTTGCCGATCTCCGTGCACTCGGCGACGGTGCGGCCGTCCCGGGCGCCCTCCATGATGGCCTCGCTGATCAGTGCGCAGGCCTCGCTGTAGTTCAGCTTGACGCCGCGGTCCCGGCGTTTGCGGGCCAGGTCGGCCACGACGTAGATGTACAGCTTGTCCATCTCACGCGGCGACAGATTCACGGGAATCACTCTTCCTTTCCGAGGATCCGATGAAGTGCAAGGGAGTTGGACGGAATATCAGGTCCGACGCAGACGGGGAAGACTGGCGCAGTCACCGGGAACAGCATCGTGGTCGGCACGAACGACCGGGTGAAGGCGCGGCCGTCGAGGGACGCGGGGATCACGGCGAGTGCCGGGGTCAGGACGAGAACCGTACTCCCGCGGATTGCGAATCCGAATGCACACGGGGAGCTACGTCAAATCGACAGGGCGTGACGAGATGGCCGTTGAGCTGCAACATTTTGTTGAAATCAACGCCGGGTGGGCTGCTGAAGAGGGAAATTCTTTGCGAAGTTTTACTCGGTGATGTCCAAGTCCCGGCCCAGGTGTTGGGCCAGGTGCCGGGCCAGGAACCGCTCCGAGGCCGCGAGTTGGAACTCCGGCACCTCCACGTGGCCGCCCGGATTGGCGTGCAGCGTCTTCTCCCGCGAGCCGAACGCGCCGAACAGCGCGAGCGCGCCCTCGCGCGGGACCAGCTCGTCGTCCCACTGCAGGACGAACTCCATCGGCACGTTCACCCGCGCCGCCGCCTCCGTCTGCGCGGCGTGCCCCGCCAGCCCGAACACCGCGGCGGCGATCCGCGGTTCGGCCGCCGCGAGCGGGATGCCGACCACGCTCCCCAGCGACAGCCCCCAGAACCCGACCGGCCCGAAGTCCTCCCCCGCCTCGCCGAGCGCGTCCAGCACGGCCACCCACTCCGGTACCGCCCGCTCCGCGAGCGCCGCCGTGTGCCGGGCCACCCACGCGCTGATCGGCCGCCGCGCCGCCAGCAACTCCGCGATCTCCGTGACGAACCGCTCGTCCTGCGCGGTGCGCGGCCGCTCCCCGTGCCCCGGCGCGTCCAGCGCCACCGCCGCGAAGCCGTACCGTGCGACACACCGCCGAGCCTGCTCCGCCATGCGCAGCTTGTCGCCGCCGCCACCGTGCCCGAGCAGCACCAGCGGCCGCCCGGCGTGCCGGCCCTCGCTGTGCAGGCCCGCGCCGTGCAGGCCCGCGCCGTGCAGGCCCGCGCCGTGCAAGCCCTCGCGGTTCACCCCACCGGCGTGCGGCAGCCCGTCCGGCTGCCAGAGCACACCGGGCACGCCGTCGACGGTGAAGCCGCGCTGCGAGACGCCGCCCGAGCTGATCTCCGAAATGAAGTGCACCTGGCCATGATGGCGCCCGACACACGTTCGAGTCCCCGATTTCACCGCCCTGGCCGATAGTCGCCCGGCTCCGCGCCACCCACGGGACGGGGCGCAGGACGTCGGACCGGCCGACTTCCCACGCCCCACCACGGCTCGCCACGCCTCGGGCCGGCGCGACTGCTCCGGCTACTCCGGCTACTCCACAGCCTCCCGCAGGAAATCCAGCAGCAGCGCCGTCGTCTCCGCCGGCCGCTCCAGGTTCGGCAGGTGGCCGGCCCACGGCAGCTCCAGGTGCCGGGCGTTCGGCAGGCGGGCGGGGAGGTCGGCCGCGATCCCGCGGAAGTCCGGCACGTCGTGCGCGGACGCCGGTCGCCGTCGCGCCGAGCGCCGGGCGGTACGGCCCCGCCGCGCCGAGCCCCGCCCCGCCACGTCCCCGTCACGCCACACCGCGCCACCCCGCACCGATCCCCGGCGGCCCCTCCGGCCGTAGCACCGGATGAACGGACCCCGGACCGGAAGTAAGCGCTTCCGGCCGAACCCGGGCTCTGGGTGGGTGAGGAGGTGCTCATGGGAGTAACGAAGAGCGAACGGGACGACGAGTTCCAGGCGTTCATCGTCGCGGTCTGGCCGCGACTGGTCCGGACGGCGTACCTGCTGGCCGGGGAGCAGTACGCGGCGGAGGACCTCGTCCAGTCCGCGGCGGAGAAGGCCTGCGCGGCCTGGACGAAGGTGCGGAAGGCGGACGACCCCTACGCCTACGTGCGGCGGATCCTGGTCAACCAGCACGCCCGCCGTTGGCGGCGCCGGCCGCCGGAGCTGCTGGTGGACGCGGTGCCGGACGCGGCCGGGGTGGAGGACGGGTTCGCCCGCTCCGACCAGCGCGGGGCATTGCTGGCGGCGCTGACCACCCTGCCGGCGCGCCAGCGCGAGGCGGTGGTGCTGCGGCACTGGGAGGACCTGAGCGACAGCCAGGCGGCGGCCGCCATGGGCTGCTCGACGGGCGCGGTGCGCAGCCACGCGGCGAAGGGGATCGCGCGGCTGCGGCAGATCACGGAGCTGGTCGGGCTCAAGGACACGGAACACATCGGAGGAACGGTATGAGCGCGGACGTGAACGCGAACCTGAACGCGAACGACGACACCGACCTGTGGGTCGGGCTCGGCCTGGCCGAGGAGGCGGCCGGCGCGAAGGTGGGTCCGGCGCCGGTCGCGGACATCATGGCGGGCGGCCGCCGACTGCGGAACCGTCGCCGGACGGTGGTCGGCGTGGTGGCGCTGGCCTCGGTGGTGGCCCTGTCGGGCGGGGCGCTGGCGCAGCTGCGCCCGGACCCGGCGGCCACGAGCGCCTCCGTCGCCGCCGCTTCCGGTGCCGCTTCCGGTGGCGGTGGCGGTACCGGCGCGGTCGGCGTCGGGCCGGCCGCCGCGCCGAACACCGCCGGGCCGACGACCGCCGCCTCCGGTGTGCGCGACCCGTTCACCCCGGTCCGGGTGCGGCTGGGCCAGGGCGTCGCCAACGGCAAGACTTGGGAGCTGTGGGAGGCGCTGTGGCCGCTGGCGCCGAAGGAGCGGGCGTACGAGCAGGCGCTGGCGGTGTGGCAGGAGCGTGCGCCCTTCGACTCGAACATCGCCAAGCCGACTCCGGCGTACGTCGCCCAGTACTGGCAGCCCGACTCCGATGTCATCAACACCTACTTCGTCGTGGACGGGGTGCGCCTGGGCCACGACTCGGAGGGCGTCACCCCGGCCCCGGGCAAGCTGGACCCGCGCGACGCGACCGTCTTCGGCGGCGGCCTGTTCGGCCGCAGCAGCAAGGACGGCATCGTGCCCCCGGTGGACGTGATGTTGATCGACATCGGCCCCGGCGTCGGCCGGGTGGTGGTGACCTGGGCGGACGGCTCGACCACCGAGCCCACGCCCGTCACCGTCGGGGACTCCCCGACCCGGCACCTGGTGGTGGCCCGCCCGGGCACGATGCGGGCGAAGTCCTGGCAGTTCTACGACAAGGACGGCAACCGGCTCCAGGACCGCGACGCCAAGTACCTGACAGAGTCGGCCTCCTGACTGCCCCTCAGGGTCTCCCGGAAGGATGACGGCTCAAGGCCGCGCCTCATACCCGATCTTGTGGCGGGGCGAACGTCCTCCGGCTGCGGGAGGACGGGCGACCGCTGGAGCTCAATCCGAGTTGGACCACACCAGCACGCCGGGACCGTCCGGCGTGATCACCGGCACCCACGCCTCGTCGGCCTCCCGGATCCGGCTCTCGTCCAACCGCAGGCCATGCGGCTCCTCGGCGGTCCCGTCGCATGCCCAGGACGGATGGTTCCGGTGATCTCGCGGAGCCTGTCCCTCTTGTCGTCCGGCCACGCGTAGTCCCAGGTGCCGGCACCGCGGAAGTCCTTCTCGAACAGCACTCGCAGTGCGTCCAGTTCACCGGGGCCGACGAGCGGTACCAGGAAGCCCTCCACCTGCCCCTGCCGACAGGCGGTTCCGCCGTACTGCTGCTGATAGAAGACCCCGGTCTTCGCCTCGACCACGACGTAGAGCCAGCCGCCGCCACTGGTGCCGTCGGGATCGAGGAAGACGAAGCGTCGAGAACTCATGGACGGCAGTGTTCCGGGCTGCCGGCCACGAGCTCAACGACATTTCAGCCCTGCAAGATCAATGACGAGACAGGGCACGGCCTTGGGGGGTTTCAGCAGTGACTTCGGGAGTGGGACGTCGGCCCCGCCGACTTCCCACTCCCGCGCCACGTCCACACCGTGCTCGGCCGGGCGCGGTGTGGACGTGGCGCGGCCGGTGATGGGCCGGCACGGGCCGGCGGGGCGGCTCAGGCGGACCGGACGAAGGCCTGCTGGTAGGCGGGGCCGGTGATGGGCCGGCCGGCGTGGAAGGAGTCGGGCAGGTCGAAGGCGTCCACCAGCGGGAGCGCGTGTTCCGCGAGCCGTGCGACGGACCGTTCCTGCAAGCCGGGCAGCTCCGACGCCTGGGCGGGCGTCAGTTCCCCGGCGCCGAGCAGCAGGGTCCCGTGCGCGTCGATCCGGCGCAGGGTGAACAACCGGTGCAGGTCGTGCAGGAGCGCGCGGGCGGTGTCGTCCCGTGCGGCCTCGGCCCAGCCGAGCAGGGCGGCCGCCGCGTCGTGCTCGGCTCGGGCGGTGACGGCGGCCAGGGCGTCGGGCGCCGCCGCGTTCCACCGCCGCAGGGCGTCCCCGGCGGGCGCCTCGCGCAGGCGCGTCCGGGCGCGGGCGAGCCGCAGCCGCAGGACAGTGCGCAGCAGTGCCTGGCGGACGGCCGTATCGTCGAGGCCACCATCCGTCGGCGCGGGCACCACCGGCTCGGGCGTCGAAGCCTCCGCCGCCAGGAGGAGTTCGGCCCCCGCCTTGGCCCAGAGCGCGAGGTTGTCCCCTTCGGCCGTGATGGCGCCCTCGATGTCCGCCGCGTAGGAGGTGATCCCGTTGACGGGCAACAGCCCCTGGGCACCGCACCGTTCGCGCGCCTCGATGATCAGGTCGCGGGCCCGCCAGGTGGTCCAGCCCTTGGTGATGGCGACCTGCCGTTCGGCGGCGACGGATTCCTCGGGGTCGGCCTGGTCGTGCCGGCCCCAGCGGTCCACGGTGGCACGGTGCAGGGCGGTCATCGCGTAGACGGTGGCGAGGCCGTCCAGCAGCGGGCCGTGGTGGGTGCGGTGGGCCCAGACGGGGATGCGCCGGTCGGGGCGGGCGCCGGCGACCTCGCGGTGCTGCGCGTACCGGACGGCGGTGGCGAGCGCGGCACGGGCCGCGCCGACCGCGGCGGCGCTCATGCACAGCTTGCCGGCGGTGACCCGGCCGATCGCGGCAAGGAATCGTTTCCGCTTGCTGCCGAGCGCGCTGGTGAGCGTGCCGTCGTCGGCGAGCCGGCCATGGGCGCCGGTGAGCAGCGCCTCGTACGGCAGGCGGACCCGGTCGAAGGAGGTGAGGCAGTGGTCGACGGGGCTGCCGGGGCGCTGCGGCAGCGGGTCGACGGTGATGCCGGGCAGCGGGCGGCCGTCGTCGTCGGTGAGCGGGACGAGGACGAGGAAGATCCCGTGGTCGCGTCCGTCGACGCGCAGCCGGGCGGCGACCACCGCGGACTTGGGGCCGCCGGCCGGGCCGGTGTTCGGCATGAACTTGCGGGCGGACGGGCCGGGCGTGTGCAGGGTGAGGCTGCGGTCGGCGCGGTCGTAGTCGGCGACGGTCTCCAGGGCGGCGGCGTCGTTGCCGTGGCCGAGTTCGGTGCACAGGAAGGTGCCGATCCGGTCCATCCGGAGGTAGTCGTCCAGGGGGCGCTTGGGCGTGGGGTCGTGGTCGAGCAGGGTACCGAGGAAGAGGTTGTAGTGGATGCCCGCGAGGACGGTGAGGCCGCCGTCGACCACGGCGGTCCACTCGTGCAGGGCGGCGAGCAGCCGCGGGTCGGCGGCGAGGGCGGCCGGGTCGGTGTGCGCGTTGAGGTGTTTCAACCGCCGGTAGGAGGCGGCGATCTGGTCGACCCCGGGAGACTCCGGGCGGCGGTGCATGGCGGGGTCCGCGGCGAGCCGGCGCCAGGGCCCGTGGACGTGCTCGCGGTCGGGGCCGAAGAGGAGCCGGGAGAGCTCTGCGCTCATCGGCGTCAGATGAGCGGGTGTCTTGTGAACAGGCGTCTCGTGAACAGGCGTCATGTAAACGACCAAGGACCGGGCGCGGCAGAGGTTACGGTCTTGTGATCGAGATCACCGGGGCCGCCCGGGGAACAGGACGTCGGATCGGCCGACTTCCCACTCCCCTCTCCGGGGTCGGCCTCGCACGGAGGACTGATCGTCGTACTCGGCTACCGCGCGACGGCAGCCGACGTTACGGTCATCCCGGCTGTGCCGTACGGCGCTTGGGAGGGGTCGAGCCGCCGATCCGACGCGTTCTCCCCCTGCTCCCGATTTCCGCCCCCGACCCTCCTCCCTCTCCCGGCACCGCCCGTTCGCCGCGTTCACCATCGAGCTCCGAGGACATCCACGGTCGACACCGTCAGCTCGCTCGCCTCCCGGGTCCACGACCTGCTGGTGGCGAACCTGTCCGCCCCTGCCGTTGCCGCCATACCCGGACAGGGCACCCTCGCCACCCTCGCCCGGGCCCTGATGGCGCCCCGCAGGGCGTCGACGTCACCGCGGGCTTCCACGACGTCATCGCGCGGGCACCTCGACCCTGGTCATCCCCTGCCCGCCGCTGGGCTCACTCGTCCACCCGGCCTGAACCGCCGCCACGAGGGGGCCGCCCGGCCGACCGGCTCGGGCCTGCCGGGTGCCCCCGACCGGAAGCGGGCGGTCCGCGGTCCAGGGCGGTCGGCTCAGCCGGAGGCTGTGACGCTGCGGAACCAGACCGGGAAGGGCGGGTTCTGCGGCTCTTCCCGGTCCGGGGCGTCCTCGCCGTCGAGGGCACCAGGGGCGTCCGTCAGCCTGGTCACGCCGGGCTCGTCGTCCGCCAGGAACTCGGCGACGATCGGCGCGAGGTCGTCGACCGGAACGTACGCGCCCCCGAACGGCAGCTCCTCCGGGCCCACCGATCCGGTGGAGCAGCGCAGTTGTCCGGCCCGGTCGTCGTGCCAGACGTAGAAGGTCGCCGGGCCGGCGTGTCCCAGCCCGGCGACCCGGGCCCGGAGCAGCAGCGCCGTCCGTTCGAAGGCGGTGACCACCTCGGCGACCGTCAGCGACCGCCGGTCCTCGACCTCGGCGCTCAACCACCAGGTGTTGGTCTCCCACTCCAGCGGGTGGTCGTCCGGTTCGAGGGCCAGCGGCTCGTCCGCCAGCTCGGCGATGTACGTCAACAGCATCGCGCCAGTATCACCCGGACGGGAGAGCAGCCCGTCCCGTACAAAGGGCTGCTGTCCGGGCGGGTCGCCGGTCAGTCCGCCGCCACGGCGGACGGGGTTCCTCCCGTCACCCGCAGCAGCTCCGCGTAGGACATCGGGACGACGGTGTGCGGGTGCCCGGCGGCCGCCCACAGCACCTCGTACCGCTGGAGCGCGGTGTCGACCACCGTACGCAGCGGGGCGGGGTGGCCGGTGGGGGCGACGCCGCCGATGGCCTGGCCGGTGGCCCCGCGGACCTGATCGGCGCTCGCCCGGGTGATGCCGCCCGCGCCCAACTGTTCGGCCAGGTAACCGGTGTCGACCCGGTGGGCGCCGCTGGTCATCACCAGCAGCGGCTCGCCGTCGCACAGGAACACCAGACTGTTGGCGATGGCCCCGACCTCGCAGCCGAGGGCCGCCGCGGCCTCGGCGGCCGTACGGGCGGAGTCGGGCAGGACGACGATCTCGCCGGCCACGCCGGCGGCCGCCAGCGCCTCGGCCACTGCCAGGCTTCGGGAGGGGAGAGAAGAGGACGTCATCGGGCCATCATGCCTTCCGCTCATGACCGCCTCCACGGCTTTCTCCATGAGTTCCGCTCATGACCTCGCCTCATGAGCCCCGCTCATGACCTTCCGCTCGTCAGCAGCGGCGACAGCAACGGCCGCGGCCGCGCCCCGACCGGCCGCGCTCAGCACCGCCCGTACGCCTGCGGTGAGCACGGAGGCGTCCCGCCCGGCGCCCCACACCACCCGGCCCGCGACCCGCGCCTCGACATAGGCGACCGCGTCCGGTCCGGAGCCCACCGCGTGTTCGCTGAAGGAGAGGATCTCCACCCCCACCGCGTCCGCGATCGCGTCCAGCGGCCCGGCGCCGGTGCCCCGCCGGCCGTCGACCTCGGCCCAGTCGTCACCCACCCGCCAGGCCCATGAGGAACCCTCATCGAGGTACTCCGCCCGGAACAGCCCGTACAGTTCCTCGCCCGTCACCTCCCTCCCGCTGTCGTCCGTCGCCCGCTGCACGACCCGCGCGAAGTCGATCTGCAGCCGGCGGGGCAGTTCCAGCCCTTCCCCGGTCTGCAGCAGGTAGGCGATCCCGCCCTTGCCGGACTGGCTGTTGACCCGGATCACCGCCTCGTAGTCCCGGCCCAGGTCGGCCGGGTCGATCGGCAGGTACGGCACCGACCAGGGCGCTTCCCGCTCGGGGAGGCCGAGTTCGGCGGCGGCCCCGGTGTGTCGGTGCAACCCCTTCTTGATGGCGTCCTGGTGGGTGCCGGAGAAGGCGGTGTGCACCAGGTCCCCGGCGTAGGGGTGGCGCTCGTGGACGGGCAGCCGGTTGCAGTGCTCGACGGTGCGCCGGATCTCGTCGATGTCGGACAGGTCGAGCATCGGGTCGACGCCCTGGGTGTGCAGGTTGAGCGCCAGGGTCACCAGGTCGACGTTCCCGGTGCGCTCGCCGTTGCCGAACAGGCAGCCCTCGATCCGCTGCGCACCGGCCAGCACGGCGAGTTCGGCGCAGGCGACGCCCGTGCCCCGGTCGTTGTGCGGGTGGACGGAGAGGATCACCGCGTCGCGCCGCTCCAGGTGCCGGTCCATGTACTCGATCTGGTCGGCGTAGACGTTGGGGGTGGCGGTCTCGACCGTCGCCGGCAGGTTGTGGACGACGGGCCGGTCGGGGCTCGCGTCCCACAGCCGGGTCAGCGCGTTGCACACCTCCAGGACGTAGTCGGGCTCGGTCAGGTTGAACACCTCGGGCGAGAACTGGAACCGCAGGCCGTCCCGCCCCTCCCCCAACCGGGCCAGGTGCGCGGCGGCGTCGGTGATCAGCGCCCGCAGTTCCGCCCGCCCCTTGCCGAGGACGACGTCCCGCCACAGCGGCGCGGTCGCGGTGTAGAGGTGGAGGACGACGCGCGGCAGGCCGGCGACGGCCTGGTAGGTGCGCTCGATCAGGTCGGCCCGGGCGGCGGTGAAGACGACGACCGTGACGTCCTCGGGGACGGCACCGGGGGTGGTGGCCAGTTGCCGGACGAAGTCGAAGTCGGTCCGGCTGGCGGAGGGGTAGCCGACCTCGATCTCCTTGAAGCCCATGGCCAGCAGCAGGTCGAACATCCGCTGCTTGCGTGCCGGGTCCATCGGTTCGGCGAGTGCTTGGTTGCCGTCCCGCAGGTCGACGGGCACCCACAGCGGCGCCCGCTCGATGCGTCGGCCGGGCCAGCGCCGCATCAGGGCGGGCACGTGGACCCGTTCGTGGGCGGGGCGGTAGCGGTGGGAGGGCATGGCGCCGCCGCGCTGCGGGTTCCAGGCGGGGGCGTCGGCCGGGACGGGCCCGGCGGGGGCGTGCAGGGTCGGGAAGATCATGCGAGTTCCTCATGACGCGTACCGGTGACCGGCAGGACGGCGCCCCGCAGCGGGGTGCCGGTCCGGTCATGCCCCGCTGCGGCCACCAAGGAGAAGGCCCCCCACGGGGAGGATCCAGGGCTGCATGCCGGGTAGAGTAACCACGACACAAGTCCTCAGACAACCTGACAGGTGAGCCCGATGACCCCGCTCCGCCCCTCCCCCCTCGCCGAACAGGCCGCCACGCGGATCGAGGAGCAGATCCGGGCCGGCCAGTGGCCGGTGGGCGGGAAGCTGCCGGGCGAGGTGGCGCTGGCCAAGGAGCTGGGTGTCGGCCGCTCGACGGTCCGGGAGGCGCTGCGCACGCTCGCCGCGGCGGGGATGGTGCAGAGCCGCCAGGGCTCCGGGGTCTTCGTCACCGCCGACCGTCCCACCGAGGACTGGCCCGCCCGACTGCGCCGCGCCGAGCTGGCGCACGTCTACGAGGTGCGGACGATGGTCGAGGTGCAGGCCGCCCGCCTCGCCGCGACCCGCCGCACGGAGGCGGACCTCGCCACCCTGGACGCCACCCTGGCCGCCCGCCACGCGGCGGGCGGGGCCGACGACGCCGCCTTCGTCGAGGCCGACATCGCCCTGCACACCGCCGTCGTGGCAGCCGCCCACAACCCCGTCCTGGACGACCTCTTCGCCCAGTTCGCCCCGGTCCTGCGCGAGCAACTGGTCACCCTGGTCGGCCTGTTCGACCTCCGGGCCGGGGACCCGAACCAGGGCTACGACGCACACGCCGCCCTCGTCCGCGCCGTCCACGACGGCGACCAGGAGGCCGCCGGACGGGTACTGGCCGCGGAGCTGGAGGCCACCCGCTCCCGCCTCCTGGCGGACTGAACCCGGCGAGCGGGCCGGGCCCCGCGAGCGGATCGGGCCGGGCCCCGCGAGCGGACCGGGCCGGGGCCCGCCGACGAGCCCACCCCCATGCCCACGCCCACGCCCGCACCCCGTGAACGCGGAGCCACCTCCGGCACGTCTAACCCGGTGGAGACCCGGCGACGCCGACCGAGCCGGCCAACCGAACCAGCCAACCGAGCCAGGCAACCGGCCGGCCTCCACGGTGGCGTCACACAGTTTTCACGCCGCGGCCACCCGCCGGCCGCGCAGGCGACTGACACTGTGTCAAGCCAGTCCGCAACAGTCTGCTCCGCACACGCACAGTCAATACCCGAGTGACATTGTGTCCGATAAGTGCGCAAGCACCACCCAGACAGCGAACGGGCTTTCACTCTAATCACACGGTATGACTAGTATCGCTTCGTCAAAAAGCCCGTGCCCGGACGGCCCGCCCCTCACCGGCCGGCCGCCAGCCCCAAGGAGACTGCTCTGCGCGCGCGTGCGAATCGGCGGCCCCCGACGCCGAAGGGCCCCCGCAGGCGTCCACGCCTGTCCCTGCGGACGGCGCTGCTCGTCCTGGCCGTCGTCCCCAGCCTCGCCCTCGTCGCCCTCTGGGCGGTCACCAGCGGCGAGACCGTCTTCGACTTCCAACGGCAGGCCGCCCAGGGCCTACTGGCCCAGAAGGCCGGCCAGCCGTCGAACATCGTCTACTACAACCTCCAGGAGGAACGCCGGCTCAGCGCCGAGGCGCTCGCCCGGCCCGGCGCCAACGCCGACCAGCTGCGCCGCCAGCGGCAGTCGACCGACGACGCGGTGCGCCAGTTCCAGGCCCTGTCCGGCGAGACCGCCGACAGCGCGCCCGACGAGGTGCGCAACGCCGTCGCCGAAGCCCGCCAGGCCATGGGCAAACTGGCCGAACAGCGCGCCGCCGTGGACCGTGGCTCGATCGACCAGCAGACCGTCTACGCCTACTACACCGACCTGATCGCGGTGGACCTGCGGCTGTTCACCGCGCTCAGCCACGTGGACACCGGCGAGGTCACCTGGATCTCCAAGACCCTGGTGAACGCCTTCTGGGCGAAGGAGATGCTGGCCCGCGAGGACGCCGTCCTGGCCCGCGGCTGGCCCACCGGCCGCCTCGCCACCGCCGACTTCCAGGCCGTCCAGCAGGCCATCGGCGCGCAGGACCACCTGCTCACCGTCCAGGTCGTCCCGTACCTCCCGGACGCCGAGGCGCCCGCCTGGCACGACCTGATGACCAGTCCGGCCTGGCAGGCCAAGGCCGCCGTCGAGCAGCAGCTGACCAAGCCCACCGCCGCCGACGCCAACGGCACCGTCAAGCTGCCCGCCGCCCAGGACCAGTGGCGCCAGGCCCTCGACCAGCTCAACCCGCAGCTGGTCAAGGCGATCGAGACCCGCACCAGCGGCATCGTCGAGGTCGGCAAGGGAAGCATCCTGGACCTGCTGACCAAGGTCGTGCTGACCACCGTCGTCGGCCTGATCACGGTCATCGCGGTGGTCATCGCCTCCTGGCGGCTCAGCCGCTCGCTGCGCCGCCGCATCAAGGAACTGCACACCCAGGCCGAGGAGATGCAGCGCACCCTGCCCGAGGTGGTCGACCGCCTCGGCCGCGGCGAGCAGGTGGACGTCGAGGCCGAGACCGCCGTCATCACCGACGGGCCGCACGGCAACGGCACCGACGAGCTGGCCCGGCTCGGCCAGGCGCTCAACCTGGCCCGCTCCTCCGCCCTGGCGGCCGCCGTCGGCCAGGCCGAGCAGCACCGCGGCTTCGAGCGGCTGCTGCAGCGCATCGCCCGCCGCACCCAGCTGCTGATCGGCCGCCAGCTGCGCAAGCTGGACGAGCTGGAGCGCAAGCACGAGGACCCGGAGGTCCTGGAGGGCCTGTTCGACCTCGACCACCTCACCGCCCGGCTGCGCCGCTACGAGGAGAACCTCGTCATCATGGCCGGCGGCCAGCCGCAGCGGCGCTGGCGCAAGCCCGTCCCGCTGCTGGACGTGCTGCGCGCCGCGCAGGGCGAGGTGCAGGACTACCGCCGGATCATGCTCGACGTCGAGGGCCACCCGTGGCTGTCCGAGCGGGCCGTCGGCCCGGTCGCCCACGTGCTCGCCGAACTGATGGAGAACGCGACCACGTTCTCCAAGCCGCCCACGCCGGTCGAGGTCCGGGCCGCCATCGTCGGTCGCGGGCTCGCGATCGAGATCGAGGACCGCGGCCTCGGCATGGACCCGGAGCAGTACGACGCGGCCAACGACCTGATGAGCCGTCCGCCGCGCACCGACGTCCTGGCCCGGGCCGACGACATCCGCCTCGGCTTCCACGTGGTGGCCCGGCTCGCCTCGCTGCACGGGCTGAAGATCGAGTTCCGCCCGTCGGCCTTCGGCGGCACCCGGGTCGTCGTGCTCGTCCCGGAGGAGCTGGTCATCGAGGGCGACACCGGCCTGCCGGACAGCGCCGTCGGAACGGCCGCCGAGCCGATCCCGCTGGTCCGGCGCTCGCGCCGGGCGGTGCGGTCGGCCTCCGACGAAGCGCCCGCCCAGGTGCCGGCCGGGCCGCCGGTCGCGCCGGTGGAGGCCTTCGGGCAGGGCGACTTCGTGCCGCAGGCCGCACCCGTGCCGCTGTCACAGTCGCTGCCGCTGTCACTGCCGGAGGCGACGCAGGCACCGCTGCCGGAAGCACCGGTCCGGGAGGCTTCCTTCCCGATCGAGCCCTTCCCGATCGAGCCCTTCCCAGTGGAGCCGTTCCCGGTGGCGCCTGCCCCCGTGGCACCGTTCCCGGAGACCGCGCCGCACGCGGTCTTCCCGCCCGCCCCGGCGCCGCAGGCCCCGTACCCGCCGGCTCCGCTCCAGGAGGCCCACCAGCCGCTGCCGCCGGCCCCCGCGCAGCACCCCGCGCCGTACCCCGCGCCGTACCCCGCGCAGCAGTCCCTCCCGCCCGAGGAGCCGTTCCGGCCCGAGCAGCCGATCGAGCACAGTTCCCCGGCCGAGCCGACGCCCGCGCACGAGACCCCGGCCTACCCGGACATCGCCTACGCCCGGGTCACCGAGGCCGAGGCCCCGTACGCCGACGAGCAGTACCGCCCGGCCGACCACTACCGGCTGGCCGAGCGGCGCGGCACCCGCGAGTACCCGACCTCGGTGCCGTACAGCCCGGCCGAGGGCGGGCAGCCGCCGCTGCCGCAGCGGGTGCGCCAGGCCAGCCTGGCCGCCGAGCTGCGGGTGCCCCCGCCGACCGGCTCGCCGTGGGTCGAGCGCCGCGCCGACCGCCCCGCCGCGGACACCGGCCGCGGCACCAGCGACGGAACCGGCGGAATCACCGACGGCCCCACCGAGGGCGCCGTGCCGCCGCCCGCGAGCCCGTTCCGGCGCCCCGACCGCCCGGTGCGGCGTTCGGGCGCGGCGATCGGCGCGTTCCAGCGCCAGTCCCGTGCCGCCCGGGCCCAGGACAGCGGCGAGCACCGGCTGCCCGCGGCCCTCACCCGGCCGACTCCCCCCACCCCCGCCGGTCCCCCGGCCCCCGCGCCGGGCCACTCCCCTTGGGCGCTGCCCGCCGCGGACTCCCGAACCACACGAACGGATGACCAGTGATGAACCGCACGATCGCCACCCACCAGGACCTGGACTGGCTGCTGGACGGACTCGTCGACTCGGTGCCCGAGACCAGGAACGCCGTCCTGCTCTCCGACGACGGACTCGTGGTCAGCCACTCCCGCACCATCGAGCGGGCCGACGCCGAGCGCCTGGCCGCCGTCGCCACCGGCCAGCAGAGCCTGGCGCGCGGGGTCGGGGTGCTGTTCGACGGCGGGCCGGTGCACCAGGT
This sequence comes from Kitasatospora sp. NPDC086791, assembly GCF_040685975.1. NCBI lineage: Bacteria > Bacillati > Actinomycetota > Actinomycetes > Kitasatosporales > Streptomycetaceae > Kitasatospora > Kitasatospora sp. NPDC086791. The sequence goes on along the minus strand of NZ_JBFBOC010000002.1, from coordinate 227,539 downwards.
GATCGTCGAGCTCGCCGAGTGCTGGCTGTTCGTCATCGCCGCCGCCCAGGGCACCCACCTGGCCGTGGTCGCCTCCCAGGAGGTGGACGCCGAGGTGATGTCGGTCGCGATGCACACCCTGGTGCAGCAGGTCGGCCAGAAGCTCAGCACCCCGGCCCGCGCCGACAACCCGCCCGCCGCGCCGATCGCACCCGCCGCGCCCGCCCCCTTCGGCGCGCCCGCCTCGTTCGACGTCTTCGCCGCCCGGAACCGGGGCTGACGCAGGTGGGCCCGTACGGGAACGACGCCCGGGCCGCCGGCCGCGACGACGGCCGGCGGCGCGGCGCGGTGCCGCACTGGAGCGAGCTGGAGGAGGACGCGGAGCACGAGACGGGCAGCATGGTCCGCCCGTACACCATCACCCGCGGCCGGACCGCGCCCGAGCGCGACGACCTCACCCTCATCACGGTGCTCACCACGGTCGAGGAGGAGACCGCCAAGGCCCTGGCGCGGGGCAGCCGCGCCGGTGCCCGCGGCCTCCAGCCCGAGCACCGCCTGATCCTCGAACGCTGCCGGCGCCCGGCAGCCGTGGCCGAGGTGTCGGCCGGCCTGGACCTCCCGGTCTCGGTCACCAAGATCCTGCTGGGCGACCTGGTCGCCCAGGGCCTGCTGAAGGCCCGGGCGCCGCTGTCGGTGGCCCGGGCCGCCGGGGGCGTGGACCTCGGCCTGCTCACGGCCGTACGCGAAGGACTCCGGAGACTCTGAACATGGCAACACCCCACTCCGCCATCGGCGACCCCACCGCCACCAACCCCACCGCCGGCATCACCACTGCCACCCACCCCGCCGCCCCGGCCGCCGTCAAGATCCTGATCGCGGGCGGCTTCGGCGTCGGCAAGACCACCCTGGTCGGCTCGGTCAGCGAGGTCACCCCGCTGCGCACCGAGGAGTACCTGACCCGGGCCAGCGTCGGCGTCGACGACCTGTCCGGCGTCGACCAGAAGGACACCACCACCGTCGCCCTGGACTTCGGCCGGATCACGGTCAGCCCCGAGCTGGTGGTCTACCTGTTCGGCACGCCCGGGCAGGAACGCTTCTGGTTCATGTGGAACGACCTGGTCAACGGCGCCCTCGGCGGGATCGTCATCGCCGACACCCGCCGGCTGGAGACCAGCTTCGCCTCCATCGACTTCTTCGAGAGCCGGGGCATCCCGTTCGTGGTCGCGATCAACTGCTTCCACAACACCAACACCCGCACCCCCGACGAGATCCGGGCCGCGCTCGACCTCGACCCGCAGGTCCCGATGCTGCTCGGGGACGTGCGCGAGCGCGCCTTCGGACGGGACCTGCTGCTCGCCCTGGTCGACCACCTGATGGAACTCGCCGCCGCCTCCCCCGCCGGCTGAACCCGCTTCCCCCTCGCCCCGGTCGGCTCCGCCTTCCCGGCCTCACCCGCCTTCCCGGCCTCACCCGTATTCCCAGCCTCACCCGTCCCCCCGGCTGAACCGCACTTCTCTGGGAGCACCACACCATGACCACACCCCTGCGCGTCCTCGTCCACGGCGGCGGCATCGGCGGCCTCACCCTCGCCACCGCCCTCGCGAAGCGGGGCCACCACGTCGAGGTCGCCGAGCTGCGCGAGCAGTTGGAGGCACTCGGCGTCGGCATCATCCAGCCCTCCAACGCCCTGCACGTGATGCGCGAGATCGGCGTCCTGGACGACTGCCTGGCCGCCGGCTTCGAGTGGGAGGTGCTGACCATCTGCGACCCGGCCGGCGCCACCCTCGCCAAAATCCCGCAGCCCCGGATGGGCGACGCCCCGTCCAACAACGGCATACCGCGCCCCGCGCTCGCCCGCGTCCTCGCCGACGCGGCCACCGGGGCCGGCGCCGCCCTCCGCTTCGGCACCACCATCGCCTCGATCACCGACGACGGCGAGGGCGTCGACGTCACCCTCACCGACGGGCACTCCGGCCGCTACGACCTGGTCGTCGGCTTCGACGGCATCGGCTCGCCGCTGCGCCGGCACCTGTACGGCGAGGCGTACCGGCCCGAGTACACCGGCTTCGCCAACTGGCGGGTGACGCTGCCGCGTTCGCCCGAGGTGCAGGGCGTGGTGATGTCCGCCGGCAACCTCGCGGCGAAGGCGCTGCTCACCCCGATCAGCGCGGACCTCATGTACCTGGGCTCGGTGTTCGCCGAGGCCGAGGACTTCCGCCCGGACCCGGAGCGCGCCCACGAGCAGTTGCGCGAGCGGCTGGCTGGCTTCGGCGGCCCGATCGCCGAGGCACTGGCGCAGATCACCGACCCCGCCGCCGTGGTCCACTCGCGGATCTCCCAGGTCACCGTCGAGGAGCCCTGGCACGTCGGCCGGATCGTCCTCGCGGGCGACGCCGCCCACGCCTCCACCCCGCACCTGGCCCAGGGCGCCGCGATGGCCGTCGAGGACGCGCTGGTGCTCGCCCACAGCCTGGACGCGGCGGACGACGTCCCGGCCGCCCTCACCGCCTGGGAGGAGCGCCGCCGCCCGCGCGCCCTGTGGGTCCAGAGCCTGTCCCGCGCGGTCCTCAAGCAGGAGACCGGCACCCCGACCACCCCGGAGGAGGACGAACTCCTCGAGGTCGGCATCCCGGGCGCGGCACACGTCCTCGTCCAGCCGTACTGACGACTCGGCCGGAACCGGGACCGGGGCCGGGCCCACGGGTCCGGGCGCCCCGCTCCGGCCGGATCAGCCGGTCGGAGCGGGGCGCCGCAGCGTCTGCCAGGTACTGATCCGGTGGACGGTGTAGAGGATCAGCACACCGGCGAGCACGTAGAGCACGGTGGAGACGGTGGAGAGGTACACCGCGCGACGCAGGTCGTCCTCCGTCAGCGAGTCCTTCATCACCAGGTACGTGTAGCTCTGGCCCACGTACCCTCCGATCACCCACGCCCCCCACCAGACCACGAGGAGGGCACCGGGAGCCGACCGCCGGGGCGCGCTGGCCTTCCAGATGTCCGTCACGATCAGGTACGGGATCCAGAGGTTCGCCACCGGGGTCATCCAGGAGCCGACGACCCACCCCCTCACCCGGCGCTGGCTGTCCGGACCACCCAGCGACTCGGCGTTGATCCTCGCTCTCCACAGCCAGACCAGGAACACCACGCCGGCCGCGACGATGACCAGCAGGCCCTTCCACCACGTGAAGAAGCTGGAGAAGTCGTCGGCGGACTGGGCCTCCTCAAGCGTCGCCGTCCCCGCGAGGTAGTGCTCGACGACGAGGTAGACGCGCCAGTCGGACACCGTGAGCAGGACGCTGTACAGCAGCGACAGCAGGATCAGGACCGTCGCGGCCACGCTCAGGCCGGTCACGGCCCTGTACGGCCGGGCGCCGGCCCCGTTCGCGCCCGCGAGCGGGGCGGCTTGGTGCGAATGGTCCACGTTTCCCCCAAGGTTCGTGTTCACCAGAGTGCGATCAACTGCAGTGCCCGGTAGACGAGCCAGCCCGCCAGGACCAGCTCGACCGCGAGTCCGAGGCCGGTCAGACCGACCAGCTTCGAGGCGAGGCGGGGTCTCCAGAGCATCGTCCGCCGCCGACGTCCCACGGAGGCCAGAGCGGCCTGCACCGCGCGGGCCACGTGGAGCGTGGACGTCTCCACCGCCCCGAGGCCCGGGCTTCGCATCCAGGACCGCCATCCCGTTCGGCGGGGCCCCACCGGGAACACGCGGGGCGTCCAGAGCTCGTCGAAGACGATGACGGCGGAGATCCAGTGCTCGTCCGGACCGAGCCCTCCCGGCGGCACCGGGACGGGCAGGTGGTCGTTCAACCGGGCCACCAGGTCGGACGGGCCGCCCGGCGCGAGCAGGAGCAGCTTCCCGGCCGGCTGGGTGGCCCGCACCTGCTCGACCTCCCACCACAGCCCGTCCCCCTGCCCCAGGCGCAGGACGATGAGCTGGGACAGGTCCATCAGCCGCAGCACCGTCGACTTCCAGTCGTCCAGCGGCAGGTAGAACCGCGCGGCGCCGAGGCGCGGCAGGGGCTCCGAGGGCTGTCCCACGGCGATCACGGGGCCGATCACACCCAACGCGCCGACGAACTGCTCCTCCCGCGTGTTGATGTTGAAGTCCGCGCCGTCGTCGATCTGGGCGGCGATCTCGTCGTCGTCGAAACTGCGCAGGTAGAGCACGGGTTCACGGCCGTCCCGCAGCAGTGCCTGGGCCGCCGGCCGCCCCGCGTACGGACGGGTGCGGCGAATGACCAGGAGACCCGCCCCCAGGGTCGCCAGACCGCCGAACAGCAGGAGGAACTGCGACTCCAGGGGCATCGTGTGGCCCCGCTGCTCCGACACGGTGACGGCAGAGGTCCCGGCCCCGAACAGCATCAGGCCGACGCTGTCGGCCAATCGCAGCGCCCTGCTCCAGCGCGGCCGGCGCGGGACGAACCGGCTGACGAGGCCGACGAGTTGCGCGGCTCCCGACCGCCGCCGGTGCCGCAGCCACAGGGCCGGCCAGGCCAGGGCGAGCGCCGCCACCGCCGACCACAGCGCGAACGCGGCTTCGAGGTCCGACCCCGTACGCCCGCCCGCCCTGTCGATGCCCACGTCGATCGCCGACTGCAGCGCGGCGTAGGCGGCCGCGACCGCGAGCGCCGTGACCACTCGGGCGAGGTTCCGCAGACGCGACGACACCTCGGTTCACCCCCAAGCTCTCCCCCGACAGCGAGTGGAATGCCTGGAGTTCGTACCACCCTCAACTGATCGTCATGCTCATGGAGATGTGCCGATCCCATGACGCCGCGCCCACACCGCCGAGGAGATGCGGGCCAGCAGCCGCGCCGCCGGGTCGGAGCGATCGGCGCCGGAGGCGAGCGGGCCGGTGTAGCAGACGGCGAGGAGGTACGGCGGGCAGTCCTGCGGGTGGACGAGGCCGACGCAGTGCCGGGCGCCGGGGATCCAGCCGTTCTTGAAGGCGATCCGGGTGTTCGGGGGGAGACCGGCGGCGAGGTCCACCCGGAAGTCGTTGTCCTCCAGCAGCGCGAGGAGTTCGGGCTCCCCGGCGAGTGAGCGCAGCAGCCGGACCAGGTCACGGGCGCTGACCAGATTGTTGACGCCCGCCGCGCGCGCCGCGTGGTCCTCGATCCCGCGCGGGGTGGAGCTGCGGGTCGCCCCGGCGCGGCGCCAGACCTCGGCGACGGACTGCGGAGTGGTGCGGGCCAGGCAGAGATTGGTCGCGAGGTTGGAGGAGTGCGTGATCATCCGCTCGGCGAGGAGGCTGAGCGGGACGTGCGAACCCAGCAGCTCCCAGGGCAGGGAATCACTGTCGTAGTCCGCATTGTTCCCGAACTCCCCGCCGACAGCGGACCTGAAGTGGTTCACCACCGGCACCTCGGCGTCCAGGTTCACACCGCCACGCCAGAGGGCCGCGAGCACGGCGACCTTCATCGTGCTCGCAGCGTCGTGCAGGACGTCCGGGTTGCGCGCGAACACCGGCTCCGCCTCGCCCGCCCAAGAGGCCACCACCACAGAGAGCATGGAGGAAGGGTAGGGGATATTCGGTCAGACCCGGGCATTGGCGGCGAACGCCACGAATGCCCGCCAGGCGGTGGGTTCGAAGGTGAGGTGGGGACCGTTCGAGTCCTTGGAATCGCGGACGAGAACGGCTTCGGTGGTCTCGGCAACCTCGACGCACTGACCACCCTCGTTACTGCTGTAGCTGCTCTTGCGCCAGGCCACCTCGACGCAGGCGCCGCCCTCGTTGCTGCTGTGGCTGCTCTTGAACCAGGCCAGTTCCATACCTCCTGACGGTACGCCAACGGCCCGCCGCCAGATAGACGGTGGGCCGTTGAGGGGAGGTCCGATCAGACCTCGGCAGTGGCGGCGAACGTCACGAACGCCTCCCACGCAGCCGGCTCGAACGCCAACTGGGGGCCGCTCATGTCCTTGGAGTCACGCACGTGGACGACACCGGGGGTCTCGGCAACCTCGATGCACTGAGCGTCCTCGTTGGTGCTGTAGCTGCTTTTGAACCACGCCAGCTCGGCCATGCCTATCGCTCTCCCAGAATCTGTTCGATCAAGGCCAGGGACTCCCTCAGGCCCAAGGCCTGAGCCCGGATGCTGCTGTACCGTGCCGCCATATTACGGACTTCCACCGGATCCGTGATCAATCGATTCACGTGCTGCGCCGCGACGTATCCGATCTGTGGCCTGCCCGGCGGAGTAAGGATCGTGAACGAGCCCCCCATCCCGGCGTGGTTCATCCGGTCGAGGGGCATGATCTGCAGCTCCGGCCCCCTCATCTGTCCGACCTTCAGCAGGTGCTGGAGCTGCTCGTTGTGAACGTCCCACCCGCCCAAGGGACGACGGAGAACGCTCTCGTCGATCACCCATGTCACCACAGGCAAAGGCCAGCGCGTAAGAATCTCCTGCCGAGCGCGCCTCGCCTCCACCCACTCGCCGATCTGCTCGGGCGAGAGAAGCGGCCGACGCATCTCGTACAGAGCGCGGATGTACGTCTCGGTCTGGAGTAGTCCCGGGATCACCATCGTGCTGTACTCGTGGATCTCGATCGCCCGGTTCTCCTCCGCCGTAAACGCCTTGGAGAACGCCGGGTGACGCTCGCTGACCCGGATCTTCGCCCTCATCACGTCGTCCGCGACCGCGATGAGCAATCCGCCCGCGTTGACAGCCTTGTCCACCACCGTCAGGTACTCGATACGTGGGGTGCGGATGCCCCGTTCGACCGAGCTCACGTGGTCCTCGCTGTAGCCGGTCAGCCCCGCCAGTTCCTTCTGCGTGATGCCGGCCCGCTCGCGGAGGATCTTGATCTGCTTCCCCACCGCGCTGTAGAACTCCGCGACTCCGTCCGAGTTCTCCGCCGTCTCACCGTCATCGAACACCGTGCGCTCGACACCACTCATGGGTAGCGCTCGCCCCCTTGCTCAATTGGTCCGGGCCGACCGACATGCCGACCATCCGCATCCGTACAAGCACTCTCCGTGCCCATCGAATCCATGGTCAGCGTAAGTCCGCGCCGTCACGCTTCTGCCCATGACGACCGAGATCCCGCTCGACAGCCCCCGCCGCCACACCACCACCCTCGCCGCCACGCCCAGAGGCGCGGCGATCTGCCGACGGCTCGCCAGGCGTCAACTCACGCTCTGGGGGCTGAACTCGACGCACACCGAGCCGTTCTACTCCGCGCTGCTCATCGTCGCGGAGCTCGCCGCGAACGCCATCACGCACGGACGCGTTCCGGGGCGCGGCTTCGAGTTGCACCTCGCGCTCACCACCACCGCGCGCCGGGGCACCACCCTTCGCATCGCCATCAGCGACCCCAAGGGCAACAAGCTCCCCGTCCTCCCCGCCGTCCACACCCCCAACGCCCAGTCCGGCCGGGGCCTCACCCTCATCGACGCGCTCTGCGACCGCTGGGGCACCATCCCCCGACACCCCAACGCCAAGACCGTCTGGGCCGAACTCGACCTCTCCCCCGCCCCCGATGCCACCTGAACCCCGCCATACCGAGGGCCACGCGACCCTCTGCACACTCATCCCCTTCGCGCTCCTCCTCGCGCTCCTCGCCTGGGCCTACCCCCTCGTCGCCCAGCACCCCGACCACCCCCGCCCCGCCCCCACCGCAACCTCAACCCCAACCACCAAGCCGTAGAACCAACAACGGAGTGGGAAGTAGGCCGATCCGACTTCCCACTCCGAGCTGTGCCAAGACATCCCGGCCGCGAGCGCCCTCTCGGTCCGTTGCTCAAGCTCTTGCCGCCCTGGAGGCAAGGGGCCGGTCGGCAGCCGGAGTAGCTAGCCGAGAGGCTTGCCGGAGACCGGCCCTGCAGGCTCCGCGCGACCGACAGCCGCTGGGGTGTGATGCAGGTGCGACGTCGTGTATATCCAGGTTCCCCGCATCCACCATCGAGGTATGAGCGAAGAACCGGTTTCCTCGGCCAGGACGGTGGCGAGGAGCGAGCTTGCCGAGCCGCCGCCCCGCCGTTGGGCGCACACTCAAGGCGTGGCCGACCGGGCGGGCCGCCTCGACGGTGTTCTCGGCCAGAAGGCCGGGCTTCTCGTCTGCGCGGCTCTGCTGCACGATGTCGGCCACGCGCCGAGGTTGGCGGCAACGGGGTTCCACCCGCTCGACGGCGCGCGGTTCCTCCGTGATGTCCATGGGGCCGATGACCAGCTCACGCGGTTGGTGGCGAACCACTCGTTCGCGCTGCTCGAAGCCGAGGAACGAGGCCTCCGGGAGACGATGGAGGCCGAGTTCCCGCTGCTGGAGAACCCGCGCCTGGTCGACTCCCTGGTGTGGTGCGACATGACGACGACGCCCGACGGTGGCCCGACCACGGCCGAGGCACGTGTGGCGGAGATTCTCGGCCGCTACGGGACGGGGAGCGTGGTGGGGGTCCTGCCCATGTCGTGGCGGTTCCCTCCTGGTCGGGAATCCAGGGCCGCGCGTGGGCCCAGACTGCTTCGAAACCCTGAGCGTAGTTTTGAGTCGTCCGGCACGATCGACACCGGCGCCTTCCCCACCCTGGAACGGTTCACCGCCGAACACCGGTAGACCGGTCCCCACCGTTCGCAACCGCGACTACCTGATGGACCACCACGGAGTCGTCCTCAAGGTAATCGGCGACAACCACCCCGGCAGCCACTACCTCGGATACGTCAAGTACCACCCGGACGAGAAGGGCGACCGGCGGCTGTTCGGCCGGACCTACCGACAGAACAGCGTCGTGTCGAAGTCCTTCGGCATCCTGGCCGGCAGGCCGGAATGCTACGTCTACTCCGACATCCTCCGCTGCGTGACGGCCGGTTCGCCCGGACCGGAACCATCATCCCGCCGATCTAGGAGGAGACCGTGCGACACCTGTTCCTCAACGGGCCCGCCCAGAACGGCCCCTTCACCTTCGACAACCGCCCCGGCAAGGCCGTCGGCATCCGCCTCGCCGCCGCCCTCAACGCCATCCTCGACCTAAGCGGCTCCGCCGAAGTCCGCTGCCGATCCGCATCTGCGGTACAAACCTGGCCGCCCCTGGTGAACTGGGTCTGGGGACGAAGCCCCCAGGAACTCTCTGTTCCCGCACCTCAGCGGAGCTGCTCAGGGCATGTCTCGAAGTCGGGTGTGAGCTTGTGGCACGATCACGGGATGCTGCGACTCACCGATTTCATTATCGACTGCCCGGACACGATGGAGCTGGCGGCTTTCTACTCCGAGGTGACGGGCCGTCCGATCAAGGAAGGCAGCTCCGAGAACTGGGCTGGCATCCAGTTCGGCGAGATCGAGCTGGCATTCATCCGGGTGGACGACTACCGCGCTCCGCAGTGGCCGGACAGCGAGCACCCCAAGCAGTTCCACCTCGACTTCGAAGTGGACGAGATCGAGTCCGAGCAGCGCCGCGTCCTCGACCTCGGCGCGACGCTAAGGCAGGACTTCATCGGCCCCAACGGCTATGGCTGGCAGGTCTACACCGACCCGATCGGCCACCCCTTCTGCCTGTGCCGCAACAAGGGCGTCATCTGGACCGACCAGGGCCCGATCTGGCCCAAGCACGACTAGCCCTCCAGCAGGGCTTCGAAGACACCGGCGTCCCTCCAGACCCGAAGGCGACCGTAGACGGTCGGCCAGGGACCGAACTCGGAGGGCATCTCCCGCCACTGGGCGCCGGAGCGGAACCGCCAGATCACCCCCTCGAACTGATCCCGCAGCCTCTGGGGGTACGGGCCGTACTCGCCGATCGGCACGTACGGCTCGATGAACGTCCGCTGCTCGTCGGTGAGTTGCCTACGTGTCACACACAACGTCCTACCGGATCCCACTTCCGGGCGGGCACGAAACCGCACTATTGATCACGACATCACACAGGCCCTAAGCGCCTGTGACACGGCGCCATACGTGGTCGGTCCGTCGCATGTGCTCTCCCCATGAGCCCGCCTCATGGGTCTTCCCCATGAGGCCTCCCCGGCCGCGCCGTCACGTCCCCTGATCGGCGAGACGCTGGTCCGCCGACAGCGCGCGGACGGGGATGCCCGGGCGACGGCCGAGGCGGTCGGTGCGGCGCAGGACGAAGACGACCGGCAGCGCGATCAGGCTCGGCCCGGCGAGCAGGCCGGCCAGCCACTGGCGGCCGTCCAGGCCGACCAGCACCGAGCCGGCGAGCATCCCGGCGGCCAGTACGAAACCCGCCACCAGACCGCCCAGGTAGAGCTGGTGGGCGCGCTGCTCCTTGCGGTCCTGGGCGGCCAGGCGGGCCCGCTCGGTCGCGTGTTCCTCCCGCAGCCGGTCCGCGTCCAGGCTCGCCTGGTGCCGCTGCCGGGCCGTCTCGCGGGCGTGCTCGCGCCGGAGCTCCAGTTCGAGGTGCTCCAGCGCCACCCGGAGGTGTTCGGGCGGGAGTTGGGCCCACTGGGTGGCGATCTCCAGGGCCGTGGGGCGGCGGGTGCGGCGCTCTTCGGGCGTGCTCACCGGTCACCGTCCCGGGGCGCGGGTACGGAGTCGCCCGCGACGGGCGCGGCGCCCGGTGGCGGGCCGAGCCGCAGGAACAGCCGTTCCAGCCCGTCGGTGAGGGTGTCCGCGGCGGCGGGGGTGAGCGGGTCCTCGGCGTACTCGTGGAGCTGACGGTGCGAACGCGGCGCGATCGGGGCGCCGGCCGTCCGGGCGTCGGCGATCGAGGCGCCCGCAGCCACGGCACCGCCGGTCATCCTCCCGATGCTGATCCCGGCGACGAGCCCCCCGGGCACACGGTTCTCGCTCCCCACGGCCATCGCCCGCTTGAAGTCGCGCCCGCGGCCCGGCGACGCCGCCCAGCCGACCCGCCGGCCCCACCGTTGGAACCGGCCGGGCGAGAGCGCGACCGCGACCCCCAGCACCACCATCGTCCCGCCTCCCAGGTACGCGCCCGCCGTCGCCCAGCCGGTCGCTTCGAGGAGCCACAGCAGCACGGCGGCCAGCACGGTCAGCACGGTCAGTGCGGCCACGATTCCGATGGCTCGCTTGATGTCCCCCACCCCCTGCGCCCCTGGGCTCTCCGGCTCTTCGACTCTCCGACCGGGTCCGAGCCTACCCATGACGAGGCCCCCTCGACCGTCGAACCGGTCGAGGGGGCCGATGGTGACCCGACGTCAGCTCTTGCTCGGCTTCGGGGTCGGGGCCGGGGTCGAGGCCGGCAGGGTGGCCGAGCCGCCGAGCAGCGGCCACTCCTTGTGGAACGGCGGCAGCGGCAGCTTGCCCTCGATGATCGGGGTACCGAAGACCTTCAGGTGCGCGGTCAGCGAGCCGTTCAGGTCGACACCGCCGAGCAGCGCCCAACTGCCCTGCACCTGCGGCGGGTTGCCGGAGGAGTCCGCGATCAGCGAGCCTTCGGCCTGGGCCTTCAGGTAGGGGGCGACGGTGGTCTCCACGCCGACGGTGTCGTACAGGCCGACACTGACCTCGGCACCGAGCGCGGCCCGCACACCGGCCTTGCCGTTGAGCCGCACGTGGACCGGGGTGACCTTGGTGTCGGCGCTGGTGACCGGGGTCCAGCCCTTGCCGCCGGTGTAGTCGGCGCGGACGGCCCAGGTGCCGTTGGCGTCCTGCTCCGCCTCCAGGTGGACCTGGCCGTCGGCGCTGACCTCCAGGTAGCAGGTCAGGCCGAGGTTGACGACCACCGGCAGGCCGGCGACGGTCAGGACCGGGCTGGCCTGCAGCTTGGCGAAGGGCACCCGGATCGGCGCCGCGCCGGTGTTGCGGGCGACGTCGCCGGTGACCTTCCACTGGGCGTGGGCGTCCAGGTCGAAGCCGATCGACGCGGTGCGCGGGCTGCCCGCGGCGGCACCGTGGTACGCGAAGTGGACGGCCGGGTGGAGCCGGAGCGAGCCGGAGGCGTCCAGCGAGGCGCCCTCGGGCAGCGGCACGGGGGCCTTGACGTTCACCTCCAGGGTGCCGGAGGCATCGGCCTGCACGCCGTTGAGGTCGGCGCCGACGGTCGCCTTGAGGTCCTTGACCAGCGGGGTCACCGTGATGCCGTGCGGGTCGACGGGCACGCTGCCGTCGGCCTCGGTGCCGCCGAGGAGTTCGGCGAGGGTGGCCGGGCGGGTGGCCAGGTCGAGGGTGTTGCCCGCGCCGGGGCGGACGGCGGTGACGGCGACCAGCGCGCCCTGCGGCGCGGCGGCGGTGGGCGGACTGGCGATCAGCTGGCCGGGCTGGACAGCGGCAACCGCACCGGCGGACGGACCGCCAGTCGACGGACCGGCACCGGCACTCGGGGAGGCCGCGGCCGTCGGGGCCGGGCCGCCGACCGCCGTCAGGACGGCCGTGCCGCCCGCCGGGTCGTACGCGGTCAGCTGCAGGTTCTTCGTCGCCGCCGTGACCGCGGCGCCGTCCTTGCCGGGGCTGCCGATCGCGGCCTGCTTGTCCCCGGCGGGCGCGACGGTGACGGGCGCCGTGCCCGGGGTCGGCCGGCCCGAGGCGGGCGCGGCCGCCTTGGCCCGCGGGGTGCCGTCGGCGGGAGCGGCGGCGGCCGGGCTGCTCCCGGCGGCGGTCGGGCCCGGGCCTGCGACGGTGGCGGCCGCCGGGGCGGCGCCGGTCTGGGTGGTGCCGGGGCTGGTCGGCCCGCACGCGGCGGCCCCGGCGAGGATGAGGGTGAGGACGGCGGGGCCGGCGGCCCTGCCTATCGAACTCTTGAACACGCGGCGTCATGTTACTGACGGGGAATAACTTTGTCGAAGACAGGCCAACCGGACGCCCGGCGCAGGTCCGGCCGCAGGTCACCCGAGGCGTGCCACCGGCAGTGCCGCACCGTCCGGCGAAACGTCCCCGCCCGCCGCGGACAGCTCGGCGAGGTACCGGGTCCGCGCCATCGGCTCCGCCCCCAGGCTGCGCACGTGCGGCCCGTCCCACTGCGCGTCGAGCAGCCGTCCGCCCGCCGCCCCGAACCGGGCGCCGAGGTCGGCGACGGCGACCCGGGAGGCGTCCGGACGGCGGCGGAACATCGAGTCGAGGCTCAGCACCGGCCCGACCGCGACCCCGAACACGCCGCCGATCAGCTCCTCCCCCTCCCACACCTCCCCGCTGTGCGCCGCCCCCAGCGCGTGCAGTCGCGCCAGCGCCGCCGCCAACTCCTCGGTGAGCCAGACCGGTTGACGCCCCTGCCGGCAGGCCTCCAGCACCTGCCCGAAGGCCCGGTCGGCGCTCGTCCACCAGGCCGACCGCCGCAGCCGCCGGGCCAGCCGGCTGCCGAGCCGCACGCCGTCGGCCGCGATCACCGGCCGGGGGTCGGGCGACCACCACGCCAGCTCGTACGGGTCCTCCCGGCCCGGCAGCAGCGCCACCTCTCCCGCCTCGACGGCGCCCCCGTACAGAGCCTCGTTGTACGCGCTCGCGTAGACGTCCGCCACCGGCAGCGGGAACAGTCCGCGCCGGTACGCCGCCAGCAGCTCCTGCGGCGCGAGCCCGCCGCCGAAGGCCACCGGTCCGTCGCCGGGGCCGAGCCGGACGTCGAGCGCGTCGAAGGCGGCGGCGAGGCCGCGGACGCCGCTCACCGGGCCGCCCCCAGGAACCCCTCCCGTTCGAGCTCCGCCAGGTAGTGGTCGATCAACTCCGCGTCCACCGCGGGCAGGTCGATCCCGCTCCCGGCCAGGGCCGCGTCCGTGTTCGCCCGGTCGAACAGCGGGAAGGTCGGCCGGAAGTACATCTCGCTGATCGAGAGCTCCGAGCCCGGCGCGCGGTCGACGAACAGCGGGACGAAGGGCGCGATCGGGTGCGTCGGCCTCCCGGCCGCGAACCGGACCAGGCCCTGCACCCAGTGCCCGTACGGCAGTCGGTCGATCCGGTGGCCGCGCGCCCGCAGCCGGTCCGCCAGGTCGGCGAGGACGCCCGGCTGCGGCGAGGTGAGGTGGTAGACCTCGCCGTCGGCGGGTGCGTGGGCGGCGATGTGGGCGATGGCACGGCTGAAGCGGTCGGCCGGGACGAAGTCGAGGAGCAGCCGGACGTCCGGGCACGTACCGCTGTCCGTCAGGTACTTGATCAGCGCGCACAGCTCGGTGCCGGTGTTCATCACGCCGTTCGCCAGGTCCCCGGTGACGTCGTTGGTGCGCAGCACCGTGACCGGCAGGCCGGCCTCGGCCGCGTTGTGCAGCAGTTGCTCGGCCACCCACTTGCTCTCGACGTAGCCGACGCCGATCCGTTCGGGGTAGGCGAGCGGGGTCCGTTCGGTGACCTTGTCGACGCCCACCGCCCCGAAGCCGGCCAGGACGGCGAGAGTGGAGAGGTAGTGCACGGGCACGCCGCGGCTGTGTCCGGCGAGCCGGACGACCTCGCGGGTGCCGCCGACGTTGGCGTCGCGCAGCTGGTGGTACGGGTAGAGGAAGTTGACCTGTCCGCCGAGGTGGTGGATGGCGTCCAGGTTGCCCGCCAGCCAGTCGAACTGACGCTCCGTCAGTCCTATCCTAGGCCGGGAGAGGTCGCCGACCAGCGGGACCACCCGGCGGTCGGTGAGGTCGTGCCGCAGGAAGCGCTGCTGGGTGGCCCGTAGCCGCTCCAGCGCGTGTTCCTCGTCGGGCGCGCGGACCAGGCAGTGGATCCGGGCCCGGGTGGTGGCGAGCAGTGCGTGCAGCATGTGCGCGCCGCAGAAGCCGGTGGCGCCGGTGAGCAGGATCTCGGCGGGTTCGGCCCGGGAGGGCGCGGGGCTCCAGGACTGGCCGACGGGTCCGGTGAGCCGGGCCTCCGCGAACCAGTCGACCGGCGTCTCCCCGGTGGCCGAGGCGGTGGCCGCGCCGACCCCCGAGCCGGTGCCCGAGCCGCCCCACGAGCCATCGCCGCCCGCTCCCGTACCGGGGCCCACGCCCGTGCCGGTCCCGCCGCCCGTACGGGCCTCCTGCAGCGCCCGCGCGAAGTCCCGCAGCACCGGTTCGCGCAGCAGCGCGCGGGTGAGCGCCCGCACCCGGCCGACGTCGATGCCGAACATGATCCGGGCCCGCGCCAGCATCTCCATGGCCAGCAGCGAGGTGCCGCCGAGCGCGAAGAAGTCGTCGCCGGGGCCCACGGTCTCGACCCCGAGCACCTCCGCCCACAGGTGCCCGACCGCCGCCTCCACCGAGCCCACCCCGCCCCTGTCCCCGTCGACACCCGCGCCCGTCCCCGCGCCCGCGCTCCCGTCCCAGCCCGCTCCCCGGATCCCGTTCCCGCCCGCCGCGCCGGTCCCGGTCCCGGTCCCGCCCCCGGTCCCGTTCCCGCCCGCGCCGGGCCCCCGGGACGCCGCCCGCACCGGGGCCTGCGGCAGCCGGCGCCGGTCGATCTTGCCCGCCGCCGTGAGCGGCATCGCCTCCAGCGGCACGAACTCGGCCGGCAGCAGGAACTCCGGCAGCCGGTCGGCCAGGAACGCCCGGATCCCCTCGGCGCCGTCGGCCGCCCCGGCCGCGAGCGTGTAGTACGCGGTGAGCGCCCGGCTGCCGTCCGCCGTCGTCGTGTCGGCCGCGACCCGCGCCTGCCGGACGTCCGGGTGCGCGGCCAGCACCGCCTCGATCTCGGCCGGGTCCACCCGGTGGCCGCGCACCTTCACCTGGTCGTCGAAGCGGCCGAGGATCTCCAGCTGCCCGTCGGCCCGCCAGCGCCCGGCGTCCCCGGTGCGGTACATCCGCTCGCCCGGCAGCGGCGCGTACGGGTCGGGCAGAAAGGATTCCGCAGTGAGCCCGGCCTGCCGCCAGTAGCCCCGGGCGAGGCCGGGCCCGCCCAGGTGGATCTGCCCCTTCTCGCCCGGCCGGACCGGCCGCAGCCGCGCGTCCAGCACGTGCACCCGCACGCCCGGCAGCGGCCGCCCGATCGGCACCGGGGCAGCTGGGCCGCCCACCCCGTCCCCGCCGTTCAGCAGCTCCGCCGTGACCTCGCAGAGCATGGAGGTGACGGCCGCCTCGGTGACCCCGTAGGCGTTCAGCAGCCGCGCGCCCGGCAGCCGGTCCAGGCACCTGCGGCAGTCGTCGGCGTGCACGACGTCCCCGCCGACCACCACCAGGCGCAGCCCGTCCGGGCCGGGCCCCTCGGGCGGGAGCAGGTCGAGCACGTGGTGCCAGTACGCGGGGGTGAAGTCGGCGGCGGCCAGGCCGAGCCCGGGCAGCCGGCCGACCAGCTCGGTGGGCGCCCAGGTGCCGCCCCCGACAGCGCTCCCCCCGCCTCCGGTGACGACGGTGGCGCCCGCGAGGAGCGCGCCGAACACCTGCTCCAGAGCGGTGTCGGAGCCCAACGCGGCCAGTTGCAGGACGCGTTCGCCAGGTGCCAGCCGGTAGGCACGGACGATCCGGTCGAGGGTGAACACCAGCGCACGGTGGGTGACCGGGACACCCTTGGCACGGCCGGTCGTGCCGGAGGTGTAGATCAGGTAGGCGAGATCGTCCGGGACGGCGCCGTCGTCCGGTGGGGGCGCCCCCTCGTCGCCGTCCCCCACCCGCACCGAGGCCACTCCCGGAAAGCCGTGACCGTCGGTGACCACCGTGCGGGCCCCGCAGTCCTCCACCAGCCGCGCCAGCCGCCGTTCCGGGTGCGCCGGATCCAGTGGCAGGAAGGCGCCGCCCGCCTTGAGCACGCCCAGCCAGGCGGCCACCAGGTCGGTCCCGCGCTCCAGGCAGACCGGCACCACCTGCTCCGGTCCGGTCCCGCGCGCCCGCAGCGCGGCGGCCAGGCGGTCGCTGCGCAGGTCGAGTTCGCGGTAACTCAGGGTGGTGTCCTCGGCGACCACGGCGGGCGCCTCCGGGTCGTGCGCCGCCCGCGTGCGGAACAGCCCGTGCACCGTGTCGGCGAATCCGGCCGCCGCCCGTCGCGGGCCGTCGGTACCGGTGAAGCCCAGCTCCACCGGCCGCCACTCCCGCTCCACCCAGGCCCGGCAGTCGGCCCGGTCGGCCGGTCCGTACACCCGGCGCCAGCCACCGGGGACCGTCAAGTCCCCCGGCCAGAGCGCGTACTGACCGTTGCCGTTGCCGACCACGGCGTGACGCCCGGAACCCGCATCCATGGGTACGCCCCGTGCGCTGTCTGCTGCATCGTCCACCGGCTTGACCTCGTGCTGTGACGGCAGAATGCTTGGGAGTGCGACATTTCCGACTATACGCACTCACGGCACATTGAGTAACGTCCGGTCGCCCACCGACCGGGCGCCGCGCACGTGCGCGAAGAAGCGCCCGTCCCGAGCGCGAACCCGCCGCCTCACCGCAGGCACGGGGACGCGCCCGGTCCCACCACCCCCAGGGCCGCACCAGGCGGACCCCCGTCCTCGCCCGAACTCCCCCGCCCGAGCGGCGAGGTGATGTTGCGGAGGAGGTAGCCTCGTTGACACGCCGGCGACAACGCCTGATGGCCTGTTACCTGCTCTGGATGGTGCTGTTCACCAGCATCTACTACGCCAACCCGAGCCAGCGGATCATCTGGTGGACGGGAATCGGCCTGGGCGGCGTCGCCGCCATCGTGCTCGGCATCCGCCTCAACCGCCCCGCGCACGCCCGCTTCTGGTACCTGCTGGCACTCGCCAACCTGAGCTTCACCGCGGGCGAGGTGGTGCAGGCCGTCCAGCTGGACATCCTGCACCTGGCCAACCCGTTCCCCTCCATCGCCGACGGCTTCTACCTGGCCGAGTACGTGCTGTACGCGGCCGGCGTGCTCGGCTTCATCCGCTGGCGCACGGCCCGTCAGGACCGCGCCGTGCTGCTCGACGCCCTCATCCCCACCATCGGCCTGGCCCTGCTCGCCTGGATCTACCTGATCCTCCCGTACACCCGCAGCCCCGACCTCACCTGGTTCCAGAAGGCCGTCTCGATCGGCTACCCGCTCGGCGACCTGGTCGTCCTCGCCCTGCTGCTGCGCCTTCTGACCCCGCGCGGCGGCAACTCCCGCTCGCTGCAACTGCTCACCGTCGGCACCGTCGGCCTGCTCATCTCCGACGTGCTGTACGGGCTGATCCAGCTGCACGGCACCTGGCGCATCGGCACGCCCGTCGAACTCGGCTGGGCCGCCTTCTACACCGCCTGGGGCGCCGCCGCGCTGCACCCCTCGATGGTCGAGCTGACCAAGCCCGTCCCCACCCAGGAACCGGACCTGAGCACCGCCCGGCTCGTCCTGCTCACCCTCGCCTCACTGATCGCCCCGGCGATCCTGATCATCGAGTCGCTGGCCGGGAACAACCACAACGCGGGCGTGATCGGCGCCTTCTCCGCGCTCCTCTACCTACTCGTGCTCGCCCGCCTGGCGGTGGTCGTCTCCGCCCGCAGGCAGGCGATCGCCCGCGAACGCGCGCTGCGCGAGGCGGGCGCCCGGCTGACCGCGGCCGTCGGGGTGGAGGAGGTCGCGGACGCCGTCCAGTCCGCCGCCTCCACCCTGATGCCCGCCGAGCCCGGGCACGTCGCCCTGCTCGCCGTCACCGAGGCCGGCGTGCTGCACGTCCGGCACGCCGAGCACGGCTCGGCCGAGCACCGGCTCGGCACCCCCTCGGACTCCGACCAGGTCCTGGCCCTGGCCGGCTACCGCGAGAGCCGGCTGCTGCCCGTCGAATCCGTCGACCTGCCGGCCCGCGAGCTGGCCGGGCCCCT
Organism: Kitasatospora sp. NPDC086791; assembly: GCF_040685975.1. NCBI lineage: Bacteria > Bacillati > Actinomycetota > Actinomycetes > Kitasatosporales > Streptomycetaceae > Kitasatospora > Kitasatospora sp. NPDC086791. The sequence goes on along the minus strand of NZ_JBFBOC010000002.1, from coordinate 209,027 downwards.
CGACGGCATGCCGTACGCCCTGATCTGCCCGCTCACCCTCGCCGAACGGCCCTCCGGCGACCCGCTGATCGGCGCCCTCATCGTCACCGGCACCGAACAGGAACTGGCCAGCCTCTGGAGTTCGCTGGAGATCCTCGCCGGGCAGGCCGCCCTCGCCGTCGAGCGGGTCGTGCTGAGCCGCGAGGTCACCCGCCGCAACAGCGAGCTCTACTTCCGCACGCTCGTCCAGAACACCAGCGACGTCATCCTCATCCTCGACGCCGACGACCACGTGCGCTACGCCTCCCCCTCCGCCGAGTCGGTGCTCGGCCGGTCCGCGCTGGAGGGCACCCTGCTCACCGACCTCATCCCGCCCGAGGACAGCCGGGAGGTCGGCAGGGCGCTGGCCCGGATGCGCGGCGCGGCGGCCCCGCCCCGGGGCGACGGGTCCGGCGACGGGTCCGGCGACGGGTCCCGGGAGCCGTCCGTCGGACAACCCCGGGAACAGATCCGGGAACAGATCCGCGAGCACTGGCGGCTGCTGCGCCAGGACCGCACCCCGATCGAGGCCGAGGTCCGCTTCGACGACCTGCGCGGGGACCCGACCGTCGGCGCCCTGGTGCTCACCTTGCGCGACGTCACCGAGCAGCGGCAGATGGAGCGCGAGCTGACCCACCGGGCCTTCCACGACTCGCTCACCGGCCTCGCCAACCGGGTGCTGTTCCAGGACCGGGTCGGGCACGCGCTGTCGCGCGGCGAGCGCAGCGGGTCCGTCACCGGGGTGCTCTTCATCGACCTGGACGACTTCAAGGTGGTCAACGACACCCAGGGCCACGCGATCGGCGACGAACTGCTGGTCGCGGTCTCGCTGCGGATCTCCACCGCGCTGCGCGCCTCCGACACCGCCGCCCGGCTCGGCGGCGACGAGTTCGCGGTGCTGGTCGAGGACGCGTTGCACCCCTCGGACGTGGACATCATCGCGGCGGGCGTGCTGGAGGTCTTCACCGAGCCGTTCAAGCTCAAGGCGGGCGCGGTCCGGGTCAGCGCCAGCATCGGCGTGGCGACCACCGAGGACAGCGTGGACGCCGCCGAACTGCTCACCCACGCCGACCTCGCGCTCTACTCCGCCAAGGCGGCCGGCCGCCGCCAGTGGTGCCACTACCGGCCGGCCCTGCAGGCCGGGCTGGTGGAACGGCACGAGCTGAACGAGCACCTGGACTCGGCGATCGCGGAATCGGCGTTCCAGCTGTACTACCAGCCGATCGTCGACCTGCGCACCGGCGACCTGGTCGCCTTCGAGGCCCTGGTCCGCTGGCCGCACGACCGGCGCGGCATGGTCCTGCCCGACGAGTTCATCGCCCTCGCCGAGGAGAGCGGCCAGATCGTCCCGCTCGGCGCCTGGGTGCTGGAACGCGCCACCCAGGAGGTCGCCGCCTGGCACGCGGCCAGCTCCACCGCCCGCAGCGCCGCGGGACGCCCCCCGCTGCGGGTCAACGTCAACGTCTCCGCCCGCCAGTTCCGCGACGCCGGCTTCGTCGACGTCGTCCGCCAGGCCATCGCCACCTCCGGCATCGACCCGCGCACCCTCGTCCTGGAACTCACCGAGTCCGTCCTGATGCGCCGCGACGACCGCATCCACGACGACATGGCCACCCTGTCCGGCCTCGGCGTCGGCATCGCCATCGACGACTTCGGCACCGGCTACTCCTCGCTGTCCTACCTCCGCGAGTTCCCGATCTCCCTGCTCAAGATCGACAAGTCCTTCATCGACGGCCTCGGCCACTCCACCCAGCAGTACGCCCTGGTCGAGGGCATCACCCGGATCGCCGACACGCTCGGCGTCCAGGTCATCGCGGAGGGCATCGAACACCCCGAACAGCGCGACCTGCTCGCCGCCATGGGCTGCCCGCTCGGCCAGGGGTACCTCTTCGCCCATCCCATGGACGCGCCGCACGCCCGCACGCTGGTCCGCGGCGCCACCTACGAACCGGCGTGAGGGCGGGGCCGGTCCGCCCGCGCCCGGCGCGCTCCCGGTCTGCGCTCAGTGGGCGCTGAGCGCGCGCGACAGCACCGTCAGCAACGCGAGCGTCGGCATCGCGTGGCCGGCCTCGATGCTGCGCAGGTGGGTCTCCGGGAGCCCGGCGCGGGTGGAGAGGTCGGCGAGGGTGAGGCCGAGGGCCGCGCGGCGGGCGCGGACGGCGCGGGCCAGGGCATCGGCGGGGTCGCCGTCGGGGTGGGCGGGGAAGTCCTCGATCAGGGGGCGCGCGTGGTCCACCGTGGTCTCCTCATCGTCCTCTGAGGGCGCACAGTTTGACATGCCGTCACCACCTGGAGGGGCCAAGGGGCGGTCAAGATTCCTTGACCGCCCCTTGGTGTCGGCGGGCACCCGAAGGGGCTGCCGGAGGGCCTGCGGGCCTGGGGTCAGACGTTCGTGCGGATCAGGTCGAGCAGGCCCGGGAAGCGCTCGTCGAGGTCCTCGCGACGGAGGGCGGCGGCGCGGCTGTTCCCGCGGTCGACCTGGCGGACCAGGCCGGCCTCGCGCAGCACGCGGAAGTGGTGGGTGGTCGTGGACTTGGAGACCGGGAGGCCGAAGGAGGCGCAGGTGCGCTCCACCCCCTCGGCCTCCCGCAGCAGGGCGGAGACCACCCCGTAGCGCAGCGGATCGGCGAGCGCGTTCAGGACCGTCCGCAGCTCCATCTCCTCGGTCGCGGGATGGCCTTCCGGGTCGGGCATCGGATCCTCCGTCCTCAGACGTCTTCAGGTGTGACATGTTCAGGTACGGGTTTCATCGTACCTTGCCGCGAAACACCGTCAGGTCGTCCGGCGGAGGCGGGCGCGCCCCGCCGGCCTCGGGCAGGTCACGGGCCCGGCCTGCTCAGGCAGCGGCCGCGGCGCAGGGGAAACGGTTCTCCACGGCTCCCGCCATCAGGCAGCCGGTGCGCGTCAGGTGCACCCGGGCGCGGGCGATCCGCTCGTCCTCCTGCACCATGCCGATCTCGAACGCGACGGTGTCCGCCGCCGGCGACTCCACGACCCGCACCACGCAGTCGGTCGGCAGCTCGAACTCGCCGAAGCGGGTGAAGTCGACCTCCACCCGGGAGAGCAGCAGGCTGCGCGGCGAGAGCCCGAACAGCTCCTGCGCCGCGTACATCGCGGACTGCCGGAAGCCCTCGAAGATCAGGACGCCCGGGATGTGGTCCAACGGGTGGTCGAACAGCGCCGGGTTGCCCCGGTCGACCACGACCCGGGCACGGAGCCCGCGCTCCCCCGCCTCCACCCCGGCGAGCACGACGTTCTGCCCCGAGGTGCGGCCGACGGAGAGCGACGGCACCCGGCAGCCGGTGTGGTGCGGCCGGGCCGGGGTCAGGCTGAGCGCGGCGCGCCCCTTGGCGCGCATCCGGTCCCAGGCGTCGCCCGGCATCCACTGGCACACGGTGCGCATGGTGGCGGCCTCCCGGCCGTCCACCGAGAGGACCAGGTCCAGGGCGCTGCCCGTGACGACGTCGTCCCGGCGCTTGAGGCCGGCCTGGCGGGCCCGGATCTCGCCCTGACCGGGGCGGGCCCCGATCCGCAGCGCCTCCGGGTCGGTGATGTCCAGCTCCCCGCTGACGAAGATGAACTTGTCGTCCAGCGGCGCACCCAGGAAGGTGTGCGCGGTGTAGATGGAGGCCTGGCGGAAGACCTCGACCAGCAGCAGCGGATCGTACGCGGCGGGCGCGGTGACGCTGTCGCTGTAGTAGCTGTGCACCCGCGGCAGCTGCGCGGCGATGAGGTACTCGTCCTCGGCGACCCGGGCGGAGTCGGTGAGGAAGACCTCGCAGACGGCGGCCCGGTGGACGGTGGCGCGCGGGACGGTGTTCGAATACGTGAGAGTGCGGTCGAGGACTGCGGACATGGCTGGGCTTCGCCTCTGTGCTCCTGTGCGTTGACACCCCTCCGATCAGAGGTGCGGGCGCGATCGTACCTCCGATCGGAGCGGGGTCACTGTGGCGCGAACCACGCGGAGCCGCGACACCGGGCGCGCGAACGGCCCGTCGCGGCGCGGCGACGGGCCGTTCGTGCACGGCTGCGGAGCGCGGGTCCCGGGCCTCGCGCCCCGGGAGCCGGCCGGGCTGGGCTCCGGCCCCGGATCGGCCGAGCGGCAGCTCCAGGCTCGCCTCACTGCCGTTCTGCGAGCTGACGGTCGTGGTGCTGCCGTCCACGCTCGCGAAGGAGTACAGCTGGTCGCGGCTGTTCACGACCAGGGCGAGGCGGTGCCCGGCCGGCAGGTCGTAGGCGGCCGGCTGCAGCGTCCAGCTGACGGTGGAGTTGACGTTCGGGGTCAGGCCGGTGGCGGTGTACGGCTCGTGCGTGATGATCCGCGCGGTGCCGTCCGGGGCGATGTCGTACAGGTACGCCACGAGGGTGGTGGCGTCGGCGGTGCTGCGCACGGTCAGCCGCACGGTGGCCGCACCACGGATCCGGCGGGCCACCTCGGCGCCCGGCCCGGCCAGCGGGTCGGTCGACCAGACCAGCAGCTGCGCGCGGTCGAACGTCGCGACGTCGTAGACCTTGGGGTTGCCGAACCATTCCTGCTGCACGGTCTTCATGATCTCGCCCACCGCGGTGGCCTCGGTCAGGCTGCCGGCGGTGAAGTCCCGCGACCACCCGGTGGTCGGCTTCTCGACCAGCGCGCCGTCACCCGTGCCGGCGGTGCCCGTCAGGTGCCAGGTCTCGCTGCCGGTGGTGACGTCCTCCCAGGTCGGACGCGGCTCGCGGCGGGCCGGGACGGTGATCGGCTCGGTGCCGCCCGGGATGGTGATCGTGCGGTAGGTGAACATCGGCTGGACGTTCACCTCCGTCCAGGTCGGCACGTCGTTGTCGGCGCCGAGCAGATGGTGGTCCAGCCAGTCGAAGGCCTCCCGGGTCGGTACCGCCAGCCCGGGGAACGGCAGCCCGAGCACCAGGCCCGCCGGCCCCGGACTCGGGGGCGCCGTGGGCGCCGATCCACAGGTTCAGGCGCTTCGGGACCCGGAGACCGCGGAAGGTCTCGACCACCGAGGCGGCCGGGAAGAGCGTCTCGTGCCAGGTGTTCGAGACGAAGGTCGGGATGCCCCGGTCGTTGGTCCGGGTCGCGGTGGTGCTGCGGGGAGCGCTCGGCGCCCCAGGCGACCACCTTCTCCGGGTTCCGGCCGGCCAGGAAGTCCTCGAGGAGCTGCTGCGTCTCCGGGTCGAACACGGCCGAGCCGTCGAGTCGTGCGGCCCGGCGACGTCGATGTGGCCCTCGGAGGTGGACGCCCACCCCTCGATGCCGATGCCGCGCGGGGTGTACGCCGGGACGGGGTAGCCGCGCAGCGCCAGCGTGGCGTACGCGTACACGAAGGGCAGCCAGCCGTACGGGTTCCAGCCGGCCGGCACGATCACCACCGGGTGGGGGCCGCCGTCGTTCAGCTTGACGGAGAGCGCCGAGAGCCGCTTGCCGTCGGCCGCGGTGATGCCGGTGACGTCGATCGTGGCGGCCCGCCGCAGGTTGGCCACCAACTCCGCCGGCTCCGGCGGGAGCTGGACGCCGGGCTCACCCCGGAGCGCGGCGAGCAGCGCCTGCGACACCTCCAGGACGGTCCCCGGCGATCCCCCGCGGCCTACGGCCGGCCGGAGGCGGGCCGCGCGAGGGCGAGCCCGGCCCACCGCTCCCGTTCCGCCGCGTGACTGCCGGCCGCCGTCGCCCGGGCGACCGCCGCGGCCTCCTCCGGAGCCACCGTCGGCTGACCACCACGGACCAGCAGCGTCAACGGCCAGACCGGATCGCCCGACCGCTCGCCGTCGAGGGCGTGCCACTCCCAGGCCGCGTCGAACCGCCAGGCCCGGGCGTCCCGGTCGGTGAGCTCGTCGCCCGGTTCGAGGAACGCGTACGGGCGGAAGAGCAGTTCGACGCTGATCGGTTCACCGCCGGCCGGGTCGACCGCGTAGCCCTGGTCCTCCGGCTCGGGATCGAACACCTCCCCCTGCGGCAGGACGTCGAGGTGGCACGCGGGCCGTGGCAGCAGGCCGGTGACCAGGGGCGGGTCGTAGTGCACGACCGACTGGACGTGCACCACGGTCGCGGGTATCCCCACCCGGCAGCTGTCGCCCGGCTTCAACCCGGTCTCCGCCGGTTCCGTCCGGAAGACCTCCCACTCGTGGGCGTCGGGCAGCGGCAGCGCCCGCTCGCCGTTCCACCGGAACCCCGCCGCCTGCGGATCCACCGCCAACCACGGGCACCGCACGGTGACGTGGAAGCGGCTCACCTCGGTGACCGTGGTCTCCGTGAACGGGCATTCCAGCCGCAGGACGTCGCCGGGGCGGTAATCGTGACTCATGGGGGCATTCTGCACGACCCCACCGACCGCCTCGCCGGCCACCGGTCGGCGCACGCGGTGTTCGGCGCCCGGCGGATCCGCTCGATGACGGCGGCCGGCAGTTCGTCGTACGCGAAGTCGGGTAGGACCGGGTGGAGACCGAACCGCGACCGCCCTCCCCGTACGGTGAACCCGCCGACACCGAGGGCGTGTTCGGGCCCAGGACAGCGCACGTGCCAGCCGACCGGAGAGTCCGAGGAGCCGCACCATGGGCAGCATCGCACGTCGTGATCTTCTCACGTGGGGCGCGGGAGTCGGCGCGGCCGCCGCGCTGGGCAGCGGGCTCGTCCTGCCGTCCGCCGCCCGGGCCGGCACCCGGGCCACCGCAGGCACCACCCGGGCCACCGCGCGCACCGCCCGGGCCACCGCAGGCACGACTCCGGGCGGGCTGCCGACCGACGACTGGATGGGCCGCCTGGACGGGAACCTCCCCCTGCTCGATCTCACCATCCCCGGCACCCACGACTCGTGCTGCGAGAACCCCGGCTACGGCACCGAGTGGTCGCACACCCAGAACTGGGGCATCCCGCAACAACTGCGGGAAGGCGTCCGCTTCCTCGACATCCGCTGCAACGGCCTGCAGGGCGCGCCCGACGAGCTCGGGATCTACCACTCCGACAGCTACCAGCACCTGCGACTGCAGGACGTGCTCGACCAGTGCCGGACCTTCCTGCGGGCGCACTCCGGCGAGACCGTCGTGATGCGCCTCCGGAACGAGCGGGCGGGCGGACAGGCGCTCGGCGACGACGAGTTCATGCGGCGGATCGACTGCTGCTTCGACGAGTTCGGCTTCCGGGACCTGTTCCACCTCCACGGCTGGCCGACCCTCGGCGCCGCGCGCGGCAAGGTCGTGCTGCTCGCCGACTTCGCCAACCCCTGGGGGCTGATCGACTGGTCCAGCGGCCGGAACGAGTACTTCGACACCCAGGACGTCTGGCAGATCGGCGGCAGCGACCCGCTGGGCACGAAGGGGCAGTACATCGTCGCCCAGTTCGACAAGGCCTCCCGCACCCCGGGCACCGCCACGATGTTCGTCAACTTCCTCAGCTACGCCGGTGGTTACTGGCCCAAGTACAGCTCGCAGGCGCTCATGGACCGCAGCATCTACCCGTACCTGAACGCCCGCACCCAGCAGCCCGGCCGATTCGGCATCGTGCCGATGGACTTCCCGGACTTCCACGTCAACGTGCTGCAGATGCTGATCGACCGGAACGTCATCCCGCCGGGTGCGCACCGGGCGACGACGGCGGGCGCGCTCCGCATCGGCCCGGGGATGTAAACCCGTGGGCCGATGCGGGGTGACGGAGGATCAATCGCCGGGCCGATGCCGCCCGCCCGCCCCGCGTGACAGCGTTCCACGCATGGACACCACGCCGATCCGGCCTCCCCGGAGGTCGTCTTCCACCCGTAGGGCGGTGGGGCGGTGGAGCCGTGGGCCGGTGGGCGGGGCGGCCGCGACGGGGGTGCGGCCGGCCTGCCCAGCGGTCGGGGTGCTCGACGGTTGCCCCGCTCAGCGGACGGGGTGCTCAGAGTTGCCTTGCTCAACGGTCGGGGTACTCGGGGTTGCCCCGCTCAACTTCGGCACGGCGAGGGCCTGACGGCCGGGCCGCGTCCCGATCGGGAGGCCGTACGGGGGCAGAGCCGGGCCCCGCGCTCAGACCCGCATGCCCTGGGTGGTGGCGACGACGGTGGGCGGGGTGGTGCTGCCGGCGGTGGTGCCGAGGGTGCGCTCGACCTTGGCCACGGCGGTGCGGTACTGCATCGAGGCGGTCTGCGCGGAGGCGCCCTCGCGCTGGAAGTAGCCGAAGGCCATGGCGACCGTGCCGAACCGCTCGATGCCGATGAAGGCGTTGAGCTGGACGCCGTCCAGGGTGCCGTCGAGGCGGACGGCGGGGGCGTCCTGGCGGTCTCCGAGCGTGACCGGGGTGACGGCGAAGGTCACCGTGTCCCCGATGCCGGCGTTGAAGGTGATGGTGTGGCAGCTCCGCAGGGCGTCGGCCACGGAGTTGAAGTCGGCGGCGAGCCGGTCGGGTGCCTCGGCGGCGAGGGCCTCGGTGACCATCGGGTTGCCGTCCGGGCCGTCGAGCTCGGTCTCGGCGCGCGGGTTCGCGAGGCCGGGTTGGGCGGCGTGCATGTTGACCAGGGCGCTGAGCGCGTCACAGCCGCTGACCGGGCTCGGGGTCTCGTTCGGGTCGGGGCTCTGGCTCCCGTCCGGGCCGGGGCTCTGGCTCGGGGCCGCCTCGGTGAAGTCGGGCCCGAGGTCGGCCGCGGTGAGCAGGGCCGATCTCAGCTGGTCGACGGAGGGGAGGTCCTGGGCCGGGGCGGCCGATGCCAGGTGGGCCGGGCCCAGGGCGACCGCCCCGACGATGGCTGCGGCGCTGGCGGCCGCGGCGATGACGGCGTGGAGAGGCCTCGGAAGGGACATGCGGGCCCCCGGTCGAGAGTTCGGGCAGGGACAAGGCACCAGTGTCCCACCGGGGGCCGCGAGCGGCGCGCGGGGTCGGCATCGCCGCAGGTCAGGGCCTTTCTCAGGGAGCGGAGGGGCCGGGCGGAGCGGGCCGGGCAGGCCCGGGGTGGTACGGAGGTCAGGCGCGGTCCGGGGAGAGGGTGCCGAGGGTCTCGGCGAGCCACTCCACCCAGAAGGTCTCCAGCCCGATCCCGGCCCGCAGCACCGCGTGCTGGAGCCGGTTCTCGACGTCCGCCTTCTCGGCCGGGAAGTCGCGCCGCTCGATCTCCAGGTAGTCGGCCAACCGCGCTCGGTGCAGCGCCAGGTGGCGCTCCAGTTCGGCGGGCAGACCGTCCGTGCCGACCACCGCCGCCGCGCGCAGCCGCAGCAGCAGCGGCTCCCGCACGGCGCGCGGCGCCGCGCCCTCGGCCGTCCAGCGGACCAGTTCCGCCCGGCCCTCCGGCAGGACCTCGTACTCCTTCTTCTGCCCGCGCACCGGACCGTCCGGCTGGAGCGCCCGGATGTGCCCGGAGGCCTCCAGCCGGCCCAGCTCGCGGTAGATCTGCTGGTGGGTGGCGGGCCAGAAGAAGCCGATCGACTTGTCGAACCGCCTGGTCAGCTCCAGCCCCGAGGACGGCTTCTCCAGCAGGGCGGTGAGGATGGCGTGCGGCAGCGACATGCCGACGATCCTAGAGGCGCGGGAGCGAGCCTGACCGACGCGACCATGGGCGGGGCAGCCGGGCAGCCGGGCGCCGGCCATGAGCGGACCTCAGGGGGCGAAGCCATGAGTGGACCTCATGGGATGCGCACATGAACAAGTCCCATGGCGCACGGCCCATGAGCCGCTCTCATGGGACGGATCCATGAGCAGGTCTCATGGGGCACGCCCATGAACACAGATCACCTCACCTGGGCACCTGGCCGTGCGCGTGAGCAGGTCTCATGCGCACGGCCCATGAACCGCTCAGAGCGAGGCGGCGAGCTCGGTGCCCTGCTTGATGGCCCGCTTGGCGTCCAGCTCGGCGGCCACGTCGGCGCCGCCGATCACGTGCACCGCCAGGCCGCGCTCGCGCAGCGCCTCGTACAGGTCGCGGCGCGGCTCCTGGCCGGTGCAGAGCACCACGGTGTCGACGGGCAGCAGCCGGCGCTCGCCGTCCACGGTGATGTGCAGGCCGGCGTCGTCGATCAGGTCGTAGGTGACGCCGGGGACCATCACCACGCCGCGGTGCTTGAGTTCGGTGCGGTGGATCCAGCCGGTGGTCTTGCCGAGCCCGGCCCCGACCTTGCCGGTCTTGCGCTGCAGCAGGTGGACGCTGCGCGGGGGCTCGGGCCGCTCGGGGGCGCGCAGGCCGCCGCGCTCGCGGTACTCCGGGTCGATGCCCCACTTCGCCTGGAACACCGGCGGGTTGAGGCTCGCCTCGTCGCCCTGGTCGGTGAGGAACTCGGCCACGTCGAAGCCGATGCCGCCCGCGCCGAGGATGGCGACGCGCTCGCCGACCGGCGCGCCGTCGCGCAGCACGTCGAGGTAGCCGACCACGCTGGGGTGGTCGATTCCCGGGATGTCGGCGGGGGTGCGCGGGGTGACGCCGGTGGCGAGGACGAGGTCGTCGTAGCCCTCCGCGGCCAGCTGCTCGGCGGTGGCGGCGGCCCCCAGGCGCAGCGTGACGCCCAGTTCGGCGAGCCGGGTGCGGTAGTAGCGCAGCGTCTCGTCGAACTCCTCCTTGCCGGGGATGCGGCGGGCCACGTCCAGCTGTCCGCCGACCGCCTCGGCGGCGTCGTACAGGGTGACCGCGTGGCCGCGCTCGGCGGCGGAGACGGCGCAGGCGAGCCCGGCCGGTCCGGCCCCGACGACGCCGATCCGCTTGCGCACCCTGGTGGGCGCGAGGACGAGTTCGGTCTCGTGGCAGGCCCGCGGGTTGACCAGGCAGGAGGTGATCCGCAGGTTGAAGGTGTGGTCCAGGCAGGCCTGGTTGCAGCCGATGCAGGTGTTGATGGCGTCGGCGCGGTCGGCGCGGGCCTTGGCGACGAAGTCGGCGTCGGCGAGCAGCGGGCGGGCCATCGAGACCAGGTCGGCGCTGCCCTCGGCGAGCAGCCGCTCGGCGGTCTCGGGGGTGTTGATGCGGTTGCTGGTGACCAGCGGGATGCCGACCGTGCCCATGATCTTCTTGGTCACCCAGGCGAAGGCGCCGCGCGGCACCGAGGTGGCGATGGTCGGGATGCGGGCCTCGTGCCAGCCGATGCCGCTGTTGATGATGGTGGCCCCGGCGGCCTCGACGGCCTGGGCGAGCCGGACCACCTCGTCCAGGGTGGAGCCGCCCGGTACCAGGTCGAGCATGGAGAGGCGGTAGACGATGATGAAGTCCTCGCCGACCCGCTCGCGGACCCGGCGGACGATCTCCACCGGGAAGCGCATCCGCCGCTCGTAGGAGCCGCCCCACTCGTCCTCGCGGTGGTTGGTCGCGGCGACGACGAACTCGTTGACGAGGTAGCCCTCGGAGCCCATGATCTCGACGCCGTCGTACCCGGCGCGGCGGGCGAGTTCGGCGCAGCGGGCGAAGTCCTCGATGGTCTGCTCGACCTGCTCGGCGGTGAGCTCGTTGGGCACGAAGGGGCTGATCGGAGCCTGGAGGGCGCTGGGGGCGACCAGGTCGCGGTGGTAGGCGTAGCGGCCGAAGTGCAGGATCTGCAGGGCGATCTTCCCGCCGGCCGCGTGCACCGCGTCGGTGACCACGCGGTGCTCGTCGGCCTCCTCCTCGGTGGTCAGCATCGCGCCGCCCTCCCAGGGGCGTCCGGCCTCGTTGGGGGCGATGCCTCCGGTGACGATCAGGCCGACGCCGCCGCGGGCGCGCTCGGCGTAGAAGGCGGCCATCCGCCGGTAGCCGTCGGGGGCCTCTTCCAGGCCGACGTGCATCGAGCCCATGATCACGCGGTTGGGCAGGGTGGTGAAGCCGAGGTCGAGCGGGCTGAGCAGGTGCGGGTAGCGGCTGCTGCCGGGGGTGGCGCTCATCGACGTCTCCTGGGGCGCGGGCGGGGTGTCGTGGTTACCGCAGGGTAGGGGACGGGTCTCGCGCTATGCAACTAGTTGCATAAAGCTCGGGGGCACCGCCCGCCCGGAGCGGCCGAACGCCGCACGGACGGCGGGACGCCCGCGTATCGTCGTGTCCCGGACAGCACGGGCTCGGCGGATCGGCAGGTCGGCGGATCGGCGGATCGGCGGATCAGGGGATCGGGAGAAGGGGGCGGCCGTGCGGGGTGGCTCGGTGGCAGTGGTCGGGGGCAGCATCGCCGGGAGCGCGTTCGCCGCGGCCGCCGCCCGGCTGGGCGCGGAGCGGGTCGTGGTGCTGGAGCGCAGCCCGGGCCGGCTGGAGGACCGCGGCGTGGGCATCTGCACCCACGACGACCGCTTCGACGAGCTGGTCCGCACCGGACACCTCGCCGCGGACACCCGCCGCCACCGCCTCACCGTCCGCCGCTGGGTCACCCGGGGACCAGCCGGCGCGGGCGACGGCCCGGACGGGCGCGGGCGGGTGCTCTGGGACCAGCCGTTCCCGTTCCACTCCCACCACTGGGCCGGCCTCTGGCAGTCCCTGCGCGAGCGGACGCCCGAGCAGGTCGAGTACCGGCTCGGCAGCACCGTCACCGCGGTCGGCGGCGACGACGGGGGCGCCTGGGCCGAGGAGGCCGACGGCGGCCGCCACCCGTACGACCTGGTGATCGGCGCGGACGGCTACCGCTCGGTGGTCCGCGCCGCCGTCTGCCCGCAGGCCGCGCCCGAGTACGCCGGGTACGTGTGCTGGCGCGGCAGCTACGACGACGCCCTGCTCGCCGAACTGCCCGGCGGGGCCGCGGTCTGGCCGGAGGAGGAGTGCGTCACCGTCTGCTACCGCGGCGGGCAGGTCGTGATCTACCGCATCCCCGGTCTCGACCCCGGCCGCACCCAGGTGAACTGGGTCTTCTACGCGCCCACCCCCGGCTGGCTGCGCCTGGACGGCCCGACCAGCATCCCCGCGGGCACCCTCACCGACAGCGGGCTGGACGAACTGCGGCAGCTCGCGGAGCGGCACCTGCCGCCGTACTGGGCCGGGCTGGTCACCCTCACCCCGCGCGAACGGACCTTCCTGCAGCCCGTCTACGACCTGGCGACCCCGCGCCGCACCGCCGGACGGCTGCTCATCGGCGGGGACGCGGCCACCGTCGTGCGCCCGCACAACACCAGCGGCGCGGTGAAGGCGGTGCAGGACGCGCACGCCTTCGAGCAGGCCGGGCGGACGGCCGGCTCCTGGTCGGCCCTGCTGGCCGCCTACGACCGCGAACGGAGCTCGGCCGGCCGGGAGTTGGTGGAGCTGGGCCGGACCCTCGGCCGGGCGCAGGTCACCGCCGCGCCGGACTGGTCGGCCATGGACGGGCCGGCGATGACCGCTTGGTGGCAGCACCAGCTCACCGGCGGCGGGGGTTTCGGCGGCCACGCGCTCGGACGGACCGGACCGCCCTCCTGACCGCCGGAACCCCCGCCGGGCCGCCTACCGCGACCGGGCGCCGGGGATCAGACGTTGACGCCGTAGTCGGTCGCGATGCCGCGCAGGCCGGAGGCGTAACCCTGGCCGATGGCGCGGAACTTCCACTCGGCGCCGTTGCGGTACAGCTCGCCGAAGACCATCGCGGTCTCGGTCGAGGCGTCCTCGCTCAGGTCGTAGCGCGCGATCTCCTGGCCGTTGGCCTGGTTGACGATCCGGATGAACGCGTTGCGGACCTGGCCGAAGTTCTGCAGCCGGGCGTCGGCGTCGTAGATCGACACCGGGAAGACCACCTTGGCCACGTCGGCCGGCACCCGGTCCAGGTCGACCTTGATCTGCTCGTCGTCGCCGGCACCGCCACCGGTCAGGTTGTCACCACTGTGCTCGACCGAACCCTCGGGGCTGCGAAGGTTGTTGAAGAACACGAAGTGCTGGTCCGAGATCACCTTGCCGAGCGCGTTGCACAGCAGCGCACTGGCGTCCAGGTCGTAGTCGGCCCCGGTGGTGGTGCGCACGTCCCAGCCGAGACCCACGATCACGGCGCTCAGACCGGGCGCCTCCTTGCTCAGCGAGACGTTGCCGCCCTTGGCCAGCGAAACTCCCACAATGCCCTCCTCGGATCTCTCCCTGCGGACGAATCTACAACACTGTAGAGATCACGAGAATCCGCCTGAAGGCCGGTACCACCCCGGGAATTTCTCCGGGGCCCTTTCAGGGGCTCCGACGGGAACCGATCGCGGCGGTCCGGCGATCGGCAAGGGCGCGGACCGGCCGGGGCGCCGGGGCGGAGGCGCCGACCTACACTGGCGACGGATCCTCCGATGTCCCGGTTCCCCCCGATTGCGGCGCCCTCGCGGGAGGTCTGCCATGCGCCAGCGGTACAGCTTCCACGTCGACCAGGGCGGACACTCCGTGACCGTCAACGTCCGCTCCGGCTGGATCACCGAGACCGAACTGCTGGTGGACGGCAAGGAGTGCGCCTTCCACCGCGTCCACGGGCACGGCAGCTACCCGCTGACCCTCGGCGCCCGACTCGCCGAGGAACCGCCCCGGCCGCTCGCGGTCACCCTGGACCGCACCGGCACGGCCGAGCATCCGCTCTCCTGCGTCCTCGACTTCGCCGGCACCACCCACCCGATGCCGGAGAACACCGCCCGCTGAGGCCGACCGCCGGTGCGGTTCGCCCGGGAATACGGTGGAACCCTACGATCTCCCGTCCGCGTCCCACCGCTGCACCTCCCCCTGCCGCTCCCCCACTCCCCGCGACGAGAGCCTGCGCATGACCTCCCCCACGACCCCCGACACCTTCGACCGCCTGCTGCGGGAGGCGATGACCGGCGCCGAGCGCTTCGGCCACCGCCAGCACGTCCGCCTCACCTGGCTCGCCGTGCGCCGGCACGGTGCCGCCGCCGCCCTCGACCTGATCGGCGACGGCATCCGGCGCACCGCCACCGCGGCCGGCGCACCGCAGAGGTTCCACGTCACCGTGACCCGGGCCTGGGTCGAGCTGGTGGCCCACCACGTCGACGCCGCACCGGACGTCGAGGAGTCCGCGGACTCCGGGGAGCACGACGGCTCGGCGGAGCACGACGGCTTCGAGGAGTTCGCCGCCCGCCACCCCGACCTGCTCGACAAGGAACTGCTCACCCGGCACTACCGGCCCGGAGCGCTGGCGGGCGAACGGGCCCGGACCACCTGGGTCGAGCCGGACCTGGCGCCCTTCCCCCGGGCCGATCAGCCCTCCTGACCCTCCGCCAGGATCGCCTCGACCGCCTTCCGCGCCCGCTCCGCGTCCTGCGCGACCAGCCCGAGCCGGGTCCGGCGGTCGAGGACGTCGGCGACGTCCAGCGCGCCCTCGTGGGTGACGGCGTACGCGATCTCGGCGCGCGTCACGTCCAGCCCTTCGGCCACCGGCGCCAACCCGCCCGCCGCCGGCTCCCCGACCGACACCCCCGCCGCCAGCACCTCGTGGGCGGCGCCGCCGTGCCGGGCGAGCAGCGAGGCGGGCACCCCCCGCGCGGGCAGCGGACGGCTGTCCCGGTGGCCGGGGGCGCCGACCAGCGGCAGCCGGGCCGTCCAGCAGGTACGGGCGGGCAGTCGGCGCAGCCGGACGGCGGCGTCCACCGCGTCCTCGGCCATCCGGCGGTAGGTGGTGAGCTTGCCGCCGACCACGGTGACCACCCCGGACGGGGACTCCAGCACCGCGTGCTCGCGCGAGATGTCGGCGGTGCTGCCGCCCCCGGTGTCGATCAGCGGGCGCAGCCCGGCGTAGGCGCCGCGCACGTCGGCCCTGGTCAGCGCGGTGGCGAGCGCGGCATTGACGGTGTCGAGGAGGAAGGTCAGCTCGGCCTCGGTGGGCTGCGGCTCGTCCGGGATCGGGCCCGGGGCGTCCTCGTCGGTCAGTCCGATCGCGACCCGGCCGAGCTGCTGCGGCAGGGCGAACACGAAGCGGCTGGTCGAGCCGGGCACCGGCACGGTGAGGGCGGCGGTCGGGTTCCCCAGCATCCCCGCGTCCACCAGGACGTGGGTGCCGCGGCTGGGGCGCAGCGTGATCGAGGTGTCCACCTCACCCGCCCAGACGCCGGTGGCGTTGACCACCGCGCTCGCCCGGACGGCCAGTTCCCGCCCGGTGAGGGTGTCGACCAGCCGCGCGGAGCCGCCGGTCACCTCCTCGGCCCGGACCCTGGTCAGCACGCTCGCGCCGTACTGCGCGGCGGTCCGGGCCAGGGCGACCACCAGCCGTGCGTCGTCCACGAGTTGGCCGTCGTGCGCGACCAGCGCGCCGCGCAGGCCCGCGGTGCGCACGCCCGGCACCAGCCGCCGGGTGCGGGCGGCGTCGATCCGGCGCATCCGGGGCAGCAGCGCGCCGGGCGTGCCGGCGCTGACCCGCAGCGCGTCCCCGGCGTGGAAGCCCGCGCGGATCAGCGCGCCCTGCCCGGGGCGCAGCAGGTCCGGGAGCAGCGGCACCAGTTGGGGCAGTGCGCGGATCAGGTGCGGGGCGGTGCGGGTCATCAGCACGCCGCGCTCGACCGCGCTCTCCCGGGCCACCTTGATCCGGCCGGAGGCGAGGTAGCGCAGCCCGCCGTGGACCAGCTTGGAGCTCCAGCGGCTGGTGCCGAAGGCCAGGTCGCGGGACTCGACCAGGACCGTGCGCAGGCCGCGCGAGGCGGCGTCCAGGGCGACCCCGGCGCCGGTGACACCGCCGCCGATCACCAGCAGGTCGACGTGCGGGGCGTCGCCGAGCGCTTCGAGCTCCAGCGTGCGGCGTACGGCGTTGAGTCGGCTCGTCCCCGCGAAGGGGCCGACGGCGGGCGTCGTCATGGTGCGAGGTATCCGTTCAGCGCTCTGGCCAGTTCGCGCCGCCAGGCCGCCTCGGGGAGCAGGGCGGCGACCATGCGGTGCGACTGGACGGTGGACTGGGCGATCAGCAGGACCATGGCGGCCAGTTCGAGCGGCTCCCCGGCGCGGATCGAGCCGTGCGCCTGGCCCCGCTCGATGCCGGTGCGCAGGGCTTCCAGCAGGCCGCGCTGGCTGGCGCCGAGCCGCTCGACCACGTACTCCAGCAGCAGGTCGGAGTCGTCGGAGCGGAGCAGCGCGCCGAGCACCGGGTGGTCGCGCAGCCGGACGGAGACCTCGACGACCCGCTCCACGAAGGTCTCCCGGTCCTGGACGTCCAGCGCGGTGCCCTCCAGGGTGGCCAGGATCTCCCGGGTGAGCAGCGCGCCGATCACCGCCCGGACGTCCGGCCAGCGCCGGTAGACGGTCGGGCGGCTGACCCCGGCGCGGCGCGCGATCTCGGCCAGCTGGGTGCGGCGCACGCCGAGGTGGACGAGCAGGTCGGCGGCGGCGTCCAGGATCGCGTCGTCGGTGCTGCGGGGCCCGGGCGCGGGCTTCGCGGGCTGCTCCCGCTCCGCGGGCTGCTCAGACCGCTCGGGCTGCTCGGCTGCTGTCGTCGGCTCGACGTTACTACTTGACATGATGTGTGAAACTGTAACGCATGGCACCTGAGACGCAAGCGGGACCGGCCGGCGCCGCACTTCCGCTCCCCCCGATGAAGTGGGACGCCTGGGGCGACCCGGCCCTGGCCAAGGAGCTGTCCGCCGACATCAAGGGACTGCTCGCCGCCGCCCTCGGCGTCACCGGCGACGCCGCCCCCGGACCGGACGCCGACGAGGTCGCACTGCGCCCCTCCCGGATCTCCGCCGAGGACGTCGAGGCGCTCGCCGCCGCCGTCGGCGAGGCCCACGTCAGCGCCGCCGACGCCGACCGCCTGCCGCGCGCCGGCGGCAAGTCCACCCCCGACCTGCTGCGCCGCCGCAGCCGCGAGCCGCAGGACGCGCCCGACGCCGTGGTGCTGCCCGGCAACGAGCAGGAGGTCGCCGCCGTCCTCGCGGTGTGCGCCGAACGCCGCATCGCCGTCGTGCCGTTCGGCGGCGGCACCAGCGTCGTCGGCGGCCTCGACCCCGAGCGCGGCGGCCTGCGCGCCGTCGTCTCGCTCGACCTGCGCCGGTTCGACCGGCTGCTCGACCTGGACGAGACCTCCGGCGAGGCCGTCCTCGGCGCCGGCCTCACCGGCCCGGCCGCCGAGGCGCTGCTCGCCGACCGCGGCTGGGAGCTCGGCCACTACCCGCAGAGCTTCCGCTACGCCACCATCGGCGGCTTCGCGGCCACCCGCTCCTCCGGCCAGGACTCCGCCGGGTACGGGCGCTTCGACGAGATGGTGCGCGGCCTGCGGGTGGTCACCCCCGCCGGCGTGCTCGACCTCGGGCGCGCCCCCGCCTCCGCCGCAGGCCCCGACCTGCGCCAGCTCTTCCTGGGCTCCGAGGGCACCCTCGGCGTGATCACCGCCGTCCGGCTCCGCGTCCACCGGCTGCCCGCCGTCAAGGCGTACG
Organism: Kitasatospora sp. NPDC086791; assembly: GCF_040685975.1. Lineage (NCBI taxonomy): Bacteria > Bacillati > Actinomycetota > Actinomycetes > Kitasatosporales > Streptomycetaceae > Kitasatospora > Kitasatospora sp. NPDC086791. Next base: position 190,819 of record NZ_JBFBOC010000002.1, on the reverse strand, counting down.
AGGCGTGGAGCTTCCCCGACTTCGCCACCGGTACGGCGGCGCTGCGCGCCGTCGAGCAGCAGGGCACCGGCCCGACCGTGATCCGGCTCTCCGACGAGGCCGAGACCATGGTCAACCTCGCCATGACCGAGCAGATCGGCGGCGCCCCGGCGGTCACCGGCTGCCTGGCCGTCACCGTCTTCGAGGGCAGCGCCGAACAGGTCGCCGCCCGGCACCGCGCGACCCGCGAGGTGCTGCTCGCCGCCGGCGCCACCTCGCTCGGCGAGGCCCCCGCCCGGGCCTGGGAGCACGGCCGGTTCAACGCGCCCTACCTGCGCGACTCGCTGCTCCGCGCCGGCGCCCTGTGCGAGACCCTGGAGACGGCCGCCGGGTGGAGCCGACTCCCGGCCCTGCGGACCGCCGTCACCGAGGCGCTGACCGCCGCCCTGCCCGGCGCGCTCGTGCTCTGCCACATCTCGCACGTCTACCCGACCGGCGCCTCGCTCTACTTCACCGTCGTCGCCGCCCTCGGCGAGGACCCGCTCACCCGCTGGGGCGCCGCCAAGCGCGCCGCCGGGGACGCCATCGTCGGCGCGGGCGGCACCATCACCCACCACCACGCGGTCGGCGCCGACCACCGGCCCTGGATGACCGACGAGATCGGCGACCTGGGCGTGCGCATCCTGCGCGCCGTCAAGGCCGAACTCGACCCGGCCGGCATCCTCAACCCGGGCAAGCTGATCCCATGAGCCGGGCTCATGGGGCGCCCGGCCCGAGAACCGTCCGCAGGGTCGCCGTTCTCACCAACCCGGCGGCGGGGGCCGGCCACGCCGGCCCCGCCGCGGAGCGGGCCGTCGCCCGCCTGCGCGCCCTCGGCGTCGACGCCGAACCACAGGCCGGGCGCTCCGCCGAGGACGCCGTCCGGCTCGCCCGCGAGGCGGTCGCGGACGGCGTCGACGCGGTGGCCGTCGTCGGCGGCGACGGCATGATCAACCTCGCCCTGCAGGCCCTTGCCGGCACCACCGTCCCGCTCGGCGTGGTGCCGGCCGGCACCGGCAACGACCACGCCCGCGCCTACGGCCTCCCGCTCGACGCCCCCGAGGCCGCCGCCGAGGTCATCGCCGCCGGCCGGGTCCGCACCGTCGACCTCGGCCGGGTCACCGGCCCGGACGGCTCGGTCCGCTGGTACGGCTCCATCCTCGCCACCGGCTTCGACTCCCTGGTCAGCGACCGCACCAACCGCCTGCGCTGGCCGCGCGGCCGGATGCGCTACAACCTCGCCATCCTCATCGAGTTCGCCAACCTGCGCCCACTGCCGTTCCGGATCACCCTCGCCGACGGCACCGTCATCGCACGCGACCTCACCCTCGCCGCCGTCGGCAACACCCGCAGCTACGGCGGCGGCATGCTGATGTGCCCGGACGCCCTCCCGGAGGACGGCCTGCTCGACGTCACCCTCGTCGACGCCATGCCCCGGCTGCGCATCGCCCGCTTCTTCCCCACCCTCTTCAAGGGCACCCACACCACCCGCCCCGAGGTCACCACCCTGCGCACGGCATCCCTGCGCATCGAATCCCCCGGCATCACCGCCTACGCCGACGGCGAGTTCATCGCGCCGCTGCCGGTCGAGGTCACGGTGGAGAAGGGGGCCCTGCGCCTGCTGGTGCCGTGACGAGCCGATGCCGCGGTCCGGCGGACCCGCGGCACCGGTCAGCGGCGGGGGCGAGGGCGGGGCGGGGCGGGGGAACGGACGGGCCGTGCGACCGCCGCCCGCCCCGGCTTCCAGTACGGGTCCGTCGGAATCACCGACAGAACGTCATCACTCATTTCCCGGACTCATTCCACGACCTCATTGCCCGGCCTCATCTCCCCGCATCGTTCCCGACCCGCCCCCGCCGTCGGCGGCAGCCAGCAGGCGTCGCCGCTCCGACGACGCCATCGGCCGGAAGCGCACGGCAGTTCAGGCGTGATCACCCGCCCAGGCGGCGGCGCCAGAGCAGCGGGCGTATCTCGATCGCGTGCGACGGGTCACCGTTCCAGACCGCGGGCAGACCGGCGGCGGTGAGGGCGGCGACCACTTCGTGGCCGATGGCGGTGGTGGTCGACGGGGAGCCGTCGAAGCCGCCGTAGAGAAGGGAGAGACCGTGACCGGCGGCGGCGGACTCCGTGCACTGCGAGTGGAAGTAGACGAAGCCGCGGGCGTCCGGGGCGCCGGCCGCGCCGATCTCGGCTTCGCCGCAGGAGCGGCAACAGGTGAAGTCCTCCCGGGCCGTGATGCCGCTCGCGTCCAGCGCGGCGAAGGCACGGGCGAGGCGTTCCGCGTCGGTCTCGCCGATCCAGCCGCTCTGCTCGCCCACGCGCTCCAGCCAGAGCCGGTCGGCGAGTTGCTCGGCCTGGGCGCGCGAGAGCGGGCGGCGCCCGCCCGACACCAGGTACTCCTCGGCCTCCTCGGCGAGCCGGGCCCGGTCGGTGTAGCCGCAGGCCAGGGTCAGCCGCAGCCGGTCCTCCAACTCCCGCCGCTCGTCCGCGCCCAGCTCCAGCGGCGGCACGGGCTCCGGTGCGGGGCCCATGTCGAGCGGCTGCCAGCCAAGGCCGTCGGCCCAGCCCGCCTCGCCGCGCGCCCAGGCCGTCATCGCCGCAGCCACCGGTTCGGGCCCGTCCAGCCGCACCTCGAAGTGCCGCTGGGCGGAGCCGTCGCGGTGCTCCAGCGTGTAGTCCTCACCGTCGGCGTGCCACACCTGGACGAACACGTCCGGCAGGTCCGGCACCCGCTCCACGACGAGGAAGCGGTCGTCCTCCGCGCCGATGCGCCGGACCAGCCCCGCCAGCTCGTCCGCGCTCGGCCTGGAGCGCCGTTCCCCGTCGTTCGTCTGCACCGTGATCGCCAACATGGGGCCACCCTCGCACACCCCACTGACAATCACCCGGGCCGATCCCGCAGTTCAGGCCCGGTGCGCGCGGATCCGGCCCGCCCGCCTCGGCGCCGGACACCCGCGCCGCCGGCCGTGCCGCCGGCTCCGGAAGGTCGTCAGTCCCGGAAAGCCGTCAGTTCCGGAAGGTCGTCAGCCGACCGGCGCTGTCGGCGGGGGCCGGCTCACCGGTCGCGGGGTCGATGGCGAAGGCGCGGAAACCGGTGTCGGTGGTGATGCGGACGTGGCCGTCGTCGGTCCAGTCCGCCGAGACGAACGCTCCGTGGCCCGGGGCCCCCTCGGCCAGGTCCAGGAGGTGCCAGCGGCGGGCCGACAGGCCACTGCCGGACACCAGGCTGACCGTCCGGTGCCGGGTCTCCGCCTCCGCTCCCGGGTCGCCGTAGTGCGCCACGACCAGGACCCGGTCCGCCCGTGCCGGAGAACTCGTCCTGGTCTCCTGGCAGGTCTCCGGCCCGACGACCGACCGGACGAGGAGGAGACCCGACACCCCCACCAGCACCAACGCGCCGATCCCGGCCGCGGCCCGGCCGACGGCGTCCCACCGCCGGCGGACGCAGACCGCGGCCAGCAGGAGCACGGCGGTGGCCCCGATCATCGGAACCGGCCGGTTCAGGGCATCGGCCACCACCAGCCGCCCGCCGCTGCGCGACTCCCAACGGCCCACCACGCAGGCGAACAGCGGCAGCACGGCGCTGCCGGCCAGCACGCCGGCGGTCTTCCCCCGGTACCTCATCGACCCCCCGTTCCCGGCGGCCCCCACCGCCCGTCCCGGTCACCCTGGGACGGCCGGTCCTCCCGGCGCAGCCGGAACACGACGTTGCGGCGCAGCGGCCCCTCCGGGGCGGCGGGGTCGTCGAAGTCCTCGGCGGGGTCGCTGGTCATGCCCAGCCGGCGCATCACCGCCTGGGAGCGCCGGTTGGCGGCCGTGGTGATGGCCAGGACCTCGGGGAGGCCGAGGGTGTCGAAGCCGTACGCGAGGACGGCGCGGGCGGCCTCGGTGGCGTAGCCGTGGCCCCAGGCGGCTCGGGCCAGGCGCCAGCCGATCTCGACGCCGTCGACCGGGTCCGTCTCCTCGATGTCGTCCAGGCCGACGAAGCCGACGAACTCGCCGCTCCCGCGCACCTCGACGGCCAGCCAGCCGTACCCGCGCCGCTCGATCGCCGCCTCGAAGCGCGCCACCGAGGCGTCGCTGCGTTCGCGGGTGAGCGGGTCGCCCAGGTGCTCGCGGACCTCCGGGTCGGCGTTCATCGCGGCCCACGGGGCGAGGTCGGACTCCCGCCAGCGGCGGATCAGCAGGCGGTCGGTGCGCAGTTCGGTCATCGGTCGGTGCGGCGGTCGGTGCGGCGGCTCGTTCAGTGGTTGGTTCAGCGGTTGGTTCAGCGGTTCGTCCATGGCGCCAACCCAACGGCACTCCGCCCGCCCGGGCAAGCGACATTCGACCACGCGGCGCTCGGGCGGCCGCCCGGTGGGTGGTGAACGAAGGAGGTCGAGCCCCCCGTCCCGCCCGCCGATCCCCGCCCCCGCCGATGGCCGCACTCACCGATGGCCGCGCGCGGCCGACGCGCGTACGGCCCATTCCCTGGCGGGAATTGTCCGGCCGCGGGGTCGCTCCGAGGATGGGTCGCACCGAGACCGAGCGATCACCGAGCGATCCACCGGAGGAGTCCATCATGGCCACCGATCTGCCCGACACCCCCAGTTCCCAGCAACTCGCCGACCGCTACGCCGCGTTGTGGACCGAGCCCGACCCGGGCGTCCGCCGGGAGGCGATCGAGCGGCTGTGGGCCGAGGGCGGCGTGCACCTGCTGCACCCGCCGGTCGAGGCCCGCGAGGCGGCCGCGCGGGTCGGGTTCCCGGAGCCCGTCCTGGAGGCCCGCGGCTACCGGGAGTTGGAGCTCCGGGTCGCCCGCGCGTACGAGGAGTTCGTGGCGCCCGGCGGGTTCACCTTCCGTGCCCGGCCGGACGCCGTACGGCTGCGGGACGTCGTCCGGTTCGGCTGGGAGATGGTGCCCGTCGACGGCGGCGAACCGGTCGGCGGTGGGCAGGAGTTCGTCGTCCTGGACGCCGACGGCCGGATCACCGCCGACTACCAGTTCCCCTGGCTCTGACCGGCGGCCGCCCGCAACGCCTCGGCGGTCGCCGCGTCCGCCGGCAGGAAGGCCTCCAACTTCAGCTCCGCGAGCGTGACGTCGACGGCGGTGGCGAAGGTGGTGACCGTCGTCATCAGGTGCAGCTCGCCGAGCCGGGTGCGCAGTTCCAGCGGGACGGCGAAGCCCACGTGCTGCTCCCCCGGCTCCACTTCGGGCACGTACGAGCTCAACTCCCGCTGCAGGTCGCCGAGGTGCCGGGTGCGCTCGACGATGTGGCGGGCCCAGGCGGCGAAGTTGAGGATGCGCGGGGCGAGGCCGTCCGGGTGCAGGGCGAGCCGGTAGGCGTTGGTGCCGGGGCCGACGAGCCGCGGGTCGGCGCCCTCGGTGATCACGTCCACGGCGGCGTTGGCGGCCACCACGTCGCCCCTGCGGTCCACCACCAGTGCCGGGTACGGGAGGTGGCCGGCCAGGATGTGGCCGATCGCCTCCCGCACCGGCGCCAGCGACGGCCCGTCCAGCGGTGTCTCCGGGTAGACGGGCGCGTAACCGGCCGCCAACAGCAGCTCGTTGCGGTCCCGCAGGGGGAGGTCCAGCGACTCGGCGAGCCGGACCACCATGGCCCGGCCCGGCGCGGAGCGGCCGGACTCGATGAAGCTCAGGTGCCGCTGCGTCGTGCCCGCCCGGGTGGCCAGGTCGAGCTGGCTCAGCCGGCGGCTGGTTCGGCGCGCACGCAGCGCTCGGGGGAAGTCCACGCCACCAGCCAACCCCGGACGGCCGCGGTCCGCCATTCCCCCGGGGGAATTGAGCCCGGGCGGCGCGGCGCGCAGGATCGACGCCATGGACATCGGCGTCTTCCTCCCCACCGGCCAGGAGCAGTGGGCCGCGCACGGCTCCCGCGAGTTGCTCGACTTCGCCCGCCGCAGCGAGGAGTCGGGCTTCTCCTCGCTGTTCGTCAACGATTCGCTGCTGAGCCCGCGGATCGAACCGCTCGCCATGCTGGCGGCCGCCGCCGCGGTGACGGAGCGGATCCGGCTGGGCACCGGCGCCCTGCTGCCGGTGCTGCGCCGCCCGGTGCAGACCGCGCAGACCCTGGCCTCGGTGGACCAGCTCTCCGGCGGCCGGCTGACGGTCGCGGTCGGCGCCGCCTTCCCGGGGCGCTTCGGCCGCCCGCTGCACGAGCTGTCCCAGGTGCCGTGGGAGCGCCGCTTCGCCAGGCTGGACGAGACGGTCGCCCTGTGGCGGGCGCTCTGGGCCGGGGCGACGGAGTTCCACGGCGAGTTCCACTCCTTCGCCGAACTCCCGCCCGCCACCGCGCCGTTCCGCGCCGACGGGCCGCCGGTCTGGCTCGGCGGCGCGACCCCGGCGGCCCTGGACCGCACCGGCCGCCACTACGACGGCTGGCTGCCCTACCCGCCGGACCCCGCGGGCTACGCCACCGGGCTCGCCGCCGTCCGGGCAGCGGCCGAGCGGGCCGGACGCCCGGTGGAGGCCGTCGCCCCCGCCCTGTTCGTCAACGTCCGGATCGACCGCGACGCCGAGGCCGCCCGCCGCACCATGGACGCCTACACCCGGTCCAACTACGGCCTGCCGTTGGCCGAGACGGAGCGGATCCAGGCCTTCGCCCTCGGCACACCGGACGACGTCGCCGCCCGGCTCGCCCGCTACGCGTCCGCCGGTGCCCGGCACGTCGTGGCCCGCCTCGGTGCACTCGAACTGGACGATCAGCGGGACCAGTTGGAGCGGCTGGCCGCGCTCGCGCCGCCCGGGTCGCCGTGACCCTCCGGTCCGCGGTGACCTTCCGGTCCGCGGGGCCCGCTCGGGCCCACCGGAGCCCGGTGCTCACACGCCCCGGGTCGCCGTGATCCTGCCGTCCGCGATGGCCGCCACCAGCTCCCCGTGGTCCACCACCGTCCGGTCCGCGTACCGCAGCGCGAACTCGGCCACCGCGTCCGCGAAGGTGTCCGCACTGCCGAGGTAGCCGGCGATGGCGAGGCGGTCACCGCTCCGGGCGTGGGCGCGGGCCAGGGTGCGGCCGCAGAGGTCGGCGTAGGCGCGCAGGCCGGACGGTCTCATCTCGCCGATCTCCGCCGAGCCCTTCATGTCGCGCAGCTGGCGGCCGTAGAAGTGGCGCCCGGCGGGGCCGGTGGTCCAGCCGAGGAAGATGTCGCTGGCGGCCTGCATCAGGTGCTGGCCGGTGACCACCCGCCGGCCGCCGTGGTGGGCGGCCACCTCGGCCTCGGCCCGGGCCGGCGGCAGGTGGTCCTCCAGTACCGACCGGCCGGCCTCCTTGAGCTGCAGGAACAGCGGGTCCTGGCCGTCCCGGCCCTCGAGCAGGACGATGAAGCAGCGGGTGCCGACGCTGCCGACACCGACCACCTTGGTGGCCGCGTCGACGAAGCGGTAGCGGTCCAGCAGCACCCGGCGGTCCTCGGCGAGGGTCGCCCGGTAGTCGCTGAACACCTTGCCGACGCCGCGCAGGTCGGTCTTCTTCAGCGGTTCGATCAGCGGCGGCGCGCTGATGATCCGCCGCTGCCCGTCCCGTTCCTCGGTGAGCTTGCCGAAGGCCTGCAGGCTGGTGCGGCGCCGGGCGTGCGCGAGTTCGGCCTCGAAGCGCTTGCGCTGGCCGGGCTTGGTCAGCAGCGGCAGCAGGTCCGCGGTGTCCACCCGGGCGTACCAGGCTTCGAGTTCGCCCATGCCCGCCAGCAGCCGCATCGCGGTCGCGTAGCCGGTGACGGCGGTACGGGCGGCGCGGTGCACGCGCTCCTCGTCCAGACCGTTGTCGCGGGCGGCGACGGCGACGCTGGCGGCGAGGCGTTTGACGTCCCACTCGAAGGGGCCGGGGTAGGTCTCGTCGAAGTCGTTGACGTCGAAGAGCAGCGCGCGTTCCGGCGAGGCGTACACGCCGAAGTTCACCAGGTGGGCGTCGCCGCAGAGTTGGACGGTGAGGCCGGTTTCGGGGACGGCGGCGAGGTCGGCGGCCATCACGGCGGCGGCGCCGCGCAGGTAGCTGAACGGGCTGTCGGCCATCCGTCCGTAGCGGATCGGCAGCAGCCGGGCGACCCGGTCCTCGCCCTGCCGCTCCAGCACGCCGAGCGGGTCGGGCCGGTCGGCGGCGGGGATCCACCGGCCGTGGTCGGAGCGGGAGACGCGGTCGCGGGCTGCCCGGCCGCGGCGGCGGCGCTCGGCGGGAGTGGTCATGCGGCGGCTCCGTCCGTCGGCGGGTCCTCCCCGCGGCGCGGGGAGGCCGCGGGTGCCCTCTCCGCGACGCTAGGACACGAGTGCCGGAGGGCGCAGCGCGCGCCCTCCGGCACTCGGCCGTCCGGGTGAAACCGGGGCGGGACGGCTCACCGCGGGACGGCTCACCGCGGGACGGCTCAGCGCGGGACGGCTCAGCGCACCGTGAAGTCCGCCATCATCGCCATGTCCTCGTGCTCCAGGTTGTGGCAGTGCAGCATGTACGCGCCGGTGTAGTCGGTGAAGCGCACCAGCACCTCCACCGCCTCGGCCGGGCGCAGGTCCACGGTGTCCTTCCACCCCGCGTCGTACGGGCCCGGGGCCGCGCCGTTGCGGCCGATCACCTGGAAGTGGTTCAGGTGGACGTGCACCGGGTGGTGCAGGTCGGACGAGAAGCGCCAGAGCTCGACCGCGCCGAGGGCGGGCGTGGCGATGCTCTGGCCGGGCTGGTACAGCCGGCCGTTGATGGTCCAGCCGTCGTTGCGGTTGCGACGGAAGGTGAAGTCGCGGGTGGTGACGGCGGCGGAGGCGTCCAGGGCCTCGACGGTGGCGAGCTTGTCGGGCACCGCCGTGTCGTCGTTCACCTGGTTCGAGGAGACGTCGAACCGCATCACCTCGGTCGTCCGGCCGCTGCCGAACCGGTTGACCAGGCGCACCTGGGTGCCGGGCGCGTAGCGGGAGAAGTCGACCACGACGTCGAAGCGTTCGGCGGGGGCGATCTCGATCCCGCCGTGGGTGACCGGGGCGGCGAGCAGGCCGCCGTCGGAGCCGATCTGGACGAAGGCGTCGCCGCCGGCGGGCTGCGGGTCGAGTGCGAGCCGGTAGAGGCGGGCGTTGGAGGCGTTGAGCAGGCGCAGCCGGTAGCGGGCGCGGTCGACGTCCAGCCGGGGCCAGGGGGCGCCGTTGACCAGGATGACGTCGCCGAGCACCCCGTTGGCGTAGGCGGCGGTGACGCCGGGCTCGCCGAGCGCGGGGTCGACGGAGGGGTAGCGGAAGGAACCGTCGGCGGCGAACGACCGGTCGGCGATCATCAGCGGCAGGTCGCGCCCGCCGCGCGGCAGCGGCAGGGCGCCCTCCTCGTCGTCCTGGACGAGGTGGAAGCCGGCCAGTCCGCGCCAGACGCCGGGGCCGGTGAAGCCCATCCGGTGGTCGTGGTACCAGAGGGTGGCGGCGCGCTGCTTGCCCGGATAGGTGTAGTCGCGCTCGCCGACGGCGGTGCGGCCCGCCGCGTGGCCCATGCCCGGCATGCCCGCCATCCCCGGCATGCCCGCCATGCCGCCCGCGCCCCGGGCGGCGTCCGGCGACGACCCGACGGGCAGCAGCAGGTCGATCGGGTAGCCGTCGCTGTCCGCCGGGGTGTGCCCGCCGTGCAGGTGGGTGACGGACGGCACCGGCAGCTCGTTGCGGTGCTTGACCACCGCCGCCCGCCCGGAGCGGGTGACCAGGGTCGGCCCGGGGAAGCTGCCGCCGTACGTCCAGGCCTCGGTCTTCACGCCGGGGAGGATCTCCAGCTGGGCGACCTGTTGGGTGATCTCGTAGTAGTCGGTGGTCCCGTCGGTGCGCACCGGCTGCAGCACGGCCGGCACCGGCAGCGGGACCCGGAACGCCTCGGGCAGGTCGAGCTCGCTGCTCAGCAGCCGCCCGGGGCGGCCCTCGGCGAGCAGTTGGGCGACCGAGGGACCGGCGACGGCGGCCAGCGCGCCCGCGCCGAGGACGGAGGCGCCGATGCCCAGGAACCGGCGTCGGTTCACTTGGACACCTCCACCGGACCGCCGGGGCGCGGCAGCCGGCCGCTGCCGTCCGGGCTCACCTCGGGCAGCCCCGCCCGGGCGGGGAGCGGCAGCCGCCAGGCACCGACCAGGATGAACAGGATGCCGCTGACCAGCAGCACGCCGAGGGTGACGTGCACGCCCAGCGCCCGGGCGTAGCCGGCGGCGATCTGGCCGACGACCGCGACGTTGAGCAGGAGGGTGGTCCACAGCGGCCAGAGCGGGCCCCGACCGGGGCGGCGGACCGCGACGGCCACCGCCAGCTGGAGCACCACGACGGTGGCCAGGGTCATCGCGTTGCCCTCGTGGTCCTTCAGGGACTCGTAGGTGCCGTTGAGGAAGCTCCCGGCCAGCATGACCTGGAGCAGGGCCAGCAGGGCCAGGGTGGTGGCGGTGGTGCGCAGCAGGATCAGCGGCCAGCGGGGCACGGAGGCGGCAGGGGGACTGCTCATGTCGGGCTACTCTCTGCTTCGACGGTCGGGCGGGGCGGGCGAGAGCGTAGCTGATCCGACATCACGATCAGTTCCAATAAGTGTGTTTGGGCCGTCCCGTAACCCCATTGCGCCTGCTCGGCCCGCCTTTGTCACCCGATTGAGGGATGCCCTTGAGCGGTCCTCAAGGGCATGGTCATGAGCTTCGCTCCCGGGTGTCTCATCGGCTCCCCGCCGAGTGCCTCATGAGGTGGCCTCATGGCGGTCTCGATGAGGCGGGCTCATGGGGATTCCCATGAGGCGGGCTCATGGGGAACGCGGGGAACCTCATGAGGCGGGCTCATGTCCGACCCCCATGAAGCGGACTCATGGCAAGTCCCATGAGCTCCTCTCCCGGGCGGCCCCATGAGTCCCGCTCATGAGGCGGCGGTCCCATGACTTCCTCTCACGGGACCGCCTCATGAACTCCTCGCACCGCCCGCCCGTCGGCCTACTGCCGCGCCGCCGCCAGCGCCACCGGCCGGGTCCGCAGCAGGGCACGGACCGGCAGCCCGGTCGCGCCGAGGCAGAGCAGCACGGCTCCGGCGACCAGTGGCAGGGCGAGCATCGGCGGGACGTACGGGGAGGCGTTGGCGACGCCCCGGGTGACCGGCACCAGCGTGATCCCGGCGATCACCGCGCCGACCACCAGCCCGGTGGCGGCCACCAGCAGCGCCTCCCAGCGCATCATGCCGCGCACCTGGCGCCGGGTGGTGCCGGCCAGTCGCAGCAGCGCGACCTCGCGGCGGCGGTCGAGCACCGTCATCACCAGGGTGTTGGCGGCGCTGACGGCGGCGAACCCGCCGAGCACGCCGGCCATCACGGTGTTGGCCCAGCCGCTGAGCTCCATGCCCTTGTCGGTCTGGGCGACGAACCCGGCCCGGTCGGTCACGCTCGTCCCGGCCAGTGCACCCAGCCCCGCGGCCACGGCCGTGCGGTCGGCGCCCGGCACGTCGGCGACCAGCACCTGGTTGTCGTAGCCGGTGGTGACGTGCGCGGCCACGGCCGCCCGGGGCAGCAGCGCCTGGCCCAGGCCGAGCCCGCGGTCGTACACGGCGACCACGAGGGGCCGCACGGCGGTGCCGTCGCCGAGCCGCAGCGGGACGCGGTCGCCGACCTCGGCGTCCAGGGCGGCGGCGAGGGTGGTGCTCAGGGCGACGGTGTCGGTGGCGCGGCCGAGGTCGGCGAGCGCGCCGCTGCGTACGCCCAGGTCGAGCACCTTCGGCAGCCGGGCCGGGTCGCCGTCGACGCCGAGCGCGGGGACGGAGCTCAGCTCGCCACCGCTTTCGAGGACCAGGCCGGTGCGCAGCACGCCGACGGCGGTGTCCACTCCGGGCACCTCGGCCGCCCGGGCGGCGGTCCCGGCGAGCAGGCCGGGGCCGGTGGCGCCGATCACGTGGTCGGCGGTGATGCCGGCACGGACGTTCTCCCCGGTGGTGTGGCGCAGGGTGCTCTGCAGGATGAGCAGGGTGCCGCAGAAGGCGGTGACGAGGACGATCGGGGTGATCGCGGAGGCGAGCCGGCGGGCGTTGGCGCGGGTGTTGTCGGCGGCGAGCGAGCCGGGGGCGCCGCCGGCCCGCAGCGGGGCGCCGAGCACGGCGGCGGCGGTCCGGGCCACCCAGGGGCCGAGCAGGGCGACGGCCAGCATGAAGCACATGACCACGCCGAGCGCGGTCTGGGCGGCCTTGGCGCCGTCCAGGGCGGCGGCGACGACGGCGACGGCGATGCCGCCCGCGACGAAGACCAGCCCGACAACGGTGCGCACCTTGCCCGGGCGGGGCGCCTCGACGGCGGCCTCGCCCAGGGCCTGGCCGGCGCGCAGCCTGGCGGGTCGGCGGGCGGCCAGGAAGCCGGCGGTGAGCGCGGCGAGGGTGCAGGTGAGGACGGCGGCGAGCATCGGCAGCGGGCCGACGTCGAGGCGGATGCCCTCGGGGACGGCGCCGCGGTCGGTCAGCTGGCCGAACCACCAGCGGGCGAGGGCGAGTCCGGGCAGGATGCCGAGCGCCGCGGCGACCGGGGCGACCAGCATCGCCTCGGCGGCGATGGTGCGGCGGATCTGGCGCGGGGTGGCGCCGATGGCGCGCAACAGGGCGAACTCGCGGGCGCGCTGGCCGGTGGCGAGGGCGACGGTGCTCATCACCACGAAGATCGCGGTCATGGTGGCGTAGCCGCCGAAGGTGCCGCCGATGCCCATCAGCATCATCCGGGCCTCGCCGAGCTCGGGGTGTTCGAGGGAGCCCCGGTCGTCTCCCGAGAAGACCTTCGCGTCGCCACCGACGGTTTGGCGGACCTGCTGGGCGAGCGCGGCGTCGGTGACGCCTTCGCGGGGCTGGACGGCGATGGCGTCGATCCGGCCGGGGTGGCCGGAGAGGCGGTCGGCGGTGGCGTCGGCGAACCAGGCGGTGGGGCCGGTCGCCTGGGCGGCGGCGAGGCCGGAGACCCGGTAGTCCGCGGTGCCCCCGGGCGCGGTGAGCTTGACGCTCGCGCCGGGCGCGAGGTGGGCGGCGCGCGCGGTGTCGGCGTCGAGCACCACCTCGTTCGCGCCGGGTGCGCGGCCCTCGACCAGCTTGTCGGCCGGTCCGGCGATGCCGAGGGCGGCGTGACCCCGGCCCGTGAGGGTCGGCAGGCCGCTCGCGGCGGTGAGCGGGAAGGCGGTGTCCGGCCGGGCGGCCGCGACCCCGGGCAGGGCGGTCAGCCGGCCCACCAGCGCGGCGTCCGTCCGGGCCTGCTCGGGGGTGGCCTGTTCCCGGGTCTCGGTGTCCTGGCCGACCTTCCGCTGGATCTTCACCGCCTGTTCGGCCGCGACCACCACCGGCGCGGAGGCGTACCGGGTGGGCTGGAGGCTCGCGGTCAGACCGGTCTGCAGCAGCACGCCGCAGGCCGTCACGACGGCGGCGCCGAGCAGCAGGGCGACCAGCGTGCCCACGAAGGAGGCGGGCCGGAAGCGCACCGAGGCGCGCGCGAGTCCGTTCGTCATGCCGCTGCTCCCACCGGGTGGGCGGTGAGCGCGACCATCCGGTCGGCGACGGCCTGCGGGGTGGGGTGCGGCAGGTCGTCCACGATCGCGCCGCCGGCCAGGAACAGCACCCGGTCGGCGAAGGAGGCGGCCACCGGGTCGTGGGTGACCATCACGACGGTCGCGCCGAGGGAGTCCACGGCCTGTCGCAGCAGTCCCAGCACCTCGTGCGCGGTGCGGGTGTCCAGCGCGCCGGTCGGCTCGTCGGCGAACACCACGTCCGGGCGGGTGATCAGCGCGCGGGCGATCGCGACCCGCTGCTGCTGGCCGCCGGAGAGCTGGCCGGGCCGCCGCCGGGCGTGCGCGCCGAGGCCGACCCGGGCCAGCAGCTCCCGGGCCCGGGCCCGGTCCTGGCGCTCCCCGGCGAGCCGCTGCGGCAGCAGCACGTTCTGCTCGACGCTCAGCGAGGGCAGCAGGTTGAAGGACTGGAAGACGAAGCCGATCCGGCTCCGGCGCAGCTTGGTGAGCCGGTTCTCGCTCAGCGCGGTGATCTCCTCGCCGCCGAGCCGGATCTCGCCGGCGTCCGGACGGTCCAGGCCCGCCGCACACTGCAGGAAGGTGGACTTGCCGGAGCCGGAGGGGCCCATCACAGCCGTGAAGCTGCCCGGGGCGAGCGCCAGGTCGATCCCGCGCAGCGCCTGGACCGTGCCCTCGCCGCGCCCGTAGCTGCGGCGCACGCCGCGCAGTTCGATCGCGGGGGCCGTTTGCGGTCCGGGGTACCGGCCGGTGCCGTACCGGGCGCCGTCGTGCGCGTCGGCGTGGGTGTCGGCGGCGTAACGGTCGGCGGCGTAACGGGCGCCGTCACCGTCGTACCCGTCGACGGCGTACCCGTCGGCGGCGTACGGGTCGCTCGCGCGCTCGTCGGTCCTGCGGCGGTCGGGGCGGCGTGCCATGGAGGGGCCTTCCTTCGGTTCTGCGTCGCTCGTCGTCAACGTGCTCCACGCTAGGAAGACCGCGCCCCTCGAACCATGGGGGCCACCGGCGGACCGGGGGTGGGGTTATCCCTACACCGCTTCGGCGGCGATCCCGAGGTAGGCCGCGCGCAGTTCGGCGAGCACCGGGTGGGCCGGGTCGAGGGCGGCGGCGTCGACGGCCGCCAGCGGCCGGACGCCGACGCCCGCGTTCACCGCGACGGCGGCGCCGAAGCGGCCCAGCCCGGCGGCGGGCAGCGGCTCGCGGGACTGCGGCCCCCGGTACGCGCCGGACAGCAGGGCCTCGGTGACGCCGGGCAGACTCGGACCCTCCGGCCAGACCAGCTCGTCCCCGTCCAGGAAGCCGATGTTCCAGGTGGCGCCCTCGGTCACCCGGCCGTCCGAATCGACCAGCAGCACGTCGTCGTAGCCGGCGAGTTGGGCCTGCCGACGGTGGTGCACCAGGCCGAACAGGCCGACGTGCTTCACCTCCGGCAGCTCGCGCCGGTACACCGCGGTGCGCACCCGCAGCGGGGCCGGTGCGGCCGTCGCGGCCGGGCGGGTGGTGACCAGCAGGACGGGCGCGGCGGGAGCGGCGGGGCGCTCCAGGCCGAGCGCCGGGTCGTACACGGTGACCCGGACGGTCACCGGCGCGCCGTCGGCGGGCAGCACCGCGCGGATCCGTTCCCGCACCGCCTCCCGGTCCAGCTCGGCGGCGAACACCGTGCGGCAGTCCCGGACCAGCCGGTCCAGGTGCAGCGTCAGCCCACGGACCCGGCCCGCCTCGGCGCGCAGGGTGGTGAAGTGCCCGTAGTTGAGCAGCCCCAGCGCGGCCAGCCGCGCCGGGTCGGCGGGGGCGCCGTCGATCTCGATCTCAGCCATCCCCCGAGTCTGCCAGCTGTGGCGCCGGCGCCGCGGGCCGCGCGGGGGCCCGCACCACGGCCTGCCCCGGGTCCTGTGCCGGGTCCCGCAGCGGGTCCTGTGCCGAGCCCCGAGCCGGGGTCCGCGCCGCAAGGTCCTGCGGCGGACCTTGCGGCGCGGGCACCGACACCGGGCGGTACGGGGAGGACACCGGACGACGGGCGGCCCGCTCGAACTCCTCGATCCGGTACGCCAGTCCTTCCGGCTCCCCCGCGTCCGACCAGCGCCACGCCTCCGCCCACCACTGCGGGCCGCGCACCAGCGGGAAGCCCGCGAGCGCCAGGTGCAGGGCCAGCGTCGAGCGCGCGTAGTGGTGCACCCAGCCGTCGGCGCCCCGGTAGTCGGGCGTCTCGTCCAGGCGCAGCCAGCGGCCCTCGCGACCGGCGGTCAGTATCGGCACCCAGCCGTGCAGCCGGTCGGCGACCAGCAGGAGGAGCCGCCCGTCCACCTCGCGCACCCGGTAGGAGGGGAGTTGGGGCATCCGCGCGAGCGTGAGCGAGCGCTTCCAGCCGACCACCCACAGCCCCCGGCGCAGGTAGTAGCGGACGGCCGGCTGCCAGGTCCAGTGCGCCTCCAGCCGGAACCCGGGCAGGCCCTCGGCGGTGGCCGCCGCGTACACCTCGTCCAGCGCGGCGGCGGCCAGTCCGCGTCCGCGCGCGGCCGGGCTCACGTAGAGGGAGGAGACGGCGAGTTGGCCCGGTCCCCTGGTCCAGTTGTCCACCGCGACGGTGCCCACGACGGCGCCGTCGTCGTCCCGGATCCAGTACCGGCGGCGGTACAACTCCCCGCCGGGCCAGTCCCGGCCGCTCTCGCCCAGCCGCTCGCGCCAGCCGCGCTCCGCCGGTGGCGCCAGCCCGTCCGGCTCCACCAGCTCGCCCAGCTCGCCCTCCACCAGGGACGCCAAGTCCCAGCAGGCGAACCGTCGTTCTTCCCCCTCGGCGGCCGCCCGCAGCCGCGACCCCGCCGCCAGCCGGTCCTGCGCCCGCTCCACCGCCGCATCCCACGACCTCACCACGCGGTCACCCTAGCCGGAACAGGAGACATTCCGTAATTCAGTGGACACCGAACGTCAGGTCGGGTACGAATACGGCTGTCCGATCAGCCCGGTTCCCACCGGCTTGTCCCGGGAGGGTCCGTTCGGGAAGGAGATCCCCATGCGCGGCATCTTCGTACGAGCCGTCGCCGAGGCGGCGCGCGCCCTAACCGGCGGTCTGACGCGCCTTCGACGCCTCGTCCGCCACGTCGGACGCGCCCGTCCCACCGGGCACGTCGGACGCGTCTGCCGCGTCGGACGTGTCGGACACGGTCCGCCGACCGGGCCGGGTCAGCGCCACGGCCGCGATCACCAGGGCGCCGCCGGCCAGGGCGTTCCAACCGACCGGCTCCGCGAGGAACAGCGCGCCGATCGCGGTGGACCACAGCGGCATGACGTAGGTGACGGACGAGGCCACGGTGGCGCCCGCGGTCCGGACCAGGTCGAGGTTGAGCACGTACGCGAAGCCGGTGCCGACCATGCCGAACACCAGCAGGGCGGCGGCCGGTCCGGCCCCGGGCCAGTGCGGGGCGCCCGCGGCGAGCGGCGCGATCACGGCCAACTCGGCGGCGGCGCAGCCGATCTGGAGAGCGGAGAGGGTGGTGACCGACTCCGGACGACCGGACAGGAAGCGCCGCAGGTAGGCGAAGCCCGCCCCGTAGCAGCAGGCGGCGGCCAGGCAGACGAGCCCTCCGACCGCCTCGCCGGAGCCGGAGCCGGTCCCGCGCCAGACCCCGAGCACCGTGAGCACGCCGACGAACCCGAGCGCGAGGCCGGTCAGCCTGCGGGCGCCCGGGCGGCGCTCCTCAGCGGCGGTGAGCACCGCGAACAGCAGGGTGAACAGCGGAGTGGTCGCGTTCATCACCCCGGCGAGCACCGAGCTGACCATGGTCTCGCCGAACGGGAACAGGATGAACGGCACGGTGTTGAGCAGCACCGCGACCACCGCCGAGTGCCCCCACAGCGCACGATCACGCGGGATCCGCTCACCGCGCAGCACCAGGACGGCGCCCAACGTGACCGCGCCCAGCAGGCACCGCCACAGCGCCACCCAGACCGGGGGCACCCCCGCGTCGACCGCCACCTTGATCAGGGCGAAGCTCGCACCCCAGATCGCCGACAGTGCCGCAAACCCCGGCAGCCATCGTCGCACCGCAACCACCCCCGCATTCCTCCGCTGTTCCCTGCTGGACAGAGGGTGGCCCGGCGTCCGAGTATGAGTCCAACAAGTGGCACTCCGACATGGATGAGGAAGTCTCATGTCCCCAGGTCACACGCCTCAGGACGCCCGATGACCACGGAGGTCAACCTGGCCCAGCTGAGAGCGCTGGTCGCGGTCGCCGACACCGGCGGCTTCGGCGCGGCCGCCGACGAACTGGGCATCAGCCAGTCCGCCGTCTCGCACGCCGTGGGCGCGTTGGAGCGGGTGCTCGGCGCACCCGTCCTGATGCGCGGCGTTCCCTGCCGGCCGACGCCGCTCGGCGAGCAGGTCCTGCCGCACGCCCGTACGGCCGTCGCCTCGGCCGCCGCCGTGCGCACCGTCGCGACCAGGCACACGGGCGGCCTGACCGGTACCGTCCGGCTGGCCGCGCCGACCACCGTCTGCCAGGCGCTGCTGCCCGGGCTGCTGCGGGACTGGAAGGCCGCGTACCCGGAGGTCACCGTCCGGGTCTTCGAGGGCGAGGACGCCGAGCTGCCCGCCTGGCTGGAGGCCGGCACGGTGGACGCCGCCGTCCTGGTGGACGCCGGACCGCCGCGGCCCGGGGCGGTCACGCTCGGCGCGGACTCGATGCACGCGCTGCTGCGCCGCGACCACCCGCTCGCCGGCCAGGAGACCATCCACGTCGCCGAGTTGGAGGACGACGACTTCCTGCTCTCGGAGGGCGGCTGCGAGCGCCACATCCGGGAGGCCTACCGGCGGGCCGGGACCCGCTTCGAGCCCCGGCACCGGATCCGCGACCTCAACACCCTGATCGGCATGGTGCACGCCGGTGTCGGGGTCTCGGTGATGCCCGCGCTGGCCCTGCCGATGCTCCCGGCCGACTGCGTGCTGGTCCCGATCCGGCCCGCCGTCCACCGAACGCTCACGCTCACCGGGCCGGCCGGTCGGCCGTGGTCCCCGGTGGTCAGCGGGCTGCTCGCGGGATTGGGCACGATGACGAAGGGGAGGGCCCTCGCGGGGTCACCGGCCTGAGTGGAGTTTTTCGGCGCCGGGGGCGGGATCGGTGGAACTTCCCGTCGATCCCGGCGGCAGCGGCTGGCCGGCGCGGGCGTGCGGCCGGAGGGTGACGGCATTCCGGCCGTACCCCGAGGGAGGACCCGTTGCCCGCACACCCGCTGCCCCCACCGTCCGCGCCGCCGACCGCGCATCCGACGGACACGCATCCGACGGACACGCGTCCGACGGACGGGCAGGACACGGCCGAGTACGAGACGGCCGAGCAGTCCTCATCCACTCGACCGGCGCCCGTGCACCCGCGCCGCTGGTGGGCGCTCTGCGCGCTGCTCACCGCCGAGGCGATGAACCTGCTGGACGCGACGATCGTGCAGGTCGCCGCGCCGCGCATGCGTGCCGACCTCGGCGGGCCGGCCGCCGCCGTGCCCTGGCTCACCGCCGCGTACACCCTGCCGTTCGCCGTCCTGTTGCTCACCGGCGGGCGGCTCGGTGACCGGGCCGGACGGAGGCGGGTGTTCCGGATCGGGGTCGCGGGTTTCCTGCTCGCCTCGCTGGCCTGCGCCTGCGCGCCCACGCTCGGCGCGCTGCTCGCCTTCCGGGCCGTCCAGGGCGCGACGGCCGCCGTGATCGTGCCGCAGACCATCGGCCTGGTCAAGGCCATGTTCCGGGGCCCGGAGACGGCCCGGGCGCTGGGCACCATCGGTCCGGTGATGGGGCTCGCGGCGGTCGCCGGACCGGTACTCGGCGGGCTCCTCACCCACGCCGACCTGTTCGGCTCCTCCTGGCGCGCCGTCTTCCTCGTCAACCTCCCGCTCTCGCTCGCCGTCCTCGTGCTCGCCCCGCTGCTCACGGAGGACCGCACCCCGCGCCGCCCCGGCCTCGACCCGGTCGGCAGCACGCTCGCGGCGCTCGCGACCGCGCTGGTCACGCTGCCACTGCTCGCCGCCGGGGGCACGCCGGCGGGGTGGACGGCCGTCGGGGCGGTCGTCGCGGTGGTCTTCGTCGTCCACCAGCGGCGCGGGGCCCGACGCGGCACCGACACCCTGGTCGAGCCCAGCCTGTTCACCTCCCCGCGGTTCCCGGCCGCGCTGGTCGCCCTCGCGCTCGCCTTCGCGGCCACCACGGGGCTCGGTCTGGTCGTCGTCCTGCACCTCCAACTCGGCAGCGGCGCCGACCCGCTGGCCTCCGGCCTGACCCTGCTGCCGATGTCGGCCGGACTGGCGGTCGGTTCGCTGTGGGCGGGGTCGTCGCTGGTCCGGCGGTACGGGGCACGGGTGATGCCCGCCGGGGTGGCCGTCATGGCGGTCGGGGTGCTGGCCACCGTCGGCGCCTACCGGACGGGCCAGCGGCCGGAGGCACTGCCGTACGCGCTAGCCGTGGTGGGGCTCGGGCAAGGCCTGTTCACCCCCGCCTTCTTCACCACCGCGCTGAAGCCGCTGCGGCCGCAGGAGACCGGCTCGGCGGCGGGCCTGCTCAACGCCGTTCAGCAACTCGGGTCCACGCTCGGCGTCGCGGTGCTCGGCCGGATCTACCTGGCCGCCCCGGACACCACCGGGGCGCAGCGCGCCTGCTGGGTGGCGGTCGGGGTGCTGGCGGCCGTGGCCGTGGCGGGACGTCTGATGAGCGACGCTCATGGCGCCCACGCCAACGCCCGCGATCGCGCCCGTGCCCACACCCGCAATCGCGCCCACCCGGCAGAATCGGACGGTGAGTCCGACCACGGGGAACCCCGGCATGCTCGATGACCTCGACCGCGCGCTCGTCCACGCCCTGCGCGTCGACGGGCGCGCCCCGTTCAACCGGATCGCCGCCGTCCTCGACGTCTCCCCGCAGACCGTCGCCCGCCGCTACCGGCGGCTGCGCGCCGAGGCCGGCCTGCGAGTGGTCGGCCTCGCCGACCCGCACCGGGCCGGGCGGACACAGTGGCTGCTCCGCCTCACCGCCGGACCGCACACCGCCCAGAACCTCGCCCAGGCGCTCGTCCGGCGCGCCGACACCGCCTGGGTGAAGCTCACCTCCGGCGGCACCGAGATCACCGCCATCGTGGACACCGGCCCCGGTGCCGACGGCCACAGCCTGCTGCTGCGCGACATCCCCCGCGCCGCCGCCGTCACCGACGTCTCCGCCCACTGCCTGCTGCACACCTACCGGGGCGGTCCGAGCGCCTGGCCGGTCAGCACCGAGGCCCTCAGCGAGGAACAGCAGGCCCGGCTCCGCCCCACCGCCGCGAGCCTCCCGTCCGGCGGCCTCGACCACACCGACACCGCCGACCACGCCCTGCTCGGCGCACTCCACCGGGACGGCCGCACGCCCCTCGGAGACCTCGCCGCCGCCACCGGCCGCACCCCGGCCACCGTCGCCCGCCGACTCGCCGAACTCCGCTCCGACGGCGCCGTGTTCCTCGACGTGGAACTCGACGCCCGGCTCCTGGGCGCGGACCTGCAGGCGCTGCTCTGGCTCAGGGTCGCCCCCGCCCACCTCGACCGTGTCGGCCGCGCCCTCGCCACCCACCGCGAACTCGCCTTCGTCGCCGCCACCACCGGCCCCAGCAACCTCGCCGCCATTGCCCTGTGCACCGACCCGGCGGACCTCCACCGGTACGTGACAACGCGGTTGGGCGCCGTCCCGGAGATCACCGCCCTGGAGTCCGCCCCCGTCCTCCGCACCCTCAAGGCCGCCGGCCCGGTCCCGGCGCCACCGGGACCCGGACGGCCCTGACCGCCGGATCACGGCCGGCCGACCACCACCCGGGCTCCGTCCAGGTCCGCCCGGGTGACCACACCCGCCGCCGCAGTGGGTGCCCGGAGCCGGGTGCCGTGCCGTGCCATGCCATGCACTCACGAGTTCTCACCGCTCGCCGGTCACCGCCGGCCCGTCGCCAATCGCCCGTCGCCAATCGCCCGTCGAAGATCCAACCGACCGTCCGAGAGCTCGTCCGTCCCGGGCCCGCTGGCCGACGACGCGCGGGAATCCGGAATGGGCAACTCCCGTTCCCCGCAACTGACGCACCCCCGTCCGCCGGGTCTTGACCCACCCTCCGGGACAGGTCTATACCAGTGGGAGTCCAGGGCAACACCCCACGCTCCTGGGCCGTTTCGGCCTGCCGCCGCGCCACCCCCACCTCCGGCGCGGACGGGCACTTCCCCCACCGCTGTTTCCTGGAAGGCCTCCGATGGAACGCGCTATTCCCGCACACCCCGCCGGCCCGGACGCCGGCCAAGCCACACCGGCCACACCTGCCGCACCGGCTGCCCCCGGCCACCGGCGCCGCCCCCGCCGGACCGCCCTCGCCGTGGTCGGCGTGCTGGGGCTGGTCGCCGGGGGCGTCGCCGCCCTGGCCGGCACCGGCTCCGCCGCCGCGGACACCTCCGCCACCACCGCCTCGACCGGCCTGGGCAGCAACTGGTACGCCTCGGCGCCGTACCTGATGCCCGAGGACAACAGCCCGCCGGACGCCGCCGCCGTCATGGACGCCACCGGCCAGAAGGCCTTCCAGCTGGCGTTCATCCTGGCCCAGGGCAACAACTGCTCCCCCGCCTGGGGCGGCACCTCCTCGATCGACACCGACACCACCATGCCGGCCGTCATCCAGACCATCCGCGGCAAGGGCGGCGACGTCTCGGTCTCGGTCGGCGGGTACGGCGGCACCAAGCTGGGCCAGGTCTGCGGCACGCCGGAGGCGACCGCGGCCGGCTACCAGAAGGTGATCACCAAGTACCAGCTCAAGGCGATCGACTTCGACCTGGAGGAGCCGGAGTACGAGAACACCGCGGCCATCCACAACGAGATCGGCGCGGCGAGGATCCTCCAGCAGAACAACCCGGGCCTGTACGTGTCGATCACCACCGCCGGCACCAACGCGGGCACCGGCTGGTTCGGCACCCAGATGCTCAACGAGGCCAAGTCCCAGGGCTTCACGCCGAACAACTACTCGATCATGCCGTTCGACGGCGGCTTCAACGGCGCCGCGGCGCAGACCGACGCGCTGGTGAAGTTCAACCAGATCCTGCAGACCACCTTCGGCTGGAACGAGGCCACCGCCTACGCCCACGAGGGCGTGTCGATGATGAACGGCCGCACCGACGCAGCCGAGTACTTCCGCCAGGCCGACTTCCAGACCGTGCTGGACTTCGCCACCGCGCACGGCCTGGCCCGGTACACCTACTGGTCGGTCAACCGCGACCGGCAGTGCCAGGGACCGGTGGACCCGGGGCTGTCCGGCTCCTGCTCCAGCGTGGCGCAGAACGACTGGGACTTCACCAAGTACACGGTGAAGTTCGCCGGGGCGACCCCGCCCACCACCCCGCCGACGACGCCCCCGACCACGCCGCCGACCAGCCCGGGCACCCCCGGCGCCTGCACCGCCCCGGCGTGGAGCGCGAGCACCACGTACACCGGCGGCGCCAAGGTCTCCTACAACGGGCACAACTACCACGCCAAGTGGTGGACGCTGAACGAGGTGCCGAGCGCCAGCGGCCAGTGGGGCGTCTGGGCCGACGACGGCCCCTGCTGACCGGAGGACGCGCCCGGCCGGCCCGACGTCCGCACCGGCCGGGCGCCACGCCGGGCGCGTCCCTCCCTCACTCCGACGCCGCGAACCGCTCCCGCAGCTCCGCCAGCACCTGCGCCGCCTCCGGCAGCCCGGCCGCCTCGCAGCGCGCGATGCCGGCGGTCAGCCGGGCCGCCGCCGCCGCGGTGCGACCGAGGTCGCTGCCCTCGATCAGCGCGGCCAGCCGGACGGACTCCGCCCGCGGCGCCTCGGCCCGCTCGCCGCCCTGCCCGTACACCGTGACGGCCCGCTCGATCTCCGCGAGCGCCTCCTCGTACCGCTCGGCGACGGCCAGGCAGCGCGCCCGCTCGTAGTGCGAACCGCCGCGCAGGTACCAGGCGTTGTACTCCTGGCCGCGCTCGTCGGCGGTCGCGCCGACCGCGTCCGCCTCGGCCACCAGGGCCAGCGCGGCGGGCAGGCCGTCCGCACCCTGCACCCGCATCGTGATCCGTGCCAACTCCCTCAGCGTGGCGGCCAGTTGGTCGACCTGCGGGGCCTCGGCATGGGCCGCGCGGGCCCGACCGAGCGCCGCCTCAGCCGCGTCCCAGCGGTCCGCCTGGGCGAGTGCCAGGGCGGCTTCGCAGGCGACCATGGTGTGGGTCTCCTGGTCCTCCCAGCCGGCCACCAGCTCGGCCAGTCGCAGGTACTCCTCGGCGGCGTCCCGGTACTCCTCCAGTTCGACCAGGCCGCGGGCGAGGTCCAGCCTGGTCTGGGCGAGCATCCGGACGTCCAGCCGGGCCGCCGACGCGTCCAGCAGCACGGACTCCAGGACGGCGACCGCGTCCGCCGCCCGCCCGGTGTCGCGCAGCACGTCGGCCAGCTGCAGCCGCACCTGCGCGGCCTCCTCGACGGCCTCCGGTCCCTTGCGGTCGTAGCGCGCGGCCGCCTCCGACAGCGCGCGGACCGCGCCGCCGAGGTCCCCCACCTGCAGGCAGGAGTGACCGAGCATCATGTACGTCGGCGCGTACGGGTAGGAGTCCTCGCCCCAGCGCGCGGCCTCGGCCAGCGCCCGGTGGAACGCCTCGACGGCCTGGCCCGGCTCGCCGCCCTGCAGCAGCACCTGACCCAGCAGGCCGAGCACCCGCGGGGTTTGCCAGGGCAGCTCGGCCGCGTCCAACTGGGCCAGCACCTCGCGCAGTTCGGCGGTCGCCTCGGCCAACCGGCCCTGCCGGGCAGCGGCGTCGGCGGTGTACTGCCGGGAGGTGGCGGCGCGACGGGCGGAGCCCAGCTCGACGGCGGTCCGGTGGTATCCGCCGACGGCCGCCTCGAAGCGCGCGGCGGTCTCGGCGGAGGGCTCGGGCAGCGTCTCCACCAGGTCGTGGTGGGCGGCGTAGGCACGGCTCTGCAGCACGATCAGGTAGTCGTCGTCGGTCATCCCGCCCGTCGCCCGCAGCTCCTCGGCCCGGGCCAGCGCCGCGTCGAGCGCGACCCAGTCGGCCGTCCTGCCCTTGCTCCCGCCCGCATCCGTGTCGCCGCCCGCGTCCGCATCGCCACCCGCGTCCGCATCGCCGCCCGCGTCCGCGTCGTCGCTCACGCCCGCGCCGGTGTCAGCACCCGCGCCCGTGTCAGCGTCGCCGGCAACCACTCCAGCGGCGGCCGCCGCCCCACCCGACTCCTCGTCGAGTTCCACGATCAGCGCCCGGGTGCTGACCATCAGCGCGGCCCCGGGCATCCCCGCCGCCTCGAACAGCCCGGCGGCGGCCAGCAGTCCGGCCTTCCCCTCGGCGTGCGCGTCGCGCTGCAGCGCGTCGTGCGCGCGCTGCTCGGCGAGTTCCGCGCGCAGCCGCTCGGGGCTGCCGACCTCCGTGCCCTCCGGGTGGACGAAGTCCGCGGCGGCGACGCGCTCGGCGATCCGCTTCCAGAGCCGGTCGGAGTCCGGGTGCCCGAGGGCTTCCAGTTCGCGGGCCCGGACCACCAGGGCGGTGAAGTCCTCCGGCTCCACCTCGACCGCCCGGCGCGGCGCGGGCGCGGCGGCCGGGGCCGCGGACAGCTCGGGCGCGGCGGCGGCCCGCACGCCCAGGGCCAGCGGCTCGGCCAGCAGCGGCTCGACGGCCAGCCGCGCGCGGCGCGCGGCGCTGACCGCGTCGGTGCCGTTGCGGGCGTCGAAGCGGGCGGCCAACGCGTCCGCCTCGGTGCGCAGGTGGGCGAGCAGGGTGTCCACCGTCCAGACGGTGCCGGCCGGGCCGCTGACCGCGAGTTCGCCGTGCCCGGCCCGGGCCAGGACGGCGATCAGCACCTCGACGCCAGTCAGGAAGTCCAGCCGGGAGGCGGCCTCGCCGGTGACCGCGAACAGGTCGCGGTTCTCGGCGAGCAGTTCCAGGCCGCGCGGTTCGTTGCCGGACAGCGCGCAGAACTCGACGTGCCGGGCGACGGAGCTCAGCATCGAGGACTTGCCGCGCGCGAAGCGGTAGCCGGTGAGGTGTGCGGAGCGGGCCTCGTCCAGCCGGCCCTGACGCAGCAGCGGCAGCAGGGCGACCGACTGGCTGAGGTAGGGCTCCAGTTCGCAGGTGCTGCGGCCGCTGAGCACCGGGGCCAGCACGTCCAGCGCGCGGGCGTCGTCGCCGAGGCCGAGGGCGTGCCGGGCGCGGGAACGGGTCTCGCAGGCGTGGCAGTCGCTCATCTCGGAGCGCGGGCGGGCCGCCCACAGCTCGTACGCGTCCTGGACGCCGACGCCGGTGAGGCCGGCCAGGTGGTAGCGCTCGGCGTAGTACGGCTGGAGGCCGTAGCCGGCCGCCCGGTAGCGGTCGCGCAGTTCGGTGAGCCAGCGCTCGACGGCCGTCAGCGGCACGTCCGGGTTCTGCCGCAGCGAGCCGGCCACCCACTTGAAACGCCAGAACACCTGGTGGCGGGCCCACTCGCCGAAGCCGTCCGGGTCCTTGTCCCAGAGCCTCAGCACGCGGGCGAACACGACCGGGAGCTTGTTGCGCTCGCCGTCGTACTCGTAGGCCTCCATCAGTTCGAGCAGGGCCATCGAACGGACCTTGGTGTCGTCGAACTGCTCGGCGGCGTCGACGAGTTCCTCGGCGGTGACGGTCCGGGTGCGGCCGTACGGGCGGGAGTCGTTCTCGTGCAGCGCGGCCATCACCGCGTCGGGGGTGTCCAGCATCACGCCTCCTGCTCGCCGTCGCGGTTCGGGCCGCCCGCCTCGCCGGTGCCGCCGGCCCTGCCCGCGCCACCCGCTCCACCCGCTCCGGCGGCCTCGTGGCCGAGCATGGCGTGGTCGAGCAGGCTGATGAACGACCGGTTGAGCAGGGCGGACTCGCTGGCCTTGAGCGGGCGGCGGGTCATCAGCACGGCCTGCCCGTACAGCGCCTCCACGGCGGTGACGGCCAGCTCCCGGTCGGTCACGGTCGCGGCGCGGCGCACCAGCGGGTTGAGGTGGTTGAGCACCAGCTGGGCGCGGGGCACCTCGGCACGCAGCGAGCCGAGGATGTCCGCCCACAACCCGTCCGCCTCATCCGCGAGTTGGGCGCGCGTGCGCTCGTGCCGGGCCTCCCGGTTGTCGAGCAGCAGGGCGGGCGCGTTGGTCGGGTGGAAGCTGCGCAGGGCGACGTCGCAGTCGAACCGGCCGACCACCTCGCGGGCGATCGCGAGGAAGGCGTTGGCGGCCAGCTCCGCGGCCGGGTCGACGGTGTCCAGGTGCGCGGTGACGGTGCCCGGGTCGAGGTCGGAGACCGAGACGCCGGGGCGGATCTCGGGCAGTCGGTGCACCAGGTCGCGATCGTAGGTGTAGCCGCCGTTGACCACACCGAGGCCGGCCGCGCCGGCGATCGGGGCGACCTGGCGGAACTCCTCGACCGTACGGGTCACCAGCACGACCGGGTGGCTGCGGGCGAACTCGTCCAGGGTGACGTTGCCGTCGGTGGTCTCGAACGGTAGCCAGGGCAGCATCATCCGCAGCAACTCGTCGTCGTAGCGCGCGAGTTCCTTGACCGCCAGGTGGTGGACGGACAGGAAGCGGTGCAGCAGCGCCGGGTCGCTCGCGGAGAGGCCGGTCAGCCAGTCGCGGATCCGGGCGCCGAGCGCGTCACGGACGGCGGCCAGCGTCTCGTCGGCGTACAGGCCCTCGCGGGAGGCGGTGGGGCGCAGCCCGTCGGTGTCGACGACGCAGCGGACGAAGAACGCCCAGTCCGGCAGCAGTTCGTCGGCCTGCTCGGACAGCAGCATGCCCTTGAGGTGCACCCGGTGGCCGTTGCGGCGCGACGGCGGGGCGGCGTCCGGCAGCACGTACGCGACGCCGCGCAGGCCGACCAGCGGCAGGTCCAGCTCGATGGTGTCGAGCGGGGTGAAGTCGAAGGTGGTGCGGCAGTACTCGGCGAGCGCGTCGCGCTTGGCCAGCGGGGAGGCGTGGCGCTCGGCCCACGGCGGGGTGCGGTTGACCCGGTGTTCGGTGCCGTTCGCGTCGGTCACGGTGACGTCGTGGCGCAGCAGGCTGCCGAAGTCCCGGGCGAGGGTGAGCACCCGGCCGGGGCGGGTCCACTCGGCGGCGTCGGCGCGCGGGGCGAGGGTGACGGTGGTGCCCGGTTCGGGCTTGGCCTCGGTGGGCAGGGTGCGGATGGTGTAGCTGCCGTCGGAGCTGCCGCGCCACTCGATCACCGGGGCGTCCGGCGCGGCGGCGGAGCGGGTGACCACGGTGATCTCGTCGGCGACCACGAAGCACGCGAGCAGGCCGATGCCGAACTGGCCGATGAAGTCGCCGCGCGCCCTGGCCAGCCCGTCGCCGTCGAGGCGGCCGTCGGCGTCGCGCTTGGAGCTGCGGCCGATGGTGGCGAGGAAGGTGTGGACGTCCTGCTCGGTCAGGCCGACGCCGGTGTCGGTGACGGACAGCTCGTCGTCGGCGCGGACGGTGATCCGGGCCGGCGCCCCGGGGTCGAGGGCGCGGCGGGCGGAGATCGCGTCCACCGCGTTCTGCAGCAGTTCGCGCAGGTAGACCCGCGGGCTGGAGTAGAGGTGGTGGGAGAGCAGGTCCACCAGGCCGCGCAGGTCCACCTGGAAGGTGTGCGCACTCGTCGGGTTGTCGGTTGGGGACACCGGAGGCTCTTTCGATCGCGGGGCGGATGGCGTTCGGGGGACGCGGCTCGGCGTCGGTGCGCGGCTCGGTGGCTGCAGACGGTCGGCGTCGGTACGCGGTCGGCGACGGCGGACGGTTGACGTCAGTTCACGGTCGTCACGGGTTCACAGGTTCACAGGTTCACGGGTCGGGCTCGGTTCACGGTCGTCACGGGTTCACAGGTTCACAGGTTCACGGGTCGGGCTCGGTTCACGGTCGTCACGGGTTCACGAGGTCGTCATGGGTTCACGGTCGGCCTCAGGACGCGGCGCAGCGGTCGCGGTGGGCGCGGTAGGTCTTGACCGGGTCCCCCGACAGGTAGTGCCAGGGCGACTCGGTGACGGCCCCGTCCAGCGCGTCGAACAGCAGCCGGGCGGTCTTGCGCTGGTCGGCGAGCGAGAAGGCCATCGCGAAGCTGTTGAAGGCGCCCTGCCAGCCGCGCACCGGCTTGAAGTCCGGGTGCAGCACGGAACGGAAGGCGGCCTCCTGCAGCTCGCCCAGCACGGTCGGGCTGGTCAGGTACGCGTGGTCCTCGCCGTCCGGGAGGTCCAGCCAGTGCTCCAGGTGCGCGAGCGCCACCAGTTCGCCGAGGTGGCTGCCCTCGGGCGCGGCCAACATCGCCGAGCGGGCGAAGTCGTGCATCTGCTCGTGCGAGCCGCCCCACTTGGCGCACAGCTGCTGCAGCCGCTGCCGGTGCGAGCCGCTGTGTCCGGGCGAGCGGCGGACGGCGGCCTCGAAGCGGCAGGCGGCGACCTCCGGTCCGAGCGAGGCGCCGCGGGCGCTGATCTGCAGGAAGTACCAGGGCGCGAGCCAGGCCGGCTCGCGCTCGGCCACCTCCAGCAGCTGCTCCTCGGCGGTGTCCAGCCGCTGGTGGAACAGCTTCCACTGCTCCTCGGTGACGTGCTTGGCCCGGGCTCCGGTGCGTGCCTCCCAGGCCCAGGTGATCTGCCGGGCTCCGGACAGCAGCAGCGCCAGCGAGTCGTCCGGGGCGTCGGCCAGGACCCGGCCCGTCCACTCCTCGACCCCGGGCACGTCGGCGATCGCCGCGGCGAGGTACGTCAGCTCGGCTCCGTCCCCGACGCCGTTCCCGACGCCCTCCTCGGCACCATTCGCGGCGCCGTCACTCGCGCCGCCCCCGACGGCGGCCAGCGCGGGGCGCAGCGCCGCCCAGTCCCCGGCCGCGGCCTGACCGAGCACCAGGCGCACGGACTCGTCCCCGAAGGTCGGGTCGAGCCGCGGCTCGGCACCGCGGGCCGCCACCGGCGCCCCGGCGGCGCGCCGGCCGAACCCGAACCCGCGCCACCCGGCCCGGTCCTGCGCGCCCTCCCCGCCGGAGCGGCGTCGGAACAGCGGCATGTGGTGGCCCCCTCGAACGTCATCGGCATCTTTCGCATGGCCGCACCGCGGCCACCTCAGATGGAGTACATATCACGCTCGACTGACATCCGTTTCCCCAGACCAGCGCCCTCCCGGCTCGGGACCGGAGCGGGAACGTCCGGCGGAGGCGCCCGGAACGGCACGAGCGGGCACCACGGGTGACGCCTCGCTGCCTGACAGCGACCTGCCACCGCCACCACGCCCACCGCCACCACGGCCACCACGCCACGCCGACCGCGCCGCGCCGTGCCGCCCCGGCCGACGGTCCGTCGCCATGGGGACCGACCGACCGTGCCCGACGACCTGCTCTCAGGCGGGTCCGGGCCCGGCGTCCGGCGTCCGGCCCGCCTGCGCCTGCTCGATCCGCTGGACCAGCATGACCGCGAGCCGCCGCGTCGCGGCCACGTCCACCGGGCCGCCCTCGGTGGTCACGCTCGCCACCACCGTGCCCGAGCGCACCACGATGCCGACGCCCTCGCCCTCGGCCAACGGCCCCTGGAAGGCCTGGCTCTCGCTGCCCAGCGCCGGGGTGTCGATCTTCTTGAACGGCCCGGCGGCGTACGAGGTGTACGTCTCCTTCAGCCGGTTCCTGGCCGCGTCCCGGCTGGGCAGGGTCTCCACGATGAAGCGGGTGACCACGTCGCCCGAGGAGAACCGGACCGACGCGCTGAGCGGCTTGCCCGTGCAGGGCTTGGCGGCGGTGCAGGTGACGGTGTGGTCGGCGGTGTCGACCCGGCGCTTCTCCTCCTCCCACCCGGCCATCGCCTTGGCGTCCGGCAGCACCTGGCCGACCAGCTTGTCGTCCAGCAGCGCCGCCTCCAGGTCCGCACTGGGCGCCGCCGCGGGGGCCGACGCGGGCGCGGCCGTGCTCGCGGGCGCGGTCGCGGGTGCCGCGGCCGCCCCGGACGCGGCCCCCGTCGCCGACGCCGCGGCCGGGTCCGCGGGCGCGGAGGCCGCGGCCGTTGAGGCGGTCGCACCCGCCGCCGCGCCCGGTGCCCCCGACGCCGTCGCCGCGGCGCCCTTCGACCCCCCGGACGAGCACCCGGCCAGCACCGCCATCAGCACTCCGGCCGCCACCCCGGCCGCCATCCGCCGACCACCCATCCCCATCGCCCGCTCCCTCCGGCTGTCAGTGACCCCTCAACATAGCCGCAGCTCCGCCCCCGTCCACCGCCGCCCCGTCCCCGCACCCACACCCGCCACCCGCCGCGCGCCGCGCGCCGCGCGCCGGCAGAGCACCGCCCCTCCCCCGAAGCACCCCCGAAGGACCCCGAAACGCCGGCGGGGCGGCGACCAACCGGTCACCGCCCCGCCGAAGAACCGCACCGCGCGACCGACGGATCAGACCGCCGGAGCCGGGTAGGTCGGGTACTCGACACCCGAGATGTACTGCACGACCCGGACGACCTGGCACGAGTAGCCGAACTCGTTGTCGTACCACAGGTACAGGATCGCGTTGTCGCCCTCGACCTTGGTCGCGCCGGCGTCCACGATCGAGGCGTGGCGCGAGCCGATGAAGTCGCTGGAGACCGCGTCGGGCGAGTCGATGAAGTCGATCTGGCGCTTCAGCGGCGAGGTCAGCGAGACGTTGCGCAGGTACTCCAGGACGTCCTCACGGTTGGTCTCCCGCTTCAGCTGGAGGTTGAGGATCGCGATCGAGACGTCCGGCACGGGCACCCGGATCGAGCTGCCGGTGATCCGCGCCTTGAGGTCCGGCAGGGCCTTGGCGACGGCCGAGGCGGCACCGGTCTCGGTGATCACCATGTTCAGCGGCGCCGAGCGGCCACGGCGGTCGGCCTTGTGGTAGTTGTCCAGCAGGTTCTGGTCGTTGGTGAACGAGTGGACGGTCTCCACGTGGCCGCGGACCACGCCGTACTCGTCCTCCATCGCCTTCAGCGGCGGGACGATGGCGTTGGTGGTGCAGGAGGCGCAGGAGATGATCTGCTCGTCCGGCTTGATCATGTCGTGGTTGACGCCGTGGACGATGTTCGGGACGTCGCCCTTGCCCGGAGCGGTCAGCACGACCTTGGCGATGCCGGGGCGCAGGTGCTTCGACAGGCCCTCGCGGTCACGCCACCGGCCGGTGTTGTCGATCAGGATCGCGTCGTTGATCCCGTACTCCGTGTAGTCGACCTTGGTCGGGTCGTCGGAGTAGATCACCGTGATCTCGTTGCCGTTGACGACGATCTTGTTGTTCGCCTCGTCGACGGTGATCGTGCCCTGGAACTGGCCGTGGATGGAGTCCCGGCGCAGCAGCGAGGCGCGCTTGACCAGGTCGTCGCCGCCGCCGTTGCGCACGACGATGGCCTTCAGCCGCAGGCCGTTGGCCGAGGCCTTCTCGATCAGCAGCCGGGCGACCAACCGGCCGATGCGGCCGAACCCGTACAGCACGACGTCCTGCGCGGACCGGCGCTCCAGCTTGTTCTCCCCGGTGGCACCGGCGACGGCCCGGGCGGTGAACTCCTCCACCGAGAGACCGTGGTCGTCCGCCTTGTACGTGGCGGCGAGCATGCCGATGTCGATCTGCGAGGGGCCGAGGTCCAGGGCGGTCAGTGCGCTCAGGAACGGCATCGTCTCGGTGACCGAGAGCTCCTCGCCGGCTATCTGCCGGGCGAAGCGGTGCGTCTTGAGGATGCTGACCACCGACTTGTTCACCAGGGAACGGCTGTGGCACAGAACGGTGACGTCCCGCTCCCGGTGCAGCCGCCCGATGATCGGGATCATCGACTCCGCGATCTCCTCGCGGTTCTTCCAGTCCGTGAACACGTCGTCGTTGACAGTCACAAGTCCATCTTTCGAGCTGAGGGTGTTGCCCACATGGTAGCTTCGCCCACCTCCGCCCCAGCGGCCGGTCCCACCTCCACCCGTCTCCCCCACCCCTCCGACCTGCGCTTTCCCCCACCGCCCTGCCCCGGAAGGTGATCACCGCCACCCTCGGGAGGCGCCCGTGGACACCGCCGACGGGACCCGTCCCCGGGCGCACGGGCGGGCCCCGCGGCGCCGACGGGCGGCCCCTGCGGCGCCGACGAGCGGGCGCGTGCCGCCGCACGCGCGCCCCGGAGCGGTTCGTCCACGCAGCCGCACCGCGGGAGCCCCCGACCGGCGGGTACGACCGCCGTCCGCCGGTGCCTCGAGTGATCGTTCCGGCCAGTACAGTGAGCAACTGCCCGACCGGACCGAGGCGTGAGGGGGGCCCGCGTGGCGACGCTGGGTATGCACCGGGACTTCCTGCTGGAGTTCGCGGCGCTGGAGAAGTCGGTGCAGCGACGGGTCTTCGAGACCTTCGAGAAGTTCACCGGGGCGACGCACGCCGGCGTGCACCTGGAGAAGCTCACCCACCAGCGCGATCCCCGGATCCGGACCATCCGGATCACCGACTTCTGGCGCGGAGTCGTCCTCAAGGCCGACCGCGGCGACGGCTACCTGCTGCTGAAGGTCCTCCCGCACGACAAGGCCAACGACTGGGCGGGCAAGCACCGGGCCTCGGTCAACGCCGCCACCCAGGGCGTCGAGATCCGCAACGACGTCGCCCTGGAACGCGCCACCGCGTCCCTGCGGACCCGGGCCTCCGACGAACCCCGGCGGCTCTTCGCCGACCGCTCCGACAAGGTCCTGCGCAGCCTGGGCATCGACGAGGAGATCCTGCCGATCATCCGGCTGCTGCCCGACGAAGCCCATCTGGAGGCGCTCCACCGGGTCCTGCCGGAGCAGCAGTTCGACGTCCTGATCGGTCTCGCCAGCGGGATGGAGCCGGCCGACATCGACCGCGAGATCGTCCAGGCGTACGCGCGGGCGGCGGCTCCGGTGGGCGCCGGCCGGCCCGAGGACGAGCTGGTCTCGGCGATGGCCCGCGCGCGCGGCCGGGTCGCCCTGGTGTCCGGCCCCGAGGAACTGCAGGAGATCCTGGAGCGCCCGTTCGACGCCTGGCGGATCTTCCTGCACCCGGCCCAGTACCGGATCGCCTACCGGGAGTCGTTCAACGGACCCGCCCGCGTCACCGGCGGCCCCGGGACCGGCAAGACCGTGGTGGCCCTGCACCGGACGTACCATCTGGCGCGCCGGCTGCCGCCGGACGCCCCCGACGGATCGGTGCTGCTCACCACCTACACCAAGGACCTCGCCGCGGAGTTGGAACGCTGCCTCGCCCTGCTCGTCACGGACGAGCGGATCAGGGCGAAGGTCCGGGTGGTCACCGTCGACGCGTTGGCCAACGAGGTCCTCCGCCGCTCCCGGGGCGGCGCCCCGCTGAAGATCGTCTTCAACCAGCGCGCGGTCCTGGCCCGTTGGGGGCGGAACGCCGAGCGGCTCGGGGTCGACTTCGCCGACGTGTTCCTCGACCAGGAGTGGCGGCAGGTCGTCCTGGCCCAGGCGATCGAGGGTCCGGAGCAGTACCTGAAGGCGTCCCGGTCCGGCCGGGGCACCACCCTCGGGCCGCTGAAGCGGACCCAACTGTGGCGCGTGGTGGCCGCGTTCGAGGAGGAGCTGCGACAGGCCGGGGAGTGGACCTTCCTGCAGGTCTGCGCGCAGGCCGCACGGACGCTCGACGAGCAGGAGCACCGCCCGTTCCGGCACGTGGTGATCGACGAGGCCCAGGACCTGCACCCCGCGCAGTGGCGGTTCCTCCGCGCACTCGTCGCGCCCGGGCCGGACGACCTGTTCCTCGCCGGCGACCCGCACCAGCGGATCTACGGGAACAAGGTCTCGCTGCGCTCGCTCGGGATCCAGGTGGTCGGCCGGTCCGCCCGGCTGCGGATCAACTACCGGACCACGCACGAGATCCTCAGTTGGTCCGCCTCCCTGCTCACCGGTGAGCGCCCGGACGACATGGACGGCGGAGAGGAGTCCCTGGCCGGCTATCACTCGACCCTGCACGGCGCGCACCCCGAGACGCACGGTCACGCCGACAAGTCCGAGGAGATCCGGGCACTCGTCGCCCGCATCGCGGAGTGGACCGCCTCGGGCGTGCGCCCGGAGGACATCGGCGTCGCCGCCCGGACCGTCCAGTTCGGCCGCGACATCGCCCAGGCCCTGGACCGCGCCGGGACGCCCGCCTACCTGCTCGGCAACGCGCCGTCGCCCGGCGTGCGGATCGGGACCATGCACCGGATGAAGGGACTGGAGTTCCGCTGCATGGCCGTCGCGGGCGTGAGCGACGGCGTGGTGCCCATGCCCAACGCCATCACCCCGCAGGACACGGACCCGCAGCAGCACCGGGAAGACCTGAACGGCGAGCTCAGCCTGCTCTTCGTGGCGTGCACGCGCGCCCGGGAGGCCCTCTCGGTCTCCTGGCACGGGGCGCCGAGCGGCTTCCTCGCGCCGGTCGTGCGGCAGCGGGCGCCGGAGCAGCGACGGGCCGACGCCCTCGTTCGCTGACGGCCCGCGTCCGGCCTGGTGCTGTGCGGCTTGGTCCGGCCCGCCCGGGTCCTCCGCGCGGCGCCGAGTGGCGCCGAGTGGCGCCGAGTGGCGCCGAGTGGCGCTCGCACGGCCGGAGTTGCCCGGGGACCGGTGGGGTGGGGTAATGGGAGGCGGCCGGTGTTTGAGCGTTTCGCGAGAGACCCGGGAGCAGGCGATGACCGGTGGTCCCGAACCCATCAGTGCCGAGGGCCTGCGTGCGGTGCAGGAGGAGTTGGCGCAGCTGCGGGCGGATCGGGGGGAGGTGGCCGCGACGCTGCGCGGGGTGGAGCCGGTGGGGGACCGGGCGGACGCGGCGGACGAGTTGCAGCGGGCGTCGGAGGTGACGCGGCTGGACCGGCGGATCGCCGAGTTGGAGCAGCGGCTGCGCGAGGCGAGCATCGCCGGGGCTCCGTCGACGGCGGTGGTGGGGGTGGGGTCC
Organism: Kitasatospora sp. NPDC086791; assembly: GCF_040685975.1. Taxonomy (NCBI): domain Bacteria; kingdom Bacillati; phylum Actinomycetota; class Actinomycetes; order Kitasatosporales; family Streptomycetaceae; genus Kitasatospora; species Kitasatospora sp. NPDC086791. The sequence goes on along the minus strand of NZ_JBFBOC010000002.1, from coordinate 155,481 downwards.
ACCGTCACCGTGCGGTTCGCGGACGGGGACGAGGAGACCGTCGAGGTCGCGGAGCTGGCTGAGGAGCGGGAGCTGACCCTGGTGACCTCCGACAGCCCGCTCGGGAAGGCCCTGCTCGGGCGCCACGCCGGGGAGACGGTGCACTACGAGACGCCGGGCGGCGCGACCAGCGCGGTCGTGCTGTCGGTGGGGCGGAGCGCCGGGTAGCGCACCGGTGCGGCGAAAGGCCCGCGGGCCGGCGAATTCCTCGACAAGCGCCGCCTATCAGGTCACAGGGACGGCCTCTTTGACGTGCCGCGGCCCCGGACTCCACACTGACCGGTGAGGAATCCGGAACCGGTGCGCCGGAAAATCGGCGAGCCGGAACATCCGGGCAAGGGGCGGCGCGGCACGTGGTCATCATCGACGCCCCGGTTGACGGCCCGGCCTCGACCCCGCCCGGGACCTGGGCCGTCGGCATTCCCGGGCCGCACCACCAGTCAGGCCGGGTTTTCGACTGTCGTGCCCCTTCGTGAAGGGGCAGAATCCCGGAATTGACACGTCAGCGAATTCTGCGAGAACGGCGCCGAATGCCTCGCCGAGCAGATAGCCGCCGGGGCTGTGTCCCACCGGGACTGTTTCCCGCCGGGCCACCGCCGAATCGTCCCGCGAACATTCCGGCACGCCGCCCCAGGCCTCCGGCCCCCGCCCCCGAAGCGGGTCGGCTGAGGGAGGCGGGCGACCGCCCGGGGAACAGCGCAACCGTCCGTGAGGACGAGAGAGCAGAGCACGCACATGCCCACCCGTTGGCTCCCGGCCGCGGCCGCCGTGGCCGTCGCCGCCTGGGGCGCGAACCAGTTCACCGCCCTGGCCACCGTGTACCGGGCGCGCACCGACTGGTCGCCGCTGTCGCTGGCCGCCATGTTCTCGGTCTACCTGGTCGGGCTGGTCCCCGGTCTGCTGCTGGGCCGCGCCGCCGCCGACCGTTACGGCCGTCGACGGGTGGTGCGCGGCGCGCTGGTGCTGTCCGCCGCCGCGAGCGCCGTCCTGGCCGTGGCGGACGAGCCGGCCGTGTTCGCCGCCCGTTCGGCCACCGGTTTCGCCGCCGGTCTGGTGTTCCTGGCCGGGGCGGCGTGGCTGCGGGAGTTGTCCGGCCCGTCCGTGCCGCCCGCGGTCACGGCCCGTCGCGCGGTGTACGCCACCGGGGCCGGTTTCTCGGCGGGCGCGCTGGCCTCCGGGGTGCTCGCCGAGTGGCTGCCCGACCCGATGGCGCTGCCCGCGCTCGCCCATGCACTCGGCTGCCTGCTGGTGCTGCGTGCCACCCGCCGCCTGCCGGACACCGCACCGGATCTCGGCGTGAGTCCGAGCCCGAGCCCGAGCCCGCACCCGATCCCTCGGGCCGGGTGGGGCGACGGGCACCGCACGGCCGTCCGGCACCCCCGCTTCCGCTACGTCGTCCTTCCCGCCAGCCCCGCCGTGCTCGGCTCCGCCACGGTGGCGTACGTCGTGCTGCCGCCGCTGGTCGCCGACCGCGTCCCCGGCCACGCGCCGCTGTTCGGCGGCCTGGTGGCGGCGCTCACGCTCGCCGCGGGCGTGGTCGCCCAGCCCTTCGCGGCCCGGCTGGACGACCACGGCAGCGCCCGGGCCACCCTCACCGCGATGGCCACGGTGATCGCCGGGCTGCTGCTCGGCGCCCTGGCCGCCGAGCGCGACTCGGTGGGACTGGTGCTCGCGGCCGCCGTCGTCCTCGGCACCGGGTACGGGCTGACGCTCGGCGCGGGGCTGCACGAGGTGGAACGGCTGACGCGCGCGCCCTCCGGGCCGGTCGGCCGGGTCGGCCAAGTCGGCCCGGTCGGCCCGACCGCGGCCTCCCTCTACCAGAGCACCACCTCCAGCGGCTTCCTCACCCCGCTGCTGTTCGCCGGAACGGCCGGTCACGTCTCCTGCCCGGCGCTGCTGACCGGCATGGCCGCGGTGGGCGTGCTCTGCCTGGCCGTCACGGCCGCGCACAGCCGCCGTCACCTGCCCGAACCGGCCCTCGCGGCGCAGCTCACCCGCCGGACGCGCGAGGATTCACTCGTAGAGTCCGCCACCATCCCGCCGAGGAGCCGACGACCATGGGCCGAGTGACCGTTCCGCGCAGAGTGCTGCGCCTGCGCCAGGGCACGCCCACGCACCGCCCCGACACCCTGGCCGCCGAGGAGCCGATGGAGATCCGGGTCGGCGGGCGCCCGCTGACGGTGACCATGCGCACCCCCGGCAACGACTTCGACCTGGCGGCCGGCTTCCTGGTCAGCGAGGGCGTGCTGCACGCCGCCGACCAGGTGGCGGGGATCCGCTACTGCGCCGGTGCCACCGCCGACGGCGGCAACACCTACAACGTCGTGGACGTCGTCCTCGCCCCCGGGGTGCCCGCGCCCGACGCCTCGTTGGAGCGCAACTTCTACACCACCTCCTCCTGCGGCCTGTGCGGCAAGGCCAGCCTGGACGCGGTGCGCACCACCGCGCCCTGGAGCGTCGCCGGGGACGGGCTGCGCGTCACCCCCGCGCTGCTCTCCGCCCTGCCCGACCGGCTGCGCGCCGCCCAGAAGGTCTTCGACAGCACCGGCGGCCTGCACGCGGCCGGCCTGTTCGACACCGACGGGCGGCTGCTCTGCCTGCGCGAGGACGTCGGCCGGCACAACGCCGTGGACAAGGTGGTCGGGCACGCCCTGCGCGAGGGCCTGCTGCCGGCCCGCGGCACGGTGCTGATGGTCAGCGGCCGGGCGTCCTTCGAGCTGGTGCAGAAGGCCGTGATGGCGGGCATCCCGATGCTCGCGGCGGTCTCCGCACCCTCCTCGCTGGCCGTGGACCTGGCCGAGGAGACCGGCCTGACCCTGGTCGGCTTCCTGCGCGGCGACTCGATGAACGTGTACACCCGCACCGACCGCCTGGACACCGGTGCCGGCACCGGAACCGGTGCTGATGCTGGCGCTGGCGCTGGTGCCGGCGCCGACGGGGGGACCGGGACGACGGGGGCGGAGACGGCCGACACCAGCGCGCCGGAGGCCGGGTAGATGCTCTTCCGCCAGCTCGAATACCTCGTCGCCCTCGCCCGGGAGCGCCACTTCTCCCGCGCCGCCCAGGCCTGCCACGTCTCCCAGCCCGCCCTCTCCGAGGCCGTCCGCAAGCTGGAGGACGAGCTGGAGGTGCTGCTGGTCCGACGCGGCCGCGCCTACCAGGGCCTGACCCCGGAGGGCGAGCGGATCGTGCTGTGGGCGCAGCGGATCCTGGCCGACCGGGACGCCCTGCGGGACGAGGTGGACGCGCTGCGCACCGGTCTGAGCGGACGGTTGCGGATCGGTTCGGTGCCGACGGCCTCGGGCGCCGTCCCACTGCTCACCGGACCGCTCTGCGCCGCCCACCCGCTGGCCACCGTGGAACTGTCCACCGACCTGCGGTCCGAGGAACTCCTGCGCCAGGTAAGGAACTTCGAGATCGACGCGGGCATCACCTACCTGCCCGGGCCGGGCGCCGACGACCTGCGCACGCTCCCCCTGTACGAGGAGCGCTACGTCCTGCTGACCAGCCTGGCCGACGGGCCGGCCCGCCACCCGAGGGCGACCTGGGCGGAGGCCTCCCGGCTGCCGCTGTGCCTGCTGCACACGGGCATGCAGGGCCGGCGGGTGCTGGACGAGGTGTTCGCGGGCCTCGGGCTGGAGCCGACCCCGCGGGTCGAGACGGACTCGGTGGCCTCGCTGTTCGCGCACGTGCGGACCGGGCACTGGGCGAGCGTCGTGCCGTACGCCTGGCTGCACGTGTTCGGGGTGCCGCCCGGCATGCAGGCCGTCCTGCTGGTGGAGCCGGTGCACAGCGCGCCGATCGGCCTGGTGATCGCGGCCCGGGAGCCGGGGTCGGTGATGGCCCGCGCGCTGCTGGACGTCGCCCGGCGGACGGATGTCGCCGCCGTGCTCGGCAGCCTGCCGGGGGCGTAGCCGCTCGTCGCGCAGGGCCGGCCGGTCCGTCGGGCGGCCGCGCCGCCGGGTAGCGGCACGGCCGGTCGGCTCAGTCGGTCGGCTGGGGCGTCCAGCGGTGCAGGCCCTTGCGGTCGTAGTAGCGGGTCATGCCGAAGCCGAACAGCAGGGCCAGCACCACGCCGATGGCGATCATGATCCAGCCCCGGGCCAGCCCGGCGTCGGCCCGGGCGTCGAAGAACAGGATCGCCCTGATGCCGTCGCTGAGCTGGCGCATCGGCTCGAAGACGCTCAGGAAGCGGTAGAAGCCGGGCACCGCCTGCAGCGGGACGGTCGCTCCGGAGGAGGGCAGGGCCAGCGCGATGAAGACGAACATCGACACCAGCTGCCCGATGCCGCCGAACGCGGCGTTGATCGCCTGCACCCCGAGGCCGACGGCGAGGCTGGCGCAGTAGGTGAAGAGCCAGAGCATCGGCTGGTGCGGGGCGTCCATGCCGAGGACGCCGACCGCGCCGAACATCACCAGGGAGGTGGTGATCAGCATGATCCCGGCCGTCATGATCATCTTGAGCAGCAGGGTCTGGGTGCGGTTGATCGGGACGGTCGGGCGACGGGTGTGCCAGGGGCCGATCTCGCTGTCGCTGTAGCCGAGCGCGCCGTCGACACCGTTGTGGATGATGTTGCCGCCGATGAAGCCGGTCAGCACGGCCAGCAGGGTGAAGTAGAAGGCGCTCAGGCCGAGCCCACTGTGACTGCCGATCGGGTGGCCGACCTGGGTGGCGACGGCGAACGGGTCGGCGAGCAGCAGACGCGCGGTGGCGCCGGCGTCCGGGCCCGGGGTGGTCGCGGGCGGGACGGCGGCGAGCAGTTCCCGGCCGGCCGCCTGGGAGGCCTGGTGGGCGGCGTTCTGGGCGATCTGCGCGGCCATCGAGGAGCCGAGGCTGCCCAGGCCGGGGTTGGTCAGCACGGTCACGGTCGGCCGCGCGGTGGCGCCGCCGGTGACCAGCGCGGTGACGGAGTCGGTGAAGTCCTCGGGAACGACCAGCGCGCCGTACACCTTGCCGGAGGCGAGTTGCTCGCGCACCCCGGCCTCGTCCACCTGCCGCCAGTCGACGGTGCTGTCGGGCGTGCCGGCCACGATCGCCTTGGCCAGCTGGGTGCCGAGGTTCGCCGGTTGCCCGGGCGGCGGCGCGCCCCGGTCCGCGTTCACCAGGGCGATGGGGAGCCGGTGCAGGTGCCCGGTCGGGTTGACGATTCCGCCCATGTAGAGCAGCGAGAGCACGACGGCCAGCAGGCCGCACAGGACGGTCGGGAAGAGCCACAGCTTCGGGTGCCGGGCGAGCGCCAGTGCTCGTGCCTGCCGGGGAGCCTCCTGGGAACCTTCGGTCGCCATGCCACCCCTCGGGTCCGGGCCCGGCCTGGTGCCGCTGCCGGTACGGCGGGAAGTCGTTCCGTGGCGGCCGGACGGTCAAACCCGCGTCACCCGGGTGGGCGCAGCCCGGGCGGCGCACCGCGGCACCGCGGCACCGCTCGACGGAAAGGTAAAGGTTTAACCAAGTGCGCAAGTATCGGCCTTCGCCGGGGCTAAGCTCTGACGAGTTGGGGTGAACCGGTGGTCGCGTCGCGCGGACCGGTGAACTCCTTGCCGCGTCGATGACTCGCACCACGGGGTGCGCCGGCCGGGAGGAGGCGAGAGACATGGAATGCAGTAGTCCGGGCCACAGTTGCCCCTACCCCCGCTTGCCCTCGCACACCTCCGGCACGCGGTAACGACCTTCCCTGCTCGTCGCTCTGACGACGCGTCGATCCAGCACGCGGCTTCGCCATGCCCGTTCGCGCGCCATGAGGCGCGCTCATGGTCGAGCTCATGAGACTTGCTCATGGGTTGGCCCATGAGCCGCGCTCATGGGACCGGTTCATGAGACCTGCTCATGGCCCGGCCTCATGAGGCGCACGCATGAGCGCGACTCATGAGCACGTCTCATGAGGCCACCCCATGAGAGCACCTCATGACCGGCGGACCGCCGCGCGCCGATGCGTCGCGCCCACCTGCGGGGAAGCACTGCCGCGCGCCTCCGACCCGCCCCGCCCGCACGGGGCCCATGGGAGGAACTCATGACCACGCATGCCACCCTCGACCCCACGGTGTCGACGCCCCGCCCGGCGGTCCTCGACGACGCCCACGTCGGCGACATCAAGGGCGCGTTCGGCACCGTCCGCCTCGATGACACCGCGCCGCGCCGGGGACTGTCGGCCCGGTTGAAGACCCTGCTCGCGATCGTCGGGCCCGGACTGATCGTGATGGTCGGCGACAACGATGCCGGCGCCTTCTCGACCTACGGGCAGGCGGGCCAGAACTACGGCACCCAGCTGCTGTGGACGCTGCTGATGCTGGTCCCGGTGCTGTACGTGAACCAGGAGATGGTGCTGCGCCTGGGCGCGGTCACCGGGGTCGGGCACGCCCGGCTGATCCTGGAACGGTTCGGCAGGTTCTGGGGCGCGTTCAGCGTGATCGACCTGTTCCTGCTGAACGCGCTGACGCTGGTGACGGAGTTCATCGGGGTGACGCTCGCGGCGGGCTACCTGGGACTGCCCAAGGCGGCCTCGGTGGTGCTGGCCGCGACGATCATCGTCGCCTCCGCGTTCACCGGCTCGTTCCGGCGCTTCGAGCGGGTCGCGGTGACGCTGTGCGTCGGCTCGCTGCTGCTGGTGCCGATCTACCTCCTGGTCCACCCGAAGACCTCGCAGATGGCACACGACTTCGTGACGCCCACCGTGCCCGGCGGCTCGGGGCAGCTCGCCGCCGTGATGCTGGTGATCATCTCGATCGTCGGCACCACCGTCGCCCCCTGGCAGCTGTTCTTCCAGCAGTCGTACGTCATCGACAAGCGGATCACCCCGCGCTTCATGACCTACGAGAAGGCCGACCTGTGGATCGGCATCGTGATCGTGATCGTCGGCGCGGCCGCCATGACGGGCTTCACCGCCGCCGCGTTCGCCGGCACCGACGGCTTCGGGCAGTTCTCGGACGCGGCCGCCGTGGCCCGGGGCATCGAGGCCAAGGCGGGGCACGTCGCCGGGGTGCTGTTCGCGATCGCGCTGCTGGACGCCTCGATCATCGGCGCGTTCGCCGTCTCGCTCTCCACCGCGTACGCGATCGGAGACGTGTTCGGCATCAAGCACTCGCTGCACCGCGGGGTGAAGGGCGCCAAGGGCTTCTACGGGGTCTACGCGGGCCTGGTGGTCGCGGCCGCGGCGATCACCCTGCTGTCCACCGACTACACGCAGGGCCTGATGACGCAGTTCGTGCAGGTGCTGGCCGGGGTGCTGCTGCCCTCCGCGACCGTCTTCCTGCTGCTGCTCTGCAACGACAGGGCGGTGCTCGGCCCCTGGGTGAACGGTCCCAGGACCAACGCCTTCACCTCGGCGGTGGTCGGCGTCCTGGTGACGCTCTCGATGGTCCTCACCGCGGCCGTGGTCTGGCCGGACATCAGCTCCGAGGCGATCCTCTGGATCATGGCCGGCTGCGGCGTCGCCGGCGTCCTGGTCGCCGGGTACTCCTTCACCTCCGGCCGCACGGCCACCAAGGAGGACCCCGTCGACCGCACCGGCCGCGCGGACTGGCGGATGCCCCCGCTGGAGACCCTGGAGAAGCCGGTCCTGTCCACCGCCCGCAAGGTCGGCATGGGCGCCCTGCGGGCCTATCTGCTGGTGGCGATGGTGATGGTGATCATCAAGATCATCCAGACCGCGCTGAGCCACTGAGCCATTGGGTTCGGGTCGTCGGGCTCCCGCCCGCGACCACCCGCGCCGCCCCGCGCCCTGTCCGCCGCCCGCCGCCCGCCGCCGCCCGCCATCAGCGACAGCCGCCGAACCGTCACGGAGGTGACCTGCCATGACCATCGTCGCCGCTTTCCGACCCGACCGTCCGTCCACCGACCGGGGCCGGCCCCGCGCCGTCCTCGCCGCCCTCACCGCCGTCGGCCGACGGCTGGCAGCGAGCCCGCTGGACAACACCGTCCTCCAGGCCACCGCCGCACCGGCAATCGCCCCGACCGGCGCCCCGACCCGCGGCCCGGCGGGCGGGCACGCGGGCAGCCGCCGCACGAGCGGGATGCGGGCCCGCTGGCGGACCGCCACCGCCCCGGACGGGACCACGCGGCTGGAGGCCACCTGGCACCCCGCCCGCTGACCGACCCGCCCCGTCCCGCCCCCAACCCATCGAGGGAGCATCGCCATGGTCGTACGCCGTCCCAGGCTCGACGCCGTCTTCTCCGATCACGCCCCCGCCCCGGTCCGGCGCACCGCGGCCACCGGCACCGCAACCATCGTCACCGGCGCTGGCACCGGCTCCGGCACCGCCACCGGGACCGGCCTCGTGGTGGACACCGAGCAGCGGACCGTCATCGTCGACGGCCACCCGCTCACACCGCTGCCCTACCTGGAGTTCGAACTGCTCGCACACCTGGTCGGCAACCCGCTGCGGGTGCATTCGCGCCGCCAGTTGATGGAGGCGGTCTGGGGCCGCCCGGACACCGGTGAGAGCCGCACCGTCGCCACCCACATCGCCCGGATCCGCCGCAAGCTCGGCCCCGGACACCGGGAGGCGATCGCCACCGTCCGCCAGATCGGCTACAAGTACGACCCCCGGCTGGCCCGCGCCGCCTGAACGGCGTCGCCCGAGCACGCCCACTCCCGGTACCGCCGAAGGAGGACCCCGCCATGACCCGCACCGCCCTGTTCCCCCGGACTGCCCTGTTCTCCCGGAACGCCAGGCCTCCCCGGACCGGCAAGCCCCTCAGGACCGGCAAGCCTCCCCGGAGCGGCAGGGCGACCGCGCTGTCCGGTGTCCTGCTCGTGATCGCCCTCCAGTGCCTCGCCGTCGGCGTCGCGCCCGGCCCGCTGCGGCTCTTCCTGTCCGGCGCGCTCATCGGTGCCTCGGTCGCCGGACTGCTGCTCGCCCTGCTGCTGGCCACCAGCCGGCGGCGGGCGGGCGCGGCCGGCCGGGCGAACCAGCGGCGCGCACGGGACGCCCGGGACACACGGAACGCCTGCAACGCCCAGGAGGCCTGCGACGCGCGGGGCAGGACAACCGCGCCGGGCGACGACGACGCCCAGTGGTTCAGCGCCCGCTCGCTGGAGGGCTTCCCGATGGAGCAGGTCCGCCCGCTGCTGCTCGCCCCCGGCGCTCCCGGTCTGAACCGGCTCTACACGGCCTGGATGTTCGCCACCCACGGCCACGACCCGCACTGGATCGCCCACCACCTGGACCTGCCGACGCCGACCGCCCGGCTCCTGGTCACCGCCGCCCGGAACCGCCCCACGCCCGGGACGTAGAGGTCCATTTGCACACGGATGTACGAACGGAGCAGACTGCCGGGGTTTGCGCCGGAGGTACCACCATGACCCTGCCGAAGCCCGCCCCGGGCCCGAACCCGGACCCCGCCCGGGACCCGACCCCGGACCCGACCGCGGTCCTGACCCGGGGACCGCTGCCCGCCTCCGCCTCCCGCACGACCCATCACCCCGGCCACCCCGGCCGCCCCGCTCGCCCCCGCCGCCCCGCTCGCCCCGGCCACCTCGGCCGGGGGCTGTGGGTGGACGTGGTCGTCGCGGCCGCCGTCCTGGTCCTGCTCTACGCCGGACTGCGGCTCGGCCGGGACACCACCGTCCGGTTCGCCACCGCCCGGGACGCCGTCGTCGACACCGACCCCGCCCGGCTGCCGTACGACGCGGCCCGCACCCTGCTGCGGATGTTCGCCGCGCTCGCCGTCTCGATCGTCTTCACCTTCGGCTACGCCTACGCCGCCGCCCGCAGCCGCCGCCTGGAACGCGTGCTGATCCCGGCGCTGGACATCCTGCAGTCGGTGCCGGTGCTCGCCTTCCTGACCGTCGCGGTGACCGGCTTCCTGGCCCTCTTCCCCGGCTCGATGGTGGGCCTCGAATGCGCCGCCGTGTTCGCCATCTTCACCTCCCAGGCGTGGAACATGACCTTCGCGTTCTACCACGCGCTGGTCTCGCTGCCGCCCGAACTCGACGAACTGTCGCGCTCGTTCGGGTTCGGCCGGTGGATGCGGTTCTGGAAGGTCGAGCTGCCCTCCGGCATGATCGGCCTGGTCTGGAACGGCATGCTGAGCTTCGGCGGCGGCTGGTTCTTCCTGGTCGCCTCCGAGGCGATCAGCGTCGACGACCAGCGGTACGCGCTGCCCGGGGTCGGCTCGTACGCGGGCGCGGCCATCGCCGCCGGGGACCTCGGCCGGGTCGGCTGGGCGATCGCCACCATGGTCGTGCTGGTGGTCGGCGTCAACTTCCTCTTCTGGCGGCCGCTCACCGCCTGGGCCGAACGTTTCCGCAACGAGCAGTCCGAGGCCGCCTCGGTCCAGCGCTCCGTCGTCCTCGACCTGCTGCGCCGCTCGCACCTGCCCGCCCTGCTCGGCCGGGCGCTGCACCCCGTCGGGCAGGCGCTCAACCGGGCCGGACGGCTGTTCGGCACCGACCACGGCACCAGGCACCACGGCCACCCCGCCCACGCCGGCCACCCCGCCCGGCAGCGGACCGGGGACATCGTCTTCGCCGTCGTCGCGGGCGGCATCGTGCTCTGGGGCCTGGTCGACCTCGGCCGCTACCTCACCGACCGCACCGGCCTCGGCGTGTTCGGCGAACCGCTGCTGCTCGGCCTGGCCACCCTCGCCCGGGTCGTCGTCCTGCTCGTGGTGGCCACCGTCGTCTGGGTGCCGATCGGGGTGAAGATCGGCTTCTCGCCCCGGCTGACCAGGATCGCCCAGCCCGTCGTCCAGGTGCTGGCGAGCTTCCCGGCGAACTTCCTCTTCCCGCTGGCGGTCTGGCTGCTGCTGCGCACCGGCCTGTCGATCGACGTCGGCGGCATCCTGCTGATGGCCCTCGGCGCCCAGTGGTACGTCCTCTTCAACGCGATCGCCGGCGCCATGGCCATCCCCACCGACCTGCGCGAGGCCATGGACGACCTCGGCGTGCGCGGTCGGCAGCGCTGGCGCCGGCTGATCATCCCCGGCGTCTTCCCGGCGTACGTCACCGGTGGCATCACCGCCTCCGGCGGCGCCTGGAACGCCTCCATCGTCTCCGAGGTGGTCACCTTCGGCGGCACCACGCTCACCGCCACCGGCCTCGGCGCGTACATCGCCCGAGCCACCGAACGGGGCGACCACCCGCACCTGCTCGCCGGCGTGGCGGTGATGAGCCTGTACGTGGTCGCCCTCAACCGCCTGCTCTGGCGCCGGCTGTACCGGCTGGCCGAACGCCGCTACTCGCTCTAGTCCCGGAGAACCCCGCCGATGCGCCTCCCCTTCTCCCGTGCCGCCGCACCGACGGCCCGCCGGGCCGTTCCCACCCCGCCGCCCGAGGGCGACGAGGTGCTGCTGGAGGCCGTCGGCCTCACCAAGGCCTACGCCGGGGCCGACGGCGAACTGCCCGTGCTCTCCGGGATCGACCTCACCGTCCGCTCCGGCGAGATCGTCGCGCTGCTCGGCCGCTCCGGCTCCGGCAAGTCCACCCTGCTGCGCTGCCTGGCCGGGCTCCTGCCGCCCGGCTCCGGCACCGTCCGCTACCGCGGCACCCCGCTCACCGGCGCCAACCCCGGCACCGCGCTGGTCTTCCAGACCTTCGCCCTGCTGCCCTGGCTGACCGTCCGGCAGAACGTCGAACTCGGCCTGGAGGCACGCGGGGTACCGCCCCGCGAACGCGCCCGGGCCGCCGCCCAGGCCATCGACCTGATCGGCCTGACCGGCTTCGAGTCCGCCTACCCCCGCGAACTCTCCGGCGGCATGCGCCAACGGGTGGGCTTCGCCCGGGCGCTGGTCGTCGAGCCCGACGTGCTGCTGATGGACGAGCCGTTCTCCGCGCTCGACGTCCTCACCGCCGAACACCTGCGCGGCGAGCTGCTGGAGCTCTGGGACTCCGGCCAGTTCCCGACCCGGGCCGTCGTCCTGGTCACCCACAACATCGAGGAGGCGGTGCTGATGGCCGACCGCGTCGTCGTCCTCGGCACCCGCCCGCACGGCGTCATCCGGGAGACCGTCGAGGTCGGCCTGGAGCGGCCGCGCGACCGCGACTCCGCCGCCTTCGACGAACTGGTCGACCGGGTCTACCGGATCATGACCGGCCGTCCCAAGGACCCCCGCCCGACCGGCCGTTCCGGCGACGGTCCGTACGACGCCGGCGACGCCGACGGCATCAGTGGCGTCGGCGACATCAGCGACGCCGACGACGTCCACCGCCCCGAACGCCGTACGGTCGCCAACACCCCGCTGCCCACGGCCACGGTCGACGGGCTCTCCGGACTCGCCGCGATGATCGCCCACCGGGGCGGGCGCTGCGACCTCGTCGACCTCGCCGACGAACTCGGCCTCGACATCGACGACCTGCTCCCCCAGGTCGACGCCCTGGACCTGCTCGGCCTCGCCGCCGTCCACGGCGACGACCTGGTGCTCACCCCGGACGGCGCCGCCTTCGCCGACGCCGACCCGCAGGACGCCCGCGCCGTCTTCGCCGGTGCCGCCCTCGACGTCCCACTGATCAGGCTGATCACCAACAGCCTCGGCGACCGGCCCGGCGCCACCGTCCGCACCGGCTTCCTCCGCGACCTGCTCGCCCGCCACCACACCGGAGACCGGGCCGACCGGCAACTGGAGACCGCCACCGACTGGGGGCGCTACGCCGGGCTCTTCGCGTACGACGCCGACCGGCAGGAGTACCGGCTGGACCCGCCGCCCCCGGCCCGCTGAGGACTCAGCCGGCCTGGCCGGTCGCGGGACGGCGGCGCACCGCCCGGACGGCGCGGGCGAAGGGCTGCGGCGCGGTCGCCCCGGCCGGGGCCGAGCCGTCGTCGCCGCCGTCGCGGCGGGAGGGCAGGTCGTTGGCGATCAGCGCGGCCTCGGTGAGCAGGCCGCGCACCTCGGTGGCCCGGTAGAAGATCCGCGTCCCCTCCCGGCGCGCCACCACCAGCCCCGCCGCCCGCAGCTTCGCCAGGTGCTGCGAGGTCGCCGCCACGTGCGCCCCCAGCAGCTCGGCCAGCTCGCTCACCGGCAACTCCCGCCGGCTCAGCGCCCACAGCAGCCGGTACCGGGACGGGTCGGCCACCGCCTTCAGCACCGCCACCGCCCGCTCCGTCGCCTCGGAGTCCCAGGCCTCTTCGTCCGCACCACCCATACACCGATCGTACCGACGCCGCCCCGGCCCCACCTCGGCCCCGTCCGGACCCCGTCCGCACGAGAAGTCGGCCCCGCCGACTTCCTGCGCCCGCCCGCACACCCCCATACGTCCCGATGGCGGCGCCGGAGCAACCCCACCCCGGGTCCGGGCTCGGAGTCCCCGAGGACGGCTCAGCGCACGTCGACGGTGAAGTGCCGCTCGTCCTGGTCGGAAGCGCCCGGGTGGACGACGTGGTTGGGGCTGCGCAGGGTGATGGTGGCGCGGCCCGGGTCGGGGCCGGCCCGGAAGACGAAGTAGTAGCGGCCGCCGGAGCCCGCGGACCCGGTGGCGCCGAGGAGATCGCCGAGGCCGACGTTCTTCACGTACTCGTCGCCCACGGCCCGGACGGCGGCCGATTCGGCGGCCTGGTCGGGAGCCGGGTCCGCCAGCGTCCAGATCTGGCCGGTCACCCGGTGGGCGCCGACCTCGACGGAGAACAACTCACCCGGCTTGACAGCCAGTTCACCGGAGGTCGAGGTGAACACCGTGCCGTGGTCGAGCGTGCCGGTGGTCATCAGCTGGACCACCACCGCGCCCACCACCCCCGCGACGGCCAGCAGGGCGACCGCCGCGATCAGGATCCGACGCCACGTCACGCGCTCGCCTCCCGGTGGGTGACCGGCAGCGCCAGGACGGCGGGCGCGGACAGCCGCGGGGCGTCGTGGACGGCGTACGCGAGGTCGCCGGCGCCCCCGTCCTTCACCGCGCCCAGGTCCGGGCCGGCCGTGATCAGCTGGCCGCCCGCGTCCCCGAGCCTGTCCGGATGGGCGCTGGACCCCGCCCCGGCACCGTCGCCGCCCATGCGTCTTCCCCGATCGCCGCTCGCCCCTCCGTGGAACGGCGTTCAGCCTAGCGGCGGTTGGGCTGCCCGCCCCGGGCCTGAACACCGACGTGGAGGGGTGGTCGCACAACCCGCCCGATCTGCGCGGAACGGACACAGGATCCAGGGATTCCCTTGGGGAACCGCCCTGTTCGCGCGGGTTCCGAGGGAGGGGAACCGCCACGCTCACGGTTCAGCCGCTCAGCACTGCACGGGTCTCACCTTGTCCATGGCGAGGGGAAGCCGGTCCTCCGCCGCCGCACCGTCCCGCCGGACGGCCACCCGGTACTCGCCCTGGAGGCTTCGCGGTATGACGATCGTGTAGACGGTGCGGGGCACGCCCTCGGCCTCGATCGAGTACCACGTCCGGACCGGGAAGTCCCGGCCCTGGCAGGAGAGGTGATCGACGGTCTCGCCGCTGGCCATGCCGGACGCCGCCGTCGGCGTGCCGGTAGGCCTTCAGCCCCTCGAAGGCCGAGCGGCTCGCGCTGCCCGTGCTGCCGGAGGAGGACTTCCTCGCGAGCGTCGAGGGGCTGGTCCGCGCGGACGAGGCGTGGGTGCCGGGCTCCGGGGGCGAGGCGAGCCTCTACCTGCGGCCGTACATGTTCGCCTCGGAGGCCTTCCTCGGGGTGCGGCCCGCCGAGGAGGTCGTCTACCCGGTCATCGCGACCCCGGCCGGGCCGTACTTCTCCGGCGGGGTCACCGGCATCACGCTGTGGGTCAGCGGCCGGTACACCCGGGCCGGGCGGGGCGGCACGGGCGCGGCAAAGTGCGGCGGCAACTACGCCGCCGGCCTGGCGGCGCAGCTCGAGGCGCGGCGGCACGGCTGCGACCAGGTGCTGTTCCTGGACGACACCGGCGGCGAGGGCGGCCTGGAGGAGTCCGGCACGATGAACCTGTGCCTGGTCACTTCGGGCGGCGAGCTGGTCACCCCGGGGCTCGGCACCATCCTGGACGGCGTCACCCGGGACTCGGTCCTGACCCTGGCCACCGAGTTCGGCCTGACTCCGGTCGAACGCGCCGTCACCTTCGCCGAGTTGCGCGCCGGCGCCGCCGACGGCACCGTCACCGAGGTGTTCGCGGCCGGCACCGCGGCGGTGCTCACCCCGATCGTCGCGCTGAAGGGCGAGGGCCCGAACGGCGAGGGTCACGGGTTCACCATCGGCGGTGGTGCGCCCGGCAAGTACACGCTCGACATCCGCGGGCACCTGCTGGACATCCAGTACGGGCGTGCCGAGGACCGGTACGGCTGGCTGCGGCGGGTGGTCTGACCCCGGACCCGTCCCGATCCCGCCCTACCCCTTCTGTACGTCAACCCCGTTGACGTAGCCTGGGCGCATGGCCGACCGTGTGATCCCCGAACCGCAGCGGAGGCGCCGGCGCCCCACCAAGCAGGGCGTCGTCCTCTCCGCCGAGCTGATCGTCGACACCGCGATCCGGCTGATCGGACAGCACGGCGCCGACGCGCTCACCGTACGGCGGCTCGGGGCCGCGCTGGGCGCCGACCCGAGCGCGGTCTACCGCTACTTCCACAGCACCGACGACCTGCTGCTCGCCGTCGCCGACGAGCTCATCGGCCGCGCCCGGCAGGGCTGGCAGCCCACCGGCGACTGGCGGGCCGACCTGCGCGCCATGGGCCTGCGGATCCACGCCAGTTACCAGGCGCACCCGCAGGCCGCCCTGCTCGCCGCCCACCGGACCACCGGCCGCGTGCACGAGACCACCGCGGTCGAGGCCATCCTCGGCATCCTGCGCACCGCAGGCTTCCCGGACCGGGAGGCCGTCCGCCTCTACCACGCCTTCGTCGACCAGAGCCTCGGCTTCGCCGCCCTGGACGCCGCCGCGCTCGCCCTCCCCGCCGCCGCGGCGGCCGCCGACCTCCAGGTCTGGCAGGCCTCCTACGCCCGGCTCGACGCCGCCACCCACCCGAACATCGCCGCGACCGCCGAGCTGCTCACCACCGACATGCGCCGCAGCGGCTACCCGTACGCGCTGGACCTGCTCCTCGACGCGGCCGAGGCCCGCCTCCGAGCGTCCGCGGTCGAGGCGGCGGGCTGAGCCCGGGGCGCGACGCGGCGGGCGAGGCCGACGGCGGCTGACCTCCGCGGACGGCCGCGGACGGCCGCCCCCGGCTCCCGCCCCCGGCTCAGTCCGCCGCGTGCACCAACTCCCCTCCCACGTAGGTCCGCAGCACCCGGGCGTCCGCGATCTCCCCGGCCGGACCGGAGAGGATGTCCCGGTCGAGCACGACCAGGTCCGCGAGCATCCCGGCCGCCAGCACCCCCGCGTCGTCGTGCCCGTTCACGTACGCGGACCCGGCCGTGTAGGCGGCGAGAGCGGAGCCCAGGTCGAGCCGCTGCTCGGGCAGGAAGACCCGCCCGTCGGTGGCCGCCGGCTCCATTCGGTTGACCGCCACGTGCAGGCCCGCCAGCGGGTCCGGGCTGCTCACCGGCCAGTCGCTGCCCGCCGCCAGGGTGGCGCCCGCGCGCTGCAGGTCGCCGAACGGGTACTGCCAGGCGGCGCGTTCCGGGCCGAGGAAGGGAATGGTCAGCTCGTCCATCTGCGGCTCGTGGGCCGCCCAGAGCGGCTGGATGTTGGCGATCGCACCGAGCCGCGCGAAGCGGGCCAGGTCGTCCGGGTGGACCACCTGGAGGTGGGCGAGGTGGTGCCGGGCGCCGCGCCGCCCGTTGGCGGCGCGGGCGGCCTCGACCGCGTCCAGCGCCTCGCGGACGGCCCGGTCGCCGAGCGCGTGGAAGTGCACCTGGAAGCCGAGCGCGTCCAGTTCGGCGACGTACCCGCGCAGCGCGTCCGGATCGACGAAGCTGAGGCCCGAGTTGGCGGTGGCGCAGCCGCAGCCGTCCAGGTAGGGGCTGGTCATCGCGGCGGTGAAGTTCTCCGCGATGCCGTCCTGCATGATCTTCACCGAGCCGGCCCGGAACCGTCCGTGGCTCAACTCCGCTCGTCGCCGGACGAGTTCGGTGATCTGTTCGGCGCCCCGGTCGCGCTGCCACCAGAGCGCGCCGGTCACCCGGGCGGTCAGCGCGCCGGAGCGGGCCGCGGTCAGGTAGGCGTCGGACGGGTCCGGCTGGCCGTTGAACTCGCCGAGCAGCGCGTCCTGCCAGCCGGTGATGCCGAGCGAGTGCAGCAGCCGCTGGGCGCGCAGCAGCCCGTCCAGCCGGTCGGCGGCGGTGGAGGGCGGCACCAGGCGGGCGACCAGCGTGGTGGCGCCCTCCTGGAGCATGCCGCTCGGGGTGCCGTCGACCTCGCGCTCGATCCGCCCGTCGGCCGGGTCGGGGGTGTCCCGGGTGAGGCCGGCGAGTTCCAGCGCCCGGGTGTTGGCCCAGGCGCCGTGGTGGTCCCGGTTGGTCAGGTACACCGGCCGGTCGGGGACGACGGAGTCGAGCAGCTGCCGGGTCGGCAGGCCGCCCTCGAAGCTCTCCATCGACCACCCGCTGCCGGTGATCCACTCCTGCCCGGGATTCGCCCGCGCGTAGGCCCGGATCCGCCCCAGGTAGTCGGCCACGCCGACCGTCCCGGTGAGGTCGCAGGCCGCCAACTCCGTTCCGCCGTAAACCGCGTGGATGTGCGCGTCCTGGAAGCCGGGCAGCAGCAGCTTGCCGGTGAGGTCCACGACCTCGGTCTTCGGCCCGATCAGCTCCCGGACCTCGTCGTGCCCGACGGCGGCGATCCGTTCGCCGACGACGGCCAGGCTGCTCGCCCTCGTCCGGGCGGCGTCACCGGTGTGGACGGGGCCGTGGGTGAAGACCAGATCGGCCTCGGTCATGGGTGGTGCTCCGTTCTCGCGTGTCTCGGATCTCGGATCTCGGATCTCGGATTCCCGTGCGCGTCCCGCCGCGCAACTCACGTACTTCCTAACGCGCTTCCGCGATTCCAGCGTCGCCCCGCTTCCCCGGGCCCGCCAGGAAGTACGGCGAGCGCCGCCGCCAGCGGGCCCAGGCCGCCGCCGGCAGCCCGGTGACGACCATCAGCGTCACCACGGTCAGCTCGAACCACCCGTTGTCGGCGGACAGTTCGAAGTGGTCGGCGGAGTCGTAGAAGCTCCAGGCGAGGTAGCCGCCGACGGCGAGCAGCGCCGCCGCGCCCAGCAGCGGGCCGACCACCGCGCGCAGTCCCTCCGCCGGGTCGGTGCGCAGCAGCCCGCGGAACCGGACGGCCGCGGCGATCGCGGTCAGCGCGTAGTAGAGGGCGACGATGATGCCGATCGCGTTGACGGCCGCCGAGATCAGGTCGTTGACGGTCGGGATGGCGATCGAAGCCAGGGCCAGGGCGACGGCGACGCCGGTGATCAGCAGGGTGCCGACGGCGGGGGTGGCGTGCCGGGGGTGCAGCCGGGTCCAGACCGGGCCGAGCACCCGGTCGCGTCCCATCGCGTACATCCCGCGGGCGGTCGGGATCACCGAGGACTGCAGCGAGGCCACCGCGGAGAACATCAGCGCGACCAACGGCAGTGCGGCGAGCGGCTGGTGGGCGAGCCTGGTGCCGAAGTAGGTCAGCCCGTGCGCGCCGTTGTCGGCCAACTCGTCCATCGGCAGAACCCGTTGGAACGCGGTGCCGGCCAGCAGGAAGAGCAGCAGCATCACCACCAGGGCCAGGGTGCCGCCCCGGGAGGCGTCACGCGGGTCGCGCACCTCCTCGCCGACGCTGAACACCGATTCGAAGCCCCAGTAGCAGAACACGGCCAGCACCATGCCCTGCGCGACGGCGTCGAAGGAGGGGATGTCGAAGGGGTCGAACCACTGTGCCGAGAACGGCTGGTCGCCCGCGAACAGCCCGTACCCGCAGAAGCCGAGCAGCACGGCGTACTCGAACACCAGCAGCGCCTTCTGCAGCCGGGCGGCCGTGTCCAGGCCGCGCACCGCGACCAGCGCGGCACCGACCAGGATCACCAGGCCGAGCAGGGTGCACTGGACGGTGGAGTCCGCGTCCAGCCGCAGGCCCGCGACGCTGCGCACGTGCGCCTCGTCGAGCAGTTGGACGATCGAGGAGCCGGTGACGGTCGTGGTGTACGCCATGAACACCACCGTGCCGACCGTGTTCACCCACCCGGTGAGGAACCCCAGCCAGGGGCTGAGGGTGCGCCCGACCCACCGGTAACTGCTGCCGGCGTCCGGCTCCACCGCGTTCAGCCGCCCGTAGCCGCCCGCGATCGCGAGCACGGGCAGGAAGGCCAGCAGCATGATCGCCGGCAGGTGCGCGCCGACCACCCCGGCCATCAGGCCCAGGCCGATCCCGATGCTGCTGGTGGCGGCCGTACTGGACGCGGCGATCGCCGCGCCGTCCAGCAGGCCCAGCGACCTGCGCATCACGACGCGGGAGCCGCCCGCGTCCGTTCTCGGGCCGCCGCCCGTGTCCTTCACCGTCGATGCCAACGGATCACCGCCTCGGTCGTGGGGTGCACGTGCGTGGGGGCACACATGCGCGTGGGGGCCGCGCGCACCGGAGGGACGCCGCGTACCGGAGGGGCGGTGCGCGCGGGAAGTGCGAGCCATGAAACAGCCGGCCCTCGCAACACGTCAATGCTGTTGTCATAAGGGTCGCCGCCCTCGCCCGACCGACCCACCCGGGGCGCCGGGCCGCGCCCCACGACGGGAGCCGGCGCCGTCGTGGGGCTCCTGTCGGACCCCGGCGCCACAATGGGGTCATGCCGTCCTTGGAGACCACCCCGAAGATCCGTGCCCGGATGAGCAAGCAGCGCAGTCACGACACGGGCATCGAGGTCACTCTCCGCAAAGCCCTGTTCGCGGCCGGTTTCCGCTACCGCGTGCACCGCAAGCCGCTCAAGGGCATGCGACGCGAGGCCGACATCCTCTTCGGTCCGGCGCGCGTCGCGGTCTTCGTCGACGGCTGCTTCTGGCACGGCTGTCCCGAGCACGCGACCTGGCCCAAGAACAACGCCGACTTCTGGCGGGAGAAGATCGAGAAGAACCGCGCCCGGGACCGGGACACCGATGCCCGCCTCGCCGAGGCCGGCTGGCTGTCGGTCCGCGTGTGGGAGCACGAGAGCGCCGTCGAGGCCGCCGAGCGGATCACCGCCCTGATCGACGAGCGACGGCCGAGGCACGGGCGGAGCGCTGCGGAAGCGACGACCGGGTACGTCGCTCCTTACGTCGCCGGCTAGACTCTGGCCACATGACCAGCTCGGACGCAGCCGCCTCGTTCCTTGTGAAACCGCACGTTCTGGACCTCTTCGCCGGTCCGGGCGGTCTCGACGTGGCCGCGAGGATGCTCGACGTGGAGTCGCTCGGCATCGAGTGGGACAAGGACGCCTGTGAGACGCGTTACGCGGCCGGGCTCAGGACGTGGCACGCGGACGTCAGCGAGGTCCGGCGGACGCGATTCGAGAAGCTTCCCGCGGATCTGAACGTCCTGGCCGGCGGTCCGCCGTGCCAGACCTACTCGGTGGCCGGGAGCGGCGCGGGGCGCAAGGCCCTGGAGAAGGTCAAGGAACTCATCCACCACTTGGTGGACGGGGTCGGCGAGAAGGAGATCGACGAGCGGTTGGAGGAGATGGGCGGCGATCCCCGGACCGCTCTGGTCCTGGAACCGCTCCGGTACGCGATCAAGGCCCTCGACTGCCCCAACCGGGACGGGCGGCCGTTCGACGTGATCGTCCTGGAGCAGGTCCCCGCGGTCAAGGCGCTCTGGGACGTCTACAAGGACGCGCTGGAGAAGGGCCTGCCCCGGGAGGACGGAACGCCGGTCCGGTACGAGGTCGCCGAGGTCAAGACCCTGCACACGGAGGCGTACGGGGTCCCGCAGACCCGCCGCCGCACGATCCTGATCGCACGGCTCGCCGGTCACGGCGTTCCTCCGCTCCCCGTCCCCACCCACCACGTCTTCAACCCGCGCAAGCCGGAGCAGGGCGGCCCCGACGACGCCCAGACCGCGCTGCCGGTGGACGGGACCACCACGCCGCTCAGTCCCTGGGTCGCGATGGGGGACGTGCTCGCGAGCCGGAAGGACCCCTTCGAGATCGTGTCGAACTACGGCAGTGGCGGCGATCCGAGGAATCGCGGCGTGCGGACGTTCAAGCAGCCGTCGTTCACCGTCACCGGGAAGGTCTCGCGCAACGCCGTCCGGCGGCACCCGAACGGCGAACCGCTCCACCCGGACCGCCTGACCATCGCCGAGGCCGGCAATCTCCAGACCTTCCCGCCCGACTACCCCTGGGCCGGCGGCAACCAGTCCCAGCAGGTGGGCAATGCCGTACCCCCGTTGTTCGGCATGCACGTGCTGGCGGCGGCACTGGGCCTGCCGGTCCCCCCGGAGGAGAAGCTCCGGAAGGACTGGGGCCGGCTCGACAGGAACGGGAAGAACTACGAGAAGCTCCGCACCGAGGGCTGCGAGGCTCCGGACGGTTGCGGCCCCGACTGCCCGAAGCCCGAGGATCAGGCCTCCTCCTCGGCTTCTTCCGAGTCCTCCCGCCCCCGGACCGGCGCGTCCGCGAAGAGGTCGGCGAAGTAGTCCGCGAGCGTGCTTACCGAAAGCTCCGGCGCGGGTTCCTCGTCGGGGCCGGTGGGGAGCACGTTCCGTGACACCTGGCGGGCGGTCTCGGCCTCGTCGATCCAGTCGAGCAGGGGACGGGGGTCACGCTCGGGGTGGTCGGGTGCGATCACGTCGTACATCAGCGTGGCGGCGGAGGCGTTGACGGCTCCGACCAGGGCGTTGACGCCGCGACCGGTGGAGACCTCGCCCTTCGCGACCAGCCTGACGATCGCCTGCGCGGTCGGCCGGTGGTTGATCACGGACATGCGCAGGGCGGTGTTGAGGATGTCCTGGTTGCCGCAGGCCGTGACCACCGGGCCGTAGTCCGGGCCGTCACGGAAGAGCTCGGCCGCCCACCAGAGACGGGAGAAGGCCTGCTTGTGGTACGGCCCCCGGAAGCGGTCGGCCGCCACCCTGGCCGCCTTGCCGTCCTTGGGCTCGGCCAAGTGCCGCCAGACCACGTAGTCCGGGGCCACGCCGAGGGCCAGGTGGTTCCAGAAGCCGGCGGCGGCCGCCTCGCGGCGGGTGAGTCGGAGGGCCGCGTGCAGCCGGGGAGCCAGCCAGGCGTCGGCCTGGGGGGGCTTGAACCCGTTGGTCCGGCAGTAGGCCATGGCGTCCTCGACCAGGTCCCGGACGGGCCGCAGCTCCCCGCGCCGGTCGGCGTGCGGGAGCGGTTCGGTGACCCGGTCGAGCCTGATGCCCGGCACGTTCTCGCGGCCGGTGAGCAGACCCTCGGTGACGAAGTCCGCGGCCTCGGCGCCGGACAGCAGGCCGAGCCGCTCCGGGAGGTGATCGGGCCGGCCGGTCATGCGTCGTCCCCCTGCGTGAGGCGTTCCAGGTCGAGGATGGTGGTGGAGAGCGTCCGGGGGACACCGGCCCGCCGGGAGGCCGCGTAGTGGATCCGGGACTGGAGTTCCCCCCATCCGGCGGCGGACGCTTCGGTGCGAGCCGTGTGGACCGCCCGCAGGGCGTCCTCCGGCGGGCGGTCGGAGTACACGTCCGGGAGCATCTCCCGGAGCACCTCGCCCTGCCAACCGTGCGGGAACACCGGAGTGCCGTCCTCCTCGACCTCCAGGTCGCCGACCGCCGAGTGGAAGACGGCCGTCCAGACCTCGGAGCACATCTGGGCGAGCAGGAGTTCCCGGACTGTCTTCTCCGGGCCGCTGCCGCCGTCGGCGCCGATCAGGTCGCCCAGCCCGTCGAAGTCGGAGTTGACACGCACGGCGGGGATCCGGCCGGTGGTGTCGACCAGCCAGGGCGAGTCCTTGAACCGCTGGAGCCGGCTCGCTCCGGACCCGAACCTGACCATCTTGACGTCGAGTTCGCGGGCGAGCGAGGGCACCGCCTCGATCACGTCGACGAACCACTCCACGTCGGAGGTGGCGATCACCCGACCGGGCACGCCGTCGACGGTCGCCACGACGTGCACCGTGAGGGAGGCGCGGTCGAGGAGGTCGCACCGGTACAGGTACAGCTCGGCCGTCCGCGCGCGACCGTCCTCGGAGACCGCGGAGAACTCCGCCGTCGTGCGGGTGTTGGTGGCACGCTCGGTCAGGACCGCGACGGCCTTGACGTTCTGCCAGGGCCCGGACGGGTCCAGGGCCTTGGCCGGGAGTTCGGCGGAGAGGCGGAGCCGGGCCCGGGCCCAGTCGGGGCGGTCCTCGTCCGGTCCGAGGGCGACGACCCGCTCGACGGTGGAGAGGTACTTGCTCTCCACGTCGTCCCAGGGCTCGCCCTCGGCCTTGAGCTGGGCGCTGTCGACGCGCCAGGACACGTTGCCGGTGAGCCGCCGGTAGGGGTAGACCTTCACGCCCGCTCCCCCTTTCCACTGCGGAGTTCGACGACGAGTCCGGTGAGTTGGGCCCGGACCGGGTGACGGGACACGTCGGTCACACCCCGGAAGACTGCCTTGCGACTTCCCGGCGACAACTGCAGGGCCCCGTCGACGACCTCACAGCCACTGACGGCGACGAGGTCCTTCCAGGGGGCGGCCGGGCGTGGACCGGAGCGCACGTCGAACTTGGCGACCGGTGTGACCGGACGGTCCGTGTCCACCCCGGGTGGCACCCGGAGATCGACGGTGACCGACCAGGCTCCCGTCTCGTCGATCAGCGCGTCCACGTTGTCCAGCTCGGGCAGGGCCGAGACCACGGCCGGACGCGCCTTCTTCGTACCGCCACCCACCTTGAGCCGGCCGGCGATCTTGGCCTCCCCCCCGTTGCGGCGCTTGGCCTTGGGCAGGGCCACCAGGTCGCGCACGGCGGTGTTCGCCGCGGCGGTCAGAACGGCGATGCGCCGGTGGGCGGAGGGCGAGTAGGAGAGGCGCAGCTCCTCCGTCTGCCCCCACTTGTTGTGCTCCGGCGGTTCGGACGCCCGGAGGAACTCCTCGGCGGCCTCGGCGCCCGCGGCGTCCGGGCCCGCGGCTCGGCCGGTGAGGAGGATGGCCTGGAAGGGGTTGGTGCCGACCGGGATGTTGGTGACGGCAGTGTCCTTGACGGTCATGCGGTTGCCCCGCATGGAGACCAGTCGGTTGGGACGACCGTCGGCGTCCTCGGCGCCGGTGACCAGGACCACCGCCTCGTGCGGCACACCACCGCGCACCTGACCTCCGTGAAGGGGCACGTTGAGCGAAACGGTGGCTCGGGCGACCTGGCCGGGGCCGGTGAGCCGATCGACGGTGCCCCCCTCCAAGAAGGACCGCAGGGCGCGGGTACGAGAGGGTTGCGCGACGGACGGGTCGACGTGCTCCTCGGGAATGAGCACCTCGCCGTTGCGGTACGTGCGGACGGACGCCTCCAGGTGCGGCTTGTGGTCACCGCCCCCGGTCATCGCGGCCCAGAAGTTGCGGCCGAGTGCGTCGACCAGCCGGGCGTGCATGCGGTGGACCGAGTCGTCGTCCTCGGTGTTCTCCTCTTCGTCCGCGGCACCGTTGACGGACACCAGGCTGGCCACGTCATGGGCGCCGACGATGAGGAAGGACGTACCGGGAGCCGCACTGTCACGGGTGAGATGGAGCCCTTCGACGACCTCCTCGTCGGCCCACCAGGAACGGACCACCTCCCCGGATTCGGTCGTCGGGTCGGGGCGTCCGAACCAGGCCGGACCGGCACACGCCCGGCCGTCGACCTCGCGCCAGGGCAGGTCGAGCCGGCCGATGAGGCGCCGCTCGGTGCGGCCCTCGTGGGGTTCGGAGAGGGTGGAGTTGACCAGCACCAGGCCGAGCCGGCTGGTGGCCCACAGGGTGGCCTTGCCCAGGCCGTAGGAGCCGCCCGCGCCGAGGTCCCGCTTGTGGCTGTCGAGTTGTCGACGGACGACGGCGGCGAACAACCCGTCCCCGTAGTCGTCACCGGTCAGGCCGGTGGCGTTGTAGTCGTCGACCCGGAGGAGTACCAGCCGGTCGTGCTGGTACATGTCGCGCAGTCCGGCCGCGATCGTGCGCGAGACCTTGCTCTGCTTGCCGCCGTCGGCGGTGAGCGCCTCGTAGTGCGGGCGCAAATCCTCCCACCGGATGGCCTCGCGGAACCGGGCGAGGGCCTCGCCGGTGAGTTCGTGCAGGGTGTAACGGACCCGGACCGGCTCGGCCCGGTCGAGGCGCGCGTCCAGGCTGTTCTGGGTGGCCTCGCGGGCGAGCACCGAGACATCTGCCTCGAAGGCGAACGCGGCGGCATTGCCGTATTCGCGGCCGCCGTCGCGATGGGCCGGCCGGTGGTACCACTGGACGGGCAAACCGAGTTGGGCATCGGCGCTGCGGGTGTGGATGGTCTCCAGGTCGGTGTTGAGCACCTCGGCGATCAGCCGGATGGTGTCGTCCCGGGGAACGGAACGGCCCACGATCCAGGCCGAGACCGCGGCCCGGGTCACGCCGAGGTCCTCCGCCAGGTCCGTCTGGCTCTTCCCTGCGTTCCTGAGCTGGCGCGCCAGCCAGGGGCCGAAGTCCTCAGCCGCCTTCACGTCCGTCCCACCTGCTTCCGCATGGCTTGTTTCACGAGGTGGGAGCCACGCTACCGCATCGCTGTTGACAGCGACACCCCCTTGTCAACCACCCTTTGACAGGTATCGCCCACAGCGAGAACAGGCGTCGAACGCGATCGAAAGACAAAGCCGGGAAACCCCTCCCGTCCGCCCGAATCGTCCCGGGAAGTCCGAGGAAATCCCGATTTCTTCAGGGCGGGCATGCCGTCGGAATCCGGCTTGCGTGCCGCCGGAATCCATGGAAGGGTGGTTGCCACTTCCACGGCGGACGCCACAGGAAGCGGCCCTGGGACAGGGCCGGGCACGTCATGCTTTCCTTGGGGGGAATTCTTTCGGCCGCCTCCGGAATCCTCGCGGATTCCGTGCATTCCCGCGCGCCCCGTTCCCTCCTGCACCACCTCGCACCAATTCGTCGCGTACGTCCACGAAAAGCGAAAGCGCAGGTACCTCGGTGTCCCCGAAGAACTCCCCACTCCACCGCATGCGTTCCATCGTCTCCCTGTACGACCGGATCGCCGACGACGACCCGCAGTCCCTGGGCGCCTACCTCTACCTGTACGACATCGACCACGACATGGTCGCCTCCTACCGGAACGCCATTCGCGACGCCGACGCCCGGGCCCGTCGCCCGCGTCGGAACCCGGGCCACGGTCGGCGCACCGTCCGCCGCACCTGCTGCACCGTCATGTTCGGTATGCGTCGCACTCGCTGACGTCAAGTCCGATGCCCCGCGCCGCCCACCGTCCCCCCGCAGCCGAAGTGGAACCATTCGTGGCCGACCCGCAGTCCCCCGTGATCCGCACCGTCGTCGAGCAGTCCCTCCGCGTCCTGGAGACCTACGCGATCGACCCGGGCCTCATCCCCGAACACGCCAACGGCGAACGCCGCATCACCCAGGGCGGGTACGGCGACCGGCAGCTCTTCGAACTCGTCCAGAACGCGGCCGACGAGATGTTCGGCGAGCCCGGCGGTCGGATCCAGGTCGTCCTCACCGGCACGCACCTGTACTGCGCGAACCAGGGCGCCCCGGTGACGCCCGAGGGTGCCGAGACCATCCTGCGCATGAGTATGTCCCGCAAGCGCGGTGGCCAGATCGGCCGCTTCGGTGTGGGGGTGAAGTCGGTCCTGGTGGTGACCGACGCACCCGAGTTCTTCAGCCGCAGCGGCAGCTTCGGCTTCGACCGGGCCTGGTCGTACGAGCTGATCCGGAACGTTCCCGGGGTGCGTGAGCGGCTCGGCGAGGACTTCGAGGCGCCCGTGCTGCGGATGGCCCGCGAGCTGGACATTGCGGCCGAGCGCCTCCGGGACCCGGTGCTGGACGAACTGCTGGAGTGGGCCACCACGGTGGTCCGTCTGAAGCTGCTGCCCGGCGCCGCCGAACGGCTGTCCAAGGACATGCACGGCCACCGGGGCACGGCAGGTCACGACACCCGCGAGGAGTTCCCCTCCGGCTTCCACCTGTTCTCCCCGCACGTGGGTCAGGTGGTCCTCGAGGACCGCCGGCCCCGCCCGGTCGTGCGCCGGGCCCTGCGGTCCGAGCGGGACGGCAGCCTGCACACGGTCCAGGAGGAACGGGTCGGCAAGCCGCCGGCCGGCTCGCAGTGGCGGGTCTTCGGTTGCACCCACGAACCGACCGAGGCCGCCCGCCGCGACGCCGGCGAGCTGCACGACCGGCTGTCCATCGACGTGGCCTGGGCGGTCCCGGCCTACCGCGCGGACGAACGGACCGGCCTGCTCGGCGCCCCCGACGCCCGGGGGCGCGGCAGGTTCTGGTCCTTCTTCCCCACGAAGTACGAGATGACCCTCAGCGGCATCCTGAACGGGGCCTGGAAGACCAACGAGGACCGGCAGAACCTGCTGGACTCCTCGCCGTTCAACGTCGAGATGATCCAGGTCGCGGCTCGCCTGGTGGTCGAGTCGCTGCCCGAACTCGCCCCTGCGGAGGACCCCGGCGCGTACCTCCCGCTGCTGCCCGGCCGTTCCAAGGGGGTGGAGACGATCAGCTGGGCCGACCGTCTGCTCACCGAGCAGATCTGGGCCGCCACCGCCGTGCGTCCGTCGCTGCCGGACCAGGACGGCGTCCTGCGCGCCCCCGACGAGCTGGACATCCACCCGGATCTGGGGAAGGACGGCACTGCGGTCAACCGCTGGCTGCGGACCTGGCACGCCTACCCGGGACGCCCCCGCGCCTGGGTGCACCCCTCCGTCGAGGCCACCGATCTGCGGGCGGGCAAGGTCCAGCACATCCTGAGTGCCGCCGGACGGCAGCGGGCCTCGGTCGTCGCGTGGCTGGAGGCGCTGGTCTCCGACGGTTCGGCGGAGGCGTCGGCGACGGCCATCCGGATCGTCGCCGACATGATCGCTTCGAACGCCGCCTGCGCCGTCGAGGCCAGGAAGGCCCGGATCGTGCTCACCGAGGAGCACGGGTCGGTCGCGCCGCTGGGCGGTGTGGTGTACCGGCGCACCGAGGAGGACGGTCTGCCGGAGTCACTGGTCTACGTCGACCGGGCGCTGTCCGACGACCCCTCGCTGCACTCCGCCCTCACCACCCTCGGCATCCAGGAAGCCGATGTCCGCGGGCGCTTCGTGAGCGTCCTCGACCAGGGCTTCGACTCGTACGGCACGCAGGAGTGGGGCCGCTTCTGGGAGTTGTTCCACCGGGCGGGCGCGTCGGTGGTGGGCCCCGAGGTGACCAAGCGGGTCTCGGCGCCGACGGAAACCCTGATGGTACGGACCGAGGACGGCCGCTTCCGCCTCGTGCGCGACTGCATGCTGCCCGGGGTCGTCGTCACCGCGGAGAGCGACCCCGAGATCGCGGTGGACATGGACTTCCACTCCGACGACATCGGCTTCTTCCGCGAGTTGGGCCTGCAGGACCGCCCGACCTCCGGCCACCGGCCCGAACAGGAGCCCTGGTTCGAGGAGTACCGGGAAGCCCTGCACAAGGCGTACTGCCGCACACTGGACGACCGGGCGAGCCGGCCGACCCTGGCCAGGACCAGGATCGAGGGCTCCCCCGTCGGCGGGCCGCTGCACCTGCTGCCCCGGCTCTCGGAGAACGCTCGCGCGGCCTTCCTCCGGGCGCTGCCCGAGAACGCGCTGCCCAGGGACTGGACGCTGCGGATCGGGGCCCAGGCCGACACGAGTCGGCCGATGGCGTCGCCGATCCGCTGGATGCTCGCCCGCCACGGCCGGGTCGAGACCTCGCAGGGCCTCAAGCCCCTCAAGGAGGCCGTGGGACCGCAGCTGGAGGCGTACCGTGACGTGCTCCCGGTGGCATCCATCAGTACCGAGAAGGCCCGCAAGCTCCTGCTCCCGGACAGTGTCGAGAAGGTCCGCCCGCAGCAGTGGGCGCAGCTCCTGGAGAAGCTGCAGGAGAGCGAGGACGACGCATTCGTCGGCTCCACCTACGCCCTGCTGACCCGGTTGGAGATCGACTTCCCCGAGGGATCGCTGACCCGTTGCCGGGTCGGCGGGGCCTGGGACGCCCGGGAGGACGGCGAGATCGCCGCCGCCGCGGACCCGGAGGAGTACCGCTCGCTGCGGGCCGAGCGGGTGCCGGCGCTGCTGATGCCGGACCAGGAGTCCGCCGACCTCATGGTCGAGCGGTGGGGCATGCTGCGCCACGACGACGTCATCACCCGGGAGACCCGGCACGAGTCGAACGTGGAGCCCGTTCCGCTGGCCGAGGAGTTCCCGACCCTGCGCCAGAGGATGGGCACCGCGGTCGGCACGTACTCCCTGCTGCGCTGCTCCGCGCTGGAGGAGGTCCTCCGCACCCCGAGCGGTCCGAAGGCGAAGGCGCTGGAGAGCGCCCGCCAGGGCAACGTGATCAAAGTCGTGGACTCGTTGGACCGCCTCGGCACGCTCCGGGCCGTGGACCGTGAGCTGGGTCTGCGGATGGGAGAGGCGGCCTGCCGGGCGGTCCTGGACGCCCAGGACCGTCAGGAACAGGACGAGCAGCTGCGGTCCGCGTTGAAGGCGATCCGTGAGGCCTCGGACGTGACGGCCAAGCTGGAGCTGCTGATCGGCGCGGAGGCGTTGCGCGACCGGCTCCCCGCCGGCCTGATGGAGGCCGAGCGCCAGGAGCTGGACGGGCAGGAGCCCACCGGGCGACGGATCGCGCAGATGGCGTTCAACGCGCACGGCGACACCGTGCTCAAGACCCACGCCCGCGACATCCAGGAGCGCATCCCGAACGCCCCGTCCTCCTACACCGGAGGGTCCGCGGCGGTCTCCTTCGTCGCCGATCTGGGCCTGCCCACGCCCTTCGCCGGCTACCGGGCCCCCGCGCTCGAACAGAGCCTCACCGTGGAAGGCCCCCGGGACTTCCCCCGACTGCACGACTACCAGGAACGGCTCGCCCTCAACATCTTCGAGATGCTGGACCGGTTCGCCCCGCAGCGCGCCATGCTGTCCCTGCCCACCGGCGCCGGCAAGACGCGGGTCACCGCCGAGGCCGTCATCCGCTGGGTCAAGCAGACCGGTGCGCTCAGGGGTCCGATCCTGTGGATCGCCCAGACCGAGGAACTGTGCGAACAGGCCGTGCAGAGCTGGCAGTTCGTCTGGAGCCGGGCGGGTGCGCAGGACCGGCTGACGATCAACCGGCTGTGGACCTCGAACGAGGCGGCCCCGGTCACCGACGGGCCGCAGCTCGTCGTCGCCACCGATGCCAAGCTCCGGGTGTGCCTGGACACCGACCGGTACGCCTGGCTGCGGGATGCCGCGCTGGTCGTGGTGGACGAGGCGCACGTGGCGACCAGCCCGAGCTACACCGAGATCCTGAACCTGCTCGGGCTGACCCAGCACCGGACCGAACGCCACCTGCTCGGCCTCACCGCCACCCCGTTCCGCGGCCACAACGAGGAGGAGACCCGCCGTCTGGTCAACAGGTTCGGCGCGCGGCGCCTGGACGAGGGCGTCTTCCCCTCCGGCGACGCCTACGGACACCTCCAGGAACTGGGTGTGCTCGCGCGGGTCGAACACCGGGAGTTGACCGGCGGCACCATCGAGCTGTCCCGCCAGGAGCGGGAGAGCGCCGAGCAGTTCAGTCTGCTGTCCAAGGCCGCCGAACAGCGGCTGGCCGACGACCACGACCGCAGTCGTCGTATCGTCGCCGAGGTCGCGGCGATGGACGAGGACTGGCCGGTGCTGGTGTTCGCCACCTCGGTGGAACACGCCAAGTACCTGGCGGCCAGGCTGATGGACCACGGCATCTCCGCGTCCTCGGTGGACTCCACCACCTCCGACAACGACCGTCGGGCCCGCATCCGGGACTTCCGCGACCGGAGGATCCGGGTGCTCACCAACTACGGTGTCCTCACCCAGGGCTTCGACGCCCCGGCCACCCGCGCGGTGGTCGTCGCCCGCCCCGTCTACAGTCCGAACGTGTACCAGCAGATGATCGGACGCGGTCTGCGCGGCCCCCGCAACGGCGGCAAGGACACCTGCCTCATCCTCAACGTCCGGGACAACATCCGGAACTTCGACACCGCCCTCGCCTTCACCCGGTTCGAGCACCTCTGGAGCGCCCGGTGACCCCCGCCCCCGAGGACGACCCCGTTCTCACGACCGAACAGCAGGCCGTGGTGGACCGGCCGTGGGACACCCGCCTCCTGGTCACCGCCGGCGCGGGCACGGGCAAGACGCACACACTGGTGCGCCGCATGGACGCGCTGGTCGGCCACCCCGATCCGGACGAGGCGTTGGAAGCCTCCGAGCTCCTGGTCCTCAGCTTCTCCCGCGCCGCGGTCCGCGAGTTGCGGGACCGGATCGCCCGGCATGGTGAACACGCGCGGCGGGTACGGGTGCAGACCTTCGACTCCTGGGCGTACTCCCTGCTGCTGCAGGCGTACCCGGACGGGAACTGGTCGACGCTCTCCTTCGACGAACGCATCCGGGCGGCCACCGACGCGATCGGCAAGGGCGCGCTGGAGTCCCTGGAGTCCGGCCCGCCGACGCACGTGATCGTCGACGAGGTGCAGGACCTGGTGGGCGCGCGTCGGGACATGGTGGAGTCGCTGCTCGACCGGCTCCAGGACTCCTGCGGGTTCACCCTGGTCGGCGACCCCGCCCAGGCGATCTACGACTTCCAGATCGAGGACCCGGAGGAGTACGCCGACCGTACCGACCTGTTCCTGCGCTGGGTGCGGATCTCCTACGCCGACGACCTGGTGGAACTGCGACTGACCCGGAACTTCCGGGCCGTCACTCCCGAGGCGCGCACCGCGCTGCCGCTCGGCCCCGCCGTCCAGGGCATCGGCACGGCGCCGGAGGGCGCGGACGCGGCGGCCGAACGGCTGCACGGGAAACTGCGCGAGCTCCTGCTCGATGTCCCCGACCTGGGCCCGCTCGCCGACTCGTTCACCCTGGACTCGCTGCGTTCCTTCCCCGGTACCTGCGCGGTCCTGTGCCGGGACAACCGCCAGGCCCTGGTCGTCTCGGAGCTGTTGCACACCCAGGGGGTCCCGCACTCCCTGCGCCGCTCGCTCCAGGACCGACCCGTGCCGTACTGGGTCGCCGAGGTGCTGCGTCGGACTCCGGCCGCCACGCTCGCCGAGGATCGGCTGCGCGAGCTGCTCGCCCGGATCCCGCTGCCCGAGGGCACCGACCTCGACCGGATCGGGCGCTCCCTGCGGGTGGCGGCACGCGGCGCCGGTCGGGGCACCCTCGACGTGGCGCGGCTGCGCGCACTGGTGGTGGAGCGCCGTTTCCCCGACGAACTGGCCGACCCTGAACCGGCCCGGCTCGTGGTGTCCACGGTGCACCGCTCCAAGGGCCTGGAGTTCGACCGGGTGGTGCTGCCGGCCCCACCGACCGTGGCCGAGCTGCGTCGTCGCACCGACGACCTCGACGTCCCCGCCGAGGCTCGGGCCCTCTACGTGGCGATGACCCGGGCCAGGGAAGACCTGTACCGGATCGCCGCGCCGGACACCGTGACGGTGCTCAGGCACAAGCCGACCGGCCGCTGGTACCGGGGGGTGCCCAACCCGAGCCACCGGTGGCGACGCGACGGTGTCGAGGTGCGGGCCGGCGACGTGGAGTCCCTGGAGCCCGCCGACGCCCCGACGGACGCTCCCGGCGCCCAGGCGTACCTGCTGGACCGGGTGCGACCGGGGGACGCGGTGACGTTCCGGCTGCGCGACACCCTCCCCATGGGCCCCGCGCAGAGCCCCCGGTACGCGCTGCTGCACGAGGGGCGGGAGATCGGCGACGCCTCCGAATCCTTCCGGAGCCAGCTGCACTCCGTCCTGAAGGTGGGCCCGACCTGGGAGATCCGGTGGCCCGAGGAGATCGCCGGTCTGCGGATCGACTGCCTGGAGTCGGTGGCGGGCAGCCCAGCCGCCGGGACCAACGCGGGCCTGGGCGACCACGGGGTGTGGATCGCCCCACGCATCAGCGGAATCGGACGGTTCCGGCGCGCCGCCGGAACCGAGGAGGAGCAGGAATGACCATCCACGCAGGGCACGCCGGGCACTACGAGGTTCGCGAAGACCTGGTGGCCGGGCTCCGCCGGGAGCTGCTGGGCCCCGACGTCGACGCCTCCGCGGAGGACCGCGGCGAGGTCCTGGACCAGGACGCCCCGATCACCCGCTACCCCGTCGGGGTGCTCTACCCCCGCCCGGCGGACCCCGAGGCCGGCCGCCGGCTCCTGGAGGACGCCGCCGAGCAGGACGGCCTCGACGAGGAACCCGTGAGCAGGGCCGACAGCCCCGACGAGTCCGCGGCGGCGACGGATCGCCCCGACTCCGGCGACCGTCGGCCGTCGAGTGTCGGCCTGACCTTCGCCGTCGACCTCGCCGTGTGCCAGGAGATCGTGGTCTCGGCCCGCGCCGCCGTCTACGAGCCGGAGGACGCCGAGGGGCGCAAGGTCTCGGCCCGCCGCAGCGAGGCCCGCACCACCTCGGACCAGCGGGAGCGTTGGCGCCGGGTGGAGCTGGACCTGCCGGACACCCCGGTCGACGTCCGGTACCCGGGCCGCGGAGCCTCGCGCGACCTCGGCGACACGGCCCGGTTGGAGGTGCACGTGCGCCCCCCGTCGCCGACGACCGGCACGGTCACCGTCACGGTCGCCCTGGTCAACATCCGGAAGGTGGGCGAGCGGGAACTGCAGGACGCCTTCGCCCTCTTCCAGACCGGGCTGACGGTCCGCGCCGGCAACGGGTCGAGCGCGTTCGTGGAACGCCCGACCGCCCGGTCCGCCGTCGATCCCGAGCTGGAGACCAGCCGGCTGCTGCACCGGCACGCCCCCACCTTCGCGGCCGGCCACGGCTGCGCGGCGGTGTGGGACTGGACCCCGCCCCCGATCGGCCTCACCGACGTGGTGCGGGCGGGCGTGGCCGAGGTGCGCACCGAGTTCGTGCCCACGTACGAGGTGCTGCTCACCGACTCCAACCCGACGATCGACGCCGAGGCCCTCACCATGCTCGGCCTCGCCGAGGCTGGCGACGCCGAGGTGATCGCCGCCCTGGAAGGGCTGGCCACGGGCTACGAACGGTGGATCGAGCGGAAGCGGGACGAGGCCGCCGCGCTCGCCGACACCTCGTACGAGCGGGCCGCGGCCGACCAGGTCCGTGCCTGCGGCGAGGCCCTGGAGCGGATCCGCGGGGGCATCGCGCTGCTGCGCGACAAGCCCGACCTGATGTGGGCGTTCCGACTGGCCAACCGGGCGATGGCGACCCAACGGGCCCGGGCCGCCTGGATCAAGAAGGGCCGGATCGGCGAGCCGGACCCGGCCTCCGCCCGCTGGCGCCCGTTCCAGATCGCCTTCATCCTGCTGTGCCTGGCCGGGGTGGACGATCCGGAGCACCCCGACCGGGGAGTGTCCGACCTGCTCTGGTTCCCCACCGGTGGTGGCAAGACCGAGGCGTACCTGGGTCTGATCGCGCTGACCACCTTCCTGCGCCGGAGGCGGCTCGGGCCGGCCGGTGGCGGGGTCACCGTCCTGATGCGGTACACCCTGCGCCTGCTGACCCTGCAGCAGTTCGAGCGTGCCGCGATCCTGATCTGCGCCATGGAACGGCTGCGTCTGGAGAACCTCGAGGAACTGGGCCACGAGGAGATCTCCCTCGGCATGTGGGTGGGCCGCTCCGCCACGCCGAACACCTTGGACGTGGCCGCCCGGCAGCTCGACGCCGCCCGCGCCGGCCGGGTGCTCCGGACGGAGAACCCCGTCCAATTGCACGCCTGCCCGTGGTGTGGCACCGCCCTCGACGCCCACCGCTACTCGGTGGACCGGGAGGCCGAGCGGATGGACGTGCGCTGCCCCGGGACGGACTGCGAGTTCTCCGACGGGCTGCCCGTGCACCTGGTCGACCAGGCCGTGTACGCGGCCCGGCCCACCCTGGTGATCGCCACCGTCGACAAGTTCGCCTCGATGCCGTGGCGCGAGAGGACCGCTGCCCTCTTCAACCGGGACCGTCAGGACTCCACCCCGCCGCCGGAGTTGATCGTCCAGGACGAGCTGCACCTGATCTCGGGACCACTGGGCACCCTGACCGGCCTGTACGAGACGGCCGTCGACGTGCTCGCCGACCGCCCCAAGGTGATCGCGTCCACCGCGACCATCCGCCGCGCCGCCGAGCAGGGCAGGGCACTGTTCTCCCGCGAGGTCCGGCAGTTCCCGCCCGCGGGCCTGGACGCCCGCGATTCCTGGTTCGCCGTGGAGACTCCGGCGAGCGAGAAGGCGTCCCGCCGCTACGTGGGGCTGCTCGCCCCGGGCACCAGCCAGTCCACCCTGCTGATCCGCACCTATGCGACGCTGCTCCACCAGGCGATGCGGGCCGACACCACCGAGGACGTGCGCGACGCCTACTGGACGCTGGTCGGCTACTTCAACAGCCTGCGTCTGCTGTCCGCCGCCGAACTCCAGGTCCACGACGACGTCGTGGCCTACCTGGACCACCTCGCCGATCGGGACGGGTGCGACCCTCGTTCCGTCGGCAATCAATCCGAACTGACCAGCCGGGTCGACGCCAGCGACATCCCGGCCCGCCTGAAGCAGATCGAGCGCAGGCTGACGGACGGTGACGCGGCGGACGTGGTCGACGTGCTCCTCGCCACGAACATGATCGCCGTCGGCGTGGACGTGGACCGGCTCGGTCTGATGGCCGTCATGGGCCAGCCGCAGACCACCGCCGAATACATCCAGGCCACCAGCCGGGTGGGCCGCGCCCACCCCGGTCTGGTCGCGGTGATGCTCAACGCGGGCCGTTCCCGGGACCGTTCGCACTACGAGAACTTCCAGCACTTCCACTCGGCGCTCTACCGCGAGGTCGAGTCCACGTCGGTGACGCCGTTCTCGGCCCGCGCCCGCGCCCGCGGTCTGCACGCCGTAATCGTCGCCCTGGCCCGCATCGCCATCCCTGCGGCCCGCCGGGACGAGGACGCGGGGAGGATCCACCTCTTCCGGGACGAACTGCGGGAGACGATCCGGCCCCTGATCCTCGAACGGGTCGGAAGCGTCTCCCCGAAGGGGACCGCTGCCAAGGAGATCGCCCACGTCGCCGCGGCCTTCGACGAGTTCGTCGACTGGTGGTACGACGAGGCCGAAGCGCACGGCGGTCTCTACTACGAACCGAAGCGCGGGCGCTCCGTCCCCTCGCTGCTCAAGCCCTACGACGACGCCCTGGAGGACGTCGAGGCGTGGGAGACCCTGTGGTCCCTGCGCGACGTCGACGCCGAGTCCGCCCTGTTCATGGAGGCTTCCCGATGACCCCGCCCCCGTCCCGTCGCCGACGCGGCACCACCGGCTCCACCGCACCGACCCGCAACCTGCCCCGCCGCGGTGCGATCCGGCGTGCCCAGGCCATCACCACCTACGGCGTGGGGTCGCTGATCGCCGTCGACCAGGAGTCCTTCATCGTCGCGGGCATCGACGGCGCTGCGGAACAGTGGCCCCGCGACGAGGCCCCGGTGATCCGCGAGCCCCGCCTCGCCCGGGTGCTGGGTGTAAGCCACTTCCGCCTCCCGCCCGCCTCCGGCGACGACAGCCGGGACGGCATCCGGGTGCGCCGCTTCCCGCTCTGGCACCACTGCCCGGAGTGCCACGCGCTGGACCACGTCGGGAAGTTCAATTCCCCACCCGGACGCAACGAGTGCGGCGAGTGCGCCGAGCCGCTGGTGCCCTCCCGCTTCGTGGTCGCCTGCGAGGACGGGCACGTCTCCGACTTCCCGTACCGGGACTGGCTGCACCGCAAGCGGCGCGGCGAGGGCGCGGCCGTCTCCTGCGACGGCCGGATGAGCCTCCGGTCCTCGGGCCGCACCTCCTCGCTCCGCTCGGTGGTGCTCTCCTGTTCCTGCGGGGTGCCGGAGGTGTCCATGGAGGGCTCCTTCCGGGCCGGCGCCCTCAAGACGGAGCTGAACATCGGGTGCAGGGGAGAGCGTCCGTGGCTGAAGGACGCCCCGAGGCTCGACTGCTCCCTGACGCCCCGGACCCTGCAGCGCGGTTCCTCCGCCGTCTGGCAGCCGGTGCTCCGTTCGGCCCTGTCCATCCCGCCGTGGAGCGATACCCGGGTGAACGCCCTGGACAAGCACTGGGACAAGCTCCGCGGTTGCACCAGCCTCGTCGAGATGGAGATCCACCTCAAGCACATCTTCGACGGGATGCCGTCCCCGGTGAGCGCCCGGGAAGCCTTGGACCTGGTCGCCGCGATGGAAGCGGAGGACCCCTCCGGAGAGGACACCCCCGACCGCGACCAGGAGCAGCGCTACCGGGCCCTGCGCGACCTGGAGTACCGGCGCCTGTGTGCCGGCAACCCGGAGGAATCCGACCGGCACACCGAGCAGTTCGTCTGCGAGCCGCCGATCGGCGACGAGAAGCCCCTGATCGGGCTGGGCCTGGTCACCCCGATGCTGGCCAAGAAGCTCCGTGAGGTCCGCGCCCTCAAGGCCTTCACCCGGGTCATCGACCCCGAGACCTCCGCCGAGGGCCACGAGGCGCAGCTGTCCCTGGCCCCCACCGACTGGCTTCCCGCCATGGAGGTCCACGGCGAGGGGGTGTTCCTCCGGTTCGACGAGGAGAAGATCGGCGGCTGGGCCGAACTGCCCGTCGTCGCCGCCCGCGTGGCCCGCATGCGGCGCCGCCACCAGCAGGTCCTCACCGAGCGGGCCTCCGACCCGACCCGGGTCCCGCTCTCCCCCGCCGACCCGCGCATGGTCCTGCTGCACACCCTCGCGCACGTGATGATCAACGAGTGGAGTCTGGACTCGGGTTACCCGGCGGCATCGCTACGCGAACGGATCTACTCGGGCGACGAGATGGCCGGTGTGCTGATCTACACGGCCACCAGCGACTCGGCCGGGAGCCTCGGCGGACTCGTCGCCCAGGGCGAGATCGACCGGCTCGCGCAGGCCGTGCGCTCGGCCGTGCACCGGGCCGAGTGGTGCTCCGCCGACCCGCTCTGCATCGAGACCGAGATCTCGGGTACGGGCGGCACCAACCTGGCCGCCTGCCACGCCTGCGTGATGTTGCCGGAGACCAGCTGCGAGTACAACAACGGCCTGCTCGACCGGGCCCTGCTCGTGGGCACCCCGGAGGACCCGTCGATCGGCTTCCTCTCGCACCTGCTCGCCCACTGAGCACCGCGCCGGTCACCCGGGTGGTGATCCGAGCGGGACGGCACCGACGGTGCCGTCCCGCCCCGGTGTCACGGTTCCCGCGCGGCTCGGGTCACCGACGGTCCTGTGCCACGGGTGCGGGCCGACCCAACGCGGCTCGGATCGCGAGCCCGAAGGCCCGGGCCACCGGGGGCGGCGACGCGTGGCCCACCTGCCGGTAACGGAGCGTCTTCCTGCCGGCGAAGGACCAGTCGTCGGGGAACCCCTGCAACCGAGCCGCCTGCTCGACGGTCAGCTTCACCATGTCCGTGCCGTCGGGGGACGGGTCCCACCGGTCCTCCGGCCCGGGGACCTCGTCGGCGACGGTGCCGCCGTTGACCCGCATGCGGGCCCAGGAACGCTTCGACCCGGTCGGCCCGAGATCGGGTCCACCGCGGTTCCAGGAACCCCCGACCAGGGTCGGGGCGACCTCGTCGGCCTGCGCGGCCCACGCGGCCGCGTGCGGCCATCCGCGGGCGGCCATCGAGGCGCCCAACGCCTCCCCCACGGTCGGCGGCGGCTCGGTGTCACGCGCCGGCGGAACGAAGTCACGCATGGCGCCCCCCTTCAGCGCCACCAGGATCCCCTGCTTGCGGTCCTGGGGCACACCGTGCCACGTCGCGTTGACGACGAACCACTCGTACTCGTAGCCGAGGTGTTCGAGTTCGGCCTCGACCCTCGAGCGGATGGGTTCGTACGCGGGCTTGGCGGCCAGCTCGGAGACGTTCTCGATGAGCAGGGCGCGTGGCTGCACGCCGTGCAGAAGCATGACGGTCGCGTCGAGCAGCCGGAGTTCCTCGTCGCTGTCCTCGCGTCGCACCGCCGCGCTCGCCTTCACCCGGGGCAGGCCGCCCGCCAGGAGGTCCACGTCGTAACACTCCTGGTGCTCCTCCGGAACGAAGTCCAGGAGGTCGGTCTCCAGGACCTTCCAATCCGGGCGGTTCAGCCGCAGCGTCTCGCAGGCCACGGGGCGGTTGTCCAGGAGCAGTACGGGATCGAACCCGGCCTGTTCCAGGCCGAGCGCGAGACCGCCCGCCCCTGCGCAGACGGCGAGGCAGCTCAGGCGTTCGGGGAGGGACTCTTCCATGATCACCATTTGTGCTCGTCGGGAATCTCGGCGAAGGCTGACGCCCTGGGCCATCGATGATCGCATCTCCCCTGGGAGGAGTCGATGGTCAGGATGCGTACCGCAGGGCCCGTACCGCGCGGTTCCGTCGAACCACGGGATCTCGGAGATCCGGATCGAGGTCCACGGCGAAGCCGGCAACGCTGCGGCGACCCGCCGCCCCGGAAGGCCCGGGGCGTTGAACTCGGCTACTCCCAGGGCTGGTTGACGTGTTCGCGGGCGCGAGGGGATCGGATTGGTCACGGTTCGCCGGCGGGTGGGGGCCGGTTCCGGCGGTGGCGCTAACGTCGCTTGCCAGCGGGGAAGTTGACGCAACGGGGTGAGGTCATGGCGATCCGCGTCCGCAGCACCGCACGTCGTGTTCACCGCTCGGGGCCGGCCCGGGCCGCCGTGTCCGCGGGTCTGGTCCTGGGGCTCGGCACGGGGTGTGCCGGGCACGGTCCGGGCGGGTCCGCGCAGCCCACGGTCGCGGTGGTCGTGACCCGGACGGTCACCGCCACGCCGTCGGCACCGGCACCGGCTCCGACCCCGGTGACCGGCGCGCCGCCGGTCGCGGTGCCCAGCACCCCGGCCGTCGTGCCCCCGACGTCCGACCCGTCCGGGCCGGTGAGCGCGCCGCCCCCGGTGCGACCGAGTCCGGTCGTGACCACGGCCGCCGGCGGCGGCGCCTCGGCGCTGTGGGGCGCCCAGTTCCACGGCACCGCGCAGGTCTCGGTCCAGGTGTACGACCACTGCTCGGTGGACGGCAGCCGCAGACCCTCCGGGTCCCAGACGTACTCGATGCCCGCCACGCTCGCGCTCGACCGGCCGCGCGAGGGCGGCGGCCAGCGGGAGGGGAACCCGTTCACGCTCGTGCTCTCCGTCGGCCAGCCGTCCCAGGTGGGCGCGGTGTCCCTGTGGTCGTCCGGCGTCTTCGCCGCCCCCTCCGGGCAGCTCCTGCTCACGTTCTGGAAGCTGTCCCGGGACGGCGGCACGCTGCGCGGCCAGCTCACCGACGCGCACACCCAGGAGGGGGCCGGCCTCAACCTCGTCAACTGGTCCGGCCCGCTGGTGGCCTGCCGCCCCGAGCTGGGCACCCTGCCGATCGGCACGCCGCACCAGGTGGCCGTCGGCACCGGCCTGTCCGGGCGGCTGACGGCCCAGAGCGCCTCCCTGGCCGTCAAGGGCTCCTCCGGTGACGGCGTGCTCGACTTCTCCATCGACTTCACCGGGAGCCGCTGACATGGACGACACGGACATGGACGACACGACGCTCGGCCGGTGGGGCACGCACGTGGCGGTGTTCGCGGCCCCGGACGAACAGGACCTCGCCGCCGACATCACCCTCGCCTACGCCGCCGGCGGAAAGGCCCGCCGGGACCTGTTCCGCGGGGCCGGACGCGCGCCCGGCGGCATCGGCGGCGGCCTGGCCACCGTCCTGCCGCAACTGCTGGACGCCCTGGCGTTCGCCGCCCGGGAGGTCGAAGCCGCCTCGGGCAGCCAGCAGTTCGCGAACGCGGTGTCGGCGGCGGCCCTGCTGGTCAGCCTGCGGCGCCGGCGCGACGCGGACGCCGGGCGCGCCGAGCCCGGCACCGGCCCGCGCACGCCTCCCGACGCGGCCGCGCACGCCGCCTTCCGGCTCGCCGCCCGCCTCCGGGCCCACGGCCTGGCGGAGCAGGACACCGAGCGGCTCGCCTGCGAACTGCTGGCCGGCCTGCTGGGCGCCTCCGACCCGAGCGGCGCGGCGGCCGAAGCCCGGCCGCCGCGGGGCGTCCTCGGGTGGCTGCGCCGGTTGTTCGGCCCGGGCACCGCTCGCCCCGGGGCGGGCGGGGGGCC
Organism: Kitasatospora sp. NPDC086791; assembly: GCF_040685975.1. Classification (NCBI taxonomy): domain Bacteria; kingdom Bacillati; phylum Actinomycetota; class Actinomycetes; order Kitasatosporales; family Streptomycetaceae; genus Kitasatospora; species Kitasatospora sp. NPDC086791. The sequence goes on along the minus strand of NZ_JBFBOC010000002.1, from coordinate 114,488 downwards.
GAGCGGCCCCCGGACGGGCGGTGGACCGAGCGGCCCCGGCGGTCGTGGGTGAGACGCCCGTTCGGGCCGCCGCCGTGGCTGTGGCTGCTGCTGGGCCTCTACCTGGCCCAGCTGCCGGGCGCCGTCGGGTGGTGGATCGCGCAGGGCAGGGATCTCCTCGGCCTGGGCGCCTACCCCGCCCAGCTCGCCGCCACCGGCGGCTTCCGGGCGCTGCTCGCGCTGTCCGTCGCCCAGTTGGCGCCCGCCGCACGCGCTCTCCTGGGACGCCTGCCCCCTCCGCGGACCCCGAACGCCGACGGCACGCCGTTCCCGCGCGACGCCCGCGAGCAGTGCGCGCGCCCGCGGGTGCCGCGCGACTACCGGCACCCGGACTCCGGCACCCTCACCCTCACGGTCTCCCGGATCCGCACCGCCGAGCCGGCCCGCCGCCGCGGCTACCTCGCGCGCCGGATCTCCTACCTGGGCACCTCGTACGCCACCTACCTCGGCCAGGTCTACGCGAGCCCCTTCCCCGCCCGCACCGACCGCGTGGTGCCGGACAGCACGGTGGCGCCCGGCAGCGAGCAGCAGGAGATCGCCCGGTACCCGCTCACCGACGGCACGGCCGGCAACGTCCGGCCGTGCGCCTTCTGGCACCACCGCCCGCACGAGCTCCAGGTGCGCCCCAACCGCGCGGGCCCGCACGACATCCTGCTGCCGCGGAACCGTCGCGACCCCGCCACCCCGCTCTCCGGCGCCCGCCGGGTCCTCGCCGCCTTCGGCCCCCCGGGCCGCCATGGTCACCCTGGACGCGTCCGGCCACGGCGTCGACTTCACCGACCCCCGCGTCTCCACCCCCTTCACCACCTTCCTCCTCACCGGCCGCCTCCCCGGCTGGCACTCCGACCGGGCGCCGACGCCTGCGCCGCGGCCGCCTCGCCGCGGCCGGCGAGGCGGCCAACTGGGCTGCTGTCGCGGGACGGTGGGGTTTCGGGCCGGACTCGCGGGAGGGTATGCCGGTGCGAGGTCGGGGGGTTATGCTCGCGCAGTGCCGCCTGCCCGATCGTGGCTGATCCCGGGGGGAATCAACGCGTGCGCGATCCCCTTTCCCCGTTCCCGCTCGTCCGCGGATCCGCTCGACACCACGGGGATTTCGCGCCGATACCGGGGCTCGGTACCGGGGCTCGATACCGGACCGGATTTCCGGGTTCCTCCTCCCTCTCCCCGAATTCGGCGCAGCGACGACGGCGTTGACGGCGGCGGGCCGCGCGACCCGATCGAACCGATCGGTGCCTGCGGCCGGTCAGGACGGATTCGACGAAGTGAGGACGAACCTGATGAAGAAGCGTGCCCTCTCCGCAGCCCGGCGCCTCGCGGTGGTGTGCGCCGCGGCGTCGCTGCTGTCGGTCGGTGTCGCGGAGGCCGCCCCCGCCGCCGACCTCGCCGCCCCGGTCTGCCGGGCCACCACCGTCGACGTCCCCGTGGGCTCGGGCACCGGGCAGTTGTGGGGCGAGCTGTGTCTTCCGGCCAGGTCCTCGCCGGGCACCGTGGTGACGATGGTGCACGGCGCGACGTACAACCACGACTACTGGGACTTCCCCTACCAGCCGAACACCTACTCGTTCAGCCGGATGCTGAACCGGGCCGGGTACGCCACCTTCGTCGTCGACCGGCTCGGCACCGGCCACAGCACCGTCCCGCCGAGCTCCGAGCTGACGCTGAGCGTCGAGGCCGGCCACATCCACAAGGTCGTGCAGGACCTGCGGGCCGGCCGCATCGGGGGCACCGGCTTCGAGAAGGTGGTGCTGGCGGGCTACTCCCTCGGCTCCGCGGTGTCGGAGATCGAGGCGTCGACCTACCACGACGTCGACGCGCTGCTGGTCACCGCTCTGGGGCACTACAACAACCCGGCGGGCACGCAGGCGATCGTCGAGAACGGGCAGGACCCGAACACCGACCCGGTGATCGGCGGCCGGCACCCGTACGACCCCGGCTACGCCACCACCAGGCCCGGCAGCCGCAAGACCGTCTTCTACGCCGACCAGCCGATGGACCCGGGCGTGCTCCTGGTGGACGAACTCACCAAGGACGCCGACGTGTTCATGGAGGCGGCCGACCCGCTCGTGGTCGATCCCGCGGTCAGCAGGGCGATCGACGTGCCGGTCATGTTCGCGCTCGGCGACCACGACCCGCTGATGTGCGGCCCCGGCTACGAGGACTGCACGTCGGCGACGGCGCTGCGCGCCCAGGAGGCGCCGTTCTGGACCTCCGCGACCAGCTTCGACGTGATCCTGCTCCCGAACGCCGGGCACGGCCTGAACCTGGTGCCGAACACCGGGGTCCTCCACCGGGCGGTGGCCTCCTGGCTGAACCGGGTCGTCGGACACGGCTGTTAGCCGGACGGACGCCGCTCGACGAGCCGTCAGTCGATCGGGCGAGGCCCGCGGTCCGGCGTGCCCCGCGGTCCGCCGTGGCCCACGGCACGGCGGACCGCGGGCCTCGGCGTCGGGTGCGGCGCCGCGCACGCGCCGCCGCACGCGCCGCCGGACGCACGAGTGCCCGACGGCCCCCGGTCGGGGGGCCGTCGGGCAGCACGTGTGCCGTCGGGCGCGCGAGGCGGGCGGCGGGGGCCGCTCACCCCGCCGACTCAGCCCGCCGGCCCGGCCCCGTCCCGGCCGTCCGACGACCGGTCCTTGACCAGGAACACCGCGTGGGCCGGGCAGATCCGCGCCGCTTCCCGTACGGAGTCGGCCAGTTCGGGGCCGGGCTCGGGCCGCAGGACCTCGGCGACCTCCGCGACGTCGCTCATCCGGAAGACCTCGGGCGCGGCGTCCACGCAGTGGCCGTAGCCCGCGCAGCGGGTCAGGTCGACCTCGACGCGCGCCACCCGGGCCGTGCCGCCCTGCTCCCGCCGCGGCGGCATCAGAGCAGCACGCCCATGTTGCCGGGCATGGTCTCGGCGTCGAGGACGACCCGGTGCTCGACGAAGCGCAGCCCGTCCTCCGTCCGGGTCAGGAGGTCGTCGTAGCGGCCGCAGACATGGAAGCGGGACGGTTCGACGCGGTCGGCGACGTACAGCACGAGGTACGCCTCGGCCTTGATCCGGCCGTCCTCGGTCTCGCGGGCGCGCACGTTGGTGATGGTGTGCAGGGTCCGGGTCGGGTTGTGGCGCAGGTAGCCGTTCATGAAGGCGGCGCGCTCCTTCAGCGCGCCCGGGCCCCGGTCGGTGTACCACCACATGCCGGTCGTCGAGACGTTGTTGTGCGTGCCGACGGCGTACAGCCCGGTGTCGACGAACAGGCCGACCCACTCGTTGGGGAGCTTGTCGTCCATCGTCAGGGCGTAGGACGCGTAGAGGTCCTCGACCTCGCCGCGCAGGCCGGGAGAGGTCATGGCCGCTGTGGACATGGCGGTGTCGCGCCTTCCTTCCGTCGTCGGGCCGCTCACGACTCGTCCTGGAGGTACTGCTGGTAGACCCGGAAGAACTCGCGCTGCGAGTACTCGTCGCGGACGTCGGCGCCCTCGCCGCCCTGGCCGGGCTTGACCCCGCGGGTGAAGAGGCTGTGCCGGCCGCCCTCGCCGCGCACCCCGATCTGGCAGCGGGCGGCCGCCTCGGTGTCGTCGCAGCTGAGCTTGCCCCACGAGCCCTGGGTGTCGGCGAGGTTCTCCAGCACCTCCTGCCGCGCTGCCGCGTCGTCCTCGATGTCCGAGTAGACGGTGATGTCGACCCGGGCGCGGTCGACGCCGAGCGGGGTGACCGTCTGGATGTACCCCGCCTTCATGCCGCGCGGGGTGTCCTTGGGGCCGGGCTGGATGTCGAGGTTGGGGAAGAGCGCGAGCACCTCCTGCCGGATCTCCGGCGGTTCGCCGCCGCCGAAGCCCCCGAAGCCCTCGGGACCACCAGGTCCCCCAGGGCCTCCAGGGCCTCCAGGGCCTCCAGGGCCTCCAGGACCACCAAAACCGTCGGGACCACCCGGGCCACCCGGGCCACCGGGGCCACCGAAGCCCTCCGGCGGGCCGGGTGGGCCCTGGGCGAGCATGCTGTTCCAGCCGACCGGCATGGTGCCGTCCGAGAAGTCCACGCCGCTGAACCGCTGGAGGGCGCGGGCGTACTTCGGCGGGTCGAGCGGCGGGAAGGCCCACTGGAGGACCGAGTGTCCCGGCTCCGCGCCCCAGTTCCAGCCCTTCGCCGCGGTGCCGACCAGCAGGTCGCGGATGCTGCGGTGGGTGAACTCGGCGTGGTAGTCGTCCCGGAAGTTCTCGTGCCAGAACTTCCAGTTGCCCTCGTAGATCCAGCTGTTGCGGCCGATCGGTTCGATGCCCTGCACGTACGGCGCGAGGAAGTCGGTCATCTCGCCGAGGAAGTCGGTGAGCGACGGCACCGTCGGCCGGATCGCGACGAAGACCAGGTCGTGGAAGGTCTCGCAGTGCACCGGCTTCAGGCCCAGGGCGCCGCGGTCGAAGTCCGGCCCGTAGCCGTCCTCGTAGGGCACGCCGGTGAGCTCACCCTTCAGGTTGAACGCCCAGGCGTGGTACATGCACTTGAGGATCCGGCCCTGGTTGCCGCACCGCTCGCCGGTCAGGATCGCGCCGCGGTGGGTGCAGGCGTTGTGGAACGCGCGGATCTCCCCGTCGTCGCCCCGCACCACGAGCACCGGCTGATTCGCGATGGAAACGGTGAAGTAATCGCCGGGCTTCTTGAGATCGCGGGTCAGGCAGGCGTAGTGCCAGGTGCGGGTGAATATCCTTTCCCGTTCCAGCGCGAGGATCTTCTCGCTGGTATAGATTTCCCGGTTCACCACCCCGGTGGCGAGATCCGTGCCGAAATCCGGGCTCGACTTCATGTGGCAACCTCCCTAGGGGCACGCGAACGACGCCCTGCCCGCACATGATTCGCGACGATTGTGACAACCCCGCGAGTTCGTCGTCAACGATCAGCGCGCCACCGGCCCGCTCGTCCGACCGGGGAAATTCCCCAGTCGGACGGAGAACTCCGGGACATTTCCCGGCGTCATTGACAGCCGGCGGTTTCCCGATGACCCTCGGACGGGGCATCGACCTGCGCAGGAAAACGCCGCAACCCGCCCGTCCGACCTCCGGAGTTCGTGATGTCCCTCCTCCGCCTGGACACCAGCATCCTCGGCCCCCGATCCAGCACCGCCCTGCTCGCCGACCTCGTGGAGCAGGAGTGGCGGGCCGCGACCCCGGACGCGCCGGTGGTCCGGCGCCACCTCGGCGAGTCCCCGCTGCCGCCGACCGCCTGGGCCGCCGCGGTGGCGACCCGGTTCGCTCCCCCGGACCGGCACACGCCCGAACAGAGAGACGCCCTGGCGCTGGCCTCGGCGCTGACCGACGAACTGATCGCCGCCGACGCCGTCGTCGTCGCGGCGCCGCTCTACAACTTCGGTGTCTCCCAGCACCTGAAGACCTGGGTGGACCTCGTCCTCACCGATCCGCGGATGGCCCCGGGCGGACGGAAGCCGCTGACGGGCAAGCCGGCGGTGCTGGTGACCGCCCGGGGCGGTGCCTACGGCCCGGGCACCCCGCGGGACGGCTGGGACCACGCCATCGGCTGGATGCGGCGCATGTTCAGCGATGTCTGGGAGCTGCGACTCGACGTGGTGGAGCGCGAGTTGACGCTGGTCGGGGTCGATCCGGCGCTGGACCGGTTCACCGAACTGGCCGCGCGGACCCGGATCGCCGCCGAGGAACGGGCCCGCGCGGCGGGCCGCAACCTCGCCCTGCGCGAGGGGGCCTTCCCCGGCTGACGCGAGGGGGCCCTCCCCGGCTGACGCGAGGGAGCCCTCCCCGACCGAGCCGCAACTCCCGCCCACCGCCCGCCAAGGAGGACACCGTGCCCGCACGCACCGGGAAGCAGTACCTGGACAACCTGAGGTCGCTCCGGCCGGAGATCTACCTCAACGGCCGCCGCATCACCCACGTCACCGAGGAACCGGTCTTCGCCGGCCCGCTGCGGACCGTCGCGGAGCAGTACGACCTCCAACTGGACCCGCGGTACGTCGACATCTGCACCTACCCGTCCCCCACGACGGGTGAACGGCTGTCGCGTTCGTTCCAGCCGTGCCGGAGCAAGGAGGACCTGGTCGCCAAACGACGGCACTTCAAGCTCCGGGCCGACCACACCTTCGGGATGATGGGCCGCTCCCCCGACTTCATGAACGCGTTCGTCCTGGGCTGGCACACCAACGCCCCGGTGTTCGGCGAGCTGGACGAGCGGTTCGGCGAGAACGCCCGCCGGTACTACGAGCACGTGCGGGACAACGACCTCTTCATGACGCACGTGCTGATCAACCCGGCGATCGACCGCTCGAAGACCTCCTCGCAGCAGGAGGACCCGTTCCTGCACCTGGGGAAGGTGCGGGAGACCGACGAGGGGATCGTCGTCCGCGGCGCGAAGATGCTCAGCACCATGGCGCCGTTCGCGGAGGAGCTGGTGGTCGTCCCCTTCGGGGGCATCGCCCCGGGCGACGACGACTACGCGGTGGTGTTCGCGATCCCCACCGACACCCCGGGGCTGAAGTTCATCTGCCGCGAGCCGGTGGCCCCGGCCGGCCGGACGGAGTTCGACCACCCGCTCAGCAGCCGGTTCGAGGAGATGGACTGCATCGCCGTCTTCGACGACGTCCTGGTCCCGTGGGACCGGGTCGTCGTCGACGGCCGGCCCGGCAGCCGTGACCTGGTCAACCGGGTGCTCGGCAACGACCCGAGCGTCCTGGTGGTCAACGGCGCACGCGGCCTGGCCGCGACGGAGCTGTTGTGCGGCATCGCGACGAAGGTCGCCGACGCGACCGGGATCAACGAGTTCCTGCACGTGCAGGAGAAGCTCGGCGAGCTGATCTCCCGGCTCGAAACGCTGCGGACGCTGTTCTACGGCGCCGAGGCGATGGCCGCGCCGCTGCCGGACGGCACCTGGGTGCCGTACCTGCCGGGCATGATGGCGTTCCTGATGCAGACCGCGCCGACGCACCGCCGGATGGTCGAGGTCATCCAGATCCTGGCGGCGGGCAACTTCTTCTACGCGCCGTCCGGCGGGGACTTCGCCAACGAGGAACTGCGCCCGCTCATCGACAAGTTCGTGCGGGGCCGTCCGGGCGTCCCGGCGGAGGAGCGGGTCCGGCTGTTCAAGCTCGCCTGGGACGTGACCGGCGACGGCTTCGGCCAGCGGCTCATGCAGTACGTCAACTACTACAGCGGCGACCCGGTGCGGCTGACCGCCGGGCTCTACCTGGGCGCGGACAAGACGGAGATCCACCGCGCGGTGGACCGGGCGCTGGCCGGCTCGGACCGGAGCCTGGACATCCCGCTCTCGCCCGAGGTGCCGGCGATGGCGCCCCCGCCCCCGCCGACCAAGCCGCTCACCGGGATGTACCCGGCGAAGAGCCAGCCCTCGTCGTAGCGGCCGCGCCGGTGTGCGAGCGGGGAATCTCCCCACTCGCACACCTGGATCACCGGCGACCGGGGAGGCTAGGGTGCTAGCGCGCTAGCACCACGCCGCGGGCCGCCGGCGGCGGTCGGCGCACGGAGCGCACCTCGATCCCCGGCGCGGCCGGGAGGACGGAAGGACGGCGATGGCGGGTACGGGCCGGTTGATCATCAGGGGCGTCGTCGGCGGACTGGCCATCGGCTTCGGCGGACGGAAGCTGTTCGGCTGGTTCGGCGGATCGGGCCACGAGCGGACGGCGGAGAACTTCGAGAAGTTCGGGTACCGCAACGGCCGGGCGATGGCCACCCTGGCGGGCGTCACCGAACTGGCCGCGGGCGTGGGCCTGGTGACCGGGACGGCCACCCCGCTGGCGGCGGCCGCCCTCATCGGGGAGATGGTCAACGCCGCGGCCGTGCACCGGCGGGAGGGCCTGTGGGCCGAGAACGGCGGCTACGAGTACCCGGTGGTCCTGGCCACCGCGGCGACCTGCCTGGCCTGGGACGGCCCGGGGGCGCTCTCCGTCGACCGCCTGCTCGGCCGCGAACGGACCGGTCCGGTCTGGGGGGTGGGCGCCCTCGCGCTCGGCGTCGCCTCCGGGACGGCCGTGTGGCGCCTGTTCCGCGACGAGACGTACTGAGACGAGACGTACCGGGACGAGACGTCCTGAGAAGCACACCGGGACGCACCGGCCCGACGCCGCTCGGCTCCCGCGAGGGTGCCGAGCGGCGTCATTCCATCGGGTGAACCCGGCGGGACGGCACCGGCGCCGGAACACCGGCCCGGACGCCGGGAGCCGCCCGTCGCGCCCTGCGCGGGCCCCGCGCATGACCTACCGTGATCGGTGATCCACTCACCGAGAGCGAGTACGCCATGCCTGCCCAGCGAACCGTCGCACCCGAGTCGACAGCCGTGCGCGTGGCCCTCTGGCGGGCCATGCACGTCCAGGTCGACGCGCCCCCGCACGTCCTGGAGGACGAGATCGGCCTGGAACTCGTCGCGCCGGGCGCGAACTGGCGCCGCCGCCCCGACATGGGCAGGAACGCCACCAGCGGGTTCCGCGCGGGCGTCGTCGCCCGGGCGCGGCTCGTCGAGGACCTGGTCGCCGCGCGGTTCGCCGACGGCGTGCGGCAGTACGTGAGCCTCGGCGCCGGTCTGGACACCTTCGCCCAGCGGCGGCCGGAACCCGCCGCCGGGATGCGGGTGTTCGAGATTGACCAGGCCGGACCGCAGGAGTGGAAGCGCAAGCGGCTGGAGGAGCTCGGCTACGGCGTGCCCGACTGGCTGCGGATGGTGCCGGTCGACTTCGAGGCCGACGAGGACTGGTGGGAGCGGCTGGTCGAGGCCGGCTTCGACCCGGACCGGCCGGCGGTGCTGGCCAGCACCGGGGTCAGCATGTACCTCACCAAGGACGCGGTCGCGGACACCCTGACCAAGGCGGCGAAGGCGGCCCCGGGTTCCGCCCTCGCGATGACCTTCCTGCTGCCGCCCGAGACCGTCGCCGCCGAGGGCGAGCAGCCGCACTACCCGATCCGGTTCCGCAGCTTCTTCACCGCCGAGGAGATGCTCCGGCTGGCGCGCGAGTGCGGGCTGCACGAGGTGCGGCACGTCTCGACGGCGGATCTCACCGAGCGCTACTTCGCCGGGCGGCCGGACGGGCTGCGGCCGGACGTCGGCGAGTCGTTCCTGCTCGGGGCCGTCGTCTGACGGGCGGGTCGGCCCGACCGTCCTGCCGCCTCCCGTCCCACCGTCTCCGCCCCCGGCGCCGCCCCTGCCCCTGCCCCCGGCGCCAGGGGGCCGGGGCCGGGGCCGACGAAGTCCCGGCCGCGGATCAGCGCGGTGGCCAGCACCCCGCCCACCAGCGCCACCAGGCCGGCGACGAGCAGCACGGCGTTGAGCGCGTCGGCGAAAGCGGTCCGCACCGCATCGGCCAGCGCGTCGCGGGCCTCCGCCGGCGCGAGCGCCACCGCCCGGTCCGCGACTCCCCGGTGCACCGCGCCGGCGAGCTCCTCGACCTGCCCGCGCAGCGCCGGGAGGTCGCCCAGCCGCCGCCGGAGCGTCGCGTGCAGGGAGGCCGCGAAGATCGTGCCGTAGCAGGCGACCCCGACCGCGATGCCGATCTGCCGGAAGGTCTGGTTGGCCCCCGAGGCCATCCCGGAGCGCTGCGGCCGCACCACGCCCACCGCCGTCGAGGCGAGCGGCGGGTTGACCAGGCCGGCGCCGAGGCCGGAGACGACGAGCCCGGCGATCAGGTGCGTCCAGTCCGAGCCGGCGGTCAGGCCCCGCATCAGCAGCAGGCCGGCGCCCACCAGGACCAGGCCCGGGCCGATCAGCCACCGCGCCGGCACCCGGCCGGTCAGCCGGCCCGCGACGAAGGCGGCGACGAAGGTGACGGCGGAGCCGGTCAGCAGCCGGGCGCCGGTGACCAGCGGGCCGCCGCCGAGGCCGTTCTGCAGGTAGAGGACGAGGTAGACGAAGCACGCGTACAGCGAGGCGTTCATCGCGAAGGCCGCCACCGAGCCGCCGACGAAGGTCGGGATGCGCAGCAGCGACAGGTCGAACATCGGCTCCGGCACCCGCCGTTCGACCACCGCGAACGCCACCAGGCAGGTCGCCGCCAGGCCGAGCCGGAGCGGCACGCCGGGCTTCCCCCAGCCGTCCTCGCTCGCCGTGATCAGCCCGTACACCAGGCCGAACAGCCCGGTGGTGAGGGTCAGGACGCCGGGCCAGTCGATCCGGCCGGCCGCCGGGGCGCGGGACTCGTCCACCCGGCGCGCCGTGACGACCAGGGCGGCGATGCCGACCGGCACGTTCACCAGGAAGATCCCCCGCCAGCCGGTGCCGCCGGTGAGCAGGCCGCCGAGGACCGGGCCCAGCCCGGTCGCGACGCCCGCGACCGCGCCCCAGACGCCGAAGGCGACCCCGCGCTGCCGGCCCTGGAAGGAACCGGCGAGCAGGGCGAGGGAGGTGGCCGAGAGGATCGCGCCGCCGATCCCCTGCACCGCGCGGAACAGGATCAGGGCCGGGGCGTTCGGCGCGAGGCCGCAGAGCAGCGAGCCGCCGGTGAAGACCACCAGGCCGAGGGCGAACACCCGCCGCCGGCCGTACGTGTCGGCGAGGGAGCCGGCGGTGAGCAGCAGGGCGGCCAGGGTGAGGGCGTAGGCGTCGGTCATCCACTGCAGGCTGCCGAAGCTCGCGTCGAGCGCGTGCTGGATGTCCGGCAGGGCGACGACGACCACGTTGACGTCGATCAGCAGCATGAACATCGACGCGCACACCACCAGCAGCGTCCACCATCGGCGTTCCATCGGGCGGGGCCTCCTCGGTCGGCGGTGGCCGGGGCGGTGGCTAGCGTGCCGTGGCCCCGGCGATGTCCAGGATCAGTCGCCTGCCGTGCAGTTCACCGGCTTCCATGCGTCGGTGGGCCTCGGCGGCGGCGGGCAGTGGCAGGGTCTCGGTGTGCCGGGCGCGCAGCCGTCCGGTGGGGAGCAACCGGTTGAGGTCGGCGGCGGCCGCGGCCAGTTCGGCGGTCGTGGCCCGGGAGATGACGAAGCCCCGGATCGAGCCGTCCTTGGTGTAGAGCGCCCCGGCCGGCAGCACGGGGTGGGTGCATGCGCCGGCGAGCAGCACGATCCGGCCCCGGGGGGCGAGGAGGTCGACGGCGGTGGCGAGGTCGTTGCGGCCGGAGGTGTCCAGGTGCACGTCGATCCCCTGCGGGCTGAGCGACTTGAGGTGTGCGGGCAGGCGGGGGTCGGCGTAGTCGAGCGCTTCGGCGGCGCCGAGGCCGCGGCAGTACGTCAGGTCGTGGCGGGCGGCGGTGGCGATCACCCGGGCGCCGGCTTCGGCGGCCAGCACGACGAGCGCGCTGCCGACGTTGCCCGCGGCGCCCGCGACGAGGACGGTCTCCCCGGGCCGCAGGTCGCCGTGCCGGAACAGCGCGAGCCAGGCGGTGGCCCCGGGGTGCACCACGGCGAGCGCGGCGGTCGGCGTCACCCCCTCGGGCAGGTGGTAGAGCCGGTCGGCCGGCACCGCGGCCTGTTCCGCGGCGGCTCCGGGCCGGCCGTCGTGGCCCAGGCTGTTGCACCACACCCGGTCGCCGGGGGCGAAGCCGGTGACGTCGGCGCCCGCCGCGGCGACCACGCCGACCGCGTCCCGGCCGATCACGAACGGGAAGTCCAGTGCGGTCGGGTACTGCCCGGAGCGCACGAAGGTGTCGACCGGGTTGACCGTGGTGGCGAGGACGTCGACCAGGACCTCGTCCGCTCGGGGCCGTGGGGCCGGGAGTTCGCCGTGCCGTATCTCTTCGGGTGGTCCGAGTCGGTCCACATAGGCAGCCAGCACGCCGCCGATTCTGGCACCGGCGCCACCGGGCGCGGCGGCGCCCGGCGAAAGCTGCTGAGGCTTCGTCAACTCGCTTTTCACGGACCGACTTGACGCACCGGGCCGGACTTGACGCACCCGCGGCCCGTTCTTTGACTGCCGGGGCCGCCCGGACCAGATTCGACCCATGACCTCAACCAGTTCCCAGATCACGCCGTTGTTCGATGTCCGGGCGCGGACCCGGATCGCCGCGACGCCGGCCGAGGTGTACGCGGTGGTCAGCGATCTGCCGCGGAGCGCCGAGTGGAGCCCGGAGTGCACGGGCGGCACGTGGGTGTCCGGCCGCCCGGGGGCGGTGGGCGCCGTCTTCCGCGGCGAGAACCTGCGCGCGCGGGACGTCGTCGCGTGGGCGCCCGTCGTCCGCGGTGTCTGGCGCACCGAGTCGCAGGTGGTCGCCGCCGAGCCCGGGCGGGTGTTCCGCTGGGCGATGCGGGACAGCGCCGGGAACCCGCAGGACAGCGTCTGGTCGTACGAGATCGCGCCGGACGGCGACGGCTGCGTCCTGGTGCACGGCCTGCGGATGGGCGCCGCGACCGAGGGGATCCGGGGGATCACCGCGGAGATGGACGAGGCCACCCGGCGCGCGTTCCTCGCCGAGTGGACCGAGAAGCTGGCCGGGGACCTCCGGGCCACGGTGGAGCGCGTCAAGGCGATCGTCGAGCAGGCGTAACCGGGAGGAGGGGCGGTACATGCTGCTGCAACGGGTGGGTAATCGCGGGATCCGGCTGGGCACGCTGTTCGACCGGGTGGCGGCCCGGCATCCGGCCAACGTCGTGGTCCTCGACCACGATCTGCACCTGGCGCCCGAGCTGGGCCGCCGGCTGACCGTCGGTGAGATCGCTGAGCTGGTCGACGACTTCGCGTCCCGGCTGTGGGCGGCCGGGGTGCGGCCCGGGGACCGGGTGGTCGTCTACAAGACGAACAGCTTCGACATCACGCTGCTGGCGTGCGTGGCGGCCCGGATCGGCGCGGTGCCGGTGCTGCTGTCGCCGCAGCTCGACGGCGCGACCGTCGCCGAGCTGGTGCGCCGGGTGGACCGGCCCTACCTCGTCACCGACCAGGCGAAGCTGGACGGTGAGCTGCCGGCCGCGGTGTTCGGCCACGCGCGCCGGGTGCTGCTCGCCGCGGGCGGGCATCCCGACGCCCTGCCGCTGCGGGACCTGGCGGGTGCGCCGCGGGTGGCGCCGGTCGCGGTGTCCGCCCACCACCCGACGCTGATCACGCACACCTCCGGCACCACCGGTCTGCCGAAGCTGGCCGTCCACACCGGCTGGACGCTGCAGGCCCGTTACCGGCCGCAGGCCGCCGCGGTCGCGCTGGTCCGCAAGCGGCGCCCGGTGGCGGTGCACGTGTCCTTCGTACACTCCCGGCTGTTCACCGCGATGGCCATCGCGCTGCTGCGCGGCTTCCCGCTGGTCATGCTGGCCGACGACGACCCGCGGCGGACCGCCGACCTGTTCGCCCGGCTGCGTCCGGGCGTGGTGGAGGCCCACCCCAACACGTTCATGCGCTGGGAGGAGCTGGTGGACGACCCGCGCCGGCCGCTGGCCCAGGTGAAGTACTTCAGCAGCACCTTCGACGCCATCCACCCCCGGACGGTGCGGCGGATGCTGGGGGCCTCCCGGCACCGGGTGCCGCTGTTCGCCCAGCTCTACGGCCAGAGCGAGGCCGGGCCGGTGGTGGGGCGGATCTTCACCCGGTGGCGCGGCGAGGACGCCGACGGCCGGTGCGTCGGCCACGCGTTCCCCGGCATGACCGCGGTCCGGGTGGTCAGCCGGGACGGCCTGCCGGTGTCCGAGGAGTCCCCCGGGTACATCGAGGTCCGCACCAACGGCCGGGTCCTGACGTACCTGGGCGAGGCCGAGCGGTACGCCGCGCAGGAGCACGACGCGTGGTGGCGGATGGGCGACGTGGGCTACCGCACCCGGTGGGGCTGCCTGCACCTGCTCGACCGCGAGGTCGACGTCATCCCCGGGTTCGGCAGCACCCTGGCCGCCGAGGACACCCTGTTCTCCGCGCTGGACGAGCTGGCCGAGGTGATCATCGTGCCCGGCCGGGACGGCACGCCGGTGCCGGTGGTGTGCACCCGGGACAACGAGCCGCTCGACCAGGCCGCGTGGGCCCGCGCCGCGGCGGTCCTGCCCCCGATGGCGGAGCCGGTCCAGTGGCGGCAGGCGGACCTGCCGCAGACCGCCACCACCAAGATCAAGCGGCTGGAGCTGGCCAAGGCCCTGGGCAACGGGAACCGGGGCCGATAGGGATGGCGAGGGTCGTCATCGCCGGCGGCGGCATCGGCGGGCTGGCCGCCGCGCTGGCCGTCGCCCGGCAGGGCCACGACGTGGTGGTCCTCGAACGCGGTGAGCGCTTCGCCGAACTCGGCGCCGGGCTCCAGCTGGCGCCGAACGGGATGCACGCGCTGGCCCGGCTCGGGCTGGGGGCCGAGGTCCGGGCCCTCGCGGTGCACGTCGACGAGCTGCGGTTCATGGACGGCGTCACCGGCGAGCACGTCACCGGCGTGCCGCTGACCGAGGGCTACCGGCGGCGGTTCGGCCACCCGTACGTGGTGGTGCACCGCGGCGAGCTGCACGGGCTGCTGCTCGCCGCCTGCCGCGCCGTCGCGCGGATCGAGCTGTGCGCCGGCCGGTCGGTCGCCGGGTACGAGCGGGACGGCACGCGCGCGGCGGCCGTCCTCGACGGCGGCGGGCGGGTCACCGGTGACGCGCTGATCGGCGCGGACGGCATCCACTCCGCGGTCCGCCGGCAGCTGGTCGGCGACGGTCCGCCGCGCGTCTCCGGGATCACCGTCCACCGCACGATCATCCCGATGGAGCGGGTGCCGGAGCGGCTCCGGTGGAACGCCGTGACCTGGTGGGCCGGCCCGAAGTGCCACTTCGTGCACTACCCGATCGCCGGGGGCGCGTACCTCAACCTGGCCGCGAGCTTCGACGACGGCGCCACCCGGGCGCTCGCCGGCGTCCCGGTGGAACGGGACGTCGTCCGCGACCTGTTCGGGGGGCTGGACGCGACGCCGCGCCGGCTGCTCGCCCTCGGCGAGCAGTGGAAGTCCTGGGTGCTGATCGACCGGGCGCCGGTCGACGGCTGGACCGACGGCCCGGTCGCCCTGCTCGGGGACGCCGCCCATCCGATGCTGCACTACGCGGCCCAGGGCGCCTGCCAGGCGCTGGAGGACGCGGTGGTGCTGGGCGACCTGCTGGGCGACCCGCCGGGCGGCGGCACGGACTTCGCCCGCTGCTTCGCGGAGTACAACCGGCTGCGCCGCGAGCGCACCGCCGCGGTCCAGCGGGTCTCCCGGGCGAGCATCGCGCTGTGGCACCCGGCCGGTGCGGCGGCCGTGGCCAGGAACGCGGCGCTGTCCGCGATGTCGCCGGACGACCTGCACGACCACCTCGCGTGGATGCACGGCGCCCGGGACTTCACCGCCGGCGCCCCGGGCGCCCTCCCCCGGCAGGAGGCGGCCCGATGACCGACCGGCACCTGGAGGTCTGCATCATCGGGGCCGGCCCCCGCGGGCTGTCCGTCCTGGAGCGGCTGTGCGCCAACGCCCGGCACGATCCGGGCGCCCCCGCGGTCACCGTGCACGTGGTCGACCCGGAGGCCCCCGGCGCCGGCGCGGTCTGGCGGACCGGGCAGTCCCGGCACCTGCTGGCCAACACGGTGGCCTCGCAGATCACCGTCTACACCGACGCCAGCGTGCGGATCGACGGGCCGGTCGAGCCGGGCCCCTGCCTGCACGCCTGGGCGCAGGACGTGGCGCTGCTGGGCTCGCCGGCCGACTACGACGAGGAGGTCCTCGCGGAGGCCCGGCGGCTGGGCCCCGACTCGTACCCCACCCGGGCCCTGTACGGGCACTACCTCCGGGACGCCTTCCGGCGGGTGGTCTCGCTCGCCCCCGAGCGGGTGCGGATCCGGGTGCACCGGTCGCGGGCCGTCGCCATGGCGGACACCCACGGCGTGCCCGGCGGCCCGCAGGGGGTCCGGCTGGAGAACCGGACCCGGCTGGACGACCTGGACGCCGTGGTGCTGGCCCAGGGCCACCTCCCGGCCCGGCTGACCCCGCGGGAGGAGCGGACGGCCAGCCTGGCCCGCATCCACCACCTCACGTACGTGCCGCCCGGCAACCCCGCGGACACCGACCTGAGCGCGGTGGCGCCGGGCCGCCCGGTGCTGCTGCGCGGCCTCGGGCTGAACTTCTTCGACTACCTGGCGCTGCTGACCGCCGGCCGGGGCGGCTCCTTCGTCCGCGACGGCGGCCGGCTGCGGTACCGGCCCGGCGGGGCGGAGCCCCGGCTCTACGCCTTCTCCCGCCGGGGGGTGCCGCACCAGGCGCGCGGGGAGAACGAGAAGGGCGCCTTCGGCCGCCATCGGCCCCGGTTGCTGACGCCCGAGTTCCTCGCCGGGCTGCGCCGCCGCGGCCGCGCGGGCGGCCCGGTCCGCTTCGGCACCGAGCTGTGGCCGCTGATCTCCCGGGAGGTGGAGGCGGTCTACTACGGCACCCTGCTGGCGTCCCGGGGGCGGTCGGCCGACCGGGACGCCTTCACCGAGCGGTTCCTGGCGCTGCCCGACCCGGCGGACCGGGCCCGGCTGCTGGACGCCCACGGCTTCGCCCCGGTGGACCGGTGGGACTGGGACCGGCTCGCCCGGCCGTGCGCCGGGGAGCGGTTCGCCGGGCGGGCGGAGTTCCGCGACTGGCTGCTGGCGTACCTGGAACGGGACGTGCGGGAGGCGCGGGCGGGCAACGTGAGCGGCCCGCTGAAGGCGGCCCTGGACGTGCTGCGCGACCTGCGCAACGAGATCCGGCTCGCGGTGGACCACGGCGGTCTGGAGGGCGCCTCGCACCGGGACGAACTCGACGGGTGGTACACCCCGCTCAACGCCTTCCTCTCGATCGGCCCGCCGGTGTCGCGGGTCGAGGAGATGATCGCCCTGATCGAGGCGGGCGTGCTGACCCTCACCGGGCCCGGCACGGAGGTACGGATCGACACCGCCGCGCCGGGGTTCGTCGCCAACTCGCCGCTCGCCCCGGGGCCGGCGGTGCGGTCCGGGGTGCTGATCGAGGCCCGGCTGCCCGAGCCGGACCTGCGCCGCACCGCGGATCCGCTCCTGCTGCACCTGCTCCGCACCGAGCAGTGCGCCGCCTACCGGATCCCGGACGCCCACGGCGGCGCCCACGAGACCGGCGGGCTCGCCGTCACCGAGCGCCCCTACCGGTTGCTCGACGCGCGCGGGCAGGCCCACCCGCGCCGCTTCGCCTACGGCGTCCCCACCGAGGCGGTGCACTGGGTCACCGCGGCCGGCATCCGGCCCGGGGTCGACTCGGTGATCCTCTCCGACGCCGACGCCATCGCCCGCGCCCTGCTCGCCGTGCCGCCGGTGGTGCGCGAACCGGCCCCGCCCGGCCGGGTGAGCGGTCCGACCGACCTGACGGGAGTGCCGATATGACGGGAGCGCAGCGCTCTTCGACGATGCCGCCGGCCGAGACCGATCCCGACACCGATCCCGGGGCCGATCCCGACGCCGGCCTGCTCTCCCCCGTTCGGGCCGGCACTCCGGTCGAGGCCGCCGTCGGCGACCGGGCGTGGCTCCAGGCCATGCTCGACGCCGAGGCGGCGCTGGCCCGGGCCCAGGCCCGGCTGGGGACGGTGCCCGCACCGGCGGCCGCCGCGATCACCGCCGCCGCCCGGGCCGACCGTCTCGACCTGCGCCGACTGGCGCTGGAGGCGCGGGAGACGGCCAATCCGGTGGTGGGGCTGGTGCGGGCGTTCACGGCGGTCGTCGCCGCCGACGACCCGGCCGCCGCCGGGTACGTGCACCAGGGCTCCACCAGCCAGGACGTCCTCGACACCGCCGCCATGCTGGTCGCCGACCGGGCGCTGCGCCTGGTCCGGCAGGACCTCGGCCGGACGGCGGAGGCGCTGGCCCGGCTGGCCGCCCGGCACCGGGACACCGTACTGGCCGGCCGGACCCTGGCGCTGCACGCGGTGCCCACCACGTTCGGGCTGAAGGCCGCGGGCTGGCGGAGCCTGGTGCTCGACGCCGCCGACCGGGTGGACCGGGTGCGGCGGGACGGCCTGCCGGTGGCGCTCGGCGGGGCGGCCGGCACCCTCGCCGGCTACCTCGCCCACGCCGGCGCGGAGGCCGCCGCCGACCCCGGCGGGTACGCCGACGCCCTGGCCGACGCGTTCGCCGCCGAGACCGGGCTCGCCCGGCCCCGGCTGCCCTGGCACGCGCTGCGCACCCCGGTCGCCGACCTCGCCGCCGCGCTCTCGTTCACCGCCGGCGCCCTGGGCAAGATCGCGCTCGACGTGCAGACCCTCGCCCGGACCGAGATCGCGGAGCTGGCCGAACCGGGGGCACCCGGCCGCGGCAGCTCCTCCGCCATGCCGCACAAGCGCAATCCGGTGCTGGCGACGCTCATCCGGAGCGCGGCGCTGCAGGTCCCGGTGCTCGCGGCCGGGCTGACGCAGTGCCTCGCCGTCGAGGACGAGCGCTCGGCCGGCGGCTGGCACGCGGAGTGGCAGCTGCTGCGCGAGTGCCTGCGGCTGACCGGGGGATCCGCGCACACCGCGGTGGAACTCGCCGAGGGGCTGCGGGTGCGGGCGGACCGGATGCGCGACAACCTCGCCCTCACCGGGGGGCAGATCGTCTCGGAGCGGATCGCGGCCGTGCTGGGCCGCACCCTCGGCCGGGCCGCCGCCCGGCGCCTGCTGACCGGGGCCGCCGCGGAGGCCGACCGGTCCGGGCGGCCGCTGTCCGCCGTACTCGCCGCGGCCCCGGAACTCGACGGCCTGTGGTCCGTCGGCGAGTTGGAGCGGCTGTGCGACCCGGCCCACTACACCGGCGCCGCCGGGCCCTTGGTCGACCGGGCGCTGGAGGAGTGACCGGAGCGGCAGGAGTGCGGGCGCGGCATCCCGGGGGCGCCGCGCCCGCTCGACGCGGAAGGAGGCCCGCCGGCCGTGGCGGGCCCCCTTCCGCGTCACTCGCCCAGCGCCTCGCCGATCCGGTCGGCGAGGATCCGGACGCCGTCCACGGTGAGCACCGACTCCGCGTGGAACTGCACCGAGGCGAACCGGGGCCCGCGCAGCGCGTGCACCTCCCGCGTCACCGGATCGCGGCTGATCTCCACCGCGCCGATCCCCGGGCACTCGGCCTTGTCGTCGTCGCTCCGGGCGGCGAACGAGTTGTAGAAACCGACTCGCTCCGGGTGGCCGAACAGGTCGATGTCCCGCTGGAGGCCCTGGTTCGGCACGTCCTTGCGGACCACCTCCAGGCCGAGCCGGGCGCAGAGCACCTGGTGGCTGAGGCAGACCGCGAGGAACGGCCGGCGCTCGGCCAGCAGCCGGTCGACGGCGGCGTGCAGCCCGGCGATCTTGGGCCGGCCGAGGTCCAGCGGGTCGCCCGGGCCCGGGCCCAGGACGATCAGGTCGGATCCGTCGAAGGCGTACGGCCGGTCGAACCGACGGACCGTCACGTCCATTCCCATCGACCGGAGTTGGTGGTCAAGCATGGCGGTGAAGGTGTCCTCGGCGTCGACCACCAGCACCCGGCGGCCGTGCAGCGCGGGCCGGGGGTCCGCCCGCCGGTCCGGGTCGGTCAGCCAGAAGTCGGCGATGCCGAGGTTGCGGCGGGCCAACGCGGCCCGGACGCCCGGGTCGTCGGCGAGGCGCCCGGGCCGGCCGGGTGGAAGGTGCGGCTCATCGGCCCGGTCTGCCTGGTCCGCCCGTAGCGCGGCCAGCAGCCCCGCCGCCTTGGCCCGGGTCTCGGCGACCTCCGACGCGGGGTCGGAGTGCCGCACCAGGGTCGCCCCGACCCCGAGCCGGAGCCGGCCGTCCCGGTCGATGTCGGCGGTGCGGATCAGGATCGCCGAGTCCAGCGTGCGTCCGCCCCCGCCGTCGCGGCCGATCAGCGCGACGGCCCCGCTGTAGTAGCCGCGGCCGGCCGGCTCGTAGCGGCCGATGATCCGGCAGGCGTTCTCCAGCGGGCTCCCGGTCACGGTCGGGGCGAACATCGTCCGCCGGAGGATCTCGCGCGGGTCGCGGGCGGTGCGCCCCTCGATGACGTACTCGGTGTGCGTCAGCCGGGCCATCTCCTTGAGGTACGGGCCGAGGACGCGGCCCCCGCCCTCGCAGATCCCGGCCATCATCTTGAGCTCCTCGTCCAGCACCATGTAGAGCTCGTCGGTCTCCTTGCGGTCGTCGAGGAAGGCCAGCACGTCCGGGACGGCCGGGCCGCCCGGAGGGTGGCGGTAGGTGCCGCTGACCGGGTTCATCACGGCGGTGCCGCCGTGCACGCTGATGTGCCGCTCCGGCGTGGCGCCGACGAACGTCCGGTCACCGGTGTGCACGACGAACGTCCAGTACGCGCCGGTCTCCTGCCGCAGCAGCCGGCGGAACAGCGCCAGGCCGTGCCGGGGCGTGTAGCCGGTGATCTCCGCGAGGTAGGAGCGCTTGAGGACGAAGTTGCCGCCCTCGCCCCGGCCGATCTCCTCGGCGACGACCGTCCGCACCAGGTCGGCGTACGCGTCGTCGGCGAGGTCGAAGTGCTCGCCGGTGAGCCGGATCGGCAGGTCGGGCAGCCGGGCCAGCACCTCGCGGCGGGGCACCTCGGCCTGCGCGGTGACGGTCATCGCCAGCAGCGGCTCACCGTCGTCGGTGCACTCGAAGCCGCGCTCGGCGAGCTGCCGGTACGGCATCAGCACCAGCAGGTCGTGGCCCGCGCCGACGGCCCCGCCGGCCGGTCCGGCCGGCGGGAGCTGGGCCAACGGGACCTCGGGCAGCGGGAGGTCGGCCAGCGCGGCCACCTCGGCCACCTCGCCGAGGAGCACGTCCAGGACCTCGCCGCCGGTCCGCTCCGGCCGGTGGATCAGCGCGAACGCCGGTGGCCGCGGCGACAGGACCGTCCCCAGCAGGTCCGGCGTCCCCGGCGGGTCCGGCGCGGCGGGCGTGCCGGCCCCGGTCATGCGCAGAACGCCTTGACCGTGGTGACCACCGCGCAGCGCCGGGCGGCGTAGTCGAGGGCCATCCGGTGGTGCTCGGCGGAGAAGTCCCCGATCGCGTCGGCGACCAGGAACGTCCGGATGTCGTGGCTGAACGCCTCGACCGCGGTCATCAGCACCCCGACGTGTCCGTACACCCCGCAGAGGACGAGCTGGTCGCGGCCGGTCCGCGCCATCCGCTCGCGCAGGTCCGACCGGAAGAAGGCGCTGTAGCGCCACTTGGTGAACAGCCAGTCGTCCGGGCCCGGCGTCAGCTCGTCGACGATCCGGCGGTCGGCGGGGTCGACCTGCATGCCCGGTCCCCAGAAGTCCTTGAGCAGGCCGCGGTCCTCGTCGGTCATCCCGCCCGGCTGGGCGGTGTAGGCGACCGGGATCCCGAGGCCCGCGCAGCGCTCCCGCAACTGCGCGGTGTTGCCGATCAGTTCACCGCGCAGCGGGTCCGGGAACGGGCGCAGGAAGTAGCGCTGCATGTCGTGGATGAGCAGCACCGCCCGGTCCGGGTCGGGTTCCCACCCCGCGACGTTCTCGGGCAGGTCGCCCGCGGTCGGCATCGGGTAAAGCTCGATGGGGGGTATCCCCGCCATGGCCGTCTCCTTCACGCCCGAGGTTTCCTCACACGCCCAAGGTGGCGCCGCCGTCGACGGTCAGCTCGTGCATGGTGATGTGCCCGGCCCGCTCGGAGAGCAGGAAGACCACGGCGTCCGCGATGTCGGAGGGCCGGGCCAGCTTGCCGAGCGGAATGCCCACCTTGAAGGCCTCGGGCCGGCCGTCGATCGTCGCCTGCGGCCCGGTCTCGTCGTGCCACATGGAGCGGAGCATCGCGGTGTCGGTGGAGCCGGGGGCCACCACGTTGCAGCGGATGCCGTGCCGGGCGACCTCCAGGGCCAGGCACTTGGTGAACATCGTCGCCGCGGCCTTCGACGCGGCGTAGGCCGCCATCTCCGTGCGGGGCGTGCCGGCCGCGTTGGAGGCCACGGTGACGATCGCGCCGCGGGAGCGGGTCACCATGCGGTCGACCACCGCGCGCGACACGTGCATCACGCCGGTGGTGTTGACGGCGAAGGTCTCGGCCCAGTCCTCGTCGGCCAGTGCGCGCACCGGGCTCAGGTGCAGCACGCCGGCGGCGTTGACCAGGTGGTCCACCGGCCCCAGCGCGCTCTCCACCCGGTCGACCAGCGCCTCCACCTCGGCGGCGCGGGTGACGTCGGCGGGGAACGCGGTGACGGCCAGGCCTTCGGCGGCCATCTTCCCCGTCACCTCGTCGAGCCGTCCGGCGTCCCGGTCCACCGCGGCGACCCGGGTGCCGCGCCGTGCCAGCGCGCGGACCACGGCCGCGCCGATCCCTCCCGCTGCCCCGGTGACCAGGGCGACGACTGCGTCCTCCATCGTTCAGACCTCCATTGCAGGGTGTGCGTGGGGAAGTTCGGGTTCCCACCGGGCGGTCGCGGGCCAGTCGGTGCTCACGCCCGCCACGCCGAGACCACTTCGACGGCCTGGTCCGGGTTGAGGCGCGGATCGCAGAGGCTGGTGTACTTGTCGCCGACGTGCGGGACGTCCGCCCAGGTCCGGGCGCATTCCGTGACGTCGTCCGGGGTGGCCTCCAGGTGCAGGCCGCCGGCGACGCCGCCGCCCTCGGCGACCACGTCCTGGAAGCGGGTCACCTCCTGCACGATCCGGTGCAGGAGCCGGGTCTTGAAGCCGTCCGGGGTGGCGAGGGTGTTGCCGTGCATCGGGTCGCACAGCCAGATCACCGGGTGCCCCGCGGCCCGGGCCGCCGCGACGAGGGCGGGCAGCCGGCCGTCGATCCCGTCGGCTCCCATCCGGGTGATCAGGGTGAGCCGGCCCGGGTCCCGGCCCGGGTCGAGCCGTTCGCACAGCGCCGTCAGCTCGGCGGCCGTCATGGTCGGGCCGACCTTGCAGGCCACCGGGTTGACGACCTGTGCGAGCAGTGCGACGTGGGCCCCGTCGACCTGCCGGGTGCGCTCGCCGATCCACGGCCAGTGGGTGGACGACAGCCAGGCCCGGCCCGAGGCCGAGCGGCGCACCAGCGGCACCTCGTAGTCGAGCAGCAGGGCCTCGTGGCTGGTCCACACGCCGGGCGCGGGGCGCGGGTGCGCACCCCGGTCGGCCCAGCCCAGGTACCGCAGGACGGCGTCGGCGAGCCGGTAGCCGGAGAGCATCCGGGTCGGATCGGGCCGCCGGCGCTCCGCGGCGGGCTCCGGTCCGTTCACCATGTGCCCGCGGTAGGCGGGCAGTTCGAGGTCGCCGACCCGTTCGGTCGGCGCGGAGCGGGGTTTGGCGAACTGGCCGGCCAGTCGGCCGACCCGCAGCACCGGGCGGCCGGTGCCCTCCGCCATCCGGCCCGCGAGCAGGTCCAGCAGGTCCGATCTGCGGGCGACGTCGCGCGGGGTGCAGTCGGCGGGGTCCTCCGCGCAGTCGCCGGCCTGCAGCACCAGGGCCGCGCCGGTGGCGACGGCGGCGAGCCGGGCGCGCAGCGCGAGCACCTCCTCGGCTGCCAGCAGGCCCGGGAGGGCGGCCAGTTGGCGGCGGACCCGCCGGGCCAGGTCCGGGTCGGGCCACTGGGGCTGCTGCCTCGCCGGACCCAGTTCCAGGTCGCGTGCGGCGGTGACCGGTGCGTCCTTGGGCGATGAACGAGTGAGCACGGTGGTCTCCCGGGGCGGCGGGTGCACGCGGTCCGCTGGGCAGCGGTGGCTGACTGTGCCTCAGTCTCGGGTCTCGTGTGCGGTGCGGCCAACGCCCTTCGGGCCACTGTGTCAGGTGGGGTGCTTCCGCATCAGGTCGGCAGCCGGCCGCGTTCCCCGGGAGGGCCGCGGGCCGCCGCCGCGCATTTCCGCGGTTTCCCCGCCACCGTCCGACTGGGTCATTCGGGTACCCGTCCGACTGGGGACGGGAAATCGACGGCGCGGGTGCCGCGGTGCTCGACTCGCACACTTGTTGTCCTTCGAGTGCTTGTATAGCCTGGAGCCAGGTCTGCTAATTCAGCATGAGCCGGGGATCCGTCGGGGGAATCTCCCGAATCCAGTACCGCTTGGTGTACTTCCCGCGCGCGACGGGTGCGCGGCGCGCCGGCCGGCCATCCCACCATTTCGCTTTCTCCAGGTACACCGCCACGGACTCAACTGGATGAGGGGACACCGATGCGCTGGGAACAAGCTGCGGTCACTCACGTCGACAGCGCGGCCGAGGTCCTTTCGCCGCCGGAGCCGCCGGCGGCGCTGCCGGCCTGCACGATTCCCATTCGCATTCTGCGGCACCGGGAAAATCTCAGAACACACGGCGAGAACCAGGAATACGTCAGCACGCTCGCCCAGTCGCCGGTGAAACTCCCGCCCATCTTCGTGCACCGCGGGACGATGCGGATCCTGGACGGAATGCACCGGTTGAAGGCCGCGGAACTGCGCGGTGACCAGTCGATCGAGGTGGTCTTCTTCGACGGGGACGAGGAGGACGCGTTCGTCGCCGCGGTGTCGTCCAACGCCCGGCACGGCATGCCGCTGTCCTTCGACGACCGCACCGCGGCGGCCACCCGGATCCTCAACTCGCGCCGGCACTGGCCGGACCGCGCGATCGCGTCGGTGACCGGACTCGACCCGCGGACCGTGCGCGCGCTCCGCGGCCGCCCGGACGTCCCCGACTCGCCGCCGACCAACCTGGTCCGGCTGGACCGCCAGCGCCCGGCGCCGGCGCCGCGGTACGCCGAGTTCCCCGGGGCGGGGCCGGCCGCGCAGCTGAGCACGCCGGTCCACCAGGTGGCGGCGGAGTTCGAGCTGGAACCGTGCGCCGTGGCCGACGTGCTGACCCGGCTGCGCCGGAGCCTGCGGGAGGTGTCCGAGGTCCCGTACGGCGCCGGGCCGCAGGGCGCGTACGGCGTCCCGGCGCAGAGCCCGGCCGGGGTGCCGGCCGCCGCGCCGGTCCCGGCGCCGCGCGCGTCGGCCGGGGCGGCCCCGCTGCCGGGGCCCACCGGCTCCGCCGACGCGACGGAGCTCGTCCTGGACCGGGTCTGCGGCAAGCTGTTCGCCACGCTCACCCGGCGCGACCAGCGACTGAGGGCCCGTCAGTACCTGTGCGGGCTGCTGGGCACGCCCGGCCGCAAGACCATCCGGAACATCGCGGCCTTCGTCGACGGCCCCGGGACCGACCAGCGGCTGCACCACTTCATCAGCGATTCGACCTGGGACTGGGAGCCCGTCCGCACCGCGCTGACCCGCTACGTGGCCCGGACGATGGAGCCCGAGGCGTGGGTGATCCGCCCGGTGCTGATCCCCAAGGTGGGCCGGCAGGCGGTGGCGGTGAGCCGGCGGTTCGACCCGGCCCGGGGCAAGGCCGTCAACGGCCAGCGGGCGGTCGGCGTCCTCGCGGTGTCCGAGACCGCCAGCACGCCGGTGAGCTGGCGCCTGCAGGTGCCCAAGGACTGGGTCGAGGACGCGCACCGGCGGCGGCGGGCGGGGATGCCCGAGGACATCGGCGCCGAGTCGCTCGGCGAGTGCACCGCGCACGCCCTGCTGCAGGTCCTGGCCCGCACCGGGGGGCCGGACCGGCCGGTGGTGCTGGACGGGCGCGACATGGACCGCGACCAGCTGCTCCGGCCGCTGCACGCCGCCGAGGTGCCGCTGTTCGTCCGGATCTCGGCGACCGTGCCGCTGCAGATCACGGACCCGGCCCTGGCCGGGCTCCGCCGGCACGGGCCGCTCACCGCGCGCCGGATCGTGGAGGCGGCCCGGTTCCGCCGCCGGCCGGTCGACGGACCCGATCCCGCGGTCGAGAACGGCCACCTGATCACCGCCGTCGACGTCCGGTGGCCCGCCGACGCCGAGCACCCGCACCCGGCGGCGGAGGCGCCGCTGCGGCTGATCGCGGTCAGCCCGGTGGGCGAGAACGTGTGCGAAGAGCTGTGGCTGACCACGCTGACGACGGTGTCGGCCGCGACCGTGCTGAAATTGGCCCGGCTGGTGCGCCGGGTGGACCGGGACCTGGAATCGGTGTCCCACAACGCCGGAATCTGGGATTTCAGCGGCCGGTCCTTTCCGGGCTGGCACCGGCACGTCACACTCGCGTCCATCGCCCACCTGGTGCGCCTGCTGGCCCGGACCGACTACCAGTCCGATCCCGGGTGACGACCGCCGGGCCGCGATTCCGGCACCGCCCGATTCCCGGCACCGCCCGGATTTCCGGCACCCCGGATCGCGGCACTGACTCCGGCACCGCGAACTCCGGCGCCCTTGAATTCGGCACCCGCGAATCCGGCGCCCTCGCCCTTCGGTACCTTCGCGCCCCGACGCCTTCGCACTCCGACACCCTTCAACCCGGGAAGTCCTCATCGACGGGGGAACACATGCCCAGCCGGCACCACTCCACGGACCTGCTCGTCATCGGCGGCGGCGTGACGGCGCTGTCGATCGCCTACCACTGCGCCAAGGCCGGCATCGACGTCGTCCTGCTCGCCCCGGACGACGCCGGGGCCGGCGCGCCGTCCGCCCGCCCGGTGCGCACCTACCAGCCGGGGAAGGTCCACAACTCCGAGCTGACGGTGCGCAGCCTCGCGGACTACCGCGCGTTCGCCCCGGCCGGCGGCGCCGACCTGGTGCTCTCCGGCGTCGGGTGGCTGGTGGTGGCGAGCGACCGGGAGGAGGCCGCCGAGCTGGAGCACGAGTCGGCGGCCCAGCGCGCCGTCGGGGTGGAGCTGGAACCGCTGACCCCGGAGGGGGCCCGCGCCCGCAACCCCTGGCTGGACCCGGCCGGCGCGGAGTCCGCGTTCTGGTGCCCGCAGTCCTACCTCCTCGACGTGGACACGGTGCTGCGGGGCTACGCGGCCGGCGCGCGGGAGCACGGCGCCCGGCTGCTGACCGGCCACACCGTGACCGGGCTGGACGCGGGGAGCGGTCGGGTCACCACCGACCGCGGCGCCTTCACCGCCCAGGCGGTGGTCCTCGCGGCCGAGTCCGGCAGCGGCGAACTCGCGGCCTCGGCCGGGCTGGAGCTCCCGCTGTGGGCGCAGACCGCAGAGCTGTTCGGCACCGACCCGGTCCGCGCCGACGGCGAGCTCGACGTCCCCTTCACCGTCCACCCGGCGTCCGGGCTGAAGACGCTGGGCGCCGGACGGTCCTTCCTGGTCGGCCTGGAGCGCGTCTCCCGGCAGGAGGGCATGCGGGAGGTGTGGTCCCGGGAGGCCGCCGCGGAGCTGGCCGCGCGGTACCCGCGGCTCGGCGGCGTCGGGCTGCGGAGCGTGTGGACCGGGACGGTGGACGTCACCCCGGCCAGGACGGCGTGCATCGGCCGGGCGGGCGGCGCCCACGAGCGGATCCTCGTCGCGGCCGGGTACACCGGCCAGGACCTCGGCCAGGCGCCCGCCACCGGCCGGATCGTCCGCGACCTGTACCTCGGCCGCTCCCCCGGCGTCGACCTCACCCCGTTCGCGCTCACCCGCTGAGCGCCGGCCCCCTCGCGGGGCTCGGCCCCGGACGGAACGCGGCCCCGGTCGGGACTCGGCCGCCGTCCGGCAGGAATCCGGTCCCGGCTGTGTCAGGTCGGACCCCGGAATTTCGACAAAGGCGCCCCGGAACCCGGCAGACTGACAAACTCCGCGATTACCGCCGCGATATCGACGTGACAAAGTCGAGATATTTCCGGGGGGTGCGCCGGATTTCCCTACCGGGCGATTCCGCCCGCTGCTAGCCTCCCAACGTCACCATCCGACGTCACTCCAAACCGGTTGGCCGAACGCCGGTATTGGCGGAACCGAGGGGAACGGAGTACGAACAATGCGCCAGATTGAAATCGCCTGGCCGTCGATCGACGCCAAGGTCCGCATCACTCTCGACGAGGGCCGCAATGCCCAGCTCGTCGAGCCGCTCTGGGCCTCACTGCCGTACCAGACCCTGCAGGCGCACGCGATCGTGGCCGGCGACTGCATCTACCACGTGCCGCCGGCGCACGACCTCCTGCACGCCGTGCCGGACCACAAGGTCGACCGCCAGATCCAGCCCAACGGCACCGTGTTCTGCTCCGCGGTGCAGCACCTCACCATCAAGTACGGCGAGCTGACCGAGCCGATGCACGCCGCGCCCATCGGTTCCGTCGTCCCGGAGGACGTCGACGCGCTGCCGAAGATCGGCCAGCTGGTCTGGGACTCGGTGTACGGCAACGGCGCCCCGATCCTCGCCCACGTCCGGCGGGTGGACGGCGAGGCCGGCCACGGGGTGCACCGGATGCCCGCGGAGTCCGCCCGGGCGCGCGACCTGATCGAGCGGATCGCCGCCGAGACCGAGCGGCTCCTGATCGAGCCGACCGAGGAACTGGTCGCCCCGCACGAGGGCCGCGTGCCCAACCGGGCCGGGACCAGGGGCTCGGTGCTGACCACACTCGTCTGCATCAACGGCGAGACCCGGCCGCTGGGTTACGTGTCCCACACCGGCCTGGTGCGGGCCGCCCGGCTGACCGACGTGCCGCTCTCCGCCCTGGTCGAGATGGCCCGGATCCTGATCGTCAAGCCCACCGAGTTCCTCGGCTACTGCGGGCTGAACACCCTGTGGGACCTCACCCAGGAGGTGGTCGCCGTCATCGAGGAGAAGACCACCTCCAAGGAGGACTTCATCGCGCTGCTCTCCCACCTGGCCACCTACACCAACGCCCTCGGCGCCTGGAACCTGCAGCTGTTCCCGTGGGATCTCGGGGGCGACACCTGGACGTTCCGTCCGACCCTGACGAGGAGTGCACATGCCTGACCCGAAGAACTCCACCGAACTGCTGATCATCGGCGGCGGTGTGATCGGCGTGTCCATCGCCTACCACTGCGCCAAGGCCGGCATCGACGTGCTGCTGCTGGAGAAGGACCGGTTCGGCACGGCCACCACCGCGCAGACCGCCCGGGCCTTCCGCACCTACTTCCCGAAGAAGCCGTACGACAGCGAGCTGGCGGTCCGCAGCCTGTCCGACTTCAACGCGTTCGCGAAGACGCTGGACACCGACCTCGGGCTGAAGCACCTCGGGCTGCTCACGGTGCTGACCAGCCCCGAGCAGGCGGCCGAGATCGAGGCGCTGCTGCCGGCCCACCGGGAGATCGGCGCCGACGTCCGGCTGCTCACCCCCGCCCAGGCCGTCGAGTACAACCCCTGGCTGGACGCCGGCACCTTCGAGGCGGCGGTCTGGTCCCCGGAGTGCTACCGGGTCAAGCCGGAGGCGATCGTCCAGGGGTACGCGGACGCGGCGACGAAGCTCGGCGCCCGGCTGCTGACCGGCACCGAGGTGACCGGCATCGACGCCGCCACCGGCCAGGTGGCGACCACCGCGGGCGAGTTCACCGCGGACGCGATCGTCATCGCGGCCGGCCCGTGGGGCGGCGACGTCGCCAAGCTGGCCGGCATGGAGCTGCCGGTGTGGGGCCAGTTCGCCGAACTGCTCTACACCGACCCGATCTCCGACGTCGAGGTCGACACCCCCTTCACCTTCCACCCCGTCTCCGGCCTGAAGACGATGGGCCGGGGCAAGGGCTTCCTGGTCGGCCTGGAGCGCATCTCCAAGCAGGAGGGCATGCGCGACATCTGGTACGACGCGGCCGTCGAGGAGCTGCCGAAGTGGTACCCGACGGTGGCGGGCGCCAAGCTGCACAGCGCCTGGACCGGGACCCTGGACGTCACCCCGACCAAGTCGGCGCTGATCGGCCGGGGCGAGGGCGAGCACGAGCGGATCCTGTTCGCGGCCGGCTTCACCGGGCACGGCCTGGCCCACGCGCCGGTCGCCGGCCGGATCATCCGCGACCTGCACCTCGGCGTGACGCCGGAGGTCGACCTCACCCCCTTCTCGCTCGCCACCAACCTGGCGCACAAGTCGGCCTGAGCACGATCCCGCGGCGGGCGGCGGCACGGCCGCCCGCCCCTCCCCCAGCCGCGGGACGGCGTCGGCGGGGCGGTCCTCGGCACCGCCCCGCCGGCCCACCGGATTCCGCGGTGAGACCTGA
This sequence comes from Kitasatospora sp. NPDC086791, assembly GCF_040685975.1. NCBI lineage: Bacteria > Bacillati > Actinomycetota > Actinomycetes > Kitasatosporales > Streptomycetaceae > Kitasatospora > Kitasatospora sp. NPDC086791. Next base: position 84,701 of record NZ_JBFBOC010000002.1, on the reverse strand, counting down.
GAGGTGTGAATTGTCGTCGGCCCACGCACTCCCCGTGGAATGGCAAGGCCAGGCGCTGACCCCGTTGAACCCGGACACCGCGTTCAACGGTTACATCTGCGCGAACGTGGTGCACGCGCTGGCACAGCTCGGCACCTTCCGACACCTGGCAGCAGAGCGGACGCTCGACATCCCCTCGTTCTGCGCGACCAACACCCTGGACGCCGCCGTCTTCCGGGCGCTCGTCCGGGCCGCGGGATCCTTCGGCTACCTCGATGTCCACGGCGACCGGGTCCAGGCGACCGCCCTCGGCGAGGACCTCGCCCGGGCCCTGGGGTTCTTCACCTGGGGCGTGGGCGGTTACCACGACATCTTCGCCAACGCGGCGCCGGTCGCCCGCGGCGAGCGCCGGTTCCGCGTCGACCTGGAGCGCGACGAGGCCATGGTCGCGCTCGGCTCCGCCCAGGCGGACACCGCGCTGATGCGCCACATCCTGGACGAGGAGATCGCCGGCATCGACTTCCGCACCCTGGTCGACCTCGGCGCGGGCGTCAGCGAGCGGGTCTCCCGGCTGGTCAAGGACCGGCCCGGCAGCCGCGGGATCGGCATCGACATCAGCCGCCCCGCCACCGTGCTGGCGCACGAGACGGTCGCCCGGTACGGCCTGAGCGGCACCGTGCGGCCGGTCTGCGCGGACGTGCTCGACATCCTCTTCCGGGACCACGGGATCGACGGCGGCGAGGAGGCCGACGTCGTGATGAGCTTCATGTTCCTGCACGACCTGCTGGCCGATCCGGAGCGCCGCGAGGAGGTCATCCCCCGGCTGCGCAAGGCCTTCCCGAAGGCGCAGGTCTTCCTGCTCGGCGACACCACGATCCGGCCGCGCGGCGAGGGCGAGGACGCCCGGCTGCCGGTCTTCTCGACCGGTTTCGAACTCGCCCACGCGCTGATGGGCGTGCCGGTCTACACCCGCGAGGAGTACGAGCGGCTCTTCGAGCGCGGCGGGATGCACCTGCGCCGCTCGGTGCCGTTCGGCGCCCCGCACACGTACCTGTTCGTCCTGGAGGCGTCGTGACGGTGCAGGACCGGGCGACCGGGGCGGACGCGGAGATCATCACCGCCCTGCCCATCCCGCGCGCGATCGCCGGGCACCACCGGCCCGCGCCCTTCTACCTCACCGCGGAGATGTTCGGCGGGCTGCCCGTGCAGCTCGCCGGCGGCGAGCTCAGCACCCTCGTGGGCAAGCCCGTGGCCGCTCCGCACACCCATGTCGTGGACGAGCTCTACTTCCTGTTCTCGCCCGAACCCGGCCAGGCCCGGATCGAGGTCCACCTCGACGGCGTGCGCCACGAGCTGGTGTCGCCGGCGGTGATGCGGATCCCGGCCGGCAGCGAGCACTGCTTCCTCACCCTCGAAGCAGCGGTGGGGAGTTACTGCTTCGGGATCCTGCTGGGAGACCAGCTGTGACCTACAACACCAGTGTCCCGTCGGCGGATTCGCTGGTGCGGCTGCACCTCAGCGAGAGCCCGTTCGGCGCCAGCCCCGCCGCGGTCGCGGCGGTGACCGGGGAACTGGACCGCATCAACCGCTACCCCTCGCCGGAGCGCGAGGAGTTGGTCCGGCGCCTCGGCCGGCACTGGGAGGTGCCCGAGGAACAGATCGCGGTGGCCAACGGCAGCGACGAACTGGTGCTGGCCACCGCGCTCGCCCTCGGCGACCTCGACCGGCCCGGCCTGGTCACCGCCGGCACCTTCCCGGGCTACCCGGCGGCGCTGGCGCGGATCGGCCGGGGCTCCGTCCAGGTGCCGCTCGACGGCCCCCGGATCGACGCCGCGGCCTTCGCCGCGCGGCTCCCCGAGTGCGGCATCGGCTACCTGTGCAACCCGCACAACCCGTGCGGCACCACGCTGCCGGCACGGGCGATCGACACCCTGGTCACCGCGGCGCGCGACAGCGGAACCCCGCTCGTCTTCGACGAGGCGTACCACGAGTTCGGCCCGACGGACCAGCCGCAGGCCAGGAACGTGCTCCGGGACGACACCCCGGTGCTCGCCCTGCGCACCTTCTCCAAGGCCTACGGCCTGGCGGCGCTGCGGATCGGCTACGCGCTCGGCCCCGCCGAGCTGATCGCCGAGGTGCGCCGGACCCTGGCCGTGCTGCCGTTCAGCGTGAACCGCGCCGCACAGGCCGCCGCGGTGGCGGCCCTCGCGGACCAGGACTTCCTGGACGGCGTCCGGCGGGAGACCGGGGAGCGGCGCCGCTGGTTCTGCGCCGAGCTCGACCGCCGCGGGTACCGCCGGCTGCCCTCGGTCACCAACTTCGTGGCCGTCGCGGTCCCCGACTCCGGCAAGGCCCAGTCCGTCCTGGCCAGGGACCACGGCATCCTGGTGCGCGACACCGGGATGTTCGGCTTCCCCGGTCACCTGCGGGTCTCCCTCGGCACCGAGGCGGAGCTGCTGACGTTCCTCGACGCGCTCGACCAGATCACCGCCGGCGCGCGGTAGCCGCGCCCGCCCCGCATCCGACGCATCTCTGGAGGTCTCCCGTGGTCAAGCCGATTCCGGACGGCTACGCCGAACTGACGGCCTACCTGTCCGTGGCCGACGCGGACGCCGCGATCGCCTTCTACACCCGGGCCTTCGGGGCGGAGGAGCTGCAGCGGTACACCGCGCCCGACGGCTCGGTGCCGCACGCGCAGATCCGGATCGGCGGCACCATCGTGATGCTGTCCGACGAGTCCCCCGCGGCCGGTCTGCTCGGCCCCGCCTCGCTCGGCGGCACGCCGGTCACCCTGTACCTGTTCGTGACGGACGTGGACGCCGCCTTCGACCGGGCCGTGCGGGCCGGCGCGGAGCAGAAGCGCCCGGTCCAGGACCAGTTCTTCGGCGAGCGGACCGGGCAGGTCCTCGACCCGTTCGGCCACCGCTGGACGCTGGCCACCCGCACCGAGGACGTCGGCCCGGAGGAGTTCGAGCGCCGCGCGAACGCGTTCGTCCAGGGCCGGAGCTGACCCGGCGCGCACCGGCTCCGGGCCCGCCGCACCCCCGCGGCGGGCCCGGAGCCGTTGGCGCGCCCCGCGGTCCGTCCGGCGCCAACGCGGAGCCGGCCCACCGGAGGTGACGGTCGGTCACCTCCGGTGGGCCGGCTCCGGACACGCCCGACGCCCGACGGGCGGGCGGCTCAGGTGGTGGCGAGCAGCAGTTCCTCGATGGTCGACGGCCGCAGGCCGTCGGCCCGGCCCGAGAAGTAGCGTTCGGCGAGGTCGCCCGCGGAGAGGTGCTCGACCTGCCGGAACCCGGCCTCCTTGGCCATCCCCAGGATGTCGTCCGGGCCGAAGAAGCTGCGGAACGGCGTCCCGTCGGCGCGCGCGGCGTGCTCCACCCCTTCCCGGGCGCCCCGCTCCTCCGGGTCGACCAGGTCGACCGGCTGCATGAAGGTGATGGCCAGGGCGGAGCCCTCGGCGAGGCCCGCCGCCTTGCGCAGCGTGTCGGCGACCGCGTCCCGGGTGAGGTACATGGTGACGCCGGAGCAGGCCAGCACCGCCGGCCGGGCGGGGTCGAAGCCCTCCTCGGTGAGGCGCCGCCACCAGTCGTCGTCCGCCTCGAAGTCGACCGGGACCAGCCGCAGTTGCTCGGGGACGCCGAGGCCCAGCTCCGCCAGCCGGGCCCGCTTCCACGCCTGCGTCTCCGGCTGGTCGACCTCGAAGACCCGCACCCCCTCGGCGCCCCGCGGGCGCCGCTGCGCGAAGGTGTCGAGGCCGGCACCGAGGATGACGTACTGGTCGACGCCCCGGCCGGCGTGCTCGACCACCAGGTCCTCGGTGAACCGGGCCCGGGCCACGATGGACGCGCGCGCCCGGGCGCTGCGCACCGGGTCCATGTCCGGCCGGGACCGCCAGTCGTCGTCCGGCGCCGCCAGCCGGGCGCCGAGTTCGTCCTCGAACACGTGCGGCGCGGGATCGGCCCGGACGTGCAGGGCACGCCACAGCGCGGTCCGGATCGCGGTCTTGTCCGCCGTCGCGGTCACTGGTGGTTCCTCTCGGTCGGGGCCTCGTGGGCCTCGTGGTGGTGGGCTCCCGGTTCCGGCCGGGAGCGGTCCGTCGTCACGCGGGCGCGGGGCCGGTGCCCGCGGACCCGGCGGCCGGGCCTGCGGGCAGGTACACCGACTCCAGCACCAGGTCCTTGACCCACGACTGGTACTCGACGTGGGCGTGGTGCTCACGGGTGCGCCACTCCGTGCCCTCGCGTTCGCGCAGGTAGGTGCGGTAGTGCGGCGCGCCCGGCACCTTCATGTTGTCGGCCAGCACGACCGAGCCCGGGCGCAGCCAGCCCTGGTCGAGGATGCGCCGCAGGTCCGGCAGGTAGGCCCGGGCGATGTGGTCGACGAAGACGAAGTCCAGCAGGCCGGGCCCGAAGCCGTGCTCGGTGGTGAGGCGGTCGATGGTGCGGCCGTCGTCCCCGAGCGTGCCGTGCAGCACGGTGACCCGGTCCCCCAGCCCGGCGTGGTCCCAGATCCGCCGGGCCACCGAGGCGTTGGCGGCGCTGAACTCGATCGAGCACAGCCGGGCCTCCGGGGCCATCACCCGGGACATCCGCAGCGCGCTGTACCCGCAGTAGGTGCCGAGCTCCAGCAGCAGCCGGGGCTCGGCCCGCCGCACCGCGGCGTCCAGCACCAGCCCCTTCTCGTCCCCGATGTTGATCAGCGTGGCCCGCCGGTAGGCGTACTCGTCGATCACCCGGATCGCGTCGTCCACGTCCCCGGGGGCGGCGTGCGCGAGCACGTGCTCGGCGAGCGCCTCCTCCCGGCCGTCACCGACCTGGCCCGTCCGGGTCAGGTGGCCCATCCGCATCAGCATGCTCAACCGTTTCGCCATCACCGTTCTCCGATCCGGGTGCGCTCGTAGGGGGACGTGCCGTGCGGTGTCGGTGCGGGCGGTCGCCGCCGGGCGGCGAACCTGTCGGGACGTCAGGGCAGCATCAGCTGAAGGCTCTTGACGCTCCGTGAGGCCGGAGTGGACGGATCCGCGCCGGGCGGGCGCTGCTCCGGGACGGCACTGCGGTCGGGCGGCCGGTACTGTTCCAGGTGCGTCCGCTCGGGCGGAACCCCCAGCGCGGCCAGGGCGTCGACCGCGCCGGTCACGAACGGCCCGGGGCCGCACACGTACGCCTCGCGGTCGCGGAACGGCGCGGCCAGCGCCCGCAGCCCGGCCGCGTCCGGCAGCCCCTGCCGGGACTCCAGCCAGTGCCGGACGGTGAACCGGTCCGGGTGGACGGCGGCCAGCTCGGCCAGTTGCTCCCCGAAGATCACCGAACGCTCGTCGCGGTTGGCGTAGATCAGGGCGAGCCGGCCCGCGGCGGCGGCCAGCACCGACTTGATCATCGACATCACCGGGGTGATGCCGCTCCCGGCGGCCAGGAAGAGGAAGTCGCCGTCCAGCGAGGCGGGGGTGAACCGGCCCGCCGGCGGCTGGACGTGCACCACGCTGCCGACCCGGACGCTGCCCAGCAGCCAGTCGGAGGCCCGGCCGGTCGGCGTCCGCTTCACCGTCACCATCAAGGGGTCCGCGGTGTGCGGTGAACTCGACAGCGAATAGCAGCGGGTGACGGATCCGTGCTCGGCATCGGGAATGTGAACGGTGAGGAACTGGCCCGGTCGGTACCGGAATTCCTCGGCGAGGTCGTCGGGCACGTCGAACACCAACGACCGGGCGTCCTCCGTCTCGACGATCACATCGGCCACCCGTAACGCGTGGAAACGCTGGTCCATCGCCGTCCCCGCTCCGTGAAATGCGACGAGAAAGTGCTTGCAACGCTACCGTGCGGGTGTCCGGTCACGAACGGGTGCCCGACTGGGGAGTTCCCCCAGTCGGACAGCCGAATTCCCGGCCGGCGCATTCCTTCCGGCCGGTCGGTCAGTGCCGGGTGACGGGCTGCACGCCGGTCCGTACGGACGTGCGGCGCGCACCGGAGAGCCGGGCGCCGCCGGACCCGCCCGGACCGGCGTTGCGGACCAGTTGGAGCATGTCGCACCGGCCGCCCTCCGGTTCCGGGTAGCGCGCCCCGGGCGACAGCGGCCGGCTGAGGTGCTCCAGCACCCACTCGGAGGCGCAGGAGTCGAAGACCAGCCCGCCCGCGCGCACCATCTGCACCCCGAGCACCAGGTCCTGCCAGCGGGCGCCGTTGAGCAGGTAGCCGCGGGCCCCGGCGCGCATCGCGGAGAGCAGCGCCTCCCGGTCGTCCAGCGGACTGATGATGAGCACGGCCGTGTCCGGGCAGCAGCCGGTGATCGGGGTGATCACGTCGGCGACGCTCTGGCCCGGCTGGACGATGTCCATCACCACGACCTGGGGGCGCAGGGTGTGCGCCATGGCGACCGCGTCCGAACCCGTCCCGGACTCACCGACGACGTGGAACGACTCCACCTCGTCCAGCAGGATGTGCAGTCCGGATCGGTAGATCGGGTGGTCACCTGCGATCAGCACCGTGGTGCGCGAGCCGCTGGGTGCCTTCGACGTCGCTGTCCTGATCACGCTTCTCCCGCCGACTGGTCGACCGACAGTTGCCTTTGCTGCCCGCCGCCGCGGGGGCCCGGGGCCCCGGACTCGGGGCCGGAGCCGGCCCCCCGCAGCGCGACGGGGTCCGCTACGCGCGGGCCTTGCGGCCGGTGCCGCGCAGGGCGGAGAGGATCGCCGCGAGGATCATGATCCCCATCATGGTGTAGAAGGCCGCCTTCAGGCCGTGGGCGAAAGCGCTCGCGAGATCACCGTCCAGCTTGTTGGTTCCCACGAAGATGGCGAACGCCAGGTTGCGCGGGATCGAGTGCGAGGCCACCAGCATGGCCGTGGTGAAGGAGAAGACCATACCGATGCTGGAGAAGGTGCGCAGTACGCCGGAGGCGATTCCCAGCCGTTCGGGCGGGGCCGCCTTCATCACCGCGGTGCTGTTGGCCGGGAAGAAGAAACTGCCCCCGATCATCATCACCAGGTTGCCGATGGCGGTCAGCCACAGGCTGCTCGTCGCGGTCTGCTGGGCGAAGATCGCCATCGCGACGACCGAGATGCCGAGCCCCATGGTCGCGGGGACGACCGAGCCGAGCTTGTCGGTGAGCTTCCCGGCGTAGGGGCCCACCACCGCGCCGATCACGTAGCCCGGCAGCAGCAGCAGCGAGGCGTCGATCGGGTCCATCCCGCGGGTGCCCTGGAGGTACATGATCACCAGGAACAGCACCGCGAAGCTGCCGACGCCCTGGAGCAGCGAGGCCAGGAGCGAGGGCGTCATCGTCGGGATGCGGAACAGGGACAGGTCGAGGGTCGGCTCCTGCTGCTTCAGCTCGACCACGACGAACGCCACCAGCAGCACGATGCCGCCGACCAGGTACCCGATCAGGGTCCCGTCGAGCGGGCCGGAGGCCAGTCCGGTCATCGCCCAGAGCACCCCGAAGAGGCCCAGGCCCAGCGTGATCATGCCGGCGAAGTCGAACTTCCGGCTCTGCCGCTCGGCGGTGTCGCGCAGCACCCGGTGCGCCAGCACCAGCGCGACGATGCCGATCGGCACGTTGACCCAGAAGATCCACTGCCAGGACACGTAGGTCACCATGACGCCGCCGGCCAGGACGCCGAGGACCGAGCCGAACGAGAAGCCGAAGGCGTTGTAGCCGTAGGCCCGGCCGCGTTCCTGCGGCGGGTAGAGCTCCGAGATGATCGCCCCGCTGTTGGCGGCGATCAGTGCGGCGCCGACGCCCTGGACGACCCGGGCGCCGATGATGCTCGGCGCGTTCCAGGCGACCGCGCAGAGCACCGAGCCGACGGTGAACACCAGGAAGCCGGCCTTGTACATCCGGACCCGGCCGAACATGTCGCCGAACCGGCCCAGTTGGGTGGAGAGCACGGTGACCACGAGGAGGTAGCCGACGACCACCCACGTCACGGACGACAGGGTGATCTTCAGGTCCTCCTCGATCGCCGGGAGCGCGAGCACCACGATCGTGCCGTCGACCGCGGAGATGAGCACGCCGATCATCACGACGAGCATGCCGATGCCCCGTCGCGGTGGTGCCGACGGTGGGGCCTCCTCCGCCCTGGCCGAGATGCTTTCACTGACCATCGCTAACCAACCCCGCCCCTCTTCATGGCTACTGTCCTAGATTGCTAGCATGCCGGCGCGAAAAGGGTCACCATGGACGGGGCACTCCGCCTCGGAACGAGGGGGCACCACGCCGGTGGACCGGATTCACAGCACGCCCGCCGAGGCCACCGCCTCGGCCGGCGCCGCGCGCCGCACACGGGAAACACCCCCGACGCCGGACGGAATCGGGGGCGTTGGGCGGGGCGGGAGCACGCCGGACCCGAGGGTTCACCGCCGGGTTCCGGCGGCTGACGACGTGCTCCCGACCCACGGGAGGCGCTCAGCCCTTGAGCGGCGCCTCGATGCTCCACTCCCGGCCGTCCGGGTCGCGCACCACCATCCGCTGGGTGCCGTAGTGGGTCTCCTCGAACGGGGAGACCACCTCGACGATCGGGTCGGGCTTGAAGGTCTCCGCGTCCTCGACGCGGAGGACGAGCTGGACCTGCGGTGCGCGCTCCTCGGGGATCTCCCCGACGACGAAGTACGGGCCGTCGTCGTGCTTGAGCATCCCGGAACCGTGCTCGGTGGCGAACTCGATCTTGAAGCCCAACGACTCCAGGAACTTGGCCGTCTTGCCCCAGTTGTGAGTCTCGACGTAAACGCCCTCGACACCCTGGGTCGTCATGTGTTGGTTCCTCTCACGCGGTTCCGTCTTGATTGTGCTTCTGGCGTTCTGCGAGATGACTACGCAGCGCCTCGGCAACAAGCGCCGACAATGACAGTTCGCGGTCGATGGCGTAATGCTTCACCTGCCGTATCAGTTCGACCGGCAGGTAGACGTTGAACTGCCTCACCTCTTCAGCAGTCATGCTAGCATGCTAGCAACATCCGCAAGCGTTGCCAACTGCCCTGCAGGGCAAGGCCGCCAGGGCCCGGACGGCCGCGGCCACCGGCCACCGCGGGCATCGAGCGCCGCCGGCACCGGCCACCGCGGCTCCCGCCCCGCCGACGGGCACCGTCCGCCGGTACCCGAATAGCGGCGGATTACTCGGGCCGCCGGCGGAAATGAAAGGGCGGCGCAATCCCCGCCGGCGTGAACCCCCCGCCGCGGAAGAGAAGTTCGCCGAGCCCGACGAGTTCCCCGACCGGACACCCGGCGTTATGCTCGGCCCATGCGATTCGGCTTAATGGCAAGCAATCCACTTGAATGGCTGCTGGTCAAGTTCAATTTGATCGCGCGGCCCGTCCTCGACACCCAGGTAGCGGGCACGTACGTCCACGTCATCATGGCCGCCGTCAAGGTCGGCCTGTTCGACGCGATGGCCCACGGCCCCGCCACCGCCGAAAAGATCGCGGCCAGCTGCGGTATCCACCCCGAGAGCACCGCGAAACTCCTGCCCGCGCTGGCGGCGTCGGGATATCTCCGCGCCAAGGGCGATCAGTACGAGCTCAGCCCGCTGTCCCGCAAATGGCTGGTCACCACGAGCAAGCACGCGGTGAACGACAAACTGATGCTGCAGTTCTACGAACTGGGGCTGATGGCGCGGGCCGACGAGTACCTGCGCAGCGGGAAGCCGCTGGACTTCCACACCGGCATGAGCGACGACGTGTGGGACTCCTACCAGCGCGGCATGAAGTGCCTGACCACCGGTCAGACCAGCATGGTCGCCAAGGCCGTCCCGGTGCCCGAAGGGGCGACCGACCTGCTCGACATCGGCGGCTCGCACGGGGCCTACTCGGTCGCGCTGTGCCGCCGGCACCCCTCGCTGCGCGCCGTCGTCTTCGACCTGCCCGACGCCGTGCGGCACGCCGCGCCGCTGCTGGCCGAGGAGAGGATGGGCGACCGGGTGCGCCACCAGCCCGGCAACGCGCTGACCGACGACTTCGGCGAGCAGTGCTACGACGCGGTCGTGATCATCGGCGTCGCGCACCACTTCAGCGACGAGCAGAACCGCGAGCTCACCGCCAAGGTCGCCCGCGCGCTGCGCCCCGGCGGGACGTACACCATCGCCGAGTTCCCCGCCGCGAGCGGCGAGGGCAGGACGCAGCAGCTGGCCGCGCTGCGGGACTTCTACTTCGCACTGGCCAGCGAGTCCGGCACCTGGTCGCCCGCGCAGATGGCCTCCTGGCAGCGCGCCGCCGGCCTCCGGCCCGCCAAGCCGGTGCGGCTGCCGGCCAGCGGCGGCCTCAACCTCCAGTCGGGCCACAAGCCCCGCTGAGCCGCAACGCCCCGCCCCGCCCCGCAACGCCCCTGGCCCGGCCTCCACGCGAAGGGAGGCCGGGCCAGGGGCGTGTCGCGGGCGTCAGGACGCGGGCAGGCGCCGCCTCACACGGTGACCGGCACGGAGACCGGGCCGCGCGTGATCATCAGCCGCTGCCAGACGATCTCCTCGGCCAGCGCCAGCCGGTCGAACCGGCGCACCAGCCGGCCGATGGCGATCCGGATCTCCAGCCGCGCCAGCGCGGCGCCCAGGCAGTGGTGCGGCCCACCGCCGAAGGCGACGTGCTTGCGGGCGTTCGGCCGGTCCAGCCGCAGCTCGGCCGCGTCCGGGCCGAAGACCTCCTCGTCGCGGTTGGCCGAGGCCAGGCCGGCCAGCACCGTCGCCCCCGCCGGGATCACCGTGCCGCCCGCCTCGAAGGGCGAGAGGGTGATCCGGCGCGAGTACTGCACGGAGGTGTCGTACCGCAGCAGTTCGTCGGCCGCGTTCGCGTCCAGGTCCGGACGCTCGCGCAGCAGGCGGAGCTGCTCGGGGTTGCGCAGCAGTGCCACCATGCCGTTGGCCAGCAGGTTCATGGTGGTCGCGTACCCGGCCAGGTACAGCAGCACGACCTGGGCGATCAGTTCCTCGTCGCTGAGCACGTCGCCGCCGTCCTCGGCCCGGATCAGCTGGGTCAGCAGGTCCGGATTCTCCTCGACGAGGTGGTGGCGCTTGGCCTCGATCACGGCGGCGATGCGGTCGACGAGTTCGGTCTCGGCCGTCACGATCGCCTTGATCAGCTCCGGGGTCGGCTCGGAGACCGGCTCCAGCGCGTGCGCCAGGACCTCGGCCCGCTCCCGCAGCCAGTGGTAGTCGGCCTCCATGCCCAGCATGTCGCAGATCACCAGCAGCGGGAGCGGGTAGGCCAGTTCGGAGAGCAGGTCGGCCTGGCCGTGCTCGGCCGCCCGGTCCTCGACGCGGTCCAGCGCCTCGTCCACGAGCCGGGTGATCAGCGGGGCCTGGCCGTTGACGGCGCGCTCGGTGAACACCTTGGTGAGCAGCTTGCGGAGCCGGGTGTGGTCCGGCGGGTCCTGGTCCATCATGGACAGGGCGTGGATCCGGCTCTTGGTGACGTTGTCGTCCTCCACCGAGTGGTCACCCCGCAGCAGGTTGACCACGTCCGCGTGTTTGGTGACGATCCAGAAGCCCGCCGGGTGCCGGTAGGCCGGATTGGTCGCGCGCAGTTTCGCGAAGTGCGGATAGGGGTCGTCGGAGACGCCCGGGGCGAAGGGGTCGAAAGCGTACGGCTGTCCGTTCGGGGCCACGCTCGTCGTCGTCGGTGGTATTTCCCGGTCGACCATCGGAATCCATCCCGTCCTCTCGGAAGGCGGCAGTTCGAATGCCGTCGTCGGACGGCCGCATTCGGCCGGTTCCGTTTATAGGCAGGGCGGTTGACGGCTGGCAAGGCGGGACGGAGCGAACCGGCGCGGTGCCGGGACGTCCGAGTGGGGAATCTCCCCAGTCGACCGCCGGGGACGGTCGCTTCCGGCGTCCGATCGCGCTGTTCCGGTGCCGCTTGACGGGTAATTCCGGGGTCTCGAGACTCGATAGCGGGAACGCGCCGTTCCCGCGTGCACGCACTCTTCTCCGCTGACCCGAGAGGATAACCGTGACTACCGAGAAAACGAAGGTGCCGGACGAGACGGCCGTGCGGGTGGCCCTGTGGCGGGCCCTGCACGTGCGCAGCGACGCGCCTCCGCACGTGGTCGAGGACGAGGTCGGGCTCGACCTGGTCGCCCCCGGCGAGGACTGGCAGCTGCGCCCGGACATGGCCGGGGAGGGGATGCGCGGGTTCCGGGCCGGTGTGGTGGCCCGGGCCCGGTTCGTCGAGGACCTGGTCGCGCAGCGGTGCGCGGCCGGCGTGGCCCAGTACGTGATCCTCGGTGCGGGGCTCGACTCCTTCGTCCAACGACGGCCGGAATTCGCCGGGCGGCTGCGGGTGTTCGAGATCGACCAGCCCGCGACGCAGGAGTGGAAGCGGCGGCGGCTGGCCGAGCTCGGCCACGGCCCGGCGTCGTGGCAGCACTGGGTGCCGGTGGACTTCGAGACCGGCGAGGTGTGGTGGGAGCGGCTGGTCGAGAACGGGTTCGACCCGGACCGGCCCGCGGTGCTGTCCTGCGCGGGCGTCACCATGTACCTCAGCGAGGAAGCGGTGCGGGACACCCTGGCCCAGGCCGCGCGGGCCGCCGCCGGCTCGACGCTGGCGATGACCTTCATCCTGCCCACCGCCTTCGACGAGCCGGAGGATCCCGCCGCGCACGCGGCCGCGGGAAGGCCGGAGCCCGGCCCCCGGGTGCACTTCCGCAGCTACTTCACGCCCGACGCGATACTGGGCCTCGCGCTGAAGGCCGGTTTCCGTGAGGCCCAGTACGTCTCCACCGAGGAGATCACCGCGCGTTACTTCGCCGGGCGGACCGACGGCTTCCGGCCCGCGGCGGGCGAACCCTTCATGCTGGCGCACACCTGACGGCCGGCCGCCGGCGGGCGCGCGGGCCGGTCGTCAGGTGGTGACGACCAGGAGCTCCTCCGCGTTGGAGGGCCGCAGCCCGTCGGCGCGGTCGGCGAAGTAGCGGGCGGCCAGGACGGGGGCGGGGACGTGGTCGGCCGTGCGGAAGCCCGCGTCCCGGGCCAGCGCCAGGATCTCCTCGGGGGTGAAGAAGCTGGTGAACGGGGTGCCGTAGGCGCGCGCGGCCTCCTCGATCCGGGCGCGGATCTCCCGGGGCCCCGGTTCGACCATGGCGAGCGGGAGTTGGAAGGTGGTCGCCAGCGTGGAGCCGGGGGCCAGCGCGGTGCCCTGGCGCAGCATGGCCACGGTGGCCTCCCGCTGGAGGAAGGCGCTGACGCCGAGCGAGACGACCACGGCGGGCCGCCCGGTGTCGAAGCCCGCCGCCGCCAGGGTCTCCCACCAGGACCCGCCGGACTCGAAGTCGTACGGTACGAAGTGCAGCCCGGCGGGGGTGCCGAGCCCGAGTTCCGCCAGCCGCCGCCGCTTCCACGACTGCGGTCCCGGCAGGTCGAGTTCGAAGATCCGCAAGGACGGGAGGAGCTCGGCGCGGCGCTGGGCGAAGGTGTCCAGGCCGGCGCCGAGGATGACGTACTGGCCCACGCCGCGGCCGAGTTGTTCGAGGACCAGGTCCTCGCCGAAGCGGGCGCGGGTGATGACGGCGGCGCGGGCGAAGGGGTTGTCGTCCGGGTCCATGTCCGGGCGCTGCCGCCAGTCGTCGCCCGGATCGGCGAGGCGGAGACCGACCTCGTCGTCGAACACCGCGGGCGGGTCGTCGTGCTGGACGTGGAGGGCGCGCCACAGGGCGGCGCGCACGGCGAGGCTGCTGGGCTCGGCGCTGGTCTGCTCAGGCACGGTGGCCCCCTTCGGCGGCGCGGCCGTACGGGGTTCCCTGGGTCCGGGTGTCCTCGATGGTCATGTCGGGTGTCCTCCCGATCGCAACCTGCTGGATGCGGATCGGCGTGGGGGGCTGCGCGGCGCGGTCCCGGGCGTGCGGACAGCGTTCTCCCCGCGCTGGTTCCCGCGGGTGGATCGACGCGCGGCACCGGGCACGTCAGGCTGCTGACGGCCTCGCCGTCCGGTGACGCGAAGGTAGCGCGCCGGTGGTGCCGGACGCCAGGCGATCGGGCGGTGGAACGGCCGGGCCGCGGGGCGGCCCGGCCGTTCGCTCAGAGCTCGGAGGCCAGCGTCCCGCCGCGGCCCCAGTGGTCGGTCTCGACATCGTTGATGATCACGGTGACGGCGGCCTCGGGGCACTTCACGATCCGTGCCACCGTCGCCGTCACCTCCTCGACGAGCTGACGGCGCTCGGCCACTCCCACGCCCTTCCACCAGTTCACCTGTACCAGGGGCATTGCCGGTTCCTCTCTGTCCGGTTCGGCTGTTCTCGCGGCGGTCCGCACCACGGCGGCCGTCGCCCGTGCGAAAGACCTCGAAAAGACCTTCGTCGCGACGGTGGACCGCGGGCGGTCCGCACCGCCAAGATGCACATACGGCGTGGCTCCCTACTCCTCCCCGGCGTCGCGCTGCCGCTGCTCCACGGCGGCGGCGAAGTTCTGCCAGATCCGGCCGCACTCCCGGGCCAACCGCACGATGTCGGACGCCCGGTGGGCGGGTACGTCCCCGCTGACCCGGGCCCAGTCGTCCGGATTCAGCGCATACATGTCAAGCAAGCGCAGCAGAAGACGCCCCGATTCGGAGAACCGCAGCGAGGGATCGCTGCGCAGGCTGCGCATCAACGCGGTGCGGCCGGCCGGACCGGGCGGCTGGATCCGGACGCAGGCGCTCGCCCGCCGGGGCGGCTCGCGCCGCTCGGGGTCCTGCTCCGGCACGCCCCGGGGTTCGGGCGCCGTCAGGGCCTCGGCACGGCGCGAGTCGTCCCGCACGTTGCGCACGGTGTCCGGGCTGACCCCGGCCTGCCGGGCGATCTCGCGCAGCGAGGCGTCCTGCCGGTCCGCGAGCAGGCTGCTCACCCGGGCCCGGGCCGCGGCACCGTTGACCGGGCGCATCCGACCGTCCCGGCCGCGGCGGTGGGTCACCGGATCGGCGTCCTTGGTGGCCCGGCGGCGGATCGACCCCACCGTCTTGTGCGAGAGCCCCACGACCGCGGCGATCGCCCGGTCGGACCACTCCGGGTAGGCGCCGAGGATCCGCTCGGTGGCGGCCGTCCGTTCGGACCGCGACAGCGGCAGCCCGTGCATGACGTTCTTCTCGACCGCGAGCACGAACGCCTCGTCGTCGTCGCAGTCGCAGAAGTCGACGTCGATGGCCTCCTGGCCGCGCAGCCTCGCCGCCAGGAGGCGGTGGGCGCCGTCGACCACCCGCATCGTGCGGCGGTTGACGAGGATGGGCGGCAGCGCCGCGTCGGAGTTCGCGAGCAGCCGGGCGTGCTCGTGGTCGGGTCCGGCCAGGCGGGGGGAGTCGGGCTGCACGATGTCGGTGAGCGGCAGCCGGGTCAGGGCCGCCGGACCCGCGGACCCTCCACCGTCGGTCCTCTCGATCACGCCAACAACGGGCTGAGGGTTCACTCTGCGACCTTCCTGCTCGAAGCGACCGTCGCTGCTGATGCAGCTCGTCCTGCGGACTTCCTGTCTCGATGAGCGGTGCTGCGCCTGATGGATCGCCCTGCCTCTCCGTTCGGAATCGCTCGGTGCACCCGCCCCGGGGGAAAGCGGGTAACACCGACGGACCGTGCTGCGGTGGTACGACGAGCTGCTCGTTCGCCGCCGACCTTCCCGCACGCTTCCAGGTGAGCCGTCCTACCGCCATGAGTCAGATATCCCGACCCGTCCCGTCCGGGGTGGGAATCGTGCCGGGCCCGGAGTTCCCATGCCGTCCGGGCCAGATGACTCACGACACCGCGGCACCGCGCCGGGTTCGATGACCGCTGTGCCCACCAACTAGGAGGTAGCGGAATGTGCCGTATCTACGGCCATTTCAACGCGGTGGTACCGCCGGACGACCTGGCCCGAGTCAGCGAACTGCAACGTCACGGCGGCCCCGACCAGCAGGGCTGTTCGGTCGGCCCGACCTGGTCGCTGGGCAGCAACAGACTCGCCGTGATGGATCCCGCCGGCGGGCGCCAGCCCTACCGCTCCGGGTCCGGGGCCGTCCACGTCGTCCTCAACGGCGAGATCTACAACCACGCCGAACTGCGCGCCCGGCTGCGCGCGTCCGGCCACCGGTTCACCGACCACTGCGACGGATCGATCCTCCCGGCGCTCTACGAGAGGTACGGGGACGCGTTCGTCGACCACCTCGACGGCATGTACGCCATCGCCGTCCTGGACCTGCGCGCCGAACCGCGGCTGGTGCTGGCCACCGACCACCTGGGCATGAAGCCCCTCTACTACCACTGGGACGAGCGTCGCGGCGCGCTGTACTTCTCCTCCGAGATCCCGGCGCTGCTCGCCTTCCCCGAGGTCTCCGCCGAGGTCTGGACGCCGGGGCTGGAGGCCTACCTCGCGAGCAAGACGCCGTTCGGCGAGCAGACCCTGTTCCGGGACGTCGCGGTGCTGCCGCCGGCCGTCACGGCGGTCTTCGACCGGGCCGGACGGCTGCGCGTCCGGCGCCGACCCGCGCCCTCGCCCTCGCCCGCACCGGAGACCGGCTCCCGGCCCGACGGCCTGCGCGCCCTCCTGCACCGGGAGGTCGACGCGCTGCTCGAGGCGGACGTACCGCTCGCCTCGATCACCTCCGGGGGCCTGGACTCCAGCCTGGTGACCACCCTGGCCACCGGCCGGGCGCCGGGGCTGCACACCTTCAACATCGCCTACACCGGCTCGTGGCCCGAGGACGAACGGCACTTCGCGCGCCTGGTCTCCGACCACGCCGGGACGGCGTACCACCAGGTCGAGCTGGACCCCAAGGAGCTGCCCGACCTGCTGCCGCGGGTGGTGTGGCACCTGGGCCAGCCCAACGCCGACCCGATCACGGTGAGCAGCTACGCCCTCTTCGCCGCGGTGCGGGAGGCCGGCTTCACCGTGGCGCTGACCGGCGACGGCGCGGACGAGGTGTTCGGCGGGTACGGGCGGATGCGGGCGGCGGCGGAGGCCGCCGAGCGGGGCGGGCCCTGGTACCAGCCGTACCTCGACGAGCTGGCCGTGCTGCCGGCCGCCCGGCGCGGGCGGCTCTACACCGCGGACTACGCCGCGGCGCTCGGTGCCGCGCCGGCGCTGCCCGCCTCGGCGACCGAGGCGCTGCGCTCCGGGCCGGGCACGGTGCTCGACCGGATCACCGCGTTCGAGATCGGCCACCGGCTCCCGGCCTACCACCTGCGCCGGGTCGACCACCTCAGCATGGCCAGCTCGGTCGAGGTCCGGCTGCCGTTCTGCCAGCAGAGCGTCGTGCGGCACGGGGTGCGGCTGCCCGACCGGGAACGCATCCACGGCGGGTCGGTCAAGCGCGCCCTGTACGACGCCGCGCGCGGCCTGCTCCCCGACGCCGTACTGGCCCGGGAGAAGCAGCCGTTCACGCTGCCGATCGCGGCCATGCTGACGCCCGGCTGGCCGCTCTGGGACTACGCCCGGGACCTCCTGGCCACCGACCGGCTGCGGCGCACCGGCGAACTCGACCCCGGCGCGGTGGACCGGCTCTTCGCGGACCAGGCCGCCCGGCCGAGCAACGCCACCGCGCTCGCCCTGTGGGCCCTGCTGGTGTACGAGATCTGGCGCGAACAGTTCGGCGCCGCCCCGACCGTCACCCCGACCGCCGCACGGACCGTCGCCACGACGGTCGGGCGGACCGTCCCACCGGCCCGCGGGCCCCGGGACGTGGCGTCATGATCGGGCACGTCGTCTACGCGCACGGGAGTCCGTGCCCCACCCTCGTCCTCGACGCGCGCCGACTGCCGCGCACCGACGGCTCGCTGCTCGACCGGCTGGCCGTGGCCCGCAAGTGGCTCGACGACGTCGGGGCCGGGCACATCCTGAAGATCGCGCTGGTCGAGCCCGCCGAGCACCCGCTGTTCGACCTGGACTACCGGTTCGTGCAGGCGCTGCCGTCCGCGCCGACCGCGTTCGACCTGCGCGGCTCGTGCGGGCACTCCATCCTGGCGTCCGTCGTCGCCGGTGCCGAGTCGGGGTCGCTGCCCCGGCTGACCCCGGGGATGCGGGTGCGCGTCATGGTCCGCAACAACGGCGACCACATCGTGTGCGAGATCGCCGAGGCCCGCCGCGGATCGGCGCTGTTCGACATCCACTTCGTCCAGCCCGCGCCGAAACCGCTCGGCGAACTGCTGCTGACCGGCACGGCCACCACGACGGTCCGGGTCGACGGCTGGCCGGTGCCGGTCTCGCTGGTGTCCATGGGCAACCCCTACGCCTTCGTGGCGGCCTCCACCCTGGGGCTGTCCCGCCCGGAGGAGCTGTTCGCCGACGACCGGCGGCTGTTCGACCGGCTGGTGCGGATCCGGCAGGCGGCCGCGGCCGTGCTCGGCTGGCCCGTCGACGGCGCCTTCCCCAAGGTGGCCGCCGTGATGGCCGCCGAGGACGGCCGGATCGCCGTCCGCGCGATCTCGGTGCCGACCTGGCACCCGACGATCGCGCTGACCGGGGCGGCCTGCGTCGCCGCGGCCGTCCGGATCGAGGGCACCGTGCCCTGGGTCGCGGCGCAGCGGGCGGGCGTGCCGGACGGCACGGTCGACATCCTCACCTCCGGCGGGCAGTCGAGCGTCAGCGCCACCGTGCGCGACGGCGCCCACGGGCCCGAACTCACCTGGATCACGGTCCGCGGCAAGCGCACCAGCACCCTCGGATCGTTCCCGATCGAACCCCTCGCCAGCCTCCAGCCGAAGGAAATCACCGCATGTCTACCGCTCTCCAGGTGATCGACCCCGAAGGCGGGCTGCCGGCCGCTCTCGTCGAGCGCCTCGACGCAGCGGCGGCGCGCAGCGCGTCCACCGGCCGCCCCGACGAGACGCTGACGGCCGAGCTCGGCCAGGCCGGCCTGTTCGGCGTCGCCGTGCCGGCCGCGTACGGCGGGTTCGGCGGGGACGCCACGCTCGTCAACCACGTCGTCGCCGAGGTCGCCCGGGTCAACCCGTCCGCCGCGATCATGCTGTTCCAGCACTACGCGGTCAGCGCGCGGATCGACGAATGGGGCGACGAGGCCCAGCAGGCCCGGCTGCTGCCCGCGCTGGCCAAGGGGGATCTGCTGGCCGCGTCCGGGTGGAGCGAGCCCGGCGTGGGCGCGGCCAAGAAGCGCTTGAACACCACCGCGCAGCGGCTGCCGGACGGCCGCTGGCGGCTCGACGGCGCCAAGTCCTTCACCACCAGTGCCGGCGTGGCCGGGCTCTACCTGATCCTCGCCCGGACCTCCGACAGCGTGGACGAGTCGAGCAGCGGCTACGGCTCCGACGGCCAGACCTTCTTCCTCGTCCCGGCCGGCGACGAGGGCCTGCGCCCCGACCTGAGCCTCGACCTGATCGGCATGCGCGGCTCGGCGACCGGGTTCGTGTCGCTGCACGGCTGCGTGGTCGGCGACGAGGACCGGCTCGGCCCGGTCGGTGAGGCCACCCGGATCATCGCCACGGTCCGCCGGACCGGGGCGACGCTCGGCGCGGTCTCGCTCGGCATCGCGGCGGCGCTGCTGGACCTCACGGTCGAGCAGATCAAGCGCCGCCGGCAGCCGCCCGACGGGGTCACCTGCTTCCGGCTGGTCGACCTGGCCACCCGGATCGAGGCGACGCGCGCCGTCATCGACCGGGCCGGACGGCGGGACGCGGCCGATCCGGGCCTGGCCACCCTGCACAGCAAGCTGTTCGCCACCGAGACGGCCGAGCAGGTGGGCGTCGAGGTGGCGCGCCTGCTGGGCTCCGCGGGGTACGTGGTCGCCAACCGGATCAACGGGCTGATGGCCGACGCCCGTGCGGTCGCCCACATGGGCCCCACCAACGACCTGTGCCGAGAGCTGGTGAGTGCGACATGGCTCGGGTGAACACGCGGCTCGCGGTGGTCAACGGGCGGCTGGTGACCCCGTCCGGGGTCCGCCCGGGCGTGGTGCTCGTCGCGGACGGCCGGATCGCCGCGGTCGTCGACTCGGTGCCCGAGCACGTTCCGGTCCTGGACGCCGCGGGCCGGTACGTGCTCCCCGGGCTGATCGACTCGCACGTCCACTTCCGCACGCCCGGCCTGGAGCACAAGGAGGACTGGGAGCACGGCAGTCGCGCCGCGGTCGCCGGTGGCGTGACCACCGTGCTGGACATGCCGAACACCGTCCCCCCGACCCTCCACCCGGACGCGGTGGTCGCCAAGGCCCGGCGGATCGCCGGCCGTTCGCTGGTCGACTACGCCTTCCACATCGGCGCGGACCCGCTGCACCCCGAGGTGCTGGTGGACCTCGATCCGGCGGTCGCCCGCAGCGCCAAGGTGTTCATGGCCGGGCACCACACCGCGCCCACCGTGGTCGACGACCCCGAGGTGCTCGACAAGGTGTTCGCGGCCGCGGCCGTCTCCGGCGTGCGGCTCGTCCTGCACGCCGAGGACCAGCGGCTGCACGACCTGCTGGACGCCTGGCGCGGCGGTCCGCCGGACGCCTACCGGGACTACGAGCGGTGGCGGCCGCGCAGCAGCCCCATCTCGGCGGTCGTCCGGGTGCTGGAACTCGTCCGCCGCCACGGCACCGCGGCGCACATCCTGCACCTGTCGAGCGCGGAGGAGGCCGACCTGGTCGCGGCGGCCGCCGCCGAGGGACTGCCGGTCACCTTCGAACTCACCGCCCACCACCTGTCGTTCACCGACGCGGACACCGCGCGGGGCGGCGCGCGGACCCGGCTGGCCCCGGCGATCCGCGGCCCGCGGGACCAGGACCGGCTGTGGGCGGCCCTGCGGGCGGGCGAGGTGGCCACCCTGGGCAGCGACCACGCCCCGCACACCGCGGCCGAGAAGGAACGCCCGGTCGCCGACGCGCCGCCGGGGCTGCCCGGCGTGCAGGAGCTGGCCACCGCGGTGTGGACCGGGATGCGCCGGCGCTGGCCGGAGGAGGACCCGGACACCGCCGTCCGCCGGCTGGTGCGCCACCTGGCGGAGCGGCCGGCCGAGCTGTTCGGGCTGGCCGGCAAGGGGCGGCTGGTCGCCGGGGCCGACGCCGACCTGGTGGTCTTCGACCCGGACCACCGCTGGATGCTGTCCGCGTCGGACGTCGAGGCCAAGTGCGGCTGGTCCGCCTACGAGGGCTGGACGTTCACCGGGCGGGTGCAGCTGACGGTCAAGTCCGGGCGGATCGCGTACGACCGCGAGCGGGGCACCTTCGGCGACCCCGTGGGGCGCTGGCTGTCGCCGCTGGCCGAGGAACCCGTCGAGGAGCTCACCGAGGAGTCCACCACGGAGTCCCCCACGGAGCGGGAGGGCACCGGCAATGGCTGACCGGACCGTGGCCGTCGCGGGCGGCGGCATCGGCGGCCTCGCCCTCGGCATCGCGCTGCGCCGCGCCGGGACGCCGGTGACGGTGATCGAGCGGACCGCGACCCTGCGGGACGCCGGGGCCGGCCTCGTGCTGTACCCGAACGCGCTGCACGCCCTGGCCGGGATCGACGCCTCGCTCGCCTCGGCGGTGCGGGCCGCCGGGCACGTCCCGGCGGCGGACGAGGTCCGCCCGATCGTCGGCACCGACGGCGCCGTCGTCGCCACCGACCGGGTGGGCGAGCTGACCGCGCGCTTCGGCGCGCCCCAGGTGTCGCTGCTGCGAACGGCGTTGCAGTCCCTGCTGGTCCGGTACGCCACCGACGCCGGGGTGCGGATCCGGCGCGGGATCGGCGTCAGCGGTCACACCGACCGGGGCGACGAGGTCGAGGTCCACCTGTCCGACGGGACGTCGACGACGGCCGCGGCCCTGATCGGCGCCGACGGGCTGCACTCCGTGGTGCGCCGGCAGCTGCTCGGGGCGCAGCCGCCCCGCTACTGCGGCTACACGACGCTGCGCGGCCGCTCCCCCGCGCCGCCCGGGTTCCCGCACGGGTTCATCGTGACCGCGGACGGCATCGGCCTCTTCGCCGCCCCGGTCGGCCCCGGGCAGCTGTACTGGACGGCGAAGGTGGCCGCGGCGGCCGGGGTCTGGACCGCCAAGGCCCCGCGGCAGGCGACGGCCGACCTGCTGGCCCTGATGGACGGCTGGCACCCGGCGCTGGTGGACGTGGTGCGGCGCACCGATCCCGACGCGCCGGCCGTGGTCACCGACATCAACGACCGGGAGCCCGTCGCCGACTGGAGCCGGGGCCGGGTCAGCCTCCTCGGCGACGCCGCGCACCCGATGTCACCGGGCGCCGGGCAGGGGGCGGGCATGGCGCTGGAGGACGCGGCCGTGCTGGGCGGCGTGCTGTCCGGCGACCCGGACGTCCCCCGGGCGCTCGAACGGTACGCCCGGCAGCGTGCGCCGCGGACCGCCGTCGTGGTCAACCAGTCCCGGCTCCGCGACCACGTGGTCCGCGGCGAGCGCGACGAGTTCAGCACGCACGACCGGGAGCTCACCGAGCTGCTCGGCTGGCGCGCCGGGTCCGTCCCCGCCACCGAGTGACCCAACGACCCCATGCCCCAACGATCCAACGATCCAACGCGCCAAAGCCCCAACGCCCCGACGACCGAACCGGATCGGCACGGCCGAGCACCGGACGAACGAAAGGTGGACCGCCATGGAATCGGGCACGACCCACTGGAACAACGTCAAGATCGACTATGACAAGGTGCTGAACACCGACGCCTCCAACGTGGCCCTGCTGTCCGCGGCCGTGGACCAACTGCCGCCCGACGCCGCCGACATCCTCGACATCGGCTCGGGCACCGGGCGGCTCACCTCGCTCTGCCGGGCGGCCCTGCCCGGAGCCAGGATCCTCGGGGTCGACCCGGCCCCGACCATGGTCAAGGAGGCGACGGACAAGTTCGCCGCCGATCCGCTGACCTCCTTCCAGGCCGGGGTGGCCGAGGACCTGTCGGCCGTCCCGGACGAGAGCTTCGACGTGGCGATCAGCAGCTTCGCGCTGCACCACCTCGAACTCGACACCTACCCGAAGGCCGCGGCGGAGCTGCTGCGGGTGCTGCGCCCGGGCGGCGTGTTCGTCAACGCCGACCAGTTCTGCCGGGTGATGGGGCCGGCCGGCAGCAGGGAACGCGCCACCGATGTCCTGGAACTGTTGACCGACAAGGCCAAGTACTACCTGCGGGAGGCGAGTTTCGAGCGCATGCTGCTCCAGCTCGACCTGCTGCCCCGGTTCCTGCGGGAGGACGGGGAGATCCTCACCACGCCGGAGTTCTGGCGCGACCGGCTGCTCGACGCGGGCTTCGAGCGGGCCGAGATCATCGCCACCGCGCCCGAGGAGCTCTACAACCGGGTGATCGTGGCGCGGAAGGCGCCGCGCGCGGGATCCTGACGGGCCGGGCGGGGTGGTGGGTGTGACCGGCGGTCGGCCCGCCACGTCGCCGTCCGGGTCAGTGGCCGAGCCCGGCCTGTCTGGCCCGGACCGCGGCCTCGGCGCGGTCGACCAGGTGCAGCTTGGCGAATATCCGGGACAGGTAGTTGCGCACCGTCTTGATGGACAGGCCGAGTTGACGGGCGATCGCCGCCGTGCCCAGACCGTCCGCGACGAGTTCCAGCACTTCCAGCTCGCGGTCGGTCAACTCAGGGAAGGGCTTGGCCACCCCCGCGGGCTGGGCCAGGTGGTCGGTCACCCAGCCCGACGTACTGGAGTCGAACACCAGGCCTCCGGACCGGACGATCCGGATGGCCAGCACGAGGTCCTGGGAGGGCGCGCCCCGGGACAGGTAGCCGCGCACACCGGCGCGCATGGCGGCGAGGAAGGGTTCCCGGTCATGGGCGATGCTCACGACCAGGACGGCCGTGTCGGGGCAGCGTTCCGCGATGGAGGTGATCACGTCCACGGTGGTGGCGCTCGACGGCGTCACGTGCAGTAACACCACGTCGGGGCATAAGCGGTGGATCGCCCGCACCGCGTCCGGCCCGGTGTCGACGTCGCCGACCACTTCCAGTGCCTCGACACCGTCGAGCAGGCTCCGCAGGCTGGATCTGTAAACCGGACGGTCTGCGGCGATCAACACGGCGACGGTGTCTGCGCAGCCTGACTTCAGGGCCACTTGGTCGGACATACCGCTCCTCCCCCTGGTAACTGCTCGCATACCAGCGATCACGGTACCAAATCAGGGCGCACAGCACCGCTGATAGGTACGACGCAATCGAACACAAATGAGCGGCGCACTCCGGGGGGCATTCAGCAGCGCGCGGAAGCCGGTCACTTCCACCGAAATCCCGCGCCCGGACATCACTCCAGGGGTATCATTCTCTTATTCTAAAGTCCTTTGGAAATGGGGAGTGGGTCAAGGTGGCGTCCCGAACTCAACCGTCGACGATGGAGCAACCGGCACTGGACGAGCCCTCGTCCGGTCGGCCGACCTGGTGGTTACTGGCCGCGCTGGTCGTGGTCTCGCTGAACCTGCGGGCCCCGATCGCGGCGGTGTCGGCCCTCCTGACCCCCATCAAGTCCGGGCTCGGCCTGTCCGGACCGAGCCAGACCCTGCTGACCGTGCTGCCCGCGCTCTGCCTCGCCCTGTTCGCCTTCGCCGGCCCCGCGCTGGTCCGCCGGGTGGGCGAGGAGCGCCTGGTGGCGACCTCCATGATCGTGCTGCTGGTCGGCGACCTGGTCCGGACGGTGCGCAGCGAGGCGGCGCTCTTCCTCGGCACGCTGCTGGTGGTCGCCGCGATCGGGGCCGTCAACGGCGCCGTCCCCGGCATGATCAAGCGGAGGTTCGCGAGCCGGCTCGCCCCGGTGATGGCGCTCTACACGATCGCCCTCACCATCGGCGCGGCAGGCGCCTCGGCGCTCGCCCCCCGGCTGAGCGGTCACGAGGGCACGGACTGGCTGGCCTCGCTCGCCTGGATCACCGTCCCGGTGGCGGTCGTCGCCTGCGTGGTCTGGCTGCCCGTCCTGCGCGAACGCGCCACGGCCGGCCGGCCGACCCGGATCCCCGCCGCGCTCTGGCGGGACGCCCTGGCCTGGCAGGTCACCGCCTTCTTCGGATTCATGGGCCTGTCCTTCTACTTCGTCCTGGGCTGGCTGCCGACGATCTGCCACCAGCGGGGCATGACGCTCGACGAGGGCGGCCTGGTGCAGGCGGTCACCTCGCTGATCCAGGTGGCCGGCTCGCTCGGAGTCCCGCTGCTGATCCGGCGGCTGCGCGACCAGCGGGGCGTCGCCGCCGCCGTCGGCGTGCTCAACGCGGGCGGGCTGATCGCCCTGATGCTGGTGCCGATCTCCTTCGGCGCCTGGATCGCCGCGCTGCTGCTCGGCCTGGCCCAGGGCGCCGGGTTCGCCCTGGCGCTGACCCTGATCGGGATGCGCGCCAAGGACGCCGACACCGCCGTCGGCCTCTCCGGCATGGCCCAGGGCGTCGGCTACCTCATCGCGATCCTGGGGCCGCTGGTCGGTGGGATGCTGGTCACCGCCTCCGACGGCCTCCCGGCGGCGCTCGTCCTGCTGCTGGTCGTCACGGCCGGACAGGTGGTCGCGGGCCTGGGCGCCGGACGCAACCGTCACGTCCTCGAACCGGCCGCGCCCCGGCCGGGCACCCCACGATAGGTCCGCCATGTCCGAACTGAACCCGCCGACGCTGAGCGCCCCGATCTACGCGGAACTCTCCCGGGTCGGCAAGGTGCTCGCCAACCCGCTCCGGCTGCGCCTGCTCGACCTGCTCGACGGACGGGAACTCACCGTCGAGCAGCTCTCCCGGGACTCCGGGATCCCGTTCAAGAACACCTCCGCCCAGCTGCAGCAGCTCCGTTCGGCCCACCTGGTCACCAGCCGGAAGGACGGCACCAGCGTGCTGTACCGGCTGGCCGATGACGACGTGGCCCGATTCCTCGGCGTGTTCCAGGAGTTCGCCGAAGGACGGCTGGCCGACCTGCGCAGCGTCATCGACCACCAGCTCGGCGACCTGAGCGGGCTGGAGCCGGTCACCGCCGACGAACTGGCCACCCGGATCGGCGGCGGGGCGCTGGTCGTCGACGTCCGCCCGAGCGACGACTACGCGATGGGGCACGTGCCCGGCGCGGTCTCCCTCCCGTACGGGCAACTGCTCAGCAGGATCGACGAACTCCCGGCCGACGCCGACATCATCGCCTACTGCCACGGGCCGTTCTGCGTCACCTCGGCCGAGAGCGTCCGGCTGCTCCGGGCGCAGAACCGGCACGCACGACACCTCGCGGGTGGCTTCACCCGCTGGCACCGCACCGGACACCCCGTGCAGACCGAGACCGGCCCCTGAGGCCGCGCCGGTCGGCCCCACCGAGGAGGAGGCAAGCATGCGCATACGAGGAAGTCGGGTCGCCGTCGTGGGCGGCAGCATCGCCGGCTGCGCCACGGCCGTCGCGCTGGCCCGGGCGGGCTGCGAGGTCACCGTGTTCGAGCGCAGCCCGGGCGGCCTGCGCGACCGCGGCGCCGGGATCACGCTCCCGGCGCCGCTCCACGGCGAGTTGCTCGACGCGGGCTACCTGGACCCCGGCATGCCGGTGCTGCGGCGCCCCGAGCTGATCTGGCTCACCCGCGCGGAGCGCTCGGCCGAGGGCCGGGTGGTCGGCCGGCAGCCCTACCCGGCGATCATGGCGAGCTGGGCGCTGGTCTGGCGCGGGCTGCGCGAGCGGGTGCCGGACCGCGACTACCACGCGGGCGCGACGGTCACCGACGTCCGGGAGGGGGACGACGGCGTCGAACTCCGGGTCGACGGCCGGCCCGCCGGGACCTTCGCGGTCGTCGTCGGCGCCGACGGCTACCGCTCCACGGTGCGGCCGGCGGTGGCCCCGGAGGCCGCCGTGGAGTACGGCGGGTACGGCCTCTGGCGCGGCGACTACCCCGCCGACCGGGGAGCCGGGGACGCCCGCTCGCCGCTGCTCGACGACTTCGTCGCGGTCGGCTTCCGCGGCGGCCACGCCGTCTTCTACCGCATTCCCGACGCCGGTTCCGGCGGCTTCCGGCAGAACTGGGCGCTGTACGGCGGCGTGCCGTTCGAGCTCTCCCCGGACGGTGCCGCCCCGGTCCCCCGGGGGCAGGTCACCGAGGCCGCCGCCGATTGCCTGGACGAGCTCGTCACCCGCGAACTGCCGCCGGTGTGGGCCGACGTGGTGCGGCGCACCGAGCGGCGCGAACTGTCCGTCAACCCGATGTACGACACCACGGTCTCCCGCTACGCCAGGGGCCGCCTGCTGCTGGCGGGCGACGCCGGGGCGATCGCCCGCCCGCACACCGGCGCCGGCGCGGTGAAGGCGATCCAGGACGCCTGCGCCCTCGAACTCGCCTGCCGCGAGCACGGGACGTGGACGGAGGCACTGGCCGCCTTCGACACCGCGCGGCGCGGCGCGGGCAACGCCCTCACCCAGCTGGGCAAGCACCTCGGCCGGATGCGGGTCGAGGAGTCCCCGGACTGGTCCGCGCTGACCCCGGCGGACTTCGAGTCCTGGCTGCACGCGAACACGCACGGCTGGCAGAGCGCGTACGACCCGAGCTGACCGGGGCGCACTCCCCGGACCGGCCGCGCGCACGCCCCGAACCGCACCGCACCGCCCCGCACCGAACCGCACCGCCCCGAACCGCACCGCACCGCACCGCACCGTAGGAACGACGTCCACCACCACCCAGGAGGAGAGATGTTCACCCTGCCGCCCATCACGCTGCCCGGCATGGACGAGTACGCGGAGGCCCATTCGACCCCGGATCCCGCCCCGTTGGCCGCCGTCTCCGGGAACGACCTGGGCCTGGGCCACCTGATCAGCGGCCAGGTCGTCGGCGGCCTGCTGCGCATGATCATCCACACGCTCCGGCCGAAGACGGTCCTCGACATCGGCACCTTCACCGGCTACTCGGCGCTGTCCATGGCCGTCGCCCTGCCCGAGGGGGCCCGGGTGATCAGTTGCGAGATCGACCCGGAGCGGGCCGAGGTCGCCCGCAAGCACATCGCGGAGGCCGGGTACGCCGACGTCATCAGCGTGCGGGTCGGTCCCGCGCTCGACACGATCGCCGGGATCGAGGAGCCGCTGGACCTGGTCTTCATCGACGCGGACAAGCCGAACTACCACACCTACTACGAGGCGACGCTGCCCCGGCTCTCCCCGCGCGGACTGATCGCCTGCGACAACACGATGTGGCGCGGCGAGATCATCGACGCGGAGAGCACCGATCCCGACGTCCGGGCGCTGCGCCGGTTCAACGACGCGGTCGCCGCGGACCCGCGGTCGGAGTCGGTGATGCTCACCGTGCGGGACGGGGTCACGCTCATCCGCCGGGCCTGACGGCGGCTCCGACGGGCGGGTCCGGCGACGGCCGGGCGGCCACCGGGGGCGGCGGGCGTCACGCCTCCCCCGGTCCGGCCGCCGGCTCGCCGGGCCCGCCCGTCGGCTTCCCGGGCGCCGGCTTCCCGGGCGCGATGAGCCGGTACGCGTCGAGCACGAGCTCGCGCACCTCCGCCCAGTCGACCGGCCCGTCGAGGTAGACGCCGACCCAGGCGCGCCCGCCGTAGGAAGGGGCGAAGAACCGGTCGGGTTCGGCGGCGACCATCGCCTCCCTGGCACCCGCCGGGGCCGGCACCCAGAGGCTCGGCCGCCCCGAGGAGTGGTGTTCCGAGAACTGGGCCAGCGTCCGCCGCCGGACCCGCCACGACGGCTCACCGTGGTGGTTGCTCGCCTCGACCACCCCGGGCAGTCCCAGGCACAGCCCGCGCAGCCGTTCCTCCAGGTCGTCCTCGTCCATGCCGGGCCGTCCCTCTCCGCTCGCCGCCGCGGCCGCTCCCGCGCCCTCCCGGACATTGTGGCCCTGCACCGGCCGCCGTGGCAGCCGGTGCACCGCCTCCGCGCGCCCGGACCCGCCCCGGCCGCGGGCTTCGAGGTGCGCGGCAAGCGCGCTGCCACAGCCGGTCCAGCAAGCGTCCAGGCACTCCCGCGAGAGTCCTCCGTGGAAACGAACCGTTCATCGTTCTGGAGGCCACGGTGGATCTGCGGTTGGACGGCAAGCTGGCGCTTGTCACGGGCGCGACGCGCGGGATCGGCTTCGCGACGGCACGGGCCCTGGCCCACGCCGGCGCCGACGTCATCGGCTGCTACCACGGTGACGAAGCGTCAGCGGAGCCGGTTCTGAAGGCTCTTGAGGAAACCGGCGGCAAGCACCGGCTGGTCCGGGCCGACCTGACCGATCCGGCGGACGTGGGCCGCCTGGTCGAGGCCTGCCGCGACACCGGCCGCGAGCTCCGCGTGCTCGTCAACAACGTGGGCATCGACGCCGCCGCCCCCTTGGCCGAACTCGCCGAGGAGCAGTGGCAGCGCGTCCTGGAGACCAACCTGACGTCCGCGTACCGGGTGACCCGGGCCGCGCTCGGCCTGCTCGCCCAGGACGCGTCGGTGATCTCGATCGGCTCCTCCGCCGCGGCGCGGGGCGTGCCGGGGCGCGCCCACTACGGCGCCGCCAAGGCCGGGATCACCGGGCTGACCCGGGCCCTGAGCAAGGAACTCGGCCCGAAGGGCGTCCGGGTCAACTCGGTGGCCCCGGGCATCGTCGACGGGGGCCCGGACTCCGGCCTGCCCGCCGAGGTCCGGACCAGGATGGCCCGGATGTCCGCGCTCGGGCGGCTGGTGACGGCCGACGAGGTCGCCCACAGTGTGCTCTTCCTGGCCGGTGACGCGGCCCGTTACGTCACCGGCATCACGCTGAACGTGGACGGCGGCCTGTAAGCCGGTCGGCCGTCACCCCGCTCCACCCCTCTCACGCGGATCCCACCCGGATCCCTCTCGGATCTCACCCGGAAGGACCTCCCATGGCCACCGCTGCCATCACCTACAGGATCAAGCCCGGATTCGAGGAGGAGATCGCCGAGATCTTCTCCGGCTTCAAGCGCGCCGGCTCCCCGATCATCCGGGACGAGAGCGGCACCGAGATCGGACGCATCACCGCCACCTCGCTGTTCATCAAGGACGACCGGATGGTGCGGTTCATCCAGTTCGAGGGGACGCTGGAGGACGTGGGCCGCCACATGGCCCGCCAGGACGGTGTCCAGGAGGCCGAGCGCAAGCTCGCCCCGTACCTGGCCGAACCGCGCGACACCGCCACCGTGGAGGGGTTCCTCACCTACTTCCGGAACAGCTCGATGCGGTGCCTGTCCCAGCTCTCGGTGGACAGCCTGCCGCCCGAGATCCTCGCCCAGCTCTGAGTCCACCCCGCCCACCCGTTCGAACCGTCCCGTCGGCGGCCGGACCGCTGCTGACACGTCACCACCGGAAGGGTCGTTGATGACCGGCCGACACATCGCCTTCATCGGGCTCGGCAGCATGGGCAGCGGGATGGCGCTCCGCCTGCTCGACTCCGGGTTCCGGGTCACCGTCTACAACCGGACCGAGGAGCGGGCCCGGCCCGTCGTGGAGGCCGGCGCCGAACCGGCCGACTCGGCGGCGCGGGCCGCGGCCGCCGCCGACGTCCTCGTGCTCAGCATCGCCGACGAGGGCGCGGTCGAGGAGATCCTCTTCGACCACATCGCGTTGCGGCCCGGCGTCCTGGTGGTCAACACCTCCACCGTGTCGCCGAAGTACGCCCGCGACGCGAGTGCCCGGGTGGAGAAGACCGGCGCCCGCTGGATCGACGCCTGCGTCATCGGCAACCCGGCGCAGGCCCGCGAGGGCTCGATGCGCGTGCTGGCCTCCGGTGCGCCGGAGGACGTCGAGGCGGCCGGGCCCGTGCTCTCCGCCCTGGGCAGCACCGTGATCCCGCTGGGGCCGGTCGGCCGGGCGCCTGCCATGAAGCTGGCCTTCAACCTGCTGCTGGGGGCCCAGGTCGCCTCGCTGGCGGAGGCCGTGCGGTACGGCGAGCGGGCCGGCCTGGACCGCGACCTGCTGCTCGCCGCGATCGGGGCCAGCGGATTCAGTTCCAAGGTCATGTCGTTCCGCGCCGACCTGATGCGCAGCGGCGCGTTCCAGCCGGCCGCCTTCCGGACCAGCCTGATGCACAAGGATCTGCGGCTGGTGGTGGAGGAGGCCCGGGGCATGGGCCTGGAGCTGACCGTGACCGAGACCGCGTCGGCCTACTTCGAGCGGGCGATCGCCGCCGGGAAGGGCGACTTCGACGCGGCGGTCATCGGCGAGGCGGTCATCGGCGAGGCGACCGCCTGAGACGGCGGCCGGGGCGCGCGCACCCGGCCACCGGAAACCGGTGGGCGGCGGGACCGGACGGTCCCGCCGCCCACCGGTTTCGTCCTGCCCGGACGGACGCGACGGACGCGGTGAACCGGACGGAGGCGACGGACTTCACGGCACCGCACGACGGACTCGCCGGGCCCGGGATCGGTGATCCCGGGCCCGGCGAGTCGGGTTCCGGGCGGGCAGTCAGTCGGTCAGCCCGCCCGCCGTACCTCGGCGAGCCGGCCCGCCACGTACGTCAGCACCGAACCGAGGGTCTTGAGCTCGTCGATGTCCTCGTCCGGGATGGGGAATCCCAGGTCGTCCTCCAGCCGCGTGAACACCTCGTACACGGCCAGTGAGTCCAGTCCGAGCTCCCCGAACTCGACGTCCAGGTTGGACTCGTCGAAGACGATCGCCTCGTCGACCCCCACGCAGGCGTCGACGTTCTTCTGGAAGTCCGCCGCGGTGAATGTCCGCACTGTCTCTCCTCTTTCCCATCTCGATGGTCGCCGCCCGCATCCGGTGCGGCGTGTGGTGGTCGGCCGTGGTCACGGCATCAGGACGACCTGTCCCGCGTAGTTCAGGCCCGCGCCGAACCCGATCAGCAGCGCCGGCTCCCCGCTGTGCACCGCGCCCTCGCTGAGCAGCCGGTCCAGCGCGAGCGGGATCGAGGCCGCCGAGGTGTTGCCGCTGCCGGTCACGTCCGTCGCCACCCGCACCGAGTCCGGCAGGCCGAGGCGCTCGACCATGACCTCGGTCATCCGCAGGTTCGCCTGGTGCGGGACGAAGGCCGCCAGGTCCTCGGGGCGCACCCCCGCGGCCGCCATGGCCCGGCGGGCCGCGGGCACCACCTCGCCGACCGCCCAGCGGAAGACCCGGCGGCCGTCCATCCGCATGTACGGCCGCGGCAGGCTCGGGTCGTCCCGGACCGAGCCCCAGTCGCCGTCCATCCGCAGGGCCTGCGCGTAGGAGCCGTCGGCCCCGCGCACCGCCGGTCCGATCCCCGGCTGGTCGGACGGGCCGACCACCGCCGCGCCGGCTCCGTCCGCGAACAGGAAGGCGATGCCGCGGTCGGTCGGCTCGACGATGTCGGTCATCCGTTCCGCGCCGATCACCAGGACGGGCCCGGCTCCCCCCGAGGCCACCAGGTCACCGGCGACCGCCAGCGCCTGGCAGAAGCCGGCACAGGCCGAGGAGAGGTCGAAGGCGGCCGCCTGCCGGGCGCCCAGCGCCTCGGCCACGACCACCGCGAGGGCCGGGGTCTGGACCAGGTTCGACATGCTCGCCACGATCACGCAGTCGACCTGCCCCGGTTCCAGGCCGGCGTGCGCCAGCGCCTTCGCACCGGCGGCCGCGGCCATCACCGGCAGGGTCTCGTCGGACGAGGCGAAGCGCCGGGTGACGATGCCGGACCGCGTCTCGATCCACTCCTCGGTGGAGTCGATCCGCTCGCAGATCTCGGCGTTGGTCACCACCCGGCGGGGGCGGTACGCGCCCAGGCCGAGGACGCGGCTGTGCCGCCGCTCGGTGGTGAGCAGGCGTGCGGTCCGTGCGGTCATCGGTGGTCCCCCTCGGTGGTGGCCGGAGCCGGCACGCGCGTCGCGCTCAGGTAGCGGTCGATGACCGTGCGGTAGTAGTCCGCCCGACCGACCCGCTCGGACACGGCCGGCACCAGCTTCGCGAGCCGGTCGACCGACACGGTGTACTCGCCGGCGACCTGGCGGTAGGTCTTCCGCGCCACGGTGCCCAGCGACCGTTCGATGTGCTCGACGATCCGCTCGACCGGCACCGCGGTGCCGGAGGCCACGTTGACCACCTGTCGCGACTCGGCGGACGCGAACAGCTCGTCGAAGACCGCCACCGCGTCCTCGATGTCCAGCAGGTCGCGGTAGGCGCCGCGGTACACCTGGAGCGAGCCGCCGCGGATCCGGTCGGTCAGCGCCGGGAGCAGCTGGTGCGCCCGTTGCCCCGGCCCGACCAGGTGGGTCAGCCGCAGGACGAGGTGGTCGGCCCGGGAGGCCGCCAGGACGGCTTCCAGGGCCAGTTTGTGGCGCGCGTAGGCCGAGCCCGGGAAGACCGGTTCGTCCTCCCGGCCCCTGCTGTCCGGCGCGCCGTACATCCCCGCCGAGCAGGTCGAGAAGTACACCAGTCGCCGCCCGTCGGCCGTGCAGCGCCGGATCACCGTGTAGAGCAGGTCCGCCTCGCGGGCGAACTGTTCCTCGGCCACCGACCCGGCGCTCGACACGCCGGCGGCGAAGACCACGGTGCCGGGATGCCGGTGGGCCAGGGGGCGCAGGTGACGCGCGATGAAGCCGTCCCCGACGATCTCCATACCTTTCCGATCCTTCCTCTGAGGCTGCCGGCCCTGCGCCGTCGAGCCTGCTGCAGGGCCCTGGCAGGACGCTGGACCGCTGCTGTCACCCCGCGCGGTCGATGCCGCCGGGACCCCGGTCCGTCACCCGCGCGGTCAGGGCGTCCACGGGACGTCCAGCGGGGGGTGCGAGGGTTCGGCTCGAACCGGGGCACGTCCCGGGCGATTCGAGATCGGAGCAGTGATGGAGGCAGGCATGGATTTCGCGGAATTCCGCGGGCTGGTCGGGGGCGGCACGGCGGAGGAGGCGGAGGCGAAGGCGGTGGCCCGCTTCGGCGGCCCCGCCGAGGCCCTGGACGCGCTCTTCGCCCTGTACGAGGCCGCGTTCGTCCCGGAGAAGGCGTCCGGCGCCCGGGGCGAGTTCCAGTTCGACGTCACGACGGCCACCGGGCCGCAGCAGTACACCGTCGCCGTGGCGGACGGCGGCTGCCGGACCCGCCGCGGGGCGGCCGCGACCGCCACGGCCGTGACCACCGTCGGGCTCGGGGACCTGCTGCTCCTGTCCATCGGCGAGACCAGCGGTTTCCACCTCAGTGCCGAGAAGCGCCTCCTCACCAAGGGGGACCTCGGCGCGGCGATCGGCTTCAAGGACTGGTTCAAGCTCGGCTGAGCACCGCGGACGGGACGAGGGGCCGTACGGCGCCTCGTCCCGTCCGCGGTCCGGCGGGCCCCGGCCGTCAGCCGGTGACGGCCAGCCGCTCCAGCACGGCGACGGTCTCGCCGGGCGAGGGCATCGCCTGGATCTCCTCGCGCAGCCGCCGCGCGTTCCGCACGTGGGCGGGGTCGTCGAGGAGTTCGCCGACCGCCCG
Organism: Kitasatospora sp. NPDC086791; assembly: GCF_040685975.1. Taxonomy (NCBI): domain Bacteria; kingdom Bacillati; phylum Actinomycetota; class Actinomycetes; order Kitasatosporales; family Streptomycetaceae; genus Kitasatospora; species Kitasatospora sp. NPDC086791. The sequence goes on along the minus strand of NZ_JBFBOC010000002.1, from coordinate 50,568 downwards.
GCGGATCCCCTCGACGTCGTTCTGCTTGTCGGCGCTGTCCAGGGTGATCCCCGCGCCGGCGGCGGCCAGCCGGTCGCCGTACTCGAACTGGTCGAGGAACTGCGGGACGACCAGCTGGGGCACACCGAACGCGGTCGCCGTCAGACAGCTGCCGGCCCCGCCGTGGTGGATCACCACGTCGCACCGGTCGAGGAACAGGTTCAGCGGCAGCGACTCGACCACCCGCACCCCCTCGGGCAGGTCGCCCAGCGACTCGCGGTCGGCGGCGGTGAGCGTCACGACCACTTCGACGCCGTCGATCCCGCGGACCGCCTCGATGATCCGGCGCAGCAGCGGGACGCCGTTGAGCACGAGCGTCTGGGTGCCCAGCGAGACGCAGACCCGCCGCGCCCCGGGGCGTGGCGCCAGCGCCCAGTCCGGCACCGCCCCGGTGCCGTTGTACGGGACGTAGCGCATGGGCCGGCGCGCCGCGGCGTCCGTCCGCCCGAACGAGGGCGGGCAGGTGTCGAGGGTCAGGACGGGCTCCGGTGCCCCCTCCTTCAGCCCGAGCCGCCCGGCGACCGGGGCCAGGGCTTCGGCCGCGCTCTCCTCGAACCGCGCGGCCCGCCCGGTCAGTCCGATCCGGTGGCGGACCCACGGAACGTCCAGGACGCCGCCCATCAGGCGCGCGCAGAACTCGAAGGGTTCGGCGACGATCAGGTCGGGGGCCCAGGCCCGGCAGAAGTCCAGGTACTCGTCCACGGTGCGGTGCGCCTGGGTGGCCCAGGTCCGCGCCGCCGTCGAGTAGAGCGGTTCGACCACGCGCCCCCAGGCCTCGATCGGGGACTCCTCGCCCGGCAGGATGTTCCGCAGGTGGAGCAGTTGGTCGAAGGCCTCCCCGATCGGCTGCCCGCACAGTCCGGCGCCGCGCACCGTGGGCATCAGGTTCGGCTGGCCGCCGATCACGACCTCGTGCCCGGCGCCCCGGAGCGCCCAGGCGAGCGGCACCAGGGGGGTGACGTGGCCGGGGGCCGAGATCGACGTCATCAGGACTCTCATGCGATCTCCAAGTCTTCTGGTCGACACGGTGACTGACGGTTCGTCAGGATCCGTCAGCGGTCCCTGGTGGCGAGCAGCATGTGGACGTTGGTCCCGGCCAGCAGTGGTTCCTGACCGACCTCGACCGTGAAGCCGCGCCCGGACAGCTGCCCGGTGATGGAGCGCAGCCGGCCGTCGGTGTCGTGGATCTCCGCCACGATCCGGCGGATCCTGGACCAGCCGGCCTCGCCGACGCCGTCCAGCACGTCCTGTTCGGCCCGCTCCACGTCGATCTTCAGCAGGGCGATCTCGTCCACGGCGTACTCGTCGAGGGCCGCCGCCACCGTGGTGACCTCGACCGGGTAGCTGTGGCCCTGGTGCATCGCCGACAGGATCGCGTCCGCCAGGTCCGCGCCGATACCGCTGTTGACCATGTAGGCCGTGCTGTTGCGGCGGTCCTCGTCGGTGTCCGGGTACAGGCTGCTCTGCGCGGGCGACTTGGGGTAGTAGGTCAGCTCCGCCCGCCCCGGCGCCGAACCGACGGCGGCCCGGATCGCGGTGATGTCGGCCGGGTGGCGGGCCGCGTTCTCGCTGAGGCAGGCGTAGCAGGCCGCGGCGGGCTCGAAGGAGTACACCCGCAGGCCGGGTACCAGGTCGGTGAAGAGATAGGCGGCGAACCCGATGTTCGCCCCGACGTCGAAGACCACGTCACCGGCCGTCAGCCCGGCCACCGAACGGACGTAGATGTCGTTGTCCACGACGTCCTGCCACAGCGCGACCACCTGGTTGGGTTCCGGGCTGAGGATCTTCCGGCCGCCGGGGAGCGCGACTTCGTGGGTCTCGTAGGCCGGCACTGCCGCTGGTCCAGTCATGCCCTGCCCTCCTGTTTCTCTCGGTGCGTTCCAAGGACTTCGTTCAGCCGCCGAGGACCCGGGTCAGGTACCCGAGCGCGTCCTCGTCCGATCCGCCGCGGTAGCCGATGTGGCCGTCCGGCCGGATCAGGAGCGTCTCGCCCGGGGCCGGCCCTGCGGGCCCGCCGGCCGTCTCCGCGGGCGTCGCGGCCCGGCGCGTGGTGCGGGTGCCGGGAAGGGTGCCGGGCGGGGCGGCCGCGGTGCCGACGAGCACCCATTCGCCGTGGCGGAGCTCGTCGTAGAGGGTGGTCGCGGTCCCGTCCGCCCGGACCAGCGCGACCTGCGGGGCGCGGTCGCCGGCCGCCGGGCCCGGGCCCGGCGCCGTCTGCCGGCTGAGCGCACTGCCCCGGTAGTCGACGGCCTTCTCGCCGCGGGCCTGCTGCTGCTTGCGGACCCCGGCGGCGACGGCCTCGGCCGTGGGGGGCGTGCCGACCCCGCCCCAGAACGATCGTTCGGTGCGCTTCAGCAGGTCGTGGGCGACCGGCAGGCGCTCCGCCTCGTAGCTGTCCAGCAGCCGGTCGGGCGCCCCGGCGATGACGGCGGCCAGCTTCCAGCCCAGGTTGAAGGCGTCCTGGATGCCGGTGTTCATGCCCTGGGCGGTGACCGGCATGACGGTGCGCCCGGCGTCGCCGACCAGGAAGCAGCGGCCCTCGCGGAACCGGGCGGCGACACTGTTGTGCAGCCGGACCCGCCAGTTGTACAGCGGCGACTCCAGCCGGACGTCCGGCCGGCCGGAGAGCTTGCGGACGTACGCCTCCACCTCCGCCACGGAGGGGTCGAGGCGGTTCTCCGGATCCGGGTCGGCGACCGCGGCGAACAGCCTGCGCCGCCCGTCGGGCAGCGGCAGGTCCCCCAGGAAGCCGTCCTCGGTCAGGTGCAGGTGCGCCTCGCCCGGACCGCCGGACGGCAGGCCGTGCGCGACGGCGTCCACCTGGACGAGCTGCGTCCCGCCGAACCGGGTCGTCCGCCACGGGATGCCGAGCGCGTCCCGGAGCACGCTGTGCGAGCCCTCCGCCGACACCACCCAGCCCGCCCGGACCGCCTCCCGGGTGCCGTCGCCGTGCTCCAGGGTGAGCGAGACGCCCTCGGCGTCCTGCTCCGCGTCGACGGCGTGCACCCCGCGCTCGATCCCGCCGCCGAGGTCCCGCAGGCGCTCGGTCAGCGCCCGCTCGGTCTCCTGCTGGCCGATCAGCAGCGGGAGCGGGTACGGGCCCTCGTCCTCGCGCAGGTCCACGGCCATCTCCGGTTCCCCGAAGGGGTGGTAGACCCTGCGCCGGTAGCCCACCGCGCGCGCCCGGAAGTCCGCCACCGGCAGACCCATCAGGTCGAAGGTCTCCAGCGTGCGCTGCCATACGGTGCAGCCGCGGGTGCCCGGGCGCGGTTCCACCCGGCGGTCCACGATCCGGAAGTCCACCTTCCGGCGCGCGAGTTCGATCGCCAAGGTCAAGCCGACCGGCCCCGCGCCCACCACCACAACCTCGGTCGATCGTGCCATGTCCTCCCTTTCCACTCGTCCGAACGTCCGTCACATCCAGTTCCCGGAGCAGGAGTTGATCCGCTCCCTCGGTGGCTCGGCGTCCCGTGGACAGTCGCCCGCCTCCTCGCCTACGGTGGACCCGACCGGCTTCCCACGGCCCCGTCGAACCCTCCTGGCGCAGCCCCCGCGTGGGCGCAGCGCCCCGGAACCGCCCCCAGCTTCACCATGCGCGCTGGACGCACGGTGGACGCGCCACGGCAGCACCGGACACCCAGGAGGAGCCCCCATGACCCGTACGGTCTTCCGCGAGGCGAGGATCTTCGACGGACACCGCGTCAGCGCCGACGACACCGTGGTCGTCGCCGATGGCCGCATCGAGGCGGTCGGCCGCCGGCTCGCCGTGCCGGCCGGCGCCGAGGTGGTGGAGGGCAAGGGCCGCACCCTGCTGCCCGGGCTGATCGACGCGCACACCCACGTGATCGGCGCCGCCCTGCGCCGGGCCCTGGTGTGGGGCGTCACCACCGAGCTGGACATGGCGAACTTCCCGGAGCAGATGGCGGCCGCGAAGAAGGAGCAGGACGGCCCGCTCGGCCCGTCCATCGCCGACCTCCGTTCGGCCGGCTGCGCCGCCACCGTCCCCGGCGGGCACGGCTCGGCGCGCTTCCCGGAGATCCCGACCCTCACCGAGCCCGAGGAGGCGGCCGGCTTCGTCGACGCCCGGATCGCCGAGGGCTCGGACTACATCAAGGTCCACTACGACGACGGCCAGGTCTCGGGCCACATGGACGACCGCACGCTCCCGGTGATCCGGAAGGAGACCATGGCGGCGGTCATCGCCGCGGCCCGTGAGCGCGGCCTGCTCACCATCGTCCACACCGGTACGGTGCGGGCCGGTCTGGACGCCGTGGAGGCCGGCGCGCACGGCCTGGCCCACCTGCTCGTCGACCGCGCGCCCGGGCCGGAGTTCGGCGAGGCGCTCGCCCGGCACGGGGCCTTCGCGGTCCCCACCCTCAGCATGGTCGAGCTGTTCTCCGGCAGCGCCGAGCTCGGCACCCTCGCCGACGACCCGGCCGTGGCCCGCCACCTCACCCCCGAGGAGCTGGCGCTGCTGGAACGCCACCGGGCGGGCACCGCGCGGCGGCTCCCGGTGGACGTGTCGGCCGCCGAGGCCGCCGTCCGTTCGGCGCACGCCGCCGGAGTGCCGCTGCTGGCCGGGACCGACGCGGTGATGTGGCTGCACGGCATCGGGCTTCACCGGGAGCTGGAACTGCTGGTCCGCGCCGGGCTGACGCCCCGCGAGGCGCTGACCGCGGCCACCGCGAGCCCGGCCCGGATCTTCTCGCTGTCCGACCGCGGCCGGATCGCCCCCGGCCTGCGCGCGGACCTCCTCCTGGTGGACGGCGACCCCACCCTGGACATCCGGGCCACCCGGGCCGTCCGGGGGATCTGGAAGCGCGGGGAGCGGGTCACCCGGGAGTCCTGAGCGGACACCGCCCAGGTCGACGGGGGCCGACCGCCCGCCGCGGGGGCACGTCCAGCCGGGGTCCAGCGGACTGGACGATCCTTGGCAGCCAGCTGACCCCAGTGCCAACGCCGGCCGCTGCGGCGGGCACGACTCCTCGAACGGAGCAGATGATGTCCACCATCCTCTTGGCCACCCTGGCCGCAAGCGGTCACGTCAATCCCTTCGGCCCGGTCGCCGCCGAGCTGGTCGAGCGCGGGCACCGGGTGATCTGGTACACGGGCGCCGCCTACGCCGACCGGGTCGCCCGCACCGGCGCCGAACACGCGCCCCCGGAGGACGGCAGCTTCGTCGACCTCGACCGGCTGCCCGCCGAGTTCCCCGAGTTCCTGTCCCTGCCGCCGGAGGCCCGCGGGCCGTGGTTCCTGGAGCACGTCTTCGTCCGCCCCGTCCCGGGGCAGTACCGCGACCTCCGGGCGCTGACGGCCCGGCACGGGGCGGACGTCCTGCTCGCCGACTCCACCATGGCCGCCGCCTCGCTGGTGCACGAGCTGGACGGGCAGCTGTGGGCGACGCTGAGCGTGGCGCCGCTGGCGATCCCGGACCCGTGGGTGCCGCCGTTCGGGAAGGGCTGGCCGCCCGGCGGGCAGCCCTGGCGCCGGATCCGCAACTGGTACACCGAGGCCTCCGAGCGGCGCCGGTTCCCGGAGCCGCTCGACCGGATGAACGCCATCCGGCGGGAGCTGGGCCTGTCACCGGTCCGCTCCAGCCCGTTCGACGCCAACCTCACCCCGTACCTGTACGCGCAGGCGACCGTGGCGGAGTTCGAGTACCCGCGCCGGCGCCTGCCCGAGCAGGTGCACTTCATCGGCCCGCTGCTCCCGGCCGCTCCCGCGCCCGGCCCGCTGCCCGGCTGGTGGCCCGAGCTGGAGAAGGACCGGCCCGCTGTCCTGGTCACCCAGGGCACCGGCGCCCGCGACCTGGGCGAGCTGGTGGTGCCGACCGTCCAGGCGCTGGCCGGTCAGGACGTCACCGTCGTCGTGACCACCGCCGGCGCGTCCCACCCGGCGCTGGATCCCGCCGCCCTGCCGGCGAACGTCCACGTCGAATCGTTCCTCCCCTACGCGGAGTTGATGCCCCACCTCAGCGCCATGGTCACCAACGGCGGGTACGGGACGGTCCAGCTCGCCCTCGCCCACGGCGTCCCGATCGTGGCCGCCGGCGTGACGGAGGACAAGCCCGAGGTCTGCGCCCGGCTCGCCTGGAGCGGAGCGGGCATCGACCTGCGGTCGAAGCGTCCGCCCGTTCCGGTCCTCGCCGAGGCCCTGCGGACCGTCCTGACCGATCCCCGCTACCGGCGGAAGGCGTCCGCGCTGCGCACCGCCTTCGCCGGGCGCCAGGCGCCGAAGGAGCTGGCGGTGCTGCTGGAAAGACTCATCGCGACCAGACGGCCGGTCCTCGCTTCCGGCCGCCGCTGACCCCCGGGCCCGTCGCAGCCCCGCCCCGCCCGTCCCCCTCCCCCGCCGTGCCGGTCTCCGGACCCGGACCGGGGGACCGGGACGGCGCGGGGCGCTCCCCTCCCGTCGGACACCGTCCCGTCGGGAACACCGTCCCGTCAGGAAAATCCGTCCCGTCAGGAAACACCTCCCGTCAGGAACCGCCGTGACCACTGAACAGCCCGCCGCCCCCTTCCCCTTCCCGACCAGCGAACCCTGGCACCCCGCAGCGGAGTTCGGCGAGCTGCGCGCCGCGGACGGCCTGCACCGGGTGACGCTGCCGACCGGGGACCCCGCCTGGATCGCCACCCGGTACGAGGACAACCGCCGGCTGCTCTCCGACCCCCGGTTCAGCCGGGCCGCCGCCGCCCGCGCCGGTGCCCCCCGGGCCCGGCGCGCGGCGCTGGAGACCCGCTCCCTCACCACCATGGACCCGCCCGAGCACACCCGGCTGCGCCGGATCGGCATGCGGGCGTTCTCCTCCCGGCGGATCGACGGGCTGCGGCCGCGCATCCAGCGGACCACCGACCGGCTGCTGGACGCCCTGGCGGCGGCCGGGCCGGGCGCCGACCTGGTCGCCACGGTCGCCAGGCCGCTGCCGGTCACGGTGATCTGCGAACTGCTCGGCGTGCCGGTCGCGGACCAGGAGCGGTTCGGGGCCTGGTCCCGGGTCTACCTCAGCGTCACCGCGCACTCCGCCGAGGAGATCGAGGACGCCGCGGCCTCGCTCAAGGGCTACCTCGCGCAGCTGGTCCGGGACAAGCGCCGCCGGCCCGGCGACGACCTGCTCAGCGACCTCGCCAACGCCGCCCCGGAGGACCGCCTGGACGAGGACGAGCTGGTGACCTTCGGGGTCACCCTGCTGGTCGCCGGGGTGGAGACGGTGGCCCACTCGATCAGCGGGGGCGTGCTGGCACTGCTCCGGCACCCGGAGCAGTGGGAGCTGCTCCGCGCGAAGCCCGAGCTGCTCGACGGCGCGGTGGACGAGCTGGTCCGGTACACCCCGGCCGCGGTCAGCGGCGGCACGGTCCGGGTCGCGCTGGAGGACGTGGAGCTGGGCGGCACCCTGGTCCGCGCGGGCGAGGCCGTGCTGCCGGCCGTGATCTCCGCCGACCGGGACGCCACCGTGTTCGCCGATCCCGACAGGCTGGACGTGACCCGCAGCCCCAATCCGCACATCGGCTTCGGCCACGGCCCGCACCGCTGCCTGGGCGCCCAGCTCGCCCGCGCGGAACTCGCCGTCGCCGTCGGCTCGTTGGTCGCCCGCTTCCCGGAGCTGCGGCTGGCCGTGGCGGTGGAGGAGCTGGAGTGGGACCTGCGCACCATGCAGCGCGGTCCCCGGGCGCTGCCGGTCCGGTGGTGACCGCCGGGTGGTGACCGGCGGGCCGTCCGGCACCGAACGGCGCGGGGCGGCGGGCTTCCTGCCCGCCGCCCCGCGCCGTTCCCGGCCGTACCGGCTCAGTCGTAGTACGCGGTCGGCGCGGTCCGCAGCGTCGGCCACTGCTGCGCGTCGTGGCCGCGGACCAGCAGGGCGTTCTCGGCCTCCGCCAGCTCGACCAGCCTGCGGGTGCTCGCCCGCACCGCCGCCTCGTCCACGTCGAACGGCGTCATCGCCCGCCGGTCGGGGTCGAGGAACTCCGCCGCCGGGATGGCGTCGGCCGCCAGCAGGACCGCGCCGGTCCGGGGCAGCCGGACGAGCAGCGACTGGTGCCCCTGGATGTGCCCGGAGCTCTCCACCAGGAGCACGCCCGGGAGCAGTTCGGTGTCGCCCTCGACCAGCCGGTACTTCAGGTGGGGCAGGTCCCAGCTCGCCCGGGCCATCGCCAGCCGGCCCGGCTCGCTCGACCTCGCCAGCTCGTGGTGGCTGCGCTGGACGACGAACTCGGCGTCGGGGAACAGGTCGTGGTTGCCGGCGTGGTCCGGGTCCAGGTGGGTGCACACCACCAGGTGGATGTCCGGCGGCCGCAGCCCGAGGCCGGCGAGCCTGGCCTCCACGCCCTCCTCGGGGCCGACGTCGACGAAGGCCTTGGGGCCGGTGGCGGCGCGCGAGAAGCCGGTGTCGACCAGGACGTTGGTGCCGTCCTCGGTCTGGACGAGGTAACCCGGCACGGGCGCGCCGGTCGGGGTGGTGCCGAGCTTGAACAGGTGCAGTCTCATCCCTGGCTCCTGATATCGGTCGTGGCGGTGGTCGTCGTGGCGGTGGTCGTCGTGGCTGCGGCCGTGGTGGCCGCGGTCGTGGTGGCGGTGCCGGTCGGCCGCCCCGACAGCGCGTCCAGCGCCGCGGTGAGGGCGGTCCGCGGATCGGCCCCGGCGGTGAAGCGCTCCAGGACGAATCCGTCCGGCCGGACCAGCACGGCGCCGTCGCGCGGAACGCCGTGCGCCCCGGCCCACCCGTCCGACGGGTCGGTGAGTCCGTCCGCGCCGATCCGGTGGACGGTGACCGGCAGCGGGCTGCCGGCGGCCGCCTCGCGCCACTCGCCCGCCCCGGGCCCCGCCACCAGGACCAGCCCGCGCCCGTCGTAGAGGTCCAGCGAGGAGATGCGCACGCCGTCCCGCTCCAGCCACAGGTGCGGAGCCCGCGTCCCCGGAGCGCCGGGGTCCGCGGCCGACGCCGGTCCGTCCCCGGGGGCGACGCCGCGCACCGGGTAGCGGTACCCGAGCGCGACCACGTGGTCGGGCAGGATCGCCCCCTCCGGGATCCGCTCGCCGTGGCCGGGCCGGTCCAGGGAGCGCAGCACGGTCTGCTCCACCGTGGTCCGGGCCACCGGCTCGCGCTCGCTCGGGTAGCTGTCGAGCAGTTCCTCGGACGCCTCGCCGCGCAGCACCAGGGCCAGCTTCCAGGCGAGGTTGTGGGCGTCCTGGATGCCGGTGGCCGAACCGAACGCCCCGGTCGGCGGCATGACGTGGGCGCAGTCCCCGACCAGGAAGAGCCGCCCCGCCCGGAAGGTCTCGGCCACCAGCCCCGCGGCCTTCCAGGGCTGTGCGCCCAGGATCTTCACCGGCAGGTCCGGGAGGCCGGCCGCGGCCCGCACGGCCGCTTCGCAGCGCGCCTCGTCCCAGCGCACCTCGTCCCCGCTCTCCCCGTCGGCCTCGGCCCGCGGGTCCAGGGGGACGTGCAGCAGCCACCGGTCGGTGTTGTTGATCGGCAGCAGCCCCGCGGTCACCTCGGCGTTGCGGACGTACGCCATGACGAAGCGCCGACCGCCGAGCGCCTCGGTGAGGTCGGCGCGGAAGTGGATGTTCAGGTAGCGCGCGAGGGTGCCGCGCCCGTGCCGCGCGATGCCGAGCCGCTCGCGGACCGGGCTCCCGGTGCCGTCGGCCACCACGAGGTAGCGCGCCCGCACGGTGTACTGCTCGCCGGTGGCACGGTCGAGCACGGTGGCGGTCACGCCCTCGGCGTCCTGGGTGTGGCCGGTCAGCTCGTGCCCGAAGCGCAGGTCGGCTCCGTCCTCCTCGGCCCGGGCCCGGAGCACCGGCTCCAGTTCGTCCTGCTCGCACAGGGTCCAGCCGGTGGGGCTGACGTCCTGCGCGCCGTCGTCCTGGTAGTCCCGGTTGAAGCCGGGGGCCTGGGCCCCGGCCAGCGACTCCATCCGGACGATGCCGCTGTTGCCGGCGAGCGCGACGGCCGACTCGGTGGCCCGGATCCGGCCTTCCAGGCCGACCTGCCGGAACAGCTCCATCGCCCGGACGTTCACCCCGCGGGCCCGGGGGTGGCGCGAGGTGCCGGGGTTCCGCTCGACCAGCAGCGGCCGCTCCCCCTGCCAGGTGAGGAAGACGGCCGCCGACAGTCCGACCAGCCCTCCCCCCACGATGAGTACCGGAACACGCACGTCTTCCATCGTCGTCTCCTCAGCGGCTGGTCCGTCGATCAGCCTGGTCGCTCGGTTCGCCGGCACGGTTCGCCGGCTCGGTTCGCCGGCACGGTTCGCCGGCCCGGTTCGTCGCACGGCTTGCCGCACGGCTCGTCGCACGGCTCGTCAGGCCGGCCTGATCACCCGGGCCGTGTCACGGACGGCGCTCAGCAGCGCGGCCTGACGCAGGATCCGCGCGTACTGCTCCTCACGGGCGGCGGCCGGCCCGCGCGCGAGCTCCGCGAAGGCCGCCGCCGTGTTGCCGAACTGGTCGTCGGCGTCGAGCACGAACCGCTGGTCGTGGTCCTGCCCGGACAGCCGCAGCACCGGCCGGGCGGTCGGCGGCGGGGTGAAGGGCTGGTCGAGCACGAGCCGCCCCGTCGCCCCCCACAGCGCGCAGTGGCCGCGGTAGGCGTGTTCGAACCCGAAGCCGAGCTCGGCGGTGACGCCGGCCGGCGTGGCCAACAGCACGCTTCCGGCCGTGTCCACCTCCCGGCCCGGACCGACCCGCAGCACCGCGCCGACGACCTCGACGTCGTCGCCCAGGTACAGCACGGCCGCGCGCAGCGGGTAGGCACCGACGTCCAGCAGCGCGCCGCCGCCCAGTTCCCGCCGGTAGCGGATGTCCGCCGGCGGCCTCGGCGGGATGCCGAAGGAGGACTGCAGCGCCCGGAGTTCACCGATCTCGCCGTCGTGCAGCCGGCGCCGGGCGGCCGCGTGCTGGCCGTGCCGCAGGAACGCGAAGTTCTCCATCAGCGCCAGGCCGCGCTCGCGCGCCAGCCCGACCGCCTCCCGCGCCTCGGCGAGCGTGCCGGCGGCCGGCTTCTCCACCAGCACGTGCTTGCCCGCGTCGAGGGCCCGGACCGTCCAGCGCGCGTGCAGGCCGGTGGGCAGCGGGATGTACACCGCGTCGACGTCCGGCCGGGCGAGCAGCCGTTCGTAGTCGTCGACGGCGTCGCACCCGAACCTCGCCGCGAAGGCCCCGGCCTTCCCCGGGTCGCGGCTCGCGACCGCCGCGACCCGGACGCCGGGCGTGCCCGCCACGGCGGGCAGCATCCGGCGCCGGGCGATGTCCGCGCAGCCGAGCACCCCGACCCTGAGCTCAGCGGCCCCGGGCAGCCGCTCGGCCGGCCGGGGCGCCGTCACCGCCGGCCCTGCCAGAGGGACTGCAGGCAGGTCATCAGGGTGCGGGCCTCGACGTTGACGTGGTTGCCGTACCGCAGCAGCTCCTTGAGCTGGGTCAGAGTCACCCACCGCATGGTGGCGGGTTCGGCGTCGGGGAACTCCTCGCCGACCTCCACGACGGTGTACCGGTTGTCCCGGTGGTAGAACCGGCCGCCCTCCTCCGGGAGCACCGCGCTGAACCGCACCTGCGCGGCGTCGGCGCCGAGCACCCGGTCGAGCAGTTCGGGCCGCTCGCCCGGCGGCACGGCCCGCCAGTCCCGCGACACGCACTGCACGGTCGGTCCGATCTCGATGGCGTCCCGGATCCCCGGCTGCGCCTTGCCCTGGACGAGGACGTGCAGGACCCCGTCGATCCGCTTGACCAGGAAGGCCGCCACCCCCTGGCCCGGGAACTCCAGCATCGGCTGGGTCCACCGGCTGACCTCCCGGGTGCCGGCCCTGACCGAGACGGCGATCACCTTGAGGCAGCTGCTGGACGGCTCGGTGACGGCCTCCTCGTCCCTGCTCCACCCGGCCAGCTCCCGCAGCGGCACCAGCCGGGCCGACTGGTAGCTCTCCGACCGCAGGTCCTGCAGCCAGCTCAGCAGCTCCAGATCGCCGTGGACCGTCGGCTCGTCCCGGTCCAGGGACCGGGTCAGCGCGTGCTGGAAGGAGTCGGCCGGCTCCCCGGCGACGGCCTCCCGGGACGGCCCGCCCCGGTGCCCCAGCGGCAGGCAGCTCAGCACGGTCCGGACGTCCATGTTGACCAGGTGGTCGATCCCCATCAGCGCGTGGACCTGCCCGAGGGTCATCCAGCGGTGGCCGTCGTCCACCGGGATGTCCTCGGACACCTCCACCACCATGTTGCGGTTGCGCTTGTACAGGAAGCTGTCGCCCTGTTCGGACTGGACCGCGTCCACCAGGATCCGGCCGCGCTCCGGCCCGACGAAGTACTCCAGGTAGCGCGTGTGGCCGCCCCGGTGGACGCGCGTGTAGTTGCTCCGGGTGGCCTGGACGGTCGGGCCCAACTGGACCAGTCCGGTGTTGCCGGGCTCCATCTTGGCCTGCATGAGCAGGTGCAGGACGCCGTCGATCTCCCGGACCAGGATCCCCAGGATCCCGGTCTCCGGCTGGTTGATGATCGGTTGGTTGATGACCGGCGGGGTGGGGTTCCCGGCGGGCCGCGCGCCACCGGTCACCCGCAGCCCCTCGACGGTGAAGAACCGCCCGGTGCTGTGGACCAGGTTGCCGGTCTCCGGGTCGAAGCTCCACTGGTCCAGCGCGGCGAACGGTATCCGGTCGACGGCGAAGTCGCCCTCCCGGCGGGCCCGTTCGAGCCAGGGCAGGACCTCCTCGGTCGCGAAGCGGGGGTTGTCGAAGGTGGCGGCGGACAGGCTCAGCCGGTCGGCCAGGACCACGGTGGTGTCCGGTCCCGTGGGCCGGCCGGCGAGAGCGTCGGCGCGGTGCGACATGTTCTCTCCTTCAGTAGTTCAGGCGGACCCGACTGTGGTCGCCGATGATCAGCTGGTGGCCGCGCGGCGCGGGGCCGGCCGGGGAGACCTCCACGTTCCGGCCGATGAGCGAGTTCTGGATCCGGCTCACCCCGGTGAGGGTGGAGTGGTCCATCAGGATCGAGTACTCGATCTCGGTGCGGTCCAGCCGGCAGCCGGCCCCGACCGAGGTGAACGGCCCGACGTAGCTGTCCGCGACGACCGTGCCCGGGCCGATGGACACCGGGCCCACCAGCCGGGAGCGGATGACGACCGCGTCCTCGGCGATGTCCAGGCGGCCGATGAGCTCGCTGTCCCCGTCCACGCTGCCGCCCGCGCGGGGGGCGATGTTCTCCAGGACCATGCGGTTGCACTCCAGCATGTCCTCGACCCGCCCGGTGTCCTTCCAGTAGCCGGAGATGACGTGCGAGCTGACGTTCTCCTGCCGGACGATCAGTTCCTGGATCGCGTCGGTGATCTCCAGCTCGCCGCGCGCGCTGGGCCGCAGCCGCGCCACGATCGGGTGGACGACCGGGGTGAACATGTAGATCCCGACCAGGGCGAGGTCGCTCCTGGGCTCCTTCGGCTTCTCCTCCACCCTGACCACCCGGCCGGCGGCGTCCAGTTCGGCGACCCCGAACTCCGAGGGGTTGCCGACCTTGGTCAGCAGCAGCTGCGCGTCCGGGCGCCGGGCGCGGAACTCGGCGACGAACTCGCGGATGCCGTCGATGACGAAGTTGTCGCCGAGGTACATCAGGAAGTCGTCGTCCCCGAGGAACTCGCGGGCGATCAGCACGCAGTGCGCCAGGCCCAGCGGGGCCTCCTGCGGGAGGTAGGTGACCGACAGGCCGAACCGCGACCCGTCGCCCACCGCGCGGCGCACTTCCGCCCCGGTCTCGCCGACGATGATCCCGACCTCGCGGATGCCGCTGTCCCGGATCGCCTCCAGGCCGTAGAACAGCACCGGCTTGTTGCCGATCGGCACCAGCTGCTTGGCCGAGGTGTGGGTGATCGGCCGCAGCCGTGAGCCGGTACCACCGGCCAGCACCAGGGCCTTCACCGGGCACCGGCCCCGGACTCGGTCCAGGCCCGCTCCTCGACCGGGCGGCGCTCCAGCAGCGGCTCCCACCAGCCGGGGTTGTCGCGGTACCAGCGGATGGTCTCCCGCAGTCCCTCCTCGAACGGGACGGTCGGCCGCCAGCCCAGGGTGTCCCTGAGCAGGCCGGAATCCAGCAGGTACCGGCGGTCGTGGCCCGGCCGGTCCGGCACGGTGGTCTGCAGCGAGGCCGGCAGCCCGAGTTCGTCGAGGACCAGGTCGGCGATCCGCTGGACGCTCGCCTCCGTCCCGGTGCCGACGTGGTAGGTCCGCCCGACCTCGCCGGCGGTGAGCACCGCGTCGATCGCGCGGCAGTGGTCGTCCACGTGGATCCACTCCCGCCGGTTGTGCCGGGACGCGTAGACCGGCAGGCTCACCCCGCGCAGCGCGTTGGTCGCGAACAGCGGGATGACCTTCTCCGGGAACTGGTAACGCCCGTAGTTGTTGGCGCAGTTGGTGATGGTGACCGGCAGGCCGAAGGTCTCGTGGTAGGCGCGCACCGCGTGATCGGCGCCGGCCTTGCTGGCGTTGTACGGGGTGCGGGGCCGGTACGGGGTCTCCTCGTGGAAGGCCTCCGTGCTGTCGAGGGCCAGGTCCCCGTACACCTCGCAGGTCGAGACGTGGTGGAAGCGCTCGACCCCGGCGCCCAGGGACGCGTGGAGCAGTTCCTGGGTGCCGAGCACGTTGGTCCGGAAGAACCTGCCGGGGTCGAGGACGGCGAGGCTGTTGTGCGACTCGGCGGCGAAGTTCACCACCACCTGCACCCGGTGCTCGCGCAGGACTTCGCAGACCCGGGCGCCGTCGGCGATGTCGGCCCGCACGAACACCACCTCGTCGCGCACCGCCGCGAGGTTCTCCCGGTTGCCGGCGTAGGTCAGCGCGTCCAGGGCGACGACGGTGTCGTCGGGGTGCGTCCGGCGCCAGTAGTGGACGAAGTTGGCGCCGATGAAACCCGCCGCGCCGGTGACGAGCACGGTGCGGGCCGGGACGTCGCCGTGCATCTCGGGGTTTCCTTCCTCTCGGGTCATCACGTCGGCCACCGCATCTCCCGGCGCAGCTCGTCGAACAGCCATTGCTCCATCGCGGTCGCCGGCCGCTCGGGGGCCAGCCGCTCCGGTGAGCCTTCCGGGGGGTCCGCCAGGACTCGTTCGCCGGGGTTCTGTGGCGGCAGCGCGAAGTGCATCGCTCCCAGCACTTTGAATCCCTCGTACAGGGTCAGTCCCAGCGCGCGCACCAGGTTGCGCATCGCCAGATTCCTCTCTCGTGACGACGTGGCGTCAGGCCTGTTCGGGCACGGCGAAGGTGGCGCGCACCTGGTAGATCCCGTAGTGCCGGCTGTCGCCGCGGTCCTGGTACTGGCGCAGCGGCGAGGTCTGCTTGCGGTGCGCCGCCCCCTGCTCCCAGGCCTGGAAGGACGCGGCGTCCTTCCAGTGGCTCAGGACGGCGAAGGAGCCGCTCTCGCCGTCGATGGTGGACTGCAGCAGTTCGCTGCCCAGCAGACCGGGCACCTCGGCCAGGTCGTCGTTGATGTGGTGGAAGGCCGCCTCCAGCGGGGCGTCCCCCTCCTGCGGCGCCCGGCAGTACACGATCACCCGGATCCCGCCGCTCATGCCGTCGCCCCCGCCGCCTTGGGCAGGTGGTGGACGACCCGCATGGTGGCCATCGAGCCGCCGGAGCGGTAGGGGTGCAGCCGCTCGCGGTGCTTGACGTGCTGCTCGCTGTGCTCGAAGGTGCGGAAGCCGGGCTCGTCGGTCCAGTCGCTGATGATGTAGTAGATGTGCTCCTCCTCGGTGGAGCGCAGCAGCCACTGGCCGAGGTTGGCCGGGTCCGCGGTCACCGCGGTGCCGATCTCCAACCAGGTCCGCTCGAAGTCCGCCGCCATGCCGGGGTGCGTCTCGACCCGCAGCAGGACCCGGAAGGTCTCCTCGGGGTGTGCCATGTCAGATTCCTCCGTCGACGTGGATGATCTCGCCGGTCAGGTAGCTCGATGCGTCACTGGCGAGGTAGACGACCACCGAGGCGACCTCGGCGGGCAGGCCGAGGCGGCCGAGGGCGGTCATGTGGCGGTACCGCTGCTGGAGCGCCTCGTACTCCTCCGGCGTCAGCTTCGCCGCCTCCTCGGTGTCGATGACGCCGGGCGCGACCACGTTGACCCGGATGCCGCGGGGGCCGAGCTCCTTGGCCATCGACCGGCTGAGCCCGATCAGGCCGGCCTTGCTGGCGGTGTAGTGGGCGCGCAGGGCGAGTCCGACGGTGGCCACCCGGGAGCCGACGTTGATGATCGAGGGCTTCTCCGCGAGCAGCGGCAGCGCCTTCTGGGTGATCAGGAAGGGCGCGGTGAGGTTGGCGTCGATGACGCGCTGCCACTCCTCCAGGGCCAGTTCGGCGAACGGCACGTGGGAGATGACGCCCGCGTTGTTGACGATGGTGTGCAGCGTGCCGAAGCGGGTCCGGCACTCGCCCAGCAGCCGGTCGATGTCCTCGGGCCGGCCGACGTCGGCCACCGCCAGGTGGTGGTTGCCGGGCAGCGACTTCAGCTCCCGGGCGAGGCTCTGGGCGTGCTCGCTGTCCTTCCGGTAGCAGGTGATGACGTTGGCGCCGGCCTCGGCCATGGCGAGCACGATGGCCCGGCCGATCCCGCGGGTGCCACCGGTGACGAGCACGTTCTGCCCGTCGAGCGACAGGTTCATGGGGTCTCCTTCGGTGTGGGGTTACAGGGCGAGTGCGGTGGCGAGCGCGTTGGCCAGCAGCGCGACGACCACGAAGGCGGTCCGGACGAGGTTCCAGTTGCGCCACCGCACCCGGGGGTCGATCCGCTCCCAGTCGGGCGGCACGACGCCCGGCTGCAGCCGGCCGACCCACTTGTTGATGGGGACGTTCTTGACCAGCGAGACCACGATCGCCGCCAGGAGCAGCACGGCCGCGACGCCCTCGGGCCCGCGGGCCGGGCCGTCGGAGAACGTGGCCGCGGCGCCGTCCGCGAGCATCGCGGTGATCATGCAGAGCGGCATGAACGGGTCGTACCGGGTGACCAGGAACTGGTGGATCGGGATGTAGCGGTCGACCGGGAGGCTGAGCAGCAGTGGGGCGCCGCCGAGGGAGGCGATCATCAGTCCGCCGGCCCCCATCCCGCTGCCGATCAGGGCCAGTGGCAGGAGGATCCGGTCCATCACGCCGGATCACCGGAGCGGTCGGCCGCCGCCTCGACGAGCTTCTTGATCCGGGCCATCTGGACCTTGGTGTTGGTGTTCAGGTGCTCGGCCATCGCCGCGTCGTCGAAGGGCATCTCCGGCCGGACGTGGAACTCCTGCACCCAGCGCATCCGGACGCCGCCCTCGACCTCCTGGTAGTCCCAGGCGATGTCCATGAACTCGAACGGTCCGGTCTCCACCCGGTGCGCCCGGACGGTGCGGGTCGCGGCGTCCGGCCTGCGCAGCGAGACCCAGCTCCAGACCTTGCCCTCCTCGTCGGGGAACATGGTCAGCCGGAAGCGGATGGTCCCCTCCGGCGAGCGGTCCAGGATCTCGGCCGCGGCGTACTCGTCGAAGAGCTGCGGCCAGGACTCGATGTCGTTGGTCATCTCCCACACCAGGTCCATGGGGGCGTCGATGACCACGGTGTTCTCGGTCTTCGCGGTCATGGTCAGGCTCCGGCCGGCAGGTGGCTGTCGATGTACTCCAGGACCGCCCGGGGGGTGGTCATCAGCTCGATGTGGTCGTCCGGGATCGGCACGCCCAGCTGGTTCTGGATGCGCGCCGCGAGCTCCAGCATCGCGAGGGAGTCGTAGCCGAGGCTGCTGAACGGCGTGTCCAGCGCCGCGCCGTCGAGGTCGACCGACTCGTCGACCCCCGCCGCCTCCTCCAGCATGGTCTTGAGTTCGTCGAGCGTGAGAGCGCTCACGGTCATGCCTCCGTTTCCACAGTGGTGCTCCTGCTGTTCCTGTCGATCAGTCGGTGGTGAGTGAGCCGGTCGGTCGGGCGGCCGGTCGGTCAGTCGGTCAGTCGGTCAGGCGCACGACGGCGACGGCGTTGAAGCCGCCGTACCCGCGGGCGATGACCATCGCGGTGCGCAGCGCGGTCTCCCGGGGCTGGTCGACGACCAGGTCCAGCTCGTGCGCGGCGTCCGGGCTCCTGACGTGGGCGGTGGGCGGCACGACCTGGTCCCGCAGCGCCAGCAGGGCACCGGCGGTGTCGAGCGCGCCGGCCCCGGCGTACAGCCGGCCGGTCATGGTCTTGGGCACCGTCACCGGCACCGCCCGCGGGCCGAAGACCTCGGCCAGCGTGCGCGCCTCCCGGCGGTCCATCTCCGCGGTGCCGTGCCCGTCCGCGAAGACCACGTCGACGTCCTCGGGCGCCAGCCGGGCGTCGGCGAGGGCCGCGCGCACGCAGCGGGTGAGCGTGGGCGGCCGGCCCGAGCCCGGGCGCGGGTCGAACGTGGCGGCGTAGCCGACGAGTTCGCCGTACGGGCGGTCGACCCCGCGGTCCCGCGCGGTGCCCGCGTTCTCCAGCACCAGGATCGCACCGCCCTCGCCGGGGACGAACCCGGAGGCGCCGGTGTCGAAGGGCAGGTAGGCGCGGGCCGGATCGGTGACCGCGGTGAGGCCGCCGGTGGGCAGCTGCGAGACGAACCCGGCCGGCGACAGCGAGGAGTCGCTCCCGCCCGTCACGACCAGCCGGGTGCCGTCCCGGACCACCCGGCGGGCCTGCCCCAGCGCGTCCAGACCGCCCGCCTGTTCGCTGACCATCACCCCGCACGGCCCGCGCATCCCGTAGCCGATGGAGATCTGGCCGGTGGTCGCGGCGTAGAACCAGGCGATGGACATGTACGGGCTGACGTCCCTGGGGCCGCCGCGCCAGAGCTTCTGCAGCTCGCGCTGGCCGAACTCGGCGCCGCCGCTGGCGTTCGCGGTGATCACCCCGAGCTCGTACTCCGGGATCCGCGACAGGTCGACGGCCGCGTCCTCCAGCGCCATCCCGGTGGCGGCCAGGGCGAAGTGGCTCATCCGGGAGGTCTCCACCACGATCCGGGCCGACAGGTGCTGACCGGGGTCGAACTCCCTTATCTCCCCGGCGAGTCGGGACGGGTAGGACCGGGCGTCGAAGCTGCGGACCGTGTCGATCCCGTTCTTGCCGGCCAGGGTGGCGGCCCACCAGTCCTCGGTGCCGGTCCCGTTGGGCGCCACCACGCCGATCCCGGTGAAGACCGCGCCGGGCCGGCCGTCGGTGCTCCGTCGGTGCTGCGATCCGCTCATGCCGCCGCCTTGTCGGGTGCGGCCAGCACGATCGCGCTCTGGAAGCCGCCGAACCCGCTGCCCACCGAGAGCGCCGTGGAGATCTTCTGCTCACGCGCGGTCAGCGGGACGTAGTCCAGGTCGCACTCGGCGTCGCGCTCGTGCAGATTGGCCGTCGGGGGGACCACGCCGTGCTCGATGGCCAGCGCGCAGGCCGCCACCTCGATGGATCCGATGGCGCCCAGGGAGTGGCCGATCATCGACTTGATGGAGCTCATCGGGACCTCGAACGCCCGGTCGCCCAGGCTGGTCTTGACCGCAGCGGTCTCGTGCCGGTCGTTCTGCTTGGTGCCGGAGCCGTGGGCGTTGACGTAGTCGATGCCGCTCGGGTCCAGCTCGGCCTGGTCGAGGGCGACCGTGATCGCCTCCGCCATCTCGCGGCCGTCCGCCCGCAGACCGGTCATGTGGAAGCCGTTGGCGCGGCTGGCGTAGCCGAGGATGCGGGCGTAGACGTGCGCGCCGCGGCGCCGGGCGGCCTCCGCGTTCTCCAGCACGAACATCGCGGCGCCCTCGCCCAGGACGAGCCCCCGGCGGTCCCGGTCGAAGGGCCGGCAGGCCCCCTCCGGGTCGTCGTTGTAGGTGGAGGTGGCCTTGATCGCGTCGAAGCACGCCATGGTGATGGGCGAGATCGGCGCGTCGGCGGATCCGGCCAGCACGACGTCCGCGCTGCCCTCGGCCAGCAGACCGGCGGCGTACCCGAGGGCGTCGATGCCCGAGGTGCAGCCGGAGGAGACCACCGACGCCGGCCCCTCGGCCCCGGACCGCCACGCCACCTCGGAGGCGATCGAGCTGGGTACCAGGTAGTTGTAGAGGTGCGGGACGGCGAAGTTGTGGTCCACGGACCACTGCCGGCCGTCGTCGCTGAGGACCCGGTACTCCGTCTCCAGCCCGGTGGTGCAGCCGACCGCGTTGCCCACGGTCACGGCCACCCGCCCGGGGTCCGTGCCGGCGAGGTCGAGCCCGCTGTCGGCCAGGGCCTCGTCCATCGCCACGGCCGCGAACTGCGCGGCCCGGTCCATCCGGCGCCACTCCTGCGGCGTCAGCCCGTGGGCGGCCGGGTCGAAGTCGATCTCGGCGGCCACCTGGCAGCGGAACCCGGTCGGGTCGAACAGGGAGACCCGGCGGGTGGCCGCGCGGCCCGAGACGATGCGCTCCCAGAACGCGTCCCGGCCCGCGCCTCCGGGGGCCATGACGCCGATCCCGGTGATCGCGACATCCGTCGTCCTCATGCGTCCGCCCCGACCGGTCCGCCGACCCGGGGCGCCGGAGCGCCAGCCTGGCCGGGCAGGAACTCGGTGTCCACGTGGCCCAGTTCGGGCTTGGGGGCGAGCGGGCCCAGGTGGAAGACGGCCTGCGCCTGGACCGGGCCGGTGTTCACCAGCCGGTGCCGCAGGCCGATCGGCACCAGGGCCGAGTCGCCCGGGTGCAGCTCCAGCGTGGTCTCCCCGATGGTGAGCCGCACGATCCCGCGGACCAGGTGGACGAACTCCTCGGAGTACGGGTGGTAGTGCTCGCACACGTACTCGCCCGGCTCCAGCGTGACCGTTCCCATGAACCCCGAGGTGGCGCCGACCGTCAGCGGGCTGAGCAGGACTCGGACGTCCCCGCCCCGGCGCAGGTTCGGGGTCACGTCGGTGACGGCGACCTTCTTCACTTCGGCACTCACCGCTGCTTCTCCCAGGTGTAGAACGGGCTGGCCATGGCGTCCTTCGGCTCGCTCCACGCCGGGTCGTACGGCCGGATGTGCCGCGCGAGCCTGACGTGGATGTCCTCGTAGAGCGGGTGGCTGCGGGCCCGGTAGAGGTTGGGGGTCACGTCCTCGTCGCCCTCCACGAGGTGGAAGTACAGGTCGTGGAAGCGCCACAGCGTGCGCCGGGACACCCCGATCAGGTGCGGCAGTTCGGAGGCGTCCGAGTCCGCGAAGATCTGCGCGACGGAGTCCGCCTGCGAGGGTTCCATCCGGGCGACGATGAGGTTCTGGTACAAGGGGTCCTCCCCAAGTGGACGGTCTGAGGTGGCGTAGGACGTGTCAGGGGCCGGGCCGGGCGCCGCGCGCCGTGGTGTCACCGCCGGTCCGGTCGCCGGGCAGGCCCTGGTGCACCAGACTGGGCCGCGCCGCTGGACGCGGGCTGGCGAGCGGCTGGCAGCCCCGCCCGCGTCGGTCCAGCCGCCTGCCAGTCGGCCGACAGCGGGCCGTCCCACCGTGGGTGCGGTGCGCTGCCCGGGCGCCCGAGCGTTGACTTCGGAGACGCCCATGGAGACCACCGCCCCGTCCGGCCCGCGCCCCGTGGTGCTGATGTTCGCCGGCCAGGGTGCCCAGCACCCCGGCATGGGACGACACCTGTACGGCACCGAACCGGTGTTCACCGCCGCCCTGGAGGAGGTCTTCGGCCTGCTCGGGCCGCGGGCCCGGCGGCTGCGGGCCGACTTCCTGGCCGGCCGCGCGGACGGTCTCGACGACGCCGAGCGGGCCCAGCCGCTGCTGTTCGCCCTCGGTTACGCGACGGCGCGGCTGGTCCGCGGCTGGGGTGTCCGTCCGGCGGCCCTGCTCGGCCACAGCGTCGGCGAGGCCGTCGCGGCCGTCGTCGCCGGGGTGATGTCCCTGCCCGATGCCGTGCGGCTCCTGGTCGCGCGGACGGAGGCGGCGGCGCGGACCCCTCCCGGCGGGATGCTGGCCGTGGCCGCGCCGGCCGGCGCCCTGGCCCCGCTGCTTCCCGCGGGGGTGGTGATCGGTGCGGTGAACGGCCCCCGCCAGACCCTGCTGGCCGGTGCCGACGCGCCGCTCGCCGAGGCCGAGCGCCGGCTGCGCGGGCGGGGCGTGCTGTGCCGCCGGGCCCGGGCCCGGCAGGGGTTCCACAGCCCGCTGATGGATCCGGTCGTCGCCTCGACCCTGCCCGACCTCGCCCGAACGCCCCTGCGCCCGCCCGCCGTTCGGCTCTACTCGGCCTGCACCGGACACCCCCTGACGCCGGCGCAGGCCGTCGACCCGCGCTTCTGGGCCGGCCAGATCGCCGCACCCGTGCTCTTCGGCCCCGCGCTCGACCGGCTCCTCGCCGACGGCGACGTCCTGCTGGTCGACGCGGGCCCCGGCGAGAGCCTGCTGAGCCTGGCCCGCCGGCACCCGGCGGTCACCTCCGGCCGCAGCGACGTCGTCGCCGTGCTCCCGCCCGCGCGCGCCGACACGGGCCTCGTGCACGCGGCGCTCCCGGCCGCCCTCCGCCGGATCCGGGCGGAAGGGCACCGTTCGTGCGTCCAGTGATCGTCCACCATCCACTGCCAGAGTCGCCTCGGTACGACCGGCCGCGCCGGGACCGAAGTCCCCGCTGACAGCCCTACCGAGCTGGTCGAACAGGCCGGATCCGATCTCTGAGGGAGATGCATGACCACCACCCCCACGACCACCGGTGCGTGCCCTTACCCGTTCACCCGGCCGTCCCCACTGGAACAGCCGAGCGAGCTGCGCACCATCCGGGAGGAGCCGGTCGTCCCGGTGACGCTCCCGAGCGGCGACCAGGCCCTGCTGATCACCAGGTACGCGGACATGCGCGCGGTGCTGTCCGACGAGCGCGTGAGCCGCGACCTGACCCGGCCGGGGACCGCCCGCATGACGAAGGACAACGTCATGTTCCAGGACCCGCACATCAGCCCGGACCCGCCGGAGCACACCCGGATGCGCCGGCTGATCACCAAGGCCTTCACTCCCAAGCGGGTCGAGGAACTGCGCCCGCACGCCGAGAAGGTGGTGGCCGAACTCCTCGACGCGATCGAGGCCGGCGGCCACCCGGCCGATCTGAACGAGGCGCTGGCGTTCCCGCTGACCATCCGAATGACCTGCGAACTCCTCGGGGTCCCGCTCCGGGACCAGGACCGGTTCAGGGGCTGGACGGACCACTTCCTGTCGGTCAGCCGGTTCACCGGCGCGGAGATCGGCCGGGCCCGTGGTGAACTGATCGCCTACGTCGAGCAGTTGGTGGCCGCCAAGCGGGAGGCCCCCGGGGACGACCTGATCAGCGCGATGATCGCGGTCCAGGACGACGACGAGTCGGGCCTGAGCGAGTACGAGCTGGTCTACTGGGTGATGCTGCTGCTGATCGCGGGGTACGAGACCACCGCCGGCCAGCTCGGCTCCAGCCTCGTCGTCCTGCTCAGCCGGCCCGAGGACCTGGCCCGGCTCCGCGCCGACCCCTCCCTGGTGCCGTCGGCCGTCGAGGAACTGCTGCGCCTCCAGGTGATGGGTTCCTCGCTGTCCATGCTGCGCTACGTCAAGGAGGACATCGAGGTCGGTGGCGTCCTGGTCCCGGCCGGTTCGAGCATCATCCCGTCGATCGAGTCCGCGAACACGGACCCCGACGTCTTCCCCGACCCGGAGACCTTCGACCTCGCCCGGTCGGACAACCGCCACATGACCTTCAGCGCCGGCATCCACTACTGCGCCGGGGCCGCCCTGGCCAGGATGGAGCTGCAGGTCGCCGTCGCGGGCGTGCTGCGGCGCTTCCCCGGGCTGCGGCTCACCACGCCCGCGGAGGAACTGCCGCGGAACGAGGGCGCGTTGATCCAGAACTTCCTGGAGATACCCGTGCAGTGGTGAACGAAGGGTCGGGCCGCGCACCGCTCCGGTGCGCGGCCCGACCCGGTTGCCGGACGGGGTGTCAACTGATGAACAGCAGGGTCTTCAGCAGGTCGCCGGTGACCACGAACCCGGTGCCGCCGGGGAGACCGCCCCGGCCGGTCACCCGGTTGCGGACGAAGCCCTTGTGGACCGCCAGTCCGTTGACCGAGACCGACGCCCCCGGGGGCAGCCGGAGACGGACGACGCTCTTGACGGCGGACAGGTCGACGCGGACCACCGGGTGCCCGATGGACGCCTCACGGAAGTCCAGCCGGGTCACCGCGTCGTAGCACTCGACCGACAGCAGCGCCGGCACCTCCCAGTGCCCGTCGAACCGCGCGATCGTCTTGACCCGGTGGATCCGCACCGTCTCCAGCGGACGCGCGGCCGGAAGGTCGGCCGTGACGGCGTCGACCTCCGGCCGGGTGTCCGCCGAGTAGACCAGGGAGAGCCGCTGGTCGAGCTCGGCGAAGGAGATGCGCCCCTCGCCGACGGCGGTCTGCAGGCGCTCGACGACCCGCTCGCGTTCCGCGTCGGAGATCCTCAACGGCTTCGGCTTGGCCCGGCCCTGCGACTCGTCAGCCATGTTCAGCCCCTTTCTCATCGCTCATGTCCCCACAGCCGCAGCCTACGTGTCGATCCGTCAGGAATTCACGGTCACCACCGCACCGGCAGCGCGGTCAGGCTCCGGATGACGCCCGCGGTGCAGCTCAGCTCCTCCTCCGGCACCGCGAGGCGCAGCCCGGGGAACCGGCTGAGCAGCCCGTCGACGGCCACCGTCAGCTCCATGCGCGCCAGTTGGGACCCGAGGCAGTAGTGCGCCCCGAGCCCGAAGGCCAGGTGGGGGTTGTGGTCGCGGTCGGGGTCGAACGCGACGGCGTTCTCGAACACCGTCTCGTCCCGGTTCGCCGAGGTGATCGCGGGCAGCACCGCCTCGCCGGCCCGCACCAGGACCCCGCCCAGTTCGACGTCCTCGGTGGCGACCCTGATCGTCCCGCCGTTGACGCCGGCGGTGCTGTACCGCAGGATCTCCTCGACCGTGGCCTGGATCCGCCCGGGGTTCCCGGCGATCCGCCCGATCAGCTCCGGACGGCGCAGGAGTTGCAGGACCCCGTTGGCGAAGGTGCTCGACGTGGTGTGGTAGCCGGCGATCAGCAGGGTGACGCCGAAGACCACGAGTTCGTGCTCGCTCAGCCGGTCGGCCTCCTCGCTCGCGGTGATCAGCAGGCCCAGCAGGTCGTCCGTGCTCCCCGCCCGGCGCTTGGTCTCGATCAACTCCCCCAGGTAGCCGGCCAGTTCCGAGCGTGCGGCGCGGACCTGGTCGGGGCTGTGGGTGCCGAGGCTGAGCATCACGTCGGCCCACCGGCAGAACAGGCCACGGTCGGCGAAGGGCACGCCGAGCAGCTGGCAGATGACCGCGACCGGCAGGGGCAGCCCGAGACCGGCCACCAGGTCGGCGGGCGGGCCCGTCTTCTCCAGCGCGTCCAGCAGCTCCCGGGTGGTCCGTTCGACGAAGGGGCGCAGCCGCTCGATCTGCTTCTTGCCGAAGGCCCGGGCCACGAGTTTGTGCAGCCGGGTGTGCTCGGGCGGGTCCATCGACAGGATGGTCGCCGCGTCGGCGGCCAGCGGCCGCATCCGGGGCGCGTCCGGGAGCGCCGCGGCCGCACGGCTGAAGCGTGCGTCGGTCAGCACGGTGCGCACGTCCTCGTACCGGGTGACCAGCCAGCCGGTGTCCCCGGTCGCGAAACCGACGTGGGCGACCGGGCAGGAGGCCCGGAGTCGCTCCCACTCCTCGGGCATCTCCAGCACGCCCGGACTCCGGAAGGGGAAGGGCAGGGCACTGTCTTGGTCCATCATCGCTCCATCACCTACAGGCCGACGCTCGGCACTGCGAAGTCGGGACACATGCGGGGAGGCCTGTGACCGGCCCTGGGTAAGATCCGCGGCAGCGAGTCGTCCATCCGCAGCCTGGCCGCGCGTCGGCGCAACTGCGCGTAGAGCCGGACCAGTTCGTGGCTGCGGTAGGCGGGCCGGTAGCTGCCGTCCTCGATCCGGATGACCCGTTCCACCAGCCGGCACTCCAGCAGCTGCCGCAGCGCGTCGTCCAGGTCGTCGCCACCGGCCAGCAGTTCCTCGCGGGTGAACGTCTCGGGCAGCGCTCCCAGCCGTTCGAAGATCCGCTGACCGCTCGATCCGAGCATCCGGCAGCTGAGCTCGAAGGTCTTGCGCAGGCTCGCGTCCGGCGACATGAGGGTACTCAGCCGGCCTTCCGCGTCGGCCAGCCAGTCGGCGAGTTCGCGCAGGCGCCACTGCGGCCTGGCACGGAGCTGCTCCGCGGCCGCGCAGATGGCGGCCGGCAGGCGGCCGCACAGCCGGACGACCTTCTCGGCGTGCTGGCGGTCCTGCGCCACCAGTCCGGCCGGGAGCAGCGACTCCAGCAGCCGGACGCCCTCCGTGAAGGACGGGAGCGAGAGTTCGAGCGCGATCTCCTCGCCGAGCCCGGCCAGCCGCGACCGGCTGGTCAGGATGGTCGCGCACTCCGGTCCGCTGGGCAGCAGCGGGAGCACCTGCTCGGCGGAGACCGCGTTGTCGAGGACGACGAGCACCTTGCGCTCCGCGCTCCAGGAGCGGAACCGCTCGGCCCGGTCCTCCAGCCGGCCGGTCGGGTCGGAGCGCAGTCCGGCGGCGTGCAGGAAGCCGTCGACGGCCTCGGCGGAGGACAGCGGCTGACCGCGCCGGTCCCGGAGGTCGACGTAGAGCTGGCCGTCCGGGAAGAGCGAGAGCACTTCGTGCGCCGCGTGCAGCGCCAGGGCGCTCTTGCCCACGCCGGGCATGCCGTGGAGGGACACCAGCGGCGGTGCGTCGTCCCAGTGCCGGGGCCGGTCGGCGGCCGTGCGCAGCACCGCCTCCAGCTGCGCGGCCATTCCCTGGTGGATGGTCAGGTCCACCTGCTTGTCGGGGAGCCGGTCGGGGCCGCCGTTCAGCCGGACGACCGTCCGGTCCCCGCCGGGGAGGCCCAGCGACGGTTCGGCGCTGAGGATGGCCCGGTGCAGCCGCACCAGCTCGCTCGACGGGTCCAGTCCGAGTTCGCTGACCAGCCGACGGCGCAGCGAGCGGTAGACCTCCAGCGCCTCCAGGCGCCGGCCCGACCGGTAGAGGGCCAGCATCAACTGGGCCGGGAACCCCTCGTGCAGGGGGTGACTGGCGATCAGGGACCGCAGCTCGGCGATCAGTTCGTGATGCCGGCCGAGCTGAAGCCCCGCGTCGATCCGCATCTCGTGCGCGCGCAGCCGGGCCTCCTCGAAGCGCACCAGGTGCGCTTCGAGGAGCGGGCCGACCGGTACGCCCTCCAGGATGTTCCCGCGCCACAGCGACAGGGCTTCCCCGAGCAGCGAGGACGCCTGGTCGGGCTTTCCGTCCTGGAGCGCGTCCTGTCCGAGCCGGGAGAGCTGCTCGAACAGGGTCATGTCAAGCTGTTCCGCCTTGGCCCGCATCAGGTAGCTGGAGTTGACGGTGACCAGGATCTCCCGGTCGCCGCTGCCCTCGTACAGGCCGAGCTTCTTCCGGAGCCGGTAGATGTAGGTCTGGAGTGTGGTGGCGGCCGTGGCCGGCGGTTCGTGCAGCCACAGCTCTTCGATCAGCGACTCGGGTCTGACCGGCCGGTTCGCATGGAGAAGCAGAGCGGCCAGTACGTGGCGCAATTTCGGCGACGTCGGAGTGACCAGCCTTTCCCCGTCGTACACTTCCATACTTCCAAGAATGCTGAATCGCATTCAGGCCCCCGTCCATTGAGCTTCAAATGCCCTGTCACTGCAACATGCGCACTTTTCCGTCCGGCAGCGTCGATGGAATCGATCACGTCACTGACCCGCGCAGCGCCAGGTGTACCGCGGCAAGCAACGCGATCCGACCGACACCATATTCCGCCACCACTGTTTCCAGGCGGTCTCCCGATTTTTTCAGCCGACTTTCGCCGGCCCGGTTGCAGGTGTTGCCGGCGACGGCCCGGCGAGTTCACCGAACCGCTCTCCGGGGCTGCGCCCGGTCCGGTCCGGGCGGTGCCTCAGCGCCGCACCATGAGGAAGCAGGCGGCGTGCGCCGGCCTGGGCGGGTCGGGGAGCCGCTCGATGTCGAAGGCCCGGCCGAAGAGGCGCTGCGACTCCCCCGGCGCCATCACGGTGTGGAGCAGCCGGGACATCCGCTTGCGGGCCACCCAGGGCAGGTCCTTCTTGTCCGCCGCGAAGCACCAGTGGAAGAACTGCGAACCGGGGCGGGAGAGCCGCAGCACGGTGTCGACGATGCCGCGCTTCACCGGACCGGTGGTGTCGTCCAGGGTCCCGTAGTCGACCAGCAGGTCGAACGGCCCGACGACGCCGGGGATCTCCGCGGCCGAGAGGTCCCCGTTGACGAACCGGCAGTGCGGTGCGACGCCCGCCTCGCGGGCCCGCCCGCGGGCCCGCTCCAGGGCGAACTCGGTGAAGTCGACACCCACGACGTCGAAGCCGTTCTGGGCGAGGAACACCGCGTTGGAGCCGGTGCCGCAGCCCAGGTCGAGGGCGCGCGGACGGCCCTCGGACCGCGACGGGGCCTTGATCCGCCCCTCGGCGACCAGCTCGCGCAACTCGGGGCTGACCCCGACGCGCTCCCACGCCGCGCCCCGCTTGTACAGCCACGTGTAAAACCACGGTCTCATCACAGTTCCCTTCGGCTGAGTGTTGCCCATGACGTGCGGCGGGGCCGGCCCCGGTCGGTGCGGCGCGGTCAGCCGGCGTAGGTGATCGCGAGGCTGTTCAGCAGCAGGACCACGAGCGCCGCCACGGTCCTGATCAGGTGCCACATCCGCCACCGGGGGCGGGGGTCCTGCCAGTCGGCCGGCACGGCCTCGGCGTCCGTGCCCCTGACCACCTTGTTCAGCGGCACGTTGCAGAGGTGGGAGACCCCCTCCACCACCACGATCCCGACGATCGAGGTGATCAGCAGGGACCGGACGGTCGCGGACGGCGCTTCCACGGCCAGCACGATGTCGGCCACCAGGGTCGCGTTGACCAACAGCGGCATGATCGGGTGATAGCCCTTGCCCAGCAGGGAATGGGCCTGCAGATAACGGTCCGGGGTCATGGCCGACAGTGCGGGCAGAACACTGACGGCCACCGCGAAGAACACTCCGGATATCAGGCCGCTGCCGATCAGGACCGCGACGCCAACGAGCTGGACCACTGGATTTCCCTCCCTCTCACGCGCTCCCCTTCCCGGTCGAAGAGGTCCCGCCGTCCGGTTCCGCGACTTGACCGATGCTCGATAAGCGCACTAGCAGCTCGATGGACGCGACGCGACCGGAACTGAGGGTTTCGGGACACCTGGGACGGTTGTGAAGGAATCGGGTTCCCGGTCCGCTCGTGTCATCGGGGCGGGTCCGGCGGCCCGGACCTGACCGAACGACTCCGGTGAATGGCCGGAACCGGGATGTCACCCCGGCGGCGGGTTCCGGTGAGCATGGCCGTCATGGGTCGGCGGAATCCCGAATTCCCGATCGCGGGGCCGACTCGTCGCCGTCGACGGGGCCTCGCGGTGGTTTCGCCGCCGCCTCTCCGCTGTCCAGCAGCACGCTAGCCCGGTTGGCCAGCATCGTCGCCATGACAATGGCGTGCGTTCCGTCTCCGACCGGTTGGCGAGCGCTCGGCGAGAGACGAGGTGGCACGGGATGGTGACCTACGCATCGGCCCTGGTGACCGGGGCGTCCAGCGGCATCGGCCAGAGCCTGGCCCGGCGACTGGCGGAGCAGGGGACGGACGTGGTGGTGGTCGCCAGGCGCGGCGACCGCCTGGAGAGCCTGGCCGAGGAGCTCCGCGGCCACTACCGGGTGTCCGTCGAGGTGCTGGCGGCCGACCTCACCGTGCCGGAGGAACTGGCCGCGGTCACCGAGCGGTTGACCGACCCGGACCGTCCGATCGACCTGCTGGTCAACAACGCCGGGGCGGGCTCCCGGCCGCCCCGGCCGCTCGCGGACCAACCGCTGGAGTACGAACTGGGGAAGGTGGAGCTCAACGTGCTGGCTCCGCTGCGGCTGACCCACGCGGCGCTGTCCCTGATGATCCCCCGTCGGCACGGCGGCATCCTCAACGTCTCCTCCATCGCCGGCTTCCTCCCCCAGCCGCAGGGCGCGACCTACGCCGCGACCAAGGCCTTCCTCACCTCGATGACGGAGACGGTGTACTGCGAGGCGCGTACCTCCGGTGTGCACGCCACGGTGCTCTGCCCCGGCTTCGTCCGGCGGGGCGAGGGCGGGGCGCACGGCGGAACGCGCAGCGTCCGCCTGCCGGAGTTCGTCTGGCTCGACCGCGACGAGGTGGCCCGCGAGGCGATCGCGGCCGTGCAGTCCGGCAAGCCGGTCTGCATCCCGGGGCGGCACTACCGGGCGGCCATCAAGCTGAGCCGGATCCTGCCGCGGTCGGTGTCCCACCGCGCCTTCGAGCGTCTGTGGGGGCGTTAGGACCACCGCACCGCCGCTGATCACGGTGGGGCCGGGACCGTCGGGTCCCGGCCCCACCGTGCTCGTTCGCCCGGCGGCTACCCCCAGCTCCGGGGCCGGGCCGGCAGGACGAAGGAGAGCAGGAAGACCAGCAGCATGGCGCCCGCCGCGAACCACAGGGTGCGCTGGAGCGCCAGGGTGAAGTTCTCGCCGTTCGCCCGGGAGCCGGCCTGCTCCAGGGCCGTCGCCATCTGCTTGTCGACGGAGCCCGGCACCTGGGCGCTCGCCCCGTCACCGGACTGGGCGCCGCGGCAGCTCGCGGGCGTCTGCGACTGGTCGTTCGCCACCATCCGGTCGTGGTAGCAGGACCGGAAGGTGGCGATCACCTGGTCCTGGACCGTTCCGGGCACGTTCGCCGCCGCCATCTCGATCCTCAGCTGCGGGGCGACCCGGTCCACCATGCCGGTGGACTGGGAGCCGAGCAGCGAGAAGAAGATGACGCCGAGGACCGCGATGCCGGCCGAGGCCCCGATCTGGGTGACGGCGTTGACCAGACCCGAGGCGGACCCGATCTCGCGCGGCTCCACGGCCGCCAGCACGATGCCGAACAGCGAGGAGACGACCGCCCCCATGCCGAGGCCGGCGGCCAGCAGGCTGGGCAGCATCTCCCACGACGAGGCGTCGGTGCCCTCGAAGTGCAGCGTCAGGACGAGACCGGTGAAGGCCGCGGCCATGACCAGCGCCCCGATGCTGAGCAGCTTGCGGCCGAGCTTGGGAGCGAGCACCGCGCCGGAGACCGCCGAACCGATCGCCATGCCGAGCGACCAGGGCAGGGCGGTCAGGCCCGCGTGCATGACCCCGAAGCCCCGGCCGATCTGCAGGTACAGCATGAAGGTGAAGAAGAAGCCGATCAGCCCGGCGAAGAACAGGAACGCGATGATCAGGCCGCCGTTGAAGGGGAGCTTGCGGAAGAGGCTCATCTCGACCAGCGGCGACTTGTTCGCACGGCCCTTGCGGATCTGCACGAAGGCGAAGAGGGCGAGCACCGGGACCGACATCACCATGGACACGTACGTCCACGTCGGCCAGCCGAGGTCCCTCCCCTTGAGCAGGGGGTAGACCAGCAGCAGCATGGCCAGCGTGACCAGCGCGCTGCCCACGATGTCGACCCGTTGCACGTGCTCGGCCTTGGTGTTCCGCACGTACAGGGCGGCACCGACCAGCGCGATGATCCCCACCGGGACGTTCACCAGGAAGATCGACCGCCACTCCAGGCCGAACGCGTCGCTCCTGATCAGCAGCGCGCCGAGCATCGGCCCGCTGACCACGGCGAGGCCGGAGACCCCGCCGAACATGCCGGCCACCATGGCCCCTTCCTTGGGCGGGAAGGTCGCCATCAGGGTGGAGAGCACCTGCGGCACCATGAGCGCGGCCAGCGCGCCCTGCAGCACGCGGGCGGCGATCAGCATCCCCGGGTCCTGGGCCGCTCCGCAGAGGACCGAGGAGAGCACGAAACCGGTCACGCCGATCATGAACAGGTTCTTGCGGCCGTAGATGTCCCCCAGCCGGCTGCCGGTGATCAGCACCAGGGCGAACGCCAGTGCGTACCCGGAGGCCACCCACTGCGCGTCGGAGTCACTCGTCCCCAAGTCCCTTTGCAGGGAAGGGATCGCCACGTTCACGATGGTCCCGTCGAGCAGGTCCATGAAGCTCGCCAGGAGCATCGCGATGAGCGCGAACCACCGGCGGGAGTCCTGGGAGGCGCCGCCGCCTGGACCGGCGGACGCCTCCACGTCGATTGCAGTCACATCAGTCTCCTCGTTGCTCGCTCGCACCCGGACGGCATGACACGGGACAGCCGCGGATGAGAGAGCCAGCTGCTTGCCGAGCCGACCCGACAAGGTGCATCAGCAGTTCTTCTCCCGGACCAGGGGAGTTCGAAGAAGTGGCGGCACGCTTGAGAATTCGGCCACGATGAAGTATCTTACCTTACGAGCTAAGATATTAGGGAGGCCGCAGGACCCATGTCAACTGGATTGCCCCCGAGAGAGGACCTCGTCGGAGCCCTTTCCTGGAAGATGCGCCGCCTCAGCGGTGAAACCGTCCTGTTCCACCAGGCGATTGCCGACCGGCTGGGCATCAGCCCGACCGACCTGAAGTGCCTCGACCTCGCCTCCGCCGGCCCCGGGCCGATCACCGCCGGCCGGCTGGCCGAGGTCTCCGGGCTCACCTCCGGCGCGATCACCGGAGTGATCAACCGGCTGGAGAAGGCCGGCCTGGTGTCCCGGGAACAGGACCCGAACGACCGGCGAAAGGTGATCATCGTCGTCAGTCCGAGCGTGCCCGACCGGGTCGTGGGGCTCTTCGGCTCGATGACGGACTCGATGACGGAGCTGTGCTCCCGCTACCAGGACCACGAGCTGGCCCTGGTCCTCGACTTCGTCAGTCGCGCGGCCGACACCACGCACCAGGAGGCGGCGAAGCTCCAGGAGAGCATCCGCACGTCCACCGCCCGGAGCTGACGTCGCACCGGACACCGGTCGGGGCAACCGCCCGCCGACCGCCCCGGTGGGGATACCGCTGCCCCCGTCAGTGACATCCCCACCGGGGCTTCATGGACTCCGAACCAGGCCTCGCCGTCCACCGTGGCCGCCCATCGGAACGAAGGAGCGCGATGAAGAACGTGCAGATCGACGGACCGCGGCGGATGACGCTGGAGGGCGTGACAGCCGTCCGGTCCTTCGTGGTCAGGGGACGCATCCAGGTGATCGGGACGGACGACGACGAGGTCACCCTGAACGTCTCCGAGATCGACCGACACCCGGTCAGCGTCCAGTGCCAGGACGGCCGGCTCTTCCTGGGGCACCAGGGCACCAGCTGGCAGCAGCTCACGAAGGGGCGGCTCAGCCACCGCTCCTCCCAACACGTCGTCATGTCCCTCGCCGTTCCCCGCACGTGCGCCCTCGACCTGTGGTCGGTCTCCGCCGAGGTGCTGGCCAGCGACACCCGGGCCGAGGTGCAGGTGCACAACGGGGAGGGCGGGACCACGCTGAACCTGCTGTCCGGCCCGGTCGAGGTGGAGACCTCCTCCGGGCACGTGGACGCCATCAACCTGAGCGGCGACGTCGAGATCCGGTCGGTGTCCGGCGCCGTCGCCCTGTACGCCACCCCCCGCGAGACCCGTACGCTGAAACTGTCGAGCGTGTCGGGCGACATCAGCATCTGCCTGCCGGAGGCCACCGACGCCAGGGTCCACCTGGAGTCCGTGAACGGACGGGTCTCCAGCCAGTTCCGGGAGATCAGCCCGGTGAGGATGCCAGGACACCACAAGGCCAAGGGCGACATCGGCAACGGCAGCGCCTCCCTGTGGGCCAGCAGCGTCTCCGGCCGTATCGTGCTGCTCAACGGCGGCACCCCGGACGGACCGGGAGGAAGCGGAACCGCGGACTAGGAGTGGTACGGCAGATGAGTGATGGCTTCCTCCCCTCCCGACCGGACGACCAGGCCGCCGCGCGGAGCTCGGCGCCTCCCCCGGAAGAGCTGAACGAAGCCGTCCGCGACGCGGT
Source organism: Kitasatospora sp. NPDC086791 (assembly GCF_040685975.1). Taxonomy (NCBI): domain Bacteria; kingdom Bacillati; phylum Actinomycetota; class Actinomycetes; order Kitasatosporales; family Streptomycetaceae; genus Kitasatospora; species Kitasatospora sp. NPDC086791. The sequence goes on along the minus strand of NZ_JBFBOC010000002.1, from coordinate 16,670 downwards.
CGAGGAGATCGTCGGCGACTTCCGGAAGCAGTTCGGATCCGCGCGGGAGCGCCCGGCGCTCGGCCTGGACCAGCACCGCGGGCTCAGTTGGACCATAGCGCTGCCCGCCGGTCCGCCGCCTTCTGCCAAAACGTTCTTTCAGCAGCGGCTCGACGAACTCACCGAGACCGCACAGCAGTTGCTCCAGTCCGGATCCACGCCGGACGACACCCTGTGGGAGGGCGCGAAACTGCTCGGCGAGCTGGCGGCCAAGCTGGGCCCGGGCGGCTCCAGGAGCTGACCGGACTCAGGTCTCCCGCTCCCCCGGCCCGCTCCCCCGGCACTCGCGGCGCGGCTCCGGCCGCTCCGGCCGCTCCGGCCGGGCGGCGGGACCGGCAACCGCGAGTGACAGGATCGACGCCATCAAGGACGCGATCGGCGTCAGGGTGGCGTCCAGCGGCTGTCCCGGCTCCTCCTCCACCGCCTCCGCGGGCCGGTCCGCACCCACCGTGCGGACCGCGCCGGCCCGCCGCCCCCCGTGCCGCGCGCCCGGGCTCGTACCTTCCGATCGCAGACTCACAACGCCTCCGCATGTGCCGTGGCTCCGTGTCCGGAACTGTCCCGGGTGGGTCTGGACGGCTCCTGGAGGCCGGCTGTTCGCCCGCCCGAGGACGGCTGGCGAGCGGCTGGACGACCACGGCCGGCCACCACGGCCCGCCCCGAAACCCCCGGTCACCGCCCCCGTCCCGGCCCGCCCCGGCGTCCAGCCCCCGTCCACGAGCCCCCCACCACCCCCTGCGCACGGACGACGGCGGCCTCCCCCGGCGCGGGGTGCGGCGGGGGAGGCGGGGTGGCCGGTGGTGCGGTTCAGCGGCCGGAGGCGGCGAAGCGGAGGGCCAGGGCCGGGCACTGGTTGACCGCGCGTTTGGCGGAGAGGGTCAGCCAGACCGGGACCGGGCCCTCGTTGACCACCGGGAAGCCGTACTGGTCGAGGGTGAACAGCTCCGGGGAGATGTCCGCGCACAGTCCGTGCCCGTCGCACAGGGCCCAGTCCACCTTCAGGTTCACCTGGGCCCGGCCGAGCTCGTCGTCGCCCCGGTCCGGGGTCCAGGGAACGGTCGGCAGCACCGAGCGCACCCGCCGTCCGCAGCCGGCTCCCCCGGTGTGCGCGCGGACGTCCTCGGTGAAGGCGCCGAGCGCGGACCGGACGAACCCGGCGGATCCGTCGGGGTGGCTGCAGGCACCCTGTCCCACCACCGCGGCGGCGAGCCGGCGGACCTCCTCCACCGCGGGGGCACCGCCACCGGCGACCATCGCGCCGAAGGCCCGGGCCAGCTCCGGCAGTCCGCGCCGGCAGGGACCGCACTGGCCCGCCGACTCCGCGGCCAGCCACTGGACGATCCGGGCCGCCTCGCCCAGCGGGCAGGTGTCCTCGGGCAGCGGGATGACGATCCCGGCGCCGAACGTCCCGCCGGACTTCCGCATGCCGGCCCGGGAGCAGGGCGCGGTCACCGCCGACTCGGCGTCCAGGAACATGCCGTGGTAGCCACCGACCAGCACGCCCTGCCCCGGCCCGGTCCCGCAGGCGTCCAGCACCGCACCGAGCGGGGTGCCGGCCGGGGCCTCCACCACCACGGGCCGCCGGGCGCCCGGCCGGTTGACCGTGAGCAGCACCGTGCCGGGCTCGGCGTCGGGGCCGACGGCGCAGTACGCCTCCGCGCCGAGCCGGGCGGCGACGGCCAGTTGGGCGTACGTCTCGGCGTTGGACAGCAGCGTCGGCAGCCCGTCGACGCCGCCGACTCCGCCGTCGGAGGAGCGGACCTTGCGGCTCGGCGGCAGGGCGACCAGCCCGTTGACGCCGCGGATCAGCGAACCGGACTCGCCGGAGACGAAGCGGGCCGGCTGCTGCACCACCCGGATCGGCAGCCGGGAGCGGCGCTCCGCGACCGCCGAGGGCATCGAGGTGACGCCCGGGCTGCCCTCGTCCACGCCGACGGCGATGCTCTCGGCCCGCAGCGCCTCGCTCACCAGCAGCGCCCCGTCCAGCACGAGGTGCGGGGCGCGGGCGAGCAACATCCGGTCCTTGGCGCTGCCCGGCTCGCCCTCGGTGGCGTTGACCACGACGGCGGTGGGCAGCCGCCGGCGCCGCGCGGAGTCCATCACCGCTTTGAGCTTGCGGGCGAAGGGGAAGGCGGCGCCGCCCTTGCCGGTGAGCCCGATCCGCTGGGCGAGGTCGACCAGCTCCGGCGCGCCGTACCTGGGCAGTGGTCCGTGGACCGCGAGATGGGCCTCGTAGCCCATCCGGATGTACTGGTCGAGCCCGGCGGTGAGCCGGGGCGGTCCCATCCGGATGACCTCCGGGACGTCCACGGTGCCGGCCGTCATCGGTTCTGCCAGGGATCGACCACGTACCCGGAGGGCTGGGTCCCGGTGCGCTGGGGCCAGGAGCCGGGGCCGGACCAGGGCCCCTCCGCGGGCGGGAACTGCGGGCCGGGGTCGGGGGCCTGCGGGTACCCGGGCCGGACGGAGTACGCCTGCGGCGGGTACTCCTGGTACGTCTGGTACCCCTGGGCGTACGGCTGCTGGGGGTAGCCGGCCTGCGGTTGCTGCTGCTGGTACCACGCCGGCTCGACCGGGTACTGCCGGCTTCCGGCGCCGAGCATCGCGTCGAGCGCGTTGGTGTCCCACGGATTCGCCGTGAACTGGGCCTGGGACAGCAGCTGTTGCTGCTGGAAGGCCGCCTGCTCGGCCAGGTACTGCTGGTGCCCGGCGTCGAGCAGGGCGTTCAGCTCACCGGTGTCCCACTCCATCGAGGCCGGGTCCATCGGCACCGGGGCGGGCCCGGCGGCGGCCATGGCCGCGGGCACGACGGTGGGCACGACGGTGGGCACGACGGGTTCCGGCGCCGCCGCCGGCCGGTCGTCCGGCAGGTCCACGTCCAGGGCCAGCAGGGCGGAGGACTCGCCGAAGACGGGCAGCTGGTCGCCCAGCGGCTCGGTCGCCTGCGCGCCGGGGCCGATCAGGTCCACGGCGACCAGGCGGCGGTTGGCGTTGACACCGGTGGTGTTGCGGCCGGCTCCGTACAGGAACTTGATCAGCAGGACGAGCGCCACCGCGGCCATGTTGATGCCGTACGACCAGATGACCCAGCCCCTGGCCGGTCGCCCGGCCTCCAGCCCGTGCGCCAGGGCGAGCGGCCAGGAGGCGTAGGCGACCCAGTGCAGCGGTCGCCACAGCCGGGTGAGCCGGGGGTTGGCGGCGAAGCGGCCGCGGAGCGCGCCGGTCACCGCGGCCAGGACCAGGAGCTCCGCGGCGATGGTGCCGACGCCGACCACGAAGCGGGTGCCGGAGGCGAACGGCAGCACCGCCGCCGCGGGGGCGGCATGCCCCTCGGCGATCTTGTTGCCGATGTGGATCACCAGAGTCACCACCGCCGCCACCGAGACGGCCCGGTGCACGGCCTGGACCGCGACCCGGTGCCGCGGCGTCAGCAGGCGTCGCTCGGCGGCCAGGAGTCCGAGGGTGACGCTGCCGCTGAGCGCCATCAGCGTCAGCACGCCGAAGAAGAAGTCGACGAACCGGTGCACCGCCTCCGTGCCGCTGCGGTTGTGCTCCGTCGCGGGGAGTTGGAGGGCCTGCAGCACGGTGGCGACCACGGCGAGCACCACCACGGCGGCGACGATCAGGATCGTGGCCGGCGGCCTCGCCAGCTCCGGGGCGCTGCCCGCGGCGGCTGCGCGGAGTCGCATCGGGGTGTTCCGCCGGGACCTGCGCCTTGTCGAATTCCTCAAGCTCTTTCCTTGTCCGATGATGGTGAAGGACCCGGCGGTCGGCGCGGACCCGGAGCACCCGGGCGGGGCGCCGATCGGGCGGCGGACGGCCTCGGCCGGGCGCCGCCGGGGGGAGGCTGTGAGTGCGGTACGGGCCGGAGCCGGACGGACCGGACCCAGGCGGGCGGTGCCCGTCCGGCCCCGGCGGTCACCCGGCGTCGAGCGGCGGCTGGGCGTTCTTGTCGCCGCCCTGCACCGGCCCGGTCGCCTGCTGGGCCGGCGACTGGCCGGGCGGGACGACCGCGGGCCGCACCGACGGGCCGCTCTCCAGCAACGCCGGTCCGGCCTGCTTGCCCGCCGCGACCGGCGTCTGGCGCGGGGGTTCGACCACCGGCGTGCCGGACAGCGGCATCATCGTCGTCGCCGGCGTGCTGCCGGCGAGGGCGCCGACGGCGCCGTGCGCCGCGGCCACCGGGCGGGTCCGGAAGGCCAGCTGGTGGCTCACCGCTTCGTCGAGGGTGACCGCCCGCTTCAACTCACCGGCCAACTCCGATGCGAGAAGGCCGAGTTCGGCGACGCGTTGCCAGTCGAGACGGACCACGAGGCGCAGCTCGGCGCCTCCTTCGGGGGCGGCTGTGACAGCCGGGATGGCCATGTCGTTCACGGACGATCGATCCTTACGGTGCGGAGTGCGGCGGGGAGTGCACGTCGGCGGAGGGCAGGTGCGGCCCGTGCGGCCGACCGCGCGGCGGCGCCGGGGTGGCCGGGGCGGGGCCGGCCCGGTGCCGTGCGGTCCGAGCCGGGCTCGGTGAGAGAGACCGTACGGCCTGGCGGTCCGTCGAAACACCGTCAGCGCGGAACTTTCGGTTTCCCTAAGGGAGCGCTCACTCCGGGCTCAATCGGTACCGCCGGGGCCCGCCCGGCACCGCTCCCGCGGTGCCGGGCGGGAGGCCCCCGGAAAGCCCCCGCAATGACGTCGGGAAGACGTCGGGAAGACAGTCGGGAAGACAGTCGGGATGCCTTCGGGAAGCCTCCGGAAAGCCGGGCCGCCGGGCCACCGGCCGTCCCGGTCAGCGGTGCGCGGCGAGCAGCCCGGCGGCCAGCTGGTCGGCCACCGGGGTGCCCCAGCCGGTGACCTGGTCGTAGCCGGTCCTGGCGGGGAAATCCTGGTTGCCGGCGGCGGTCACGTCGTGGAACGCCGACCGGGCGGCGGCGGAGCCGGCCAGCGCGTACAGCTTGGGGTTCACCTCGCCCAGCGGTGCCTGGCCCGCCGCCTTGGCCTTCTGGTCGTACAGCGCGGCGAAGCCGGCCCACAGCGGGGCCGCCGCCGAGGTGCCGCCGATGGTCTGCCAGCCGGGCCCGGTCCGGCCCTGGGTGAAGATCGCGAAGCCGCTGGCGGGGTCGGCGTCGGAGGCGATGTCCGGTACGGTGCGCCTGGTGGTGTTGACGCCGGTGCCGTTCTGCCAGGTCGGCTTGGCGAAGACCTTGGAGGTGCCGCCGCCCGAGGTCCGCCAGGCGCTCTCGGCGGCGTAGGCGTTGCCGTTCAGCCTCAGGTTGGTGCCGCCGACCCCGGTGTTGAACGGGCTGGAGGCCGGGAAGTCGACCGCGGCCGTACCGGGGCCGGTGGCGGAACGGCTGCAGTCGCGCGAGCCGTCGTCGCCGGAGGCCGAGAAGATCGAGATGCCCTGCGCGGCGGCCTGCTTGAAGGAATTGTTCACCGCGGTCATGATCGAGGCGGTGGTGTCCGGTTCGCAGGAGCCCCAGGAGATCGAGATGACCGAGGCCTTGTTGTCCGCGACGATCCTGGCCGCCATGTCGACCTCGCCCTGGTCGCTGTTGGGCGCCTCGTAGATCAGCTGCTGGGCCCCGGGGGCGACGCCGCGCACGATCTCGCTGTCCAGCTCGACCTCGCCCTGGCCCCCGCCGGGGCGGGCGTCGTAGTTGGCGCCGTCCACCGGGACGGTGCGCACGGCCGGGCCGGAGAGTCCGAACCTGCGGTCGTAGGCGGTCAGGTCCGAGGAGCGGTAGCCGTCGAACTCCCAGAGCGCGACCGTGGTGCCGGCGCCGTTCGTGCCGAGCTTGTCCAGGTTGTAGGCGCCGTCGTACTGGGCCGGGCCGTAGCCGCCCGGGGCGGCGGCCGGGGTCGAGGCGTCCGGTTCGACTATTCGGGCGGTGCGGCTGGTGTGGTCGTCGAGGCCGACGACCCCCGCGACGACGTCGGACAGGTCGGACGGCACCGAGGCGGGGGTGTCGTTGGCGTGGAAGGTCCGGTGCTGCTCGCCGTCGACGTACATGCTCTCGTGGGTCCCGAAGGCCGCGGCGATCCGGTCGGCCGTGCCGCCGACGTCGACCACCTGCCGGTTGGCGCTCACCCCGGTCACGGTCAGGCCCTGGGAGGTGAGGAACTTGCTGACCCGGTCCACCTCCCCCTGGGTCGGGCCGTATTCGGCGGTGAACCGCTCGGGCGTCAGGTACTGCCCGTACAGCGGGTCACCCGGGGTGGAGACCGCGGTGAGGAAGCGGTCGAGGGCGGCGGTGTTGCGCAGCTTGAGGTTGACGGAGACCGCCATCGGCTGGCCGGCGGTGACGGCGTCCTGCCGCTGGGAGTGGGACACGGCCGGGGACATGGTCTCCGGCAGGGCCGTTCGGGCGGTCGCGGCCTGCGGAGTCAGCGAGGCGTTGGCGGTCAACGAGACGGCGGCCAGCGACAGGACGGCCAGGGAAGCGGACAGGGCAAGCGATCGGTATCGCACGGACTCCTCCGGAGAATGGGAACGTTCCGGGTTCGGGAACATGCGAACGAGCATTGCCGAAAAGCCGTTAGGGAAGACTTAGCGCAGCTTTATCGGCAGGTGTGCCGAATTCGCCTTCGGCGCAGTCGGACGGGCCGTGCGCGGGCCGGTGAATTCACCCGGGGAAGACCACCCGCTTTATCCGGCGAACGGTCGCTAAGCTCTGGCCGATGAGCACTCAATTCTTTCGCGGTTCACGGCGGCGGGCGGGTCGTCGGGCCGCTCGGGGGCGGGTGGGCCACCATGCCGCCCGGGGACGGGCCGAGCGGCGCAGGGTCGCCCGGGGACGGGCCGAGCGGCGCAGGGTCGCCCGGCGCGCGGTGCGCCGGAAGAGGCGTTCCCGTCTGTTCGAGCTGCCGCTGATCACCCTGGCGGCACTGGTGCTGGCCCTGCTGCTGAAGACCTTCCTGACGCAGATGTTCGTCATCCCGTCGGGTTCGATGCAGAACACGCTCGCCATCGGCGACCGGGTCGTCGTCGACAAGCTCAGCCCCTGGTTCGGCGGCCTGCCGCACCGCGGTGACGTGGTGGTGTTCCAGGACCCCGGCGGCTGGCTGGAACCGGATCGGCACGACTCCTCGGACGGACCGGTGCTGCGTACCGTGCAGACGGCCTTCTCCTTCGTCGGCCTGTTCCCCTCGGACGACAAGCGGAACCTGATCAAGCGGGTGATCGGGGTCGGCGGCGACACCGTGGCCTGCTGCGACGACCAGGGCAGGATCACCGTCAACGGCGTGGCGGTGGACGAGCCCTACCTGGCGCCGGACAACGCGCCGTCCCAGCAGCCCTTCGACGTCACCGTGCCCGCGGGGCGGCTCTGGGTGCTGGGTGACCACCGCGAGGTGTCCGCCGACTCCCGCTTCCACATGGGGAGTCCGGGCCGGGGGACGATCCCGGTGAGCAGCGTGGTGGGTCGGGCGATCGCGATCGTCTGGCCGGTCCCGCGGATCGGAGGCCTGGGCGAACCCGCCGCGCTCTCCTCGCTGCCGACCGCGTCGGCGGCACCGGCGGCGGGCCGGGGGCCCGCCGGATCGTCCCCGGATCCGGCCGGCTCCCGGCCCAACCCCCTTCCGTGCCCGTCGCGTTGGGCGCGCTCGTGCCCCCGCTCAGATGGTGGCGGGAGCGACGGTGGTCCCGGCAGCGGTCCGTCGGACGAGCCGGCCCTCCGCCCGCGCGTGCCACCAGCGGCGACGGCCACGGTCGAGGACCGGCCGAGGCCGCTCCGGGGTCGCCGCCGAGGGCACGTCCGGGGCACCTCCGGGGCCGTCTCCGGGAGCGCTAAGGAACCCCTAAACCTCCGCTAAACCTTTCCGGAATCCGCCCCTCACACCCCGCTGACCAGCGAAAGTCCAGGCCGGCCGGGCTCCCGGCCGGGCGACCGGCCCGACCTGCCCGCGCCCGCCCGCCCACCGGTCCGAAGGCGCCGCCGACCGGCTCGACCCGTCGGCTACGGTGTGCGCCATGACGTCCGTCCTCGTCGTGGAAGACGACCCCGCCATCCGTGCCTCCCTGATAGAGCTCCTGGTCAGCCACCAACTGGTGGTGCGCAGTTCCCCCGACGGCTTCGGCGCACTGCGCGAGGTCGCCCAGTGGCAGCCGGACGTGGTGGTGCTGGACCTCGGCCTGCCGGACCTCGACGGCGCCGACGCGTTGAAGATGATCCGCGGACTGTCCCAGGTCCCCGTCCTGGTGGCGACCGCGCGGGACGACGACGCCGAGATCATCAAACTGCTCAACGCGGGTGCCGACGACTACCTGGTCAAGCCCTTCTCCGGCGGGCAGTTGCTCGCCCGGCTGACCGCCGTCCTGCGCCGCTGCGGCGATCCGGCCGGCCGGCCCGGCCCGGTGGACGGAGCCCCCGGAACGCGCCAGGAGCCCTTGGTGCTGGGCGAGTTGCGGATCGACCCGCTGGCCCGGACGGTCCATCTCGGCGGCCGGGAGATCGGCCTGACCCGCCGCGAGTTCGACCTGCTGTCGTTCCTGGCGCTGAACGCCGACCGGGTGGTCTCCAAACGGCAGCTGCTCGCCGAGGTGTGGCGGCAGGCGTACGTGGACGAGCAGACCGTGGACGTGCACCTGTCGTGCCTGCGCCGGAAGTTGGGCGAGCGCGCCGCCCGGCCGCGCTTCCTGCACACCGTCCGGGGCGTCGGGGTGAAACTGGTGTCGCCCCGGTGAGATCCGCCCTTGCCACGGTCGCACTCGCCGTGACGGTGATGGTCACCGTGTCGTTCCTCGTCCCGCTGGCCCTGCTCCTGCGCACCCACGTCCAGACCCAGGCGCTGCTCGCCGCCGAGCAGCGCGTGGCCACCACGATGCCACTGCTGACGCTGGTCCCGGACCAGGCCGATCTGGCCGCGGCGGTGGCCCGCACGAACACCACGGGCCGGCTCTGCGTCCATCTGCCCGACGGCACCCGGCTGGGCACCTCCCGTGCCGGCAGCCGCCTGCTGAACCGGGCGGTGCAGGGCAGGACCGCCCTGATCGGCGACGTTCCCGGCGGCCGGGACTACCTCCAGCCCGTCCTGCTCGGGCACGACCAGATCGCCGTGGTCGAGGAGTTCGTGCCCGATTCGGAGCTGAACCGCGGACTGGCCCGGGCCTGGACCATCATGGGCCTGCTCGCCACCGGCCTGGTCGTCGGGTCCGTGTTGCTCGCCGACCGGCTCGGCGCCCGCGTGGTGCGCGCCTCGCGCAAGCTGTCCCACGCCGCGGCGGCCCTCGGCGCGGGTGACCTCGACGTCCGCGTCGAACCCACCGGTCCGCCCGACCTCAGGGCGGTCGGCGACGCCTTCAACACCATGGCCGACCGGGTCAGGCAGCTGCTGGCGACCGAGCGGGAGCTGGTGGCCGACCTGTCGCACCGACTGCGCACCCCGATGACCGCCCTGCGCCTCGCCGCCGAGCGGATCGGCCCCACCCCGGCCGCGCCCCAACTGGCCAACGCGATCGAACAACTGGAGGACGAACTGGACGCGATCATCGTCGCCGCCCGCACGCCCCTGTCCACCAGGGCCACCAGGGCCGAGCCCGGAGCCGCGCATCGCGCCCCGGGCACCGGACCGACCGGCCCGGCCCCGGCCGAGTCCTGCCAGGTGTCCGAGGTCGCCGCCCACCGCGTCGGCTTCTGGGCCGTCCTCGCCGAGCAGCAGGGCCGGATCTGCACCTTCGAGGCGACGGACGAGCCGACCCCGGTCCAGCTGCCGGGCGATCACGTCGCGGCCGTGGTGGACGCCCTGGTGGGCAACGTGTTCCGGCACACCCCGGACGGCACCCGCTTCGCGGTGAGCGTCCGGCGGACGGCCCAGAGCGTCGTCCTGGTGGTCGAGGACGGCGGGCCCGGCATCGCGGACCCGGCCGTCGCGCTCTCCCGGGGGACCAGCGGCGCCGGATCGACCGGTCTGGGCCTGGACATCGCACGCAGCGCGGCCGAGTCCACCCGCGGCCGCCTCCGCATCGGGCCCGGCCCGCTGGGCGGAGCACGGGTGGAGGTGGACCTCGCACTGGCGGCCCAGGACCGACGGCCGCTCGGCCGCCCGTGGCGCAACCGCCGCAGGGGGGCCCAGAAGCCGCGCGGCCGGCACGGCTGACGGACCCGGGACACCGGGCCGACGGACAGGGGTCCACGGACCGACGGACCGGGAGCCGCGGCTGACGGACCGATACCCGACCCGACTCGAAACGATTCCGCACGCGACCCGGACACATACTCGACAGAACGCGTTACTGACGGAACGTCTCACGGTCAAATTCGCACACGGACTGTTCATCGCCTTTTGCTGGCAGCTACCAGCTGGTAAATTCCGCCTCTCGCCAAGGTCGCCACCGGTGCCGGCCTCGGCGGCGCCGGGTCCGGAGACCCCCCGAGGGGGGAACACCTCCCTTGATCCCCCTGGTCACGGCGCCGCGAGAGGTGCCCCACCCGCGGCACCCTCCGGCCGGCCCGCAGCGCCCGGCCCCGCCCTCGTGCCGGGCCGAGCAGTGACTGTCCGACCACTTGCCTTCCCACCGGCATGCTCAGGAGTGACGATGCCAGACTCGGGGACCGCGACGATCCCGGAAGCCGATCCCGCACACCGGATCCCGGGCAGCCGACAGCCGGACGGACCCGGCACCCCGCGGCCGGCCGACCGTCACCGGGACGCCGTGTCGGCCTACGCCGACGCGTGCTGCGCCGACCGCCGCGCCGGGCGGGAGCTGGCGGACGAGGCGTGGCAGCGGGCCGGGGGCGCCGACGGCCACCCGGCCCCGAGCCGGCTGCACCTGCTGGCCGAGGTGACCAGGACGGCGGCCGAGTGGGCCGACTCGGGACGCGGATCGGCGCTGAGCCCGGCCTTCACCGCCTGGCTCGCGGACCTGCCCCGGCCCGGCGGCGGAGTCGGGTCGGCACGTGCGGCGCTCAGCGCGGCGGAGGCGGACTCGCTCGTCCTGAGCGCGTTCGGGAGCCTGCCCGCGGCGCGGCAGCAGGACCTGTGGCGGCGCCTCGACGACGCGGCCGGGTCGCAGGCCGGGTCACCGGCCCGTCCGCCGCGGGCCGAGAACCCGGTCGAGCGCCGCCTTCAGGACGCCTGCCTCCGGGCGTACGCCTCCCGCACGCCGCAGCGCTCCTGCCGGCACCTGGCCGCGCGGCTCGCCGACCGCGTCCGGCACACCGCCGCCGGTGACCCCGGCGACCTCGACCGCCACCTCGCCAAGTGCGCGAGCTGCCGAAGCGTCCGGGCGGACCTGGAGGCCATCCGGACCTGGCAGCGGCCCGCCCTGCTCAGGGCACTGGTCCTGTGGGACGCGGAAGCGTCGGCACCGGCATCGCCGTCGGCCGTGGCCCTCGGAGCCGGGCAGCAGCCCCGGGAATCCCGGCCGCCGACGCCGGCCGGTCCGTCATCCGACGGTCCCCGCCCCGGCGCCCACGACCCCGGCGCCCCCACAGGGCGTCGGCGTCTGCCCCGGGCGAAGCGCGCCGACGGCCGGGCCGGTTGGCACCTGCTGATACCCGTCGCCGCGGCGGGCGCCGGCGGCCTGGCCGCACTCGCCGTCGCCGGTCTGCTGCTCACCACGGTGGAGCGGGCCGGCGAACACCCGCAGCCGGTCGACGCCCCGACCCTGCCCGCTCCCGGCACACCATCGCCCACCACCGACTCCGACGACGCGCCCCCGGAGATCGGCCCGGCCGCGATGTCCTCCCCCACGCCCACCCCCGCCACCTCGGCCACGGCTCCCACCGGCGCCTCCCCCACGCCCACCCCCTCGGCCACCCGGTCGGCGACCGCCCCGCCCACCAGCGCCGCCCCTTCACCCACCCCGCCGGTCGCCGCCGGGATCCCGCTCGTCAACTACGGCTCCGGGCTCTGCGTCGGCCTCGCCCCGGCCGCGCAGACCGCCGGCCCGCCCCAGCTCCAGCTCCAGCAGTGCGGCGGCCAGGCCACCCAGCGCTGGCAGCGGCTTCCGGTCGGACAGGACACCTACCAGCTGCGCAACACCGGCACCGGGACCTGTCTCGACGGCACCACCACGGGCGGCAACCTCGTCGCGGTCACCCTCACGGTCTGCCGGTCCGATCCGGGGCACCCCGAGCAGCTCTGGCGGTTCACGCCGAACGCCCAGGCGACCGCCTTCCGCCTCGGGTTCGTGCCACCCGTCCCCGCCAGCGACTATTCCGCCCACCTCCTGGGCCCGCAGGACTGGACCGATACGACTCCACCGCACCCGGGATCGCTCCTGGTGCACCTGCCGAACTACTACCAGTCCGAGAGCTTCCTCTTCACCATGGGCTGACCGGAGCCCGGTCTCCGGCGCTCCGCCCGTGGGCGGCCCGGCCGGGAGGCCCACGGGCAACGGCCGCTCCCGCACGCTTCGGCACGGGACTTGCCGAAGCGTGGGGAACGGCCGCGTCAGGTGCCCCGGCTCCCGGGGGTCTCAGCAGGTCGGGTGACCGGCGAGGTCGGACGACGGGCTCAGAAGTGGGTGCCGAAGGACGACGGGAGCTGACCGGGCGTGCTGGGCGGCGTTCCGCCGACCGTCGCGCTGGGCATGCCGGTCGGCTTCCCGCCGGCCGTCGGGCCGGGGGCCGGCGGGAGGACCTGCTGGCAGCCGAGACCCGTGAAGGAGTCGGCCAGCCGCTGGTTCAGGAAGTCGAACAGCGTGCGTCCGGGCTGCGGCGAGGCGACCTTGGCGGTGAACTCCTTGTCCCGCTGGAGCCGTTGGGAGTCCACGGTGGCGAGGGCCTGACAGTAGGTGCGCAGGTCGGTGGTCGTGGCGTGATCGGCCGGCGGCGGGTTCCCGTCGGCGGGGAACTGCCGGGTCCGGTCCTTGCCCCGCGCGGGCGGCGTGCCGGTGGGGCTTCCGGTGATCGGGGCCAGGCCCACCGGGGACGCCTTGAAGTTGGCCACCTGGAGCTCGTTCAGGGCGAGCGAGGTGGCCTTGCCGCCCGGGTCCGCCAGGTCGGGGGCCGTCCACGGGGTGCAGCCGAGCGCCGGGTCGATGAAGTCGGTGAGCAGCAGGTTGTCACTGCCGGTGGGCGGTGCGACGGCGCCGCGCACCACCGTCGAGCCGGACAGCCGGCCGGTGGTGGCGGCGGTCCGCTGGGCCGTCGCACCGCGTCCGGTGATCAGGTACTCGGTGGTCACGTTGCCGGCGTGGTCCTGCCCGACGATGCCCAGGTCGCGGGTGGTCGGGCAGGGCCGGCCGTCCCGGGCCATGCCCAGTGGCGGCACGACGAGCCGGCCGGTGCTCTGCGCGGACCACGCCGCGTCGAAGAACGCGGCGGCGTTGCACGAGGCGAACTGGCCGAACGGCTGCGTCGGCGAGCGGCCCGCGCACCTGCCGGCGGCGGCGTGGCCGCCCAGGGTGAGGGTGTTGCCGTCGAAGCCGAACCAGATGCCGACGACGGCGTGTTCGGGCAGCTTGGGCCGGACCGGGGCGACGGCGGGCTCGCTGCCCCGGTCGGTCACCAGGGGGTTGTAGACGAAGACCGCTCCGGTCTCCGGGTCGAGCACGGTGGCCTGGACGAAGGCCGCCTGGTGCGGGTTGCTCTCGTGGCACGGGCCCTTGGCCGGGTCGGTGGCCGTCAGGACGTAGGGGGTGGCCAGCCCGCGGGCGGTGAGCGGCTCGTCGGGCACGGTGAGCGTGCAGTCCGGGTCGGCGGGGGCGGGCGGGGCCGCGACGGGGATCGTGTCGGCGAAGGAGACGCTCAGCAAGGACGCGCCGATCGCGAGCACCCCACCGAGACCCAGGCTGAGCGAGGTCACCCGGTTCCTGCCCGCCCGGGACTGGTGTCTGTTCGGTGTTCTGGGCATACGTTGATCCTTTTGTGGTCGGATGTCGGAGGGGGCGGCGGCACGGACACGACCGGCAGTGCGTCGGGCCGGGGTGTCGGTGGAGCGCCGCCCGTTCGGCCGTGGGCCTACCAGTGGTTGCCGAAGACCGGGGAGGGGTCGGAACCCGCCATGGTCGGCATGCCGGTCGGCATCGGCGTCGGACCGCCGGTGGGCATGCCGGGCGGCATCCGCGTCGGCATACCGGTGGGCATTCCGGGGGGCATCCCGGTGGGTTTGGGCATCGGCATGCCGGGCTTGCCGGTGGGCATGCCGGGCGGCATCGACGTCGGCATTCCGGGCGGCATTCCCGACGGCATACCGGTCGGCTTGGGCATCGGCATGCCGGACTTTCCGTCCGTGGGCATACCGCCGGGCATTCCGGACGGCATTCCGGAGGGCATTCCGGTCTGCGTCGGCATGCCGGAGGGCATTCCGCTGGGCTTGGGCATCGGCATGCCGGTCGGCATTCCGGAGGGGGTGCCGGTCGGGGTTCCGGTCATGCTGACCGACGGCATCGGGGCGCCGGACGAACCGGCCGTCGGCATGGTCGGGACGCAGGCGACGGCAAGCACCGACGTACCTACGGCCAGCAGGCCGTACAGCACCGGCCGGCGGCCGGCCGGCCGGCCGCCCACGCCACTGCGTGTACGGAAAAGGGGAGTTGGGGTTCGGCCTTTCATGCTGCGCTCCTCCGGGGATGGGTGATCCGATGGGTGTGGTGCGGCAGGTGGCGGAGCCGGGCGCACCGCTTCAGGGGCTGCCCGGGTCCGCCGGTCGGTCAGCCGGCGGCCGGCCGGTACGCGTACTCGTGGCCGGTCGGGGTCGGTACGGCGGCCGGCCGGCCCGGGCGCAGGACCGTCACAGCGGCCGCGGGCCGGTCCGGGGTGCCGCGCTCCGGACCGGCCGGCGCCGACGCGTCCGCCACCACCGGCGCCGGGAAGGGCAGTTCGACGACCACCCCGGGCCACGGCGCCGCCGAGGTGCCGTCCGGGGTGTCGGCTTCGGGGGCGCCGGCTTCGGGGGCGCCGGCTTTGGCGACGTGTTCCCAGAGCGGGCAGACCGTGCGGCTCGGCTCGGTGGCTCGCGTCGGGGCGGCCGCCCCGACGGGGTCGGCCGGGTCGGTCACAGCGGTCGTGCCAGTGATGTCGTTCATGTCGGTCATGTCGTTCATGTCGTTCATGGAGTGATCCTCACTGTGCGGGTCGGGGAGGCGAGCAACCGCGGTGGAACGGCAGGAAGTCGGATCCGCCGACGCGGTGCGGGCCAGGGGTGTGGAGCCCGGGAGTCCGCCTGCCGGACGGGCCGTGCGGGCGGAGGCGGGGAGCCGGCGGAGCGGGCGGAGCGGGCGGGGAGACCCGCGGGCCCGGTGCGGAGAGCCCTCGGAATCGGGCCGGCTGAGACCGACACTAAGCCCTGCCCGCTCCCCGGAACACCGCCTCCGCCGAACTTCGGGTTCCGTTAAGGGAACGCTCACCCCTGGCTTCACCGCGCCTCGGACGTGCCGGTACCGACCGCCAACGCCCCTGTGTCGTCACGGCGTTGTGCTGTCAGTGCGTCGTGCCGCCACGGCGCGGGTCAGGCTCGGCCGACCGGACCGGGGCAGGTCCACAGTTGGAGCGGGGTGCCGTTGGCCCGGTATCCGTCCAGGACGTCCAGGCACAGCCCGGATCTGGCGTTGGCCAGATTGCCGTCCGAACGCACGGTCCACTTCTGGCTGTTCGATCCGGTGCAGGGAACAACCACCACCCGGGTGCCGTCCTGCCCGGAGTCCTGAGCGGGAGCGAGGCAGAGGGTGTTGTCGGCCGTGCGCAACTCGTCGGTGACGGTACGGGTCCACTGCTGCGTCGCGCGCCCGTCGCAGGTCCAGATCTGCAGGCTGCCGTCCGCGGCGGCCGTCAGGCAGTCACCGGACGCGGCGTCCACCAGCACCTGGGCCCCGGGGGCTACCGGCGGGGTCGAGCGCATGGTGCCGACCGGCGCCGGTGCGGCGGAGCCCGTCGCGGTGCCCGTCGGCACCGACGTGGCGGGGCCCGTCGCGGAAGGGCCCGGTGCGGCGGGGCTCGGCGCGGCGCCCGCCGGTGTCGGCGCGACGGGGTCCGCCGTGCTGCCGACCGGCTGCGGGGACGGCATCCCGGTCGGGGAGGCGGACGCGAGCGGCGAGAGCGAGAAGTCGCTCTGCCCCGGCGGTCCGCCGGGGATGACCACCGCCGCCCCGTCCTCGGAGCCGGCGGGCGCGGTCAGTCCCGCTATCTGCGTGTACAGGACCACCCCCACCGTCAGGGCGAGTGCGACGATCAGCACCGTCCTGCGGGTGAGCCGGCCGGCGATGGCCCCGGACGACGGTGACGGCGGATACCGGCGTCTTCCCGGACCGGGAGGACCGGCGCGCCGCTCGGCGAACGGCTCCGGTCCGCCGATGACCGGGAGCACGGTCGTCTCCGCCTCGGCGCCCGCCGCCGTTCCCGTCCCCCTGCCCACCTCCTCTCGCGGCTCCCCTCTCGACTCCGTTCCGGCCTCCGGCGGATCGAGTTCCAGGAGGTACGGCGGGATGCGCAGATCGAGGCGGGAGTCCGACGGGAACGGGACGTCGAACGGTTGAACGCAGATGTGGCCGGTGCCGGGTCCGTCGAAACGGCAGCGCTCACATCGTGGTCTGGAGTGCATTGGCACGACTCTCTTCATTGTTGTGCCGCCGGCAGGCCGGCAGGTGCGGCGCCGGTGGCCGGCGGCGCGCCGGCCTCGCCCGGCGCCGACGCGATCACCCCCGGCCGGGGTAGGACCCCCGGGCGGCCGCGGGGGGGTCGAGCTCGTGGGGGGGC